>JBDLRN010000074.1:0-6504 GCA_039800005.1 Actinomycetota bacterium | reverse complement strand
CGACCGATCCGCCCACGTTCACCTTCTTCGTCAACCGCGAGATCCCGCACACCTATCTTCGGTACCTCGAACGCTGTCTGCGCGAGGCGTTCGAGTTCGGATCGACCCCGCTCAAGATTCGGGTTCGCAAGAGGGACGACTGACCGTGCCGTTCTGCGAGGACTGCGCGCGGTATTTCGCACCCAGCGCAATGAAGGCCGACGGCAGTTGCCCGTCGTGCGGCCGAAGCCTCGAGGAGCCGGCGGTCGCCCCGACCGGTCGGCGGCGCGTCACGGCCGAGAACATGGACCTACGGGCCCTGGCGGCCGAGTCCGGAGAGGACCCGCGGGCTCCCTGGCACTTCAAACTCTTGGTCACCGGCGTGACCTTGTACGTCGGGTGGCGTCTCGTGGATCTCTTCGTCTGACCCGCCGGTAGAGTTCGAGGGCCGTTCGTGCGTGGTCACGCCAGGTTCGTCCGGTGACATAGCGGGCTGTGGCGCAGCTTGGTAGCGCGCTTGACTGGGGGTCAAGAGGTCGCAGGTTCAAGTCCTGTCAGCCCGACCAACGTGGTGGCGCGCGACATCGCACTCCGATGTCGCGCGCCGTTCGCGTCTCCGGCCTCGCAATCCCGCGCCCTCCACCGGTGTTCTGGTGAGGATTTTCGACCTCCACGGTGAAGATCTCGCGCCAGATTTCCGTTCGTCGTCCGACATCAGGTGTGGACAGCCTGCTCGCGGGCCCGGCGACTACCGTGGACGCATGTCCTTCTCCCCCTCGTCGACGTTGTCGGAAGCGGCCTCCAAACGTCTCCTGGCCGACTTCGGAGTCCCCATGGCCGCCGAGGCCGAGGTTCGCAGCGCCGACGAAGCAGTCGAAGCGGCGCGTCGGCTCGGTCTTCCGGTCGTGGCCAAATTGTGCGGCGACGCCATCGCGCACAAGACCGAGCGCGGGCTGGTCCGTCTGCGGCTGGCCGACGACGACGCCGTGCGACGGGCGGCCGCCGACCTGCTCGCCGCCGCTCGACCCGACGACGGCGAGGTCTCGGTTCTGCTGGCGCCGATGATCGCCGGCAATCGCGAACTCATCGCCGGTGTGGTGCGTGATCCGCAGTTCGGCGCGAGCGTGATGCTCGGTGTCGGTGGAATCCTGGCCGAGGCCATCGGCGACGTGGTCTTTCGGCCGGCTCCGCTCGACGACGTGACCGCCCGCGAGATGATCGACGGTCTGGCGACCCAGAAGTTGCTCGGACCCTTCCGCGGGGAAGCGGCCGTCGATCGATCGGTGCTGTCGGAGATTCTCGTCGGGCTCGGACGTCTGGCCGAGGCTCGCCCCGACGTGCGCAGTGTCGACATCAATCCACTCATCGTCGACGCCAGCGGTCGCCCGATCGCCGTCGACGCATTGGTCGAGATCGGCGAGCCCCTCACGGTCACGCATCAGGCGAGGCCTCGACCGAGTGATGCACAGTTCCGTGCCCTCTTCGAACCTCGTGGGGTGTTGGTCACCGGTGCGTCGACTCATCCGGGCAAGTTCGGTTTCGTGTCGCTGCACAATGTGTTGGCCTCCGGATACCGCGGAGGGGTGTACGGCACGAATCTGCAGGGCGAAGAAGTTCTCGGAGTGCGCACGGTCGCCGACATCGACGCTCTTCCCGACGACGCCATCGATCTCGTGTTCGTGTGCACGCCGGCCTCGGCGAATCCTGATCTCCTGCGCGCCTGCGCGAAGAAGGGGGTCCGCGCCGCGTTCCTCACCTCGGCGGGCTACGGCGAAGCCGGTGAGGAAGGACGGCGAGCCGAAGCCGAACTCGTCGCCCTCGCCGACGAACTGGGCATCTTGCTCGCGGGTCCGAACGGTCAAGGTGTGGTGAGCACTCCGGTGTCGTTGTGCGCCCAGATCGTGGCTCCGTATCCGCCGGCGGGGCGCATCGGTGTCGCGAGTCAGAGCGGCAACTTCGTGTCGTCGTTCATGAATTACGCGCGCGCCACCGGTGTCGGCATCAGTCGTGCCGTGTCGGCGGGCAACGCGGCGGCGGTGACGGTCGCCGATTATCTCGACTTCTATGCCGACGATCCGGCCACCGCTGTGGGCCTGGCCTACGTGGAAGGCATCACCGACGGTCGCGCTCTCATGGAGCGTCTGGCGTCGGTCGCTCGCCGCAAACCGTTGGTTCTGGTGAAAGGTGGGGCCACCGAAGGGGGAGCCAAGGCGGCTGCCTCGCACACCGGCGCGCTGGCCGCCGACGACAAGGTGTTCGACGGTTTCTGCCGAGCAGCCGGGATCACGCGGGCTGCCACGGTCGAAGAGGCGTTCGAAGCGGCGGCCACCTTCGCCACCCAACCACTTCCGGCCGGACCCAACACGGTGATCCTCACCACCGCCGGTGGATGGGGCGTCGTCACGTCGGACGCGCTCACGCGCGAAGCGACGTTGCGGCTCGTCGATCTGCCGGACGATCTCCGCGCCGCGATCGACACCAAGCTTCCGCCGCGTTGGAGTCGCAGCAACCCGGTCGACTGCGCCGGTGGAGAGACTCGCGACACGATTCCCGAAGTCCTGGAGATGATCGCCACTCATCCCGACGTTCACGCCGTGATCTATCTGGGGATCGGGATCCAGGCCAATCAGGCCCGCATGATGCGGGAGGGTCGCTTCTACCCGGATCACGGACTCGAGCGGATCGTCGCCTATCACGAGCGGCAGGATCAGCGGTTCGCCGAAGCCGCCGACGAGTTGTCCCGTCGCACCGGCAAACCGATTCTCGTGGCCACCGAGTTGGCGGTGGCCGATCCCGACAACCCGGGACCGGCCACGGTGCGGGCCACCGGGCGTCTGTGTTATCCGTCGGGCAATCGCGCGGTCACCGCGCTCGGTCACCTGTATCGAGCCGCCGAACATCGTCGTCGTCGAGGATCCTGATGCCGTCGACGAGTCGTCGGCCTGAGCGCGCCGCCTCGCGATCGAACGGGCGTCGGCCCGAAGGGGGTCGTCGTGCGGCACCGGCGGTCAATCCGATCGCCACTCTTCTCTTCGTGGCGGCGTTCCCGGCCGTGATTCTCTTCGGGGTCTGGCAGTACGCGCAGTCGAGAGACGGCAGCGAGCCGCCGGCACCCGACACCGTGGCCGAGTACCCGTCGGTCGCGCCGGCCACGCCCGTTCTGTCGGCGCGCCGGACGCCCGAGGTTCTGGCTCGCGAGACGTCCATGACGGCGTTCGAAGGCGCGTTGCGACCACTCGGAGGATCGGTCCTCCCGGGATCGTGCGCGGCTGTCGACGTCGACGGTGTTCTCGCGTTGGCCGACGAAATCGACACCGCGGTGACTCCGGCGAGTGTCTTGAAACTGGTGGTCGGTGCAGTGGCCCTCGACGTGCTCGGACCGGAGTACACCTTCACCACCCAGGTGAAGGCCGAGATCGTCGGCGGGACGGTCGGATCGCTGTATCTCGTCGGCGGTGGCGACCCGCTCCTGTCGGCATCGTGGTATCCCGACGATCAACGTTTCGTCCGCTATCCCCAGCAGCCGGCCACGTCCTTGGAGGCGCTCGCCGACGCCGTCGTGCAGGCCGGTGTCACGCAAGTGGGTGGGAACGTGGTCGGTGACGCGTCGCGTTACGACGCCGAGATCTATCCGCCCACGTGGCCGATCGCGTTCCGTGCCGTCGAAGGCGGCCCGATCGGAAGTCTGCTCGTGAACGACGGGGCCGTCCTCGGGATCGGTGTGCGGACCAACGATCCGGCGCTCGGTGCAGCCGAGGAGTTCGTGCGTCTGCTGAGAGAGCGGGGAGTGGTGGTGGTCGGTCAGGCCACGTCGGGTGTGGCACCGACCGAACTGGCGGCCATCGCGTCGGTGTCGTCGGCCCCGTTCTCCGATGTGTTGCGACACATGTTGTCGACGTCCGACAACAATTCGGCCGAGATGTTGTTGAAAGAAATCGGCGTCGCCATGCGCCAAGCCGGGTCGCGGGCGTCGGGGATCGCCGCCGTGGTCGAAACCTTGACTCGATGGGGCGTGTCGACAGACGGATTCGAGATGGTCGACGGCTCGGGTCTGTCACGTGAGAACAAGGTCACCTGTCGGACGATTCTCGAGATACTCGATCGTTTCGACGAGCGGTCGGTGTTGTACCAGGCGCTTCCGTTGGCGGGCCGCGACGGCACGATGGCCCAGTACTTCGTGGGCGATCCGATGGAAGGCCGTCTGGTCGCCAAGACCGGATCGCTCACCGGAGTGAAGGCCTTGGCGGGTTACGTGCCTTTCGACGGGGGAGGGCTGGTCTCGTTCGTCGTTCTGCTCGAGGGCCAGGGCGTGTCGGACGACGCGACGTTTCGTCCGATCTGGGAGGGCTATCTCTCCGACGCGATGATCACCTATCCGTCCGGTCCGACGGCCGACCGCTTGTTGCCGATGCCCCCGAGCTGAGTCGATTCCGCGTGTCGTCGAGTCGTCGCTCACCGATGTTCCCGCTGGGATCACCGTTGTTGCCGGGCGCGGTGCTGCCCCTTCACGTCTTCGAACTGCGGTATCGAATGATGATCGACGACGTTCTGCATTCTCCGGATCAGGAATTCGGAGTGGTGCTGATCGAACGGGGGCACGAAGTCGGCGGTGGTGACACGCGGGCCACAGTCGGCACGATGGCTCGTGTGTTGCGTCACGACGAGTTCGAGGACGGTCGCCGTGCGGTGGTCGCGATCGGGGTTCGCCGCATTCGCGTCGACGAATGGTTGGCGGACGACCCTTACCCGGTGGCCATGGTCGGCGACTGGGCCGAGTCATCCGCCGATGCCACGTCGATCGACACGCGAGAGGTCGAGTCGCGACTCGACGTCGTCGTGGAACGATTCGTCTCCCTGCTTCGACGAATCGACGAGAGGGCCCCGTTGCTCGAGCCTCGAGCCACGAGTGAATCGGTCGACGAATACGTGTACCGAGTGGGTTCCACGCTGCCGATCGGGCCGGTGGATCGACAACGACTTCTCGAAGCGGTCGACTCCGACGAGCGACTGCGTCGAGCCGTGGAGGCGATGGAGGACCTCGAGGCCGCGGTCCGTTTTCGTCTGGGTCCCTCTGGACTCGACCAGTGACCGGTTCGTGTTCGGCTCGATCGTCCGTCACCCCTGACCACGTGCCTCCACGGTGCCATTTCCGGTCCACGCTGCTAGAAACTCGGTGTGACCGAACGACGTGAGCGAGCCGGTGTGGGCGATGTCATCGACGTCGTCAAGGAGTACGCCCGTCAGGAGACCCTCGGCCCCTTGGCCGGTGCCGGACGCTGGTTGGCTCTCGGGACGGCTGGCGCTCTGCTGCTCGGACTCGGCTCGGTTCTTGCGTTGCTCGGAACGCTTCGACTCCTGCAAACCGAGACTTCGGTCTTCGATGGTGCGTGGAGTTGGGTGCCGTACGTCATCGTCCTGGTGGTGGCGGCCGCGCTCACCGTCGTGGCTCTCTCGCGTGTGAAGAAGGCGACTCTCGGAAAGGAACCGCGCCATGGCCGGAAGTGAGCGGATCAGTCGCGACGACATCGAGAAGAAGTTGCGCGGCCTCCAGGGTGAGGTCGTCGACAAGGTCGAGGACCGCAAGAGTGCGCTGGCCACTGTCGCCGTCGTGGGTGGAGTTCTGGTCGTGATCCTGGTGTTCCTGCTCGGGCGCCGCAGTGGTCGCCGTCGCTCGACCATGGTCGAGATTCGTCGTCTCTAGGAGCCACGTGTTCGCCTTCTTGCGCGCTCGCAGTCTGCGCCGTGGATTCTTCGGGGGGAGTCGTGGCTGGTTCGCGGTCGGCGTCGTGGTCTGGGGGGCTCGTCTGATGCGTCGTCTCGTCGGTCGCCGTCCCGAAGTGGTGGCGGTCGAGAAAGTCGACCCGGGTCGATCCGTCACCGTCTCGTCGGTCGAACGGCGACGTCGGGGTCCTTCGGCATGATCGTCGTCCTGCGGAACCCGAGACGCGACGTCGAGGTGACCGGAAGCCGACGAGTGCACGCATTGCTCGCCGAACTCGGACTCGCACGAGAAGCCCATCTCGTCATCTGCAATGGCACGTTGGTTCCTGGTGATGCCCTTCTCGACGCCGATGCTGTCGTCGAGATCCGCCCGGTCGTGTCGGGAGGCTGAGTCGTGAAGTGTCGAACCTGCCGGGGGCCGGCCATCATCGATCTGCCGCGCCACAACGCCAATTTCTGTGCCGATCATTTCCTCGAACTCTGTCGCCGTCAGGTGCAGAAGGCGATCGACGAACATCGCATGTTCTCGCGTGACGAGCGCATCCTGGTGGCGGTGTCCGGGGGCAAGGACTCCTTGGCGGTCTGGGATCTGCTCGGTGAGCTCGGTTACCGGGCTGACGGGTACTACGTCGCTCTCGGAATCGGTGACTACAGCGATCACTCGCGAGAGATCACCGAAGAGTTCGCGCGGCAACGGGGCTTGTCGTTGCGGGTCGAGTCGCTGCGTGACGATCACGGGTTCGACGTTCCGACCGCAGCCAAGGTGACCGGACGGGTTCCGTGCTCGGCCTGCGGTCTGAGCAA
>JBDLRN010000073.1:0-13311 GCA_039800005.1 Actinomycetota bacterium | reverse complement strand
GTCGTCCCTGCTCACGAGTCGCTTTGTTGCGATTGCGTGACGATCCGACCACACTGACCGATGGCGTCAGCCGTGGAGCGGGGAATGAGTACCTACCAGCAGTCCTCTCATCCGGGTCCTCTCGACCCGAGCCAGCCGAACCGTCGTCGGCCTCGGCGAGACCCGCTCGCGCCCCAACCCGACTACTTCCGTCGTCGCCTCGCCCTCATCGCCGTCGTGGGTGCCCTGATCGCCCCGGTGGCCCTGGCTCTCCGTGGCGACGGCCAGGGTGTGTCATCGTCGTCGACTCCCGGTGCCGCGGCACTCACGCAGATCGACGGCACGTCGTCCGAGACTCAGCCCTCGCTCGTCACCGATCCAACGACGACCGCGCCCACCACTCTGCCGATCGCTGCACCGCCGTCGACCCTTGCCAGTCGCACGTGCGCGTCGATCTATGTCGTGTTGCCCGGCGACTCGTGGTACGGCATCGCCGATCGCGCCGGCGTCGCACCCGGCCTCATCGCCGGATCGAACAACGTGACGATTCAAGAACCACTCGTGCCGGGTGACGAACTGTGTCTGCCCGCCGGCGTGTCGGTCGCTCCCCCTACGTCACCCGCTGATACCGATGCCGACACATCGTCACAGCAGGATTCGTCAGCTCCACGATGCGGTCTCGACTACGTGGTTCAGCCTGGCGACTCGTGGTACGGGATCGCGTCGCGGGCTGGCGTGAAAGCTGGGCCTCTCGCGGCCGTGAACGGCAAGACGTTGTCGTCACCGTTGAAGGTCGGCCAGACCATCTGTCTGCCCGAAGGGGCACGCCGTCCTTCGACGACTACGACCACGACTCGACCGCCCCAGACGTCAGGTTCGTCGTCGGGAGGGTCTGCGCAAACCTCGGCGAACGACATGCGACAGGTTCCGTACAACCCGAGTCGTCTCTATTCGCCCGCCGACGTGGAACAGATCGTGCGCACCGTGTGGCCCGACCACCTCGAGAACGACGCGCTGTACGTGGTGCAGCGCGAGAGTCGTTTCAATCCCGGGTCGCGCAGCCGGTGCTGCATCGGGATCTTCCAGATCAACTGGGCTTCGCACAAGCGGTGGATGGCCAACTACGGGGTGACGAACCCGGCCCAGTTGCTCGACCCCGAGGTCAACGCCCGCATGGCCCTGGTGACCTGGGAACGCTCGGGCAGTTGGCGCCCCTGGTGCACGTCGTCGTGGTGCCCGCCCACCTGACCGGCACCGATCTTCCCGAGCCGTGGGTGGGGCCAGGGCATTCGACCCGTAAACTTGGGGGCACCTGCGCTCGTAGCTCAATGGATAGAGCATTTGACTACGGATCAAAAGGTTAGGGGTTCGAGTCCCTTCGAGCGCGCGAGATGACCAGCGGTTTCCCTCGGGAGACGCTGGTCGTTCGCTTTTCGGCACCGGGTGCCTGCGAGCGGTCCCGGGTTAATGTCGTCGGGTGATTCATCGCTCGGCAGTCAAGAAGTCTCTCTTCGCGTCCAAGAGTGTGCGCGGGTTCGTCGCGGTTCTGACAGGCATCGTGTCGACCGTGGCACTCGGAGGCCCCTCGACCCGCGCGTGGGAGGGAGGCAACACCGCACCCCTCGCCACCCTGGCCGACGCGACCGGGCTATATGAACCCGAGGAGATCACGATCCACAACGACGTGATGTACGTCGTCAACTATCGCGGAAGGTCAGTGAGGGCCTATCCAAGCAACTGGACGGATCTGAACACCGCACCCATCAAGACCCTCCAAGGGACCGCCACCGGCCTGCGCTGGCCGACGGGGATCGCGTTCCACAACAACGAGATGTACATCACGGACCAAGGAGTGGGCCTTTCCGATCCCAAGGTGCTGGTTTTCGCCGCCGACTGGGCCAGCGGAGACACGGCACCCATCCGAACCCTCTCCGGCGGTGCCACCGGACTCAACCGCCCGAGTGGAATCGCAATCCACGACAACGCGATGTACATCACCAACAGCGATGGGAACAGCGTCACCGTCTACAGCCCCACGGCGTCCGGGAACACGGCACCCATCCGAACCCTCTCCGGCGGTGCCACCGGACTCAGCAAGCCGAGCGGAATCGCAATCCACGATGACGGGACTGGCGCGAGGATGTACATCACCAACGAGGGCGACTTTGACAACTACGCTACCAACGACAGCGTCACCGCCTACAGCCCCACAGCATCCGGGAACACAGCACCTGTCCGAACCCTCTCCGGATTCCGCTCGCCCCGCGCCATCGCCTTCGGCAAACAAAACAACTGCGACTTCATGTTCGTCGCCCACGCGCCACCGATCGCCCGTGTCGATGCCTACGCCGCCAACTGGGCCAGCCAGGTCAATGTGCCGACTTCAAGTGCGAAGACGTTGAACGCGAATAAATCGTTGCTCGGGTTTTCCAATGGGATCGCCGTCGATGCTTCATGTCAGATGTACGTCACCAACGGCTACTGGGATACGGTGACCAAGTACGCGAACAACCCATGGAGCAATCAAGTCGAACAGAGCCCGATCAGGGTTCTTGGTCAAACCCGCCCCGATTCGGTCGCCGTCGACGCGTCAGGTCGGATGTACGTC
Organism: Actinomycetota bacterium; assembly: GCA_039800005.1. GTDB lineage: Bacteria > Actinomycetota > Acidimicrobiia > Acidimicrobiales > Ilumatobacteraceae > Casp-actino8. The sequence continues at coordinate 10,724 of JBDLRN010000073.1, read as the reverse complement.
CTGCACGGAAATAGCAACACCATCAAGGTCTACGACTCCAACTGGACCAGTGGAAACACAACACCCATCAGAACCATCTTCGGGCCCAGCACCGGGCTCGATCTTCCGACGGCCATCGCGGTCCACAACGATGTGATCTACGTCGTCAATACCGCTACATACGCAGTCACTGTCTACGACGCCACGAAATCCGGGGATGCCCAACCAAACAAAACCCTTCCACTCCCCCAAACCGCCACCGGGATCGCGTTCAACCGCGGCGAGATGTTCATCCTCGGATATAAGGAATCCCTGAGCGGATCGGTCGTCAACGTCTACGACGCCGATTGGACGAACTGGGTCACGGGCAATTCCAACGTCAACGTCCGCAGAAGCCTCAACTTGTCCCTTCCCATCTGGGAACAGAAAGGTATCGCCTTCGACAGCAACAACCAGATGTACGTCCTCAGTTCCAACAACGCTGGCGGCGTCGTGGATGTCTATCCCGCCAACTGGATGAACCCGAACACCCTACCCATCAAGACTCTCTCGGGAGCCAACAACGGACTCTGGACTGCGAGAGGTATCGCCTTCGACAGCAAAGACCAGATGTACGTCACGAACAACTCCAACTCCTCCGCGAACGGCTCGGTGATGGTCTACGCCGCCGACTGGGTCGGCGGAAGCACCGCACCCATCAAGACGCTCATCGGAACCCAGTTGGACAACAAAACCGGAATCGGCGAACCGTATGGAATCGCCTTCGACAGCAATGACCGGATGTACGTCACCAACTGGACCGACTTCAATGTGTTGCCCAGATCCCCACATTCGGTCACCATGTACGGAGATCGCCCGAGTGTTGCAGTCCCCGTGTGGCGCGCGACTCTCGACCCGAACGGTGGCACATGTCGCGACGGAAGCACCGACCACACACGAACATGGACGTCGGTGTTCGTCGGATTCCGCTACCTCCCCGCCGCCACCGAATGCACCCGACCCGGCCACACCTTTTCCGGCTGGGCCCGCACGAGTTCGCCCACGACCGTCGCGAACCTGCCGCTCCTGATCGACCCATCCGATGGCGCGAAGCGCTACTTCACCGCCGAGAACATCGACGTCGTCGCCGTGTGGACAGCACAACCGAAACCTCCGACCCCGCCCCAAGTTTTCGGGGTCGGCGACTTCTTCTGCACCCGGTGCACGGCCGTCTGGTTGCTCTGGCCCGACGCACCCGACGCGCCGTCCGACACGACCTACACCATCACTGCCGACCACTCCGGAGACCCGATCCGATTCCGCTTCGGAACATGGAACATCGCTGTCTTCACCGGGCTCACACCCGGCAGCACTCACACCTACTCGGTCACCACGACCAGAGTCGCCGAAACCAGTAGTCCGGCCAACGTCACCGTCGTACTACGCGGCTGAGTTCGTAGGATCCGCGCGTGCCCACACGTGATCCGAGCCGAGAGTCGCACTTCCCGGTCATCGAGAAGAAGTACGGCAAGCCCATGTCGCACTGGCACCGCGTGATAAAGACGGTCGCCGGCCGAAAGTACGACGAGCAGATGGCGCTCCTGATGGGCGAACACAGTTTCACCCGGGCTCACGCCAATGCTCTGGTCATGTATTCGCGGGGTTCGGCCACCACCCGCAGGTTCGCCGACCCCGAGGCCTACTTCGCCAATCTCGACGACACCAAAGCTCGCACCATGCGCGAAATCTTTGCCGTGCTTCAGAAGAAGTTCCCCGATCTCGAGTTGGTGATCGCATGGAATCAGCCGATGCTGAAAATCGGAAAGAGATACGTGTTCGGTGCTTCAGCCGCTTCGAACCACATCCTGCTCGCACCATGGGACGCATCGATTCTCACCTCGCTCGGATCACGACTCGACGGCTATCAGGTCAACAAGAAGACCGTCCGCGTGCCCGCCGACTGGAAAGTCGACAAAGGTCTTCTGCGCGACATGGTCGGACCACACATCACCGACTGAACGGTCGCTAGCCTTCAGTGCTGAAGCGTCCGTAGCGCAATGGATAGAGCATCTGACTTCGGATCAGACGGTTGGGGGTTCGAGTCCCTCCGGGCGCGCGTAGGGGTCAGGCCGACGGGTTCGACTGGCCGTTCGGCTCTTTGAACATGTCGCTGATGATCGATGCGATCCGCCAGTTCCCGTCGATTCTCACCATGCTGTATCCATCGAAGGCCGGAACCGGAACCTGGTCGCCGTACTTGATGAAGAACTTCTGATCGACGAACGCTGCGTCGCCGACGATGATGGTCGTTCGCTCACCCGGGATTTCTTCATAGTCCTCCTCGGAGAGTCCCTCGCGCATTTGGTGCACGACATACGAATCGAGGTCCATCACGGTGATTTCCGGATCATCGGGAAACACCCGGAGGGCGAGGACGCAGGGATCGGTGAACAATTCTCTGAACTCCTGCCATGCTGGCCCGCTACCTGCGGCGAACGAGATCAACTCGTACGAACGATCGACGACTTCTTCTGGAGTCATTGTGCCGCCTTTCCCATCCTTCGTGATCGACTCTTCATCTCGACTTTGCGTCCCGCCATCTCCATCACCGAATTCTTCACCTCGACCTGAAGAGAGGCGAGACCCCGATCTGGCCTGCGTCCGTGTCCGACGAACAGGCCTGAGCCTTCGACCATCGAGACGATCAAGGCTGCTCGTCTCTTCGCACTTGACAGCGAGAGCTTCGGATTCATCTCGCGCAACAGGTCGGCAATGAAGTCGACCGTCTCCCGATAGACGGTCGCCATCGTCCGACTCGCATCGACATCGTGCGCACTGATGGCCCAGAGATGCCAGAACAGAACCTGATCAGCTTTGTGTTGAGATGCCAACCAGAAGTCGACGAGGGTCTCGAATCGATCTCGAGGATCGTCGATCTTCTCGACTTTGCCGAGCAGTGACGATCGAAATTCATCGGCACGCCGGCTGAACACCGCATCGAGGAGTTTGGCCCTGGTCGGCACGTGGTACTGAAGGTTGCCGACGCTGATTCCCACCGCATGAGCAACGGCTCGCACGCTCAGGCCTTCGGATCCTCGTCTTTTCAGAAGACTCTCCGCGGCATCGAGAATCTCCTCGAGCGTGGTTTTGGGTCGATTGGCGAGAGCGGCCATAGGACCAACTTAGTCTTGACATTCTTAGGTCATCGACCTAAAAATGGCGCATGGCCTCCTACGACCCGTTCACCCGTGGCAAACACCCCGTCGGAGTTCGCTCCGAGACATGGCTCGACTCGGCAAGGAACCGAGAACTGACCGTCGAGATCTGGTACCCCGCAACCGAAGACAACTCAGGGGCTGATCTGGACCCCGCACGACAGGACACGTACAAGGCAGTCTGGACGACCGGGGACGCCGCGGAGCCGGCTCTCGTGAGACAGGCGGCGGTTCGGGATGCCGAGCCGCTGGCCCTCCCTGGAAAGTTCGTCCTCTTGTCTCACGGCTACGCCGGTCACCGTCGCGAAGCTTCGTACTTGTGCACTCACCTGGCCAGTCACGGATACGTCGTGGCATCGGCCGATCACCTGGGCTCCACGTCGTGGGAAATCGATGCACGAATGAGCAGTGGTGAGCCGGTCGACATGGCGGAGCAACGTCATCAGATGGGCATCGATCGACTCGGTGACGTGCCGTTCCTGGTCGCCGAAGCGACTCGGCGCAAGTACTCCCTCGATGGACCGGTGGGTGTGATCGGAATCAGCCTGGGCGGATTCACCGCCATGATCGCGCCTGCCGTCGAACCTCGCGTGAAGGCGACGATTCCGCTCTGTCCGGCCGGCGGGCCGAGCCCGATCTATCCGCGAAACAGCGAACTGCAACGCCTCCTGAACTTCGAATGGCCCAATGACACCTCGTGCCTCCAAGGTGTTGCGGACCGTGATTCATGGTTGCCGCTCTATGGGCAACTCGACATGTTCAGTCGCATCACGACCAAGAAGCGCATGGTGATCCTCCAGAACGCCGACCACAACCACTTCTGCGAAGACCTCGAAGTGGCGCACGCATGGTTCAAGGACCTCACCCTGGCCAACGTCGACTACATGGGCACCGAAGAAGCCGATTGGCCGGCGATCGCCCGGGCCATCCGACCTCTGGAAGAACTCACTCCAGCCGCTCCCACGTACGAGTTGTGGCGTGGCGTGTGCGTCGCACACCTCGACGCCGTCCTGAACGGCTCGTCGGAGGCCGCACACCTGCTCGACGGCGACCTCACTTCGTTGGCAGCGTCCTTCGGAGCCCCGATCGTGACCTTCAGCGGCTGAGCGGAAAGTGACAGCGGACCAGCGAACCGTCGGTTGACGAGGCCGCCTCGGGCGCGGTGGTGCGACAGATCTCGACCGCCGACGGGCAGCGTGAAGCAAACGAACAGCCCGCGCGCAATTCAATGGGGCTCGGAGGATCGCCGATCAGTGCGGGAGTGCTGGCGAGGTCGAGTCGTTCGCCGATTCGCGGTTGGGCTCTGAGCAGTGCGGCCGTGTACGGGTGTTTCGGATCGTCGAACAACCCCTCTGTCGGCTGTCGTTCGACGATCGTTCCCAGGTACATCACGGCGACTTCATCGCAGAGTCGTCGAACCACTGCCAGATCGTGGGAGATGAAGACGATCGTGAGCCCCATCCGCTCGCGGATGTCCGACAACAGGGCGATCACCGACTTCTTCACGACCGAATCAAGTGCAGCCACCGCCTCATCGGCGATCAACACCCGAGGTTCGAGAGCCAAGGCGCGGGCGATCCCGATCCGCTGGCGCTGACCGCCCGACAGAGCATCAGGCCGCCGCTCGAGTAGCTCTTCCGACAGTCCGACGCTGCCCAGGAGATCTGCGGCTCGGCGGTCAGCCGCCTTGCGATCGGCGACGAGGGAATGGACCAGCAGCAGTTCTCGGAGCATCGCCCCGATGGTCAGAGCTGGATTGAGAGCTGACGCGGGATCCTGGAACACCATCTGGACGAGACGGGCGTCGTCTCCCCGCCGGCGATCCGACATCTCCTTGCCATCGATCATGATTCGGCCGCGTTGCGGACGTTGGATTCCGGCGATCACGCGGCCGAGGGACGACTTGCCACACCCCGACTCGCCGACCAACCCGAAGATCCGGCCGGATTCGATCGACAAGTCGACATCGTCAACCGCCGTGAGTTCGGCACCTCCGGAGATCGGATAACGGACCGTGAGATTCTCGAGCGAGAGCGCCGACGTCATTGGGCAGCCTCGATCAAGCGTCTCGTGTAGTCATGTCTGGGGTGGTTCAGGATCTCACGAGTCGAACCCGATTCCACGATCAGCCCCTTCTCCATCACCATGACGCGATCACACACCTGGCTGACAACCCCCAGATCGTGAGTCACGAGGACCATCGACAGTCCCCGATTCTCCTTCAATTGCATCAATAGCCGCAGGATTTGGTCCTGCACCGACACATCGAGAGCGGTCGTGGGCTCATCACACAGGAGAACCTTCGGATCGGTGGCCAGGGCCATCGCGATCATCACGCGCTGACGAAGACCGCCCGAGAGTTCGTGCGGCCACGCGCGCATGCGCCGCTCGGCATCCGGAATTCCGACCTCTCTCATCAGTTCGAGCGATCGGCTTCGGGCCTCTTTCCGCGAGAGTCCGCGAAGGGTACGGGGCCCGATCGTCACCAGATCGCCGATTCGCATCGTCGGATTCAACGAAGACATCGGCTCCTGGAAGATCATTGCGATTCCACGACCGAGCACGTCGACTCCGTCACGAACCTTCCCCGATTCATCGATATCGACCGCCACGGAGCCGCCGGATCGAACGATTCCTTCCGGCAGGAGTCCACAGATCGAACGGAGAGACAGGCTCTTCCCCGAACCCGATTCTCCGACCAGTCCGACCGTCTCGCCAGGAAAAACGTCGAAGTCGATCCCGTGAACCAGTTCACGACGCGCCTCGGACACAGCGACTCGAAGATCTCGTACCGACAGAACCGGGCGGACACTCATCGCCGAGACGCCTGTCGTTCGAGGCCGAAGGCGATCAGCGAAAAACCGGTGCCCACGATGACAATGGCCAGCCCGGGGACAGCCGATAGCCACCACTCCGACCGGATTCGGTCGACACCATCGGCGATCATCCTTCCCCATTCGGGTTCGGGGGGCTGAACACCGAGTGACAGGAACGACAGCGAAGCCAGAGCCACCAGCGCGAGAACCGCATCACTCGCCATGTATGCGTACACCTGTGGCATCACATTCGGAAGAAGGTGCCGTCCGAGCACACGTCGATCACCGATTCCGGCCGCGCGCGCGGCAACGATGAAATCGCGGCTCTTCAATCGGGAGACTTCTGCTCGCACGAGCCGGGCGTAGCCGACCCACGAGATGCAAGCCGAGGCGACGACGAAGCTCCGTGCGCCGGGACCGAGGAGGAAGACCAACGCGACGAGGAAGATGTACACCGGGAAGGCCTGAACAACGTCGGCGAACCTCATGATGATCGCGTCGACGCGTCGGCTGTAGTAGCCCGACACGGTTCCGAGCAACGTCCCGATGACCGCCGGCACCAACGTGGCCACCAAAGCGAGGGGTATGTCGATACGCGCGCCGTGCAGTATTCGACTGAACACGTCGCGGCCGAGCAGGTCGGTGCCCAGCCAGTGATCTCCCGACGGTGAAGCCAATCGCGCGCGCACATTCTGGGCGAGCGGGTCGTGACTGGTGATCAGGGGAGCGATGATTCCGAGCAGAAGAACGACTGCGACGATCCCCAGCCCGGTCGCAAGGAGCGGATCGACTCGTCGTCGTGACCGCGAGTTCATCGTCGCTCGACCCTGGGATCGAGGAGGGCGACGACCACGTCACCCACCAGGTTGAAGACGATGACTCCGGCCGCGAAGACGACGGTCAGGCCTTGCACCACGTTGACGTCGCGGTTGATGGCTCCGACGACCATCATCTGACCGAGGCCCGGAAGAGCGAACGTCGCTTCCACGAGGACGGTTCCCGACAGCACGACACCGGCCAACGACGCGAAGAGGGCGACGGTCGGGACGAGCGAGTTGCGAAGGATGAAGCGGCGGAAGAGCGGAAGGCCGTCGAGGCCGACCGAGCGGCCGGCGGCCACGAATTCGGATTGCCGAACCTCGAGCATCGATGTCCGCAGACTGCGCGTGGTGAACGGGATCAACGATGCCGTCAACGTGATGCAAGGGAGCACCACGGCCCTCAGGCGGTCGCCGAACGAGTCTCCCCAGCCACCGATGGGAAACCACCCGGTGGGTCGGGCGACGGCGATCAACAAAACGATGCCCAACCAGAAACTCGGAATGGCCAGGCCCACCGAACCAGTGACGAGCACGAGGCGGTCGACGAGTTTCCCAGGTCGACGCACGGCCGAACTCGCCAAGGCGAGCGACACGATCGCGGTGAGGACGAGCGACGTGACGATGAGCCACAAGGTGACCGGATAGTTCTGGCCGATCAGGTCGGCGACGTCGGACGCGCCGTTCGTGGTCGATCCGAAGTCGCCCCGGACGAGGCGACCGAGGTACTTCCACAATTGCACGCCGACGTTGTCGTTGAGACCCAAATTCTCGCGGATCGCCTCGACTTGAGCCTCCGTCGCCCGGGTGCCGGCCACTTGCCGAGCCGGATCCCCGGGGACGAACTTCAGTAGTCCGAACGAGGCGACCAACACCGCCACCAATACGGCGACGCCCTGCAGGCATCGCCGTAGAAGGAAGCGCGTCATATCACCCGATCATTGTGCGATGGAGATGCCATCGGCGTACCAGATCGCGAATGGCAGTCGCTTGAAGCCCGAAACTCGGGTGGACACCACGTCGATCGGCGAGTAGTTGAACAGGCCGATCACGGCGTTGGTGGCCCGCGCTTCGTCCTGGATCGCAGCGATGGCCGATTCCCAGGCCGCAACGTCAGTGGTCGAAGCCCCGGCCAAGAACTGGTCGTAGATCGCCGCCGTATCGGCTTGGGCCCATGGCAAGTACAGCCCCACCAAGCCGATCACCGGGTCGAGAATCGTCGGCGAGATCGCCGCCAGTTGAAGGATGACCATCTCGAAATCGCTCGACGATGCACGCCCGACGACCGTGCCGTTGTCGCTGCCGGACAGTGAGATGTCGACCCCGACGTCGCCCAACTGGGCGGCCAGAACCTCGACGGCGGCCGAGATGACGCTCGACGAACTGTCGTACAGGATCTCGAGGTCGATATCCAATGGTTCGAGGACGGCGCGGGCGGCCTCGGTGTCGGTCACATACGGAGTCGAACCTTCGGCCCAACCCGTGACGTTGATCGGCAACACACCAGTGGCCGCTTCGCCGGAACCTTCGAGCAATGCGGCGATCTCCTCGCGGTCGATCGCCTGCGAAATCGCGGCACGAACGGCGGGATCGGCCAACTTCTCGTTGCCCACGTTGAGTGTCAGCAGGGTGATGGGAAGCACCCCGGCGCTCTTGACGACCGCCGGATCGAAATCACGAACACTGAAGGGATCGACCACTTCGACCAGGTCGACTTCGCCCGCTTCGAACGCGAGGAGCTGCTGGTTGGGGTCGAGCGAGGCCTGGAAGACGATCTGGTCGAGATCGCTGCCGCCACCGGGCCCGTTCCAATGATTCGGATTGGCGCCGAGGACGATCGTCTCGGTCGCGCCCGGATTGCTCCACTCCGAAACGGTGAACGACCCGGCCGAAATCGGCTTCTTGTAGTAGTCGTCCTCCGTCAGGCCTCCGAAATCGGACGGGTAGACGGTCGAACTGCACCACGTGAAGATGTAGAGCAGAAGAGCATCGGGAGCGGCCAGGTTCAATCGGACGGTCAGGTCGTCGACGACTTCGGCGCTCGCGATCGACGCGTACAGGATGCCGTTGATGGGACCGGCTCGCCATTGGTCGACGGAGAACACCACGTCGTCCGCCGTGAGCGGGCTTCCGTCACTGAAGGTCAGGCCCTCACGGAGTGTGATCGTGTACGTCAACGCCGTCTCGTCGTAGGTGATGCTCTCGGCGAGCCCGGGTGCCGTTCCTTCACCGTTCTCCGGAACCCGGAGCAGGGTGTCGTACACGATGAGGTTCATCGAGATCGACCCGGCACTCACACAGTTGTCGCCCTTGAAGCCGTCGATCGGCCAGGGTCGGGCCACGTTCAGAATCCGGTCTGCCTCCCCCGCCGAGGCCTCCGGAGTCGACGTTGGGGTCTCGTCACCTGGGGTTTGCGGTGCTTCCGTTCCCTCCGCCGGCTCGGTCGGGGACGAATCCCCACCATCTCCTCCGCAAGCGACCAATGCCAGCGCGGCCGCCACGACGACCGAGGTCAATTTCTTCTTCATGAACCCCTCCCCCTATCGATCGATAGACTGAGGCCAGATTACACCGGACCATGGCCAGAGTCCAGAAACCACGTGAAGGAAACATGAACCACTCTCCCGGCGACCTGTCATCGACGCCGAGCCGAATCCTGGCCGAGGCGTCTCGGTTGTTCGCCACCTACGGCTTTCACGGGACGTCTACGCGTGACATCGCCGAGGCGGTCGGGATCCGCCAGCCATCGTTGTTCCATCACTTCGGCACGAAGCATGCCATCCTCGCCACTCTCTTGAACCTGGACCTCGATCAACTCACACGCCGCCTGCGATTGATCACCAAATCCGCTGAATCGCCGGCTGTCAAACTCCATGCCCACCTCACGCTCGACGTCGTCCACGTGCTCGAGTTCCCCTTCGACGTTCGTGGCCTCTATTTCAAGAACGAGGAGGTTCCAGCTGACGAGGAGTTCACCGATCAACGAAGAAAGCTGGATGCGGTTCACAGACAGATTCGAGGGCTCGTGAAGCTGGCCATTGCGGAAGGCCAGTTCGCTCCCGTCGATCCGGAATTCGTTCGACTTCTCGTCTCATCGACGATCATCGGCGTCATGTGGACCCGCGGTCCCGTTCCGACTCGAGGCTCCCGAAGTCGATCCCAGGAGCTTCCCGATTTTCTCTTGCGCGGACTGCTGCAGCGGCACGACGACCTCACTCAGATCAAGATTCGATCCGAGCTCCTGCAGAGCGAAGTCCGAAAACAACTACTGACTGGTTGATGGCCGACCAGAAAGACCAAACCGAAATTCCTGAACCTCGCTACGCAAGTCTCGCGCGCAACACGAAGCAGATCGGCGACTCAGCTCTTGGCGAGAGCGTCGTCGAGAGCCCTGATCGCCTCACGCGGCCGGGCCGCGTTGATGCCGTCGGCACCGAGCGCGAGTAGCTCGGTATAGAGCTCGTAGCTCTCTCCGCCGTTCGGCCACACCCAGGTGACCAAGCCAGCCGCCTTCGCCGCCTCGACATAGGCCGGCGTGAACACCTCGATGCCTTCGTACACCGGTGGCACCTGCATGATGCGCGCCCATTCGGGAGGCACGATTCCTCCCAGTGCGAAAGCGGTCGACATGTCGAGACCCGGTGTCATGGCGACGGTCGGTGCGACCTCGTGGAAGTACTCGACCACGGTGTCGTCGAACGACGTGACGATCGACCGATCGAGAGCGTCGTACTCGGTCAGGAGCCGGGCGAGTTCGTCAGCAGCAGCCATCGCTTCCGACGCTCGCCGCTTGATCTCGATGTTCAACACCCAACCCGGGAACGTCTGGAGCACCTCTTCGAAGGTCGCAATCGCGAAGTCATCGGCCGTGAACCCTTCGGGGGCTGGCTTCGCACCGGCTCGCACACCACGCCACA
>JBDLRN010000072.1:0-34651 GCA_039800005.1 Actinomycetota bacterium | reverse complement strand
GTCGACGGCATCTTGTCGGTCGACGGTCGCCTCGACGATCTGATCAAGACCGGTGGCGAGAAGGTCTGGCCCGAGGCCGTCGAACGGATCGTGTCCCGCGCACGGCCCGAGGTCGAGATCTGCGTGGTCGGGATCGACGACGCGGAATGGGGCCAACGAGTGGTGCTGGTCACGACCGATTCCGACCTGACTCTCACCGACGTCCGTGCCGCCGTGACCGCCGAACTACCCGCGTTTCACGCTCCGAAGAGTCTCGTGCGCGTGCGCGAGTTCCCCCGGACGTCGATCGGCAAGATTCGTCGTCGAGAACTGGCACGACAAGCGGCGCACGCCGTGGCCGAATCGACCTGACTCGACCACTACTGTCGTTGCGATGACGAACGACGACACACGACTCGCCGGAAAGGTGGCACTGGTCACCGGTGCCGCTTCGGGAATCGGATTGGCGATCACCGAGAGATTCCTCGCGGCTGGTGCTCGCGTGGTGGCGGGCGACATCGACCAAGCCGGCCTGGACGCCATGGGTTCTCTGGCCAGTGATCGATTTCTCGTCACGACTGCATGCGACGTGACCAAGGAGATCGACGTCGAGAACCTCTTCGCCGTGGCACGCTCGCACTTCGGAGGAGTCGACGTCGTGGTGGCGAACGCCGGCGCCGGAACCTACGGGTTGCTCGCCGAACATCCGTTGTCGGAATGGCAACGAATCATCGATCTTTGCCTCACCGGAGTCTTCGTCACCGTCAAACACGCGGCGGCCAACATGAACGACGGTGGTTCCCTCATCACCATCGCGTCACTCAACGCCATCCAACCGTCCAAGGGTATGGCGGCGTACTGCGCGGCCAAGGCCGGGGTCGCCATGCTCACCCGAGTGGCGGCCATGGAACTCGGCGAACGGGGAATTCGCGCCAACACGATCGCTCCCGGACTCGTGCGTACCAACGCCACGTCCGGATTCTTCGCGGTGCAACCGGTCGTCGACGATTTCGTGGAGAACGCGCCGCTCGGTCGGTTCGCCGAACCGACCGAGATCGCCGATCTCGCCCTGTTCCTGGCATCAGAACAATCGTCGTTCATGAGTGCATCGTTTCTGTCGATCGATGGCGGAGGAAACACCGGTCGCTATCCCGACCTGCCGAGGATCTTCCAGAGTTTCGCACCGTGACCGAACGCGAGCGACGACTACCCCCTGCGTATTGGCGCCAGTGGACCGCGTCGGCGTCCAGCAACGTCGGCGACGGGATGAATACCGCCGCCATGCCCCTCCTCGCGTATTCGCTGTCCGACGACAGTCGAGTCATCGCGCTGGTTTCCTTCGCGTCGTTCCTTCCCTGGTTCCTTCTGGCACTTCCTGTCGGTGTCTACGTCGATCGACTCGACCGCCGTACGCTCATGATCGGGGCCAACGTCGTGCGTTCTGCTCTGTTCGTGGCGGTGGCGACGACGGCCGCCACCGGAACTCTGACCGTGTGGCTCCTTCTCATCCTTCTCCTCGTCGTGGGCTGTTGCGAGGTCGTCTTCGACAGTTCGGCCCAGGCCTTTCTTCCCGCCCTCGTTCGACCCGATCAACTACCTCGAGCCAACGGAGTTCTCTTCGCCACCGAAGTGATCGGGAACGGCTTCATCGGTCTTCCGATCGGCGCCTGGCTGTGGGTCGCGGCCGTCGGCGTGCCATTCGGCGTGAACGCCGCCGCCCTCGCGCTCGCGGCAGCCCTCGTCGCCAGCATCCGGCTTCCGCCCCGCGACACCACCGGCGACTCCGCGTCTCCTGACCGTTTCCTCGATCAATTGCGCGACGGGCTTCGGTGGCTGAGACGCCATCGACTGCTGCGAACGCTGGCCATCATGCTCGGACTCACCAACATGGCCCACACGATGGGAACCGCACTTCTCGTGAAGTTCGCCGCCGAGGAACTCGGAGTGACGGCGTCGGGGTACGGCGTACTGCTGGCCTGCATGTCGATCGGAGCCATCGTCGGCGGATTCGGCGGCGACCGAATCGGCGGTCGACTCGGCGAACGACGCGCCCTGCTCGGGGCCTATGCCGCTTTCGGTCTGTGCATGATCGGATTCGGTCTCGCACCCTCTGCACCAGTTCTCGCCGTCGTGGCGATCGTCGAAGGTGTGGCCGGAACCGTGTGGAACGTGATCACCGTGTCGATGCGACAACGAGTGATCCCGACCGAACTCTTCGGCCGGGTCAACAGCGCGTATCGCTGGATCGGAACGGGCAGCATCGCTCTCGGTGCCCTCGTCGGCGGACAGATCGCCCACGGCTTCGGACTACGCGCACCCTTCTTCATGGGCGCGGCGATCACGTTTGCGGCTCTGGCGTTCGGATCACGAATTCTCTCGGGCGAGATGCGTCAGGTCGAGCGAGTACCGGCGCCACCGTCGATCACATAGGTCTCGCCGGTGATCCAACTCGCCGCATCCGAGGCGAGGAACGTGGCGAGATTGGCGATGTCCTGAGGCTCACCGAGACGCTTGGTGGGAAGGGCGGCGGCCAGACGGTCGCCGAAGTTGTCGACGAGAAACGCGGCGAAGTCGGTCTTCACGAGGCCAGGCGCGATGCCCACCACGCGAGTCGGGCCAAGTTCGCCGGCCAACTGGCGCGTGAGATGGATGAGCGCCGCCTTGGTGAGGTTGTAGACGCCGAGACCACCCTCGGCCCGCAATCCACCCACCGATGCGACGTTCACGATCACACCCGGATTGCTCTTCATCCAGGCGTCCCACACCGCGGCCGTCCAGAAGATCGGACCGCGAAGATTGACCTGGAACGTCTTGTCGTAACGCGCTTCGTCAACTCCGAGCGTCTCCCCGAAATACGGATTGGTCGCCGCATTGTTGACCAACACGTCGATGCGACCGTATTTCTCGAGCGTCGCCTCCACGCAGCGACGACCGGCCTCGACGTCACCGGTGTTCGCCGGATGAATCGACACCTCGCCGTCGATGCCCGCCAGCGCCGACTCGTCGATCTTGCGGGACACCATCATCACGCTCGCACCCGACTCGGCCATGGTCTTTGCCATCGCCCATCCGATGCCTCGTGACGCGCCGGTCACCAGCGCCACTTTTCCGTTCAGTCGTACGTCCATCCCCGGAAACTAGTGGGCGGCGCTGATCTCGTCCGCCTCGGTCGGCATCTCGATGAGCGACACGCGCACCCTCTGGATCCGACGACCCTTCAGCTCGGCCACCCGGAAGCGCCAACCCTCGAAGTCGACGAATTCGCCGACCGACGGAACGTGCTCGAGCGTGCCGAACACGAAGCCACCGATCGAGTCCCACTCCTCGTCGGGGATGTGCGTCGACAAGGTGTCGTTGACGTCGGAGACGCTCGTGGAACCGAGCACCATCAGATCACCGTTGGGAAGGGTGGTGATCTCGGCTTCCTCGTGGTCGTACTCGTCGACGATTTCGCCGACCAACTCTTCGAGACAGTCCTCGAGAGTGATCATGCCGGTGATCGATCCGTACTCGTCGGCCACCACGGCGAGATGGAACTTGTTGGTCTGCATCTCGCGCATCAGCTTGGCCACCGGCTTGTTCTCCGGAACCACGACCACGTGACGCATGTGCGCCGTCGCCAGCTCTCCTCCGCGACCCAAGCGCTCGAGACGGACCAGGTCCTTCATGAATGCCACACCGATCACGTCATCGTCGTCGTTCATGACCGGAAGACGGGAGAAACCGTGGGCGATGCTCACGCCGATGGCCTCGTCGACCGTGGCCGACACACCGACCGTCACCATGTCGGGTTGCGGCACCATGATCTCTCGGGCGACGGTGTCGCCGAACTCGATCACCGATTCGATGAGATCGCGCTCGTGCTTCTCGATGACGTCCTCTTGAACGGCGACCTCCACCACGCCGAGGAACTCCTGTTCCTTCACGAACGGGCCGTCCTCCAGGCCTTTGCCCTTCACGATCACGTTGGTCAGTTTGATGAGACCCCGTGACACGAGTTTCAAGGGCGGGAAACCGACCAATGCCTTGATCCCGCGAGCCGACACCAGAGCCGCACGCTCCGAATGCAACACGGCATAGGTCTTCGGCACGGCCTCGGCCAGCACGAAGAACACGAGAACGTTGAGCGTGACACCGATGACGACGCCGAGTGGTCCGAAGGTTCGGGCCGTGATCACACCGGTGAGCGTCGCCTGCACGGTCTGGCTCACGTTGACGGTCAGGAGCAACGGGTTGATCCACTTTTCCGGCTCGTCGATCAGCTCGACCAGAGCACGTCCCTGACGGGGCCGGCGTTCGGCGAGAGCGGCCGCCTTGGGTTTCGTCATCCGTGACAGACCCATCTCGGCGATGGCGAGAAAAATCAGGAAAACCAGCAGCACCAGGATGACGGCGAGCAGACCCCAGTCGAGCCCGGTGAAAGCCGCGAACATGCGGGGGGATCTCATGAGGGATGGTCCTCCAAGTCGGCTCGATACGAGTCGGGGGCGGGCCCGTGCCAGTGATGTTCGATCAACAGGTCGCGCTGGCGCTGCCACATGGCCGCGCGCTCCTGATCGTCGCGATGATCCCAGCCCAGAACATGCAGGACCCCGTGCACGACCAGCAGGGCGAGTTCATCGTCCAGATTTCCGGCATGAACCGGTGCTTGGGCGCGCGCCACGCCGGGGCAGATGACGACGTCACCGAGCAGGACGGGAAGATCGGATCGATCGGGCTCCGGCCGATCGGGGCCACGACTGCCACCACCGAGATCGACCTCGACGACGGCTCCCCCGTCGATCGGAAACGACAGCACGTCGGTCGGCCCGGTCGCCCCCATGTGTTCGGCGTTCAATGCGGCCATCTCGTCGGACGACACGAAGAACACACTCAATTCGGTGCCGCCGCGAACACCCTCGGACTCCAGAACCCGACGAGCCAAGGTCTGCCAACGCTCGAGATCGATCGCCATCTCGTTCTGTTCGTCGGCACAGAAGACTTCCGGGGAGCCCTCCCCGCCGATCTTGGTACGACGCCGCAGACGAGGCGGCCCTGGTCTCACGACTCTCCCTCGTTGGTGACGTCAGATCCCCCGGTCGATCGGTCGGGTCGCCGATCGCCGGCCGCCATGCGTTCGTACGCCTCCACGATGTCGGCGACGATGCGGTGTCGCACCACGTCGCCGGCCCCGAGATGGACGAAACCCAGCCCGTCGATACCGGCCAATGTGCGTTCGAGACCGACCAGACCGCTTCGACCACCTGGCACGTCGACCTGAGTTGTGTCGCCGGTGACGACCACTCGCGAACCGAATCCGATGCGAGTGAGGAACATTTTCATCTGTTCCGGCGTGGTGTTCTGGGCCTCGTCGAGAATGATGAAGCTGTTGTTGAGCGTTCGGCCTCGCATGAAGGCCAGCGGGGCCACTTCGACGGTCTGCTTCTCGAGCAGTTTCTGCACCGCCTCGACGTCGATCATGTCGTAGAGAGCGTCGTACAGAGGGCGTAGGTACGGGTCGATCTTGGCCATGAGATCGCCGGGCAGGAAACCGAGACGCTCACCAGCTTCGACGGCCGGCCGCGTGAGGATGATGCGCTGGACGCTTCGGGTCTGCAACGCCTGGACGGCCATGGCGACGGCGAGCCAACTCTTGCCGGTTCCGGCTGGACCGATACCGAACGTGATGACGTTCTGCCGAATGGCATCGATGTATCGCTTCTGACCAGCGGTCTTGGGGCGAATCGGCCGACCCTTGGTGCCGCGCAAGATGTCGTCGGTGAGGATGGCACTCGGTCGTTCGTCGGCGCTCACCATGCGAATGCTGCGACTCACGACCGTCGGATCGAGGGTCTCGCCACGCTGGAGTAGCAGCACCAGCTCTTCGAACAGGCGGGAGACGACCGACGAGTTCGGCCCGGCGATGCGCACCTCGTTGCCGCGGACCGAGATCTCGGTGTCCGGGAAGGCGTCCTCGACGGCTCGCACGTGGACGTCGCGCGGCCCGAGCAACGCCGACATCAAGTGAGATCCCGGGACGACGACAATCGTCGGGTGGGAGGCCGGGGAATCGACCGAGGGCGAGGTCGGGCTCGACGACTGACTACTTGGAGGCTTCATGCGTGAGTCGGGGGCGACGGCCCATGGCGAAATGATAGCCCGACACGTTCTCGGGAAGGAAGGGTACGTTCGGACACTCGGGGGCACGGGGACGGGCGTCCCGATCGAGCGAATCGATCGGGCTTCCTGGAACTGCTTCCGTCGAAGATGAAGGGATCTTCTTGCGCTCCACCTGACCAACCTCTACTGTGAGGTTTGTACTTCTCACAAGTCGGGCATCGTCAGGTTGCTCGGTCAGGCAGAGGTACGACGGAGGGTCGGACGAAAAGGCAGGGGCACCGAGAGCGTTGCGCGTTTCGGTGATCGTCCATTTCTCGCTGGTTCGGTCCGTCACACACAGTGTCAGCAGATCTCGTCGTCGATGACCTCGGCGACGCACATCAACAATCGATCACGATCGACAACCAGGCGTTCACGAAAGGAAAGACATGCCCTCGTACTTGACCCCAGGTGTGTACGTCGAAGAGGTCCCGTCCGGTCAAGCCACGCTTTCGGCTGGTCTGACTGCGGTGGCCGCCTTCGTCGGATTCACCGCCGATTTCCCGAAAGACGACCCGAGCGACCCGCAGGGCTTGAAGCCCCGTCTGGTCACGAGTTGGACGCAGTACGAGTCGCTCTACGGCGGCTTCGTTCCCGGCGCCATGCTCCCGCACTCGGTGTACGGCTTCTTCAACAACGGTGGCGGCATGGCCTACATCGTGCGCGTCGCCCACCAGGCGCCGTCGGATCAGCCGGGCCAGCTCGCTCTGCCCGCCGTCGATCGCGCGCTCGGACAGCCACTCGAGATCCAGTCGATCGGTGCGGCCGACGGACTCGCCGTCACCATCGAGCCGGGTTCTCCGGTCGAGGAGAAGGAAGCCCCCAAGTTCAACCTGGTGGTCTCCGAAGGCGGCAAGGAAGTCGAGCGCTTCGACGACGTGTCCCTCGCTGACGTCGTCAAGGCCGTGAATGGCCAGTCGAAGAAGGTCAAGGTCGAAACCAAGGTCGACCTGAAGAGCCTCACCGACCTTTCCCTCGCCGGCCTGAAGATCGGCACCTTCGCCATCACCCCGGCCCCCGCCGTTCCGGTGGAAGTCAAGACCAAGCACTTCGCCGGAAGCGAGACCGATCGCACCGGCATCAACGGGCTCGTCATCGCCGACGAAGTCACCATGGTCATGGTCCCCGACCTGGTCACCGCGGCCACCAAGGCCGACGGCACTCTCGACCTGGGCATGTGGAAGGCCGTGCAGACGGCCCTCATCACCCACTGTGAAGGCCAGGCCAACCGGATGGCCGTGCTCGACGCTCCTCCGGGAATGTCGCCGCAGCAGGTCAAAGAGTGGCGGTCCGACGTCGCCATGTACGACTCGGCGTTCGCTGCCTTCTACTACCCGTGGATCCGCGTCGACAATCCGGCCAGCACCGGTCCGGCCGACGAGACCATCCTCGTTCCGCCGTCAGGGCACGTCGCTGGTATCTGGAGCCGGGTCGACGACACGCGCGGCGTCTGGAAGGCTCCGGCCAACGAGGTCGTGCGGGGAGTTCTCTCCACCGAGATCGACATCACGAAGGGCGAGCAGTCGCTCCTCAACCCGATCGGCATCAACTGCATCCGCCCGTTCGGCACCCGTGGCATTCGCGTGTGGGGTGCTCGCACCCTCTCGTCGAACACCGACTGGACCTACATCAACGTGCGTCGCCTCTTCAACATGATCGAAACCGCCATCATGGAAGGCACCCAGTTCGCCGTGTTCGAGCCCAACGATCAGAAGCTCTGGGAAGGTCTGAAGCGCACCATCTCGGCGTTCCTTCGTGGACTCTGGCGAGACGGGGCACTCTTCGGAGCCACGGCCGATCAGGCCTTCTTCGTGAAGTGCGATTCCGAAACCAACCCGCCTGATTCCATCGATCAGGGCAAGGTCGTCGTCGAAGTCGGCATCTCGCCGGTGAAGCCGGCCGAATTCGTCATCTTCCGTATCAGCCAGTTGCGCCAGGCCGCCTGATCTCTCGAAAGGAACATGAATCATGGCCAATGATCACGATCTCGAATTTCTCGGATCTCAATTCGCCCTCGAACTGGAGGGCGTCGAGCTCGCCCGGTTCACGGGCTGCTCGGGTCTGAGCTACTCCACCGAAGTGGTGGAGTACCAGGACACCGTCGGTGGCAAGATCATCATCCGGAAGCGTCCGGGCCGCACCAAGTACGACGACATCGTGCTGAAGCGCGGTCTCTCGGCCGACACGGCGATCATCGACTGGCACAAGAACGTGCTCGAAGGAACGGTGGAGCGAACCAACGGCTCGATCGTCATCTACGACGCGGCCGGAACCGAAGTCGGCCGTTGGAACTTCGAGAACGGCTGGCCCTCCAAGTGGAGCGCTTCCGATCTCGATGCCGGCACCGACGATGTGATGATCGAAGAACTCACGATCACCCACGAAGGACTCTTCAAGGCCTGATGGCTCTCAAAACGGAATTCGCCTTCACTCTGCCGCGCGGCTATCTCGGTCCTGATGGGACCGTGCATCGCCGTGGCGTGATGCGACTCGCAACGGCTCGCGACGAAATCGAGCCGTTGCGGGATCCGCGCGTGCAGAGTGCGGACGATCCGTATTTGACGATCATCGTTCTGGCTCGAGTGGTGACCGAACTGGGCACCCTGTCGGCAGTGACGCCTCGTGAAATCGAGAATCTGTTCGCCGCCGACCTGGCCTTCTTGCAAGACCTCT
Organism: Actinomycetota bacterium; assembly: GCA_039800005.1. Taxonomy (GTDB): domain Bacteria; phylum Actinomycetota; class Acidimicrobiia; order Acidimicrobiales; family Ilumatobacteraceae; genus Casp-actino8. Next base: position 25,861 of record JBDLRN010000072.1, on the reverse strand, counting down.
ACGGAGTCATCAACTTCGGCAGTCCGGCCGACGTTCGCGCCTTCCTCGACGAGGCCAATGCGGCCATCGAGTCGACTCGTCAGCGAGCGGTGGCGGAGGCCGAAGAGATCGACGACGAGTTCGACGACGAAGACGACGAGGAGATGGAACTCGACGATCTCGATGTCGACGACGAAGACGACGAGGACGTGATCATCACGGCCGGTCGTCGCCGCGGCGGATCGGTGATCGAAGAGGTCCATCGCGACGTCTGATGGAGCTCTATCCCGAGGACGCCCTCTGGGACGAGATCACCTATCTCGCCTACCACATCCACTGGGATCTCGACCGCCTGCTCGATCTCCAGCACGCCGATCGCGTGAACTTGGTTCAGCGGGTCGCATCTCTCAACCGTCGAGCTCTCGACGAAGCCAAGAAACTGTTGACGGCCTGACGTCATGGCCAAGTTCGACTCGTACCGGGATCACAATCCCACGGCGGCGACTTTCCTCGTGGAGGTCGACGGCCAGCAACTCGGCCAGTTCCAGCAGGCTTCCGGCCTGTCGGTGACCGTCGAGGTGGAAGAAGTCGTCGAGGGTGGGCAGAACTTCCACACGCACAAACTTCCCGGACGATTCACGTTCGACAACGTGCGACTCACGCGTGGAGTGACCGAAGACAACGGTTTTCTCGCCTGGATCGACACGGCGACGGCCGGAGCCTTCGAGAAGAACGGCAACAAGATGAAGCGCACGACGGTCGCCATCACCCTCGTGAGCGCGTCGGGCACACGACTCCGCACCTGGACTCTTCAAGAAGCGTTTCCGGTGTCGTGGTCCGGGCCCGACTTCTCGTTGTCGGACGATTCGTTCCCGACCGAAGAGCTCGAGTTGGCCCACCACGGTTTCACCGTGACCGATCACAAGGCCAAGGCTCCGGCCAAGAAGGCCAAGAAGCCGGCCGCCAAGAAGCCACCGGCCAAGAAGCGCAAGCCGTACAAGAAGGTTCGGATCAAGCCGAAGTCGGCCGCCGAGAAACTTCTCGATCAAGCCAAGGCACGGGCGCGGCTCATGGCCAAGCAGGCAGCTCGTAAGCAAGAAGGTCTCGCCAAGACGGCCGCTCGTCAGTCGGCCAAGAAGGCCATGGAGTGACGGTGAGAATCCATGCCTGACGTGTCGTCGCTTCCCTTACGGCGGATCACCCGTTCCGATGCGATCGTGACGTCGCGCCACGTCGCCACGCGTCCGCGTATCGGTCGTGTCGTGTCGGGAACGCAGACCCTCGCCAACAGCTTGGGCCGACCGTCGTCGGTTCGTCGTTCGATCCAAAGTTCGGCCGCCCACGCCGACGTGAAGTTCCCTCAGTGGCTACTGCCGGTCGCCGCGGGGAAGCAGGACGATCTCGACCCGTGGCGTGATCGCGATCTCATCGCGATTCGTCGGGCCCGCTCGCGCAACCGCGTCGTTCGACAGGTGCCGCCCCGTGGCTTGCCGATGGCGTCACATGCTCGCGGGCGCGGTCGGTTGGGCGATGCCACGGCACCGTCGTCGATCGCCCGCAAGTTGCAGCCCGTCCGTCGGACGCCGTCACAGAACGACGCCCATCTCGCACCTACTCGTCAGCCCGCCGTACGGCCGGCCACTCCCCGCCCGCCGCGAGCGCGTCCGCTCGCTCTGCCGGCCGGGAAGTCGTCGGATCGTGACGGCCCTCCAGCGCGACGCTCTCCAACAACGGCATCGCCGACGCGAACGGCAGCACCGAAGTCGTCCACATCGACGACTTCATCTGCAGCGTCCAGTGCGCCGACGCAGCCATCGACAGGAACGTCCGTCTCATCATCGTCGACGCGCGATGCGGCTGATGCCGTCCGTCGATCATCGGTCACCCGTCCGAACTGGACGACCTTCCCCTCGTCCGATGCCACTCGGCCGACGTCCGGCTCGCCGAGTCGGTCGCGTGGTATGGCGATGACGTCGTCGACGACAAGTTCATCACCCGTCACTTCGTCACCACTCTCGTCGTCGCCGGACACGTCGTCCCCAGCAAGGTCGTCGTCGACCACGTCGCCGCGTCCGTCGTCGTCGACGAGGTCGGAAACTCCGACCGCCCGTCGATCATCGTCACCATCGACACAGTCCTCACCCACGACACAGTCCTCACCCACGACACCAACGACGCGTTCCGGCGAGTCCGCCTGGTCGACTCCGAGCTGGCGTCGCACCGTCGAACTGCCCGAGACGTCGGCCATGTCCGCCATCGATGATTCGTTCGTTCGCCGGAGCACATCGACGAGCAGCCTGTCGCTCTCGAACGTTCCGGCGTCGGCCCCGTCATCGGATCGCCCGTCACTCGCCGAGCGGGTCGCCCTGCTCGCCGAGGAATCGTCAGTATCGGGCACCCGTCCCGGAGATCTGGTTCGTCGGTCACCTGTGAGTGGCGGTCTCCTGTCAGCGGCGGCTGCCCTCGCCTCGGAGCACCGCCGGGTCGCTTCTCACGCCGAGTTGTCGGGACGCCCCACGCAATCATCGCGATCAACGACCCCGACCTCCACGACCCGCACGAGATCGTCCGCCACACGAACGACAGCGACAGGGTCGACGGCACCACGATCGTCCGCCACACGAACGACAGCGAGACGATCGACTGCGACACCAAAGCTCGTGGCTCGAACGACGGCGACACGATCCCCGGCGACGCGTGCGTCGTCGAGTCTCACCGACGCCACTCGAGCGACCTCGGCCGGTCCGACCTCCCCGACGTCGGCCACGCCTTCCACGTCGCCGAGCGCTCGTCGATCCTCGACCCCGCTTCTACGTCGATCCACATCGCCGCTCACCAACGCGACGTTCGCCGAACGTCCAGTGTTGCGCCGACAGAGCGTTCGCCGGACCGTGTCGTCTCGGACCGGGCCCCGGCTCGATCCGACCGCATCCATCGATCGGATCACCACACTGCCCGGCGGTTCGGCTCGCTCTCCGTTCGTCGGGCTCGTGGCGCGAAGTGTCGCCGACCGTCAGGTGGGTATCGATCGGCGCACCTCGAGTGCACGCGGAGGCTCTGTGCGCCGTCACTCGGCGAACACGCGGAGCGTCTCGTCCAGTGCATCGTCAACGCGGCGAACCTCGAGTTCCGCCGCCGCGTCGTTCGGGACGGAAGTTCGCACCGGCGCCGGACCAGCCGCCGCCGAGTCGTTCCTTCGTCGCCTGCAAGCCCGCTCCGGCGAAGCCGACAACGGCCTGGCATCTGCGGCGGGCACGTCATTGGGCCCCGTTGACAGTGTCGGTTCCGCTCGCGAACAGAGCATCCAACGCTCGCCAGCCGTTCCGAGATCGGCCGACCCGGCCGAGAGTCCGTCTCGCGCGTCGGCGCTCGCAGCGACGACGGCGCAGGCGATGAGCACGGCTGCACCATCGTCGACCTCGGCCATCACGAGGTCGACGATCGCCTCCACACTTCCCATCGGTTCCCCCACCACCGTCGTGCCATCGAATCCCCGAGTCGCGGTTCGAGATGCCGCGTCCGCCCGTGACGGTTCACCACGGCGCGACCGTTCACCACTGCGCGACGGCATCACGACGCGTGATGAATCAACACCTGTTCGGCGTTCGACGAACAGGGCCTCGTCGCGCCCCGACGCGTCGTCCCGCACCGGCACCTCACCTCGCCGCTCCACTTCTGGCACGGACGCAAGTGTCACGGATGCGAATGTCACGGATGCGAATGGCGTGTCGACGACTGGTGTCGCGGCCGGCGGCACGACATCGTTCGAATCGCCACATCGCTCGTTGCGTTCCGCCCGGTTCGATCCGCGTCGCGCCAGTGCGGTGGGAGCGCGCGGATCTCTTCGTCGGTCGCTCTCCACCCCGTCGCGAATCGCTCGCCTGTCGACGACCCTCGCCGATCTGCCGGTCGCTCCGGTCGTCCTGTCCCCGTCGTCCGACCCAACCAATTCGGGCACAACGGCTTCTCCGGGCGCGGCCGACGGCCAGAAGTCGACGAGTCGAGCCGGAGCGTCGATCGGAACCGCCTCGTCGACGAGCTCACCAACGGCGAGCGGGCGGACGACGACGTCCTCCGCCCTCGGCTCGTCGTCGTCACCCGCTTCCGTGCGTCGACGTAGCGCCACCATTCGCCGATCCACCTCGTCTCCGAATGGCTCGATCAGCGCCGACGCCATGGCCGCCATGTTGGAGAACGGCTTCGAACCGGCTCCGTCGATTCGGCGCTCGACGGTCGGATCTCTCGTTCGCCGTAGCGCATCCACGACCGCCAGCGGACAGTCGGTGTCCCGTCGTCCGGGATCCGCCACGATTCGTCGATCGGAATCACGACTACCCGTCGCTCCCGGTCCCGTCGACATCGTCGGCCAGTTGTCCGGTGAGGGTCCGGCGGTGGGGGTCACCACGAGCCAGATGCTCGATTTCATGGATTGGATCAACCGCATCGTCGACGAACGACTCCGCTCGGAGCTCGAACGACGAGGAATCGCAGGAGGAAGGTGGTAACGCATGGCGATCCAGAAGGCCTACCTGATGACCGAGACCAAGAAGAAGATCGAGTTCATGTTCAACCCCAACGAGTTGAAGTTCTCGAAGCGCAACTCCTGGAGTTCGAACGACACTCCAGGATCCAACGCGCCACAACTCCAGTTCAACAGCGGAGGGTCGGTCGAGTTCTCTCTCACGGCAATGTTCGATTCGACGGCGAGCGGCAAGCCCGTCACTCAGATCACCGATGAGTTGTTCAAACTCACCATGACCGACAAGAACATCAAGGGCACCAAGGAAGATCGCAACATGACGCGGCCTCCCTGGGTCCAGTTCCACTGGGGCAAGATGCGCTCGTACAAAGCGGTCATCACGAGTTTCGATCTGACCTTCACCTACTTTTCGTCGAAGGGTGATCCGCTCCGCGCCGAAGTCTCGATGTCGTTTCAGCAGTTCGAGGACGAGGGCAACCTTCCACCGCAGAACCCCACGTCGGGGACGCCGAATCCGGGACAGATTCGGCGTCTCGAATCCGGCCAGTACCTCGACACCATCGCCGACGACATCTACGGCGACCCCAACCGCTGGCGGGTCATCGCCGACGCCAATGGCATCGACGATCCCTTGGCCTTGCGCCCGGGTCAGATCGTCGTGATACCCGAAGGGGACAGCTGACGTGTCCGACATCGACCTCTCCCTCCCCAAGATCTCGTTGAACGGCTCGCCGGTCACCGGAGCCAAGGCCGACGCGCTCGTCGACGCCCGCGTAATTCTCGAAACGGCCGCTCCAGCGCAAGCGACGCTGCGCTACCACGACCCCTTCTTCGAACTGCTCGAAGGGTCGTTCGCCAAGATCGGCGGCAAGGTCGAGGTCGCCTTCCCCGACGCATCGGGCACCGACGTCGTCATCTTCAAGGGCAAGGTCGCAGCGATCGGAGCCGAACAAGGCGCCGGCGACCGACACGAACTGGTGATCACCGCATACGACGAATCGCAGCAGTTGGCGCACGGCCTCACCCCGTTCACCTATCAGGAAATGACCGCTGGTGACATCGTGGGCAAGATCGCCAAGCGCAACGGACTGTCGGCGAAATGCTCGGTGACCGGCACCAAGATGCCGTACTTCCTGCAACTCGACTCCGACCATGCCGTGCTCGACGATCTGGCGATGCGCACCGGCGCCGAGTGGTGGGTCGACGACACCACCTTGAACTTCACCAAGCGCACACTGAAGGGCCCGATCAAACTGAAGTGGGGAACCACGCTGCAACGTTTCTCGGCGCGCTTCAGCGGCGCCGCACGCGTCGACGACGTGACGGTTCGAGGTTGGGATCCGGCCACACAGAAGGCGGTCAAGGGAACGGCCAAGCGTGCCGACGTGTCGAGCAGCAAGGTCGGCCTCAAGTTGAAACTCACCGACACGCGTTCGGGTGAAGCCAAAGCCCTCAAGGCCAGCACCACCATCACCGACATCCCGGTGACGGCCGCCGACGAAGCCAAAGCCATCGCCGAAGCGGTCCAAGCCGATCTGGCCGCGGGTGAGCTACAGGTTCGCGGTGAAGCCATCGGACAACCCAAGATCGTCGCCGGAAGCACGGTGGAGATCGAAGGAGCCGGCAAACAACTCGCCGGCACGTTCGTCGTGTCGCGTGTCGAACACGTCTTCGGAGTGGGACGACCACTGGTCTCTCGTTTCGAAGGCGGACGTCATGCGGGAGGATCACTGGCCGATCATCTGGTGTCGGCCCAACGCGGATCGATTCGCAACCGTCGACAATTCGCCATCGGCACGGTCACCAACGTGAAGGATCCGGAGAAGTCCGGACGCGTGAAGGTGAAGTTGCCCACGGTGTCGGATGCCGACGAGTCGGCCTGGGCGCGGGTCGTCGCACCAGGTGCCGGCAACAAGCGCGGTCTGCACCTCATGCCCGACGTGGGCGACGAGGTCCTGATCGCCTTCATCGGCGGCGACTTCAGCCATCCGGTGGTGTTGGGTGGAATCTGGAGCAAGAAGAACGTCCCGCCCACACCCGAAGCCGCCAAGGGCGACAAGGTCACCGAGCGGTCACTCACCCTGGCATCGGGTGCGAAGTTGGTCTTCACCGAGGACACCGATGCATCGAAAGCAGTCGTCGCCCTGAAGCACGCCGAGGCCGACACACATCTGCAGTTCGACAAGGACGGGGTGAAGCTCAACGCCAAGAAGGGCACCAAGATCAAGATCGTGGTCGGCGACGCCCAACTCGAGATGGCCGGTGACGGCACCATCACCATCAAAGGTGGTGCGATCACCATCAAGGCCGACAAGAACCTCACCCTGCAGGGTCAGAAGGTCACGATCAAAGGTGCCACCGGAGCCGTGGTCGACGGCGGCGGATCGAAGATCGACCTCAGTCCGGCCGCCGCCAAGGTGGTGTCGAGTGGCATCACCGAGATCAAGGGATCGCTGGTCAAGCTCAACTAGGACGATGACGACGATGACGACGACCACATTTCCCGCCCCGAACGAACGCCAGGAGGCCGACCATGACCGATGACTTCATCGGGCGGGGCTTCCCGTTCCCGTTGCGCATCGACGAACGAGGTTCGATGGCCCTCGTCGGAGGCATCGAAGAGCTCGAGCGTTCGATGACCGTCGTCATCTCAACTGCACCAGGGGAGCGACCGTTTCGACCCCGATTCGGCTGTCGGATCTGGGAGCTGATGTTCGAACCCATCAACGAAGCGACCATGGGGCTCATGGAGATGTACGTCGAAGAGGCGCTTCGCATGTGGGAGCCCCGCGTCGACATCGACGAGATCTTGGTCGAGCCGGCCGACGTCGAAGGGGCCGTGATGATCTCGATCTCGTACGTCGTGCGAGCGACCAACGACCGCCGCAACCTGGTGTATCCCTTCTACACCATCCCACCCGAGGAGGACTCGTGAGTTTCCCGCGCCCCGATCTCGACGATCGTCGTTTCCAGGACCTCGTCGACGAAGCGAAGCGGATGATTCCGCGCTTCTTGCCCGAGTGGACCAACCACAACGTGTCCGATCCGGGTGTCGCGCTCATCGAGCTGTTCGCCTGGATGACGGAACTGACTCTCTATCGACTGAACCGCGTCCCCGATCGCATCTACACGAGCTTCCTCGACCTGGTCGGCATCAGCCCGTATCCGGCCGCTGCCGCGCGTGCCGACGTCACCTTCGCGTTCTCGACCGTGCCCGACGAAGTCGTTCTCGTCCCCGCCGGCAGCGAGGTGTCGACGTCGGGCGACGACCCCATCGTGTTCGCCACCACCACCGATCTGCTCGTGAGTCAACCCGACCGCATGTTCGCCTGGACGGCGCCGAGCGACGGACGCGGCGAGCCCGACGAGGGCCGAACCCGCGACGTGCAACAAGATCTGATCCTCGCCAACGAGGTGGTCCGCGTCTTCCCGTCCGAACCGGTTGCGCCCGGTGACGCGTTCTATCTCGGCTTCCGCGAGTCGCTCGGTGGCTACGTGCTGCGACTCGACGTGACCGCCGACGTGGAAGGCATCGGCGTGAATCCGCAACGACCGCCGCTCGCCTGGGAGGTGTGGACGGCCGACGGATGGCTCCCGTGCCGCCTCGAAGGCGACAGCACCGGCGGCCTGAACCGAAACGGCAGCATCCAGTTGGCCGTTCCTTCCGGCCATCTTCCGTTGACCGTGGGAAGTGAGCGCGCCTTCTGGCTTCGCCTTCGACTGCTCGCACCTGGAGTCGACGGAGCGGGATATCGAACCTCGCCCCTCATTCGCAACATCGCAGTGCATGCGGTCGGAGGCACGGCCCCGGCCGAACACGCCGAACCGTTCGGCGAGGAGTACATCGGCGTGTCGTCGGGTCAACCCGGTCAGAGCTTCTCGATCCAGGCGTCGCCCATCCTGCCGCGTCGTGACGGCGAGCGAGTGGAGTTGCGTCTCGGCGACGTGGTGGAGCCCTGGATCGAAGTCTCCGACTTCTCGCGATCGTCGGCGAACGACCGCCATGTCACCTGGGACAGTGTGAGCGGGCGCGTCAGTTTCGGTCCGCGCATCCGCCAACCCGATGGTTCCTGGATCCAGTACGGAGCCATCCCTCCGGCTGGTTCGGCCATCTGGGTGTCGGGGTATCGCCGCGGCGGTGGCGCGCGCGGCAACGTCGGCCCCGGCGCCATCAACGTCTTGCGATCGGCGGTCCCGTACGTCGACCGTGTCACCAATCCGGTGGGTGCCACCGGAGGAATCGATCCCGAGACCCTCGAGAACGCCAAGATGCGTGCTCCGCTCACTCTCGTGTCGGGAGGGCGGGCCGTCACGGCGGGCGACCACGAGCGACTGGCCAAGGAGGCGTCTCCTCGTGTGCGTCGCACCCTGTGCGTTCCACCGACGGAAGCCGGCCGACCTTCTCGCCTACTCGTCGTTCCCGATCCGGGTCGACCGGTCGACGCCGTGTCGATCGACGATCTGGCCGTCGACGACGTCTTGTTCGGCATGATCCGCGACCATCTCGAGCCACGACGCGTCATCGGCACGTCGCTCGAGATCGGCACTCCCACGTATCTGGGCGTGTCGGTCGCGTCGATGGTGCGAGTACTTCCCGGTCGCGCTCCGGCGGCCGTCCGCCAGCGCTGCCTCGACGCCATCGCCACCTATCTGTCTCCGCATCTCGGCGGCCCCCAAGGAGACGGATGGCCCTTCGGTCTCGACGTCACCTCGGGCGCCATCGCCAATCTTCTCGGCGAGGTTCCCGGCGTCGAACAAGTGGAGGAAGTCGTCCTCTTCGAAGCCGATCTTCGAAACGGCCAGCGAGTCGGCGGCGGCGTCGACACCGTCCGTCTTCCCGAACTCGGCCTTCCCCTGTCGTATCGCCCGCAGGTGGTCGTGCGATGAGTCGCGAACAGGGTTGGATGCTGCGACGTCTGCCGATCGCGTTCCAGGACGATCGGGTGATGTCGGGTCTCCTCGGCGTGTTGGAGTCGGTCGCCGAGTCGGTTCAGGTGCACGCCGACCAGCTTCCGTATCTGGCCGATCCCACGGTCACTCCGGAGAGCCTCCTGTCGTGGTTGGGTCGCTTCGTCGACGCGCCCGACTCCGAGACGTTGCCGGTCGAAGAGCGCCGGGATCTGTTGGCCCGCACCGGGTCGTTGATCTTGCGAAAAGGCACCCGTGATCACCTGGCCACCCTCATCGCGCCCTTCGTGTCGGAGCCGGTCGAGATCAGCGAGGACGGCGGCATCCATCGACTCGACGAAGCACCGACGTGCGACGGACGCGTGACCGTCGCCGTGGGCGGCATCACCCATGGAACCCCCTCTGACCTGCTGAAATTGATGAGAAGTATCACGCCGGCTCACTGTGTCGTCGACCTGGTCGTCGCCGGTGCACCTGCGGAGGTGGAGGGGTGATGACGCGCATCACGTGCCCGAACTGCGGCACCGAGAACGACGACCCGCAGGGCTCGCGCTCGTCGCAGGCCTTCTGCGGCGGCTGCGATTATCCCCTGTTCTTCTCCCGTGGCGTCACCAATTACGTGGCCGACGACTCCGACATGGCCCACGAGCGCCTGCCAGGGGTCGCCGGACTCGCTCAACGCACCTGGCTCCCCTGCCCGGACTGCGGAGAACTCAATCCTCGCGACGGCGTCAACTGCCTGCGTTGTGGAGCGATTCTCGTGGTGCCGGTGGTCGAGGACGTCGCGGACGAGATCGAGATCCGGACCGTCGTACGCGAGGTTCTCGTCCCGGCCGAGAAGACCCGCCGGTGGCCAGTCCTGCTGTTCGGTTCGCTGCTCGGTTCACTGATCACCGTCGCCGTCTATCTCCTCGTGAACTGGATCTGGTGACCGACGATGCTTCACGTTCTCGACGACGTTCTCGAGCAGCACCTGCGTACGACGGTGCCGTTGAGTCGTGACATCGCCGTGTCGTTCGCAATACCCGATCGCGAATGGAGCACGGGCATCACGCGGCCGACCGTGAACGCATTCCTGTGGGACATTCGCCGCGAGGACAAGCGTTCGTCGAGTGGGGTCGAATTGGTCAACAACGGCGACAGCAAGACCCGTCGTCTGGCTCTGCCCAAGGTGCGAGTGAGTTACTTCATCACCACCTGGACCGGCGACCAACGCGATGAACACGTCCTTCTCGGCCGCCTCCTCCAAGGCCTGCTTCGAGTGCGTCGACTCGACATGGACGAGATGCCTCCGGAGTTCGCGACACTCGGATCGCCGATCGAATTGCTGATCGGCACCGGTGAGACGCGCGCGTCCAAGGACTTCTGGGCCTCGGTGGACGGCAAGTTCCGTCCCGGTATCGACCTTCAGGTGATCCTTCCCGTCGATCCGGGCTTCGGAACGCTCGCCGGCCCGCCCACCGAGGGCATCGGCCTCAAGACCACCGACTCGCGTCAGCCCTCGCGTCAATCCGAGCGTGTTCGCTCCTACGTGGAAGAAGTTCCCGGAGCCAACGACTGATGAGAGCGCGCCTCACCACCCAGCAGTACAACGCATTCGTCGGGGTGCCCTTCGAAGTCGTCGTACAGGTGCAGAACGACGAGGAGACCATCAAAGAGGTCCACGCTCGGCCGGGTCTGATCCCGACCGAGGCCTTCTCGTCGCGCCCCTTGGTGGTGTCGCTCTTCCCCGGTGAAACGGCCGACATCGAGCTCGAGATCACGTTGCCCCGCGAGACACCGGCCGGCCTCTACCAACTCCCGATCGAGATCAACGACGAGAACGGACAGGTCGGAACGCTCACCGCCAACGTGCAGGTCGCGCCGCACGACGAGTTGTCGGTGTCGGTCGCGCCCAAAGTCGTCCTGGGCGGTGGCTCCACGTCCTTCATCGTCACCGCCACCAACCGCGGCAACCGTCCGACCGGCGTGAGCGTGACGGCCGGCGACACCGACCGTGCCCTCAAGTACGTCATCGAGCCCAAGCGGGCTCAACTGGACGGCGGTCAGGCGCTTGCCTTCCGTGTGAACGCGAAAGGAAAGCGACCGCTCACGGGCAACGCTGTCCCGCGCGCCATCCAGATCGACGTCGCCAGTCGTTCGGCCAGTCTGAGCGAAACGGTCACCTTCACGCAGAAGCCGCGATTGAGTCGCGGACTGCTGACCGCGGTTGTTCTGCTGTCGATCATCGTGCTGTGGGCGTTGGTGTTCTCGGCCGGCTTCCGCGCCGCACTCGCCGGCCAGCAGGCCAAGAAAGCCGTCGCCGAGAACTGGGCCGAGGGGTCGAAACCCGATCCGTCCATCTCGATCGGCGCGATCCAGGCTCGTATCGTCGCGGCGTCAGACGGTCGGGCCCTCCCCCGTCTGATCCTCACCGCCACACCCATCGACTCGGGTCGACCGCCCATCGCGGGGTCGAGCGACGCCGATGGCGTCGTGTTGTTGGCGGGTCTCGCTCCTGGCCGCTACGAACTCGAAGTCTCCGGGGCCGGCTACGTGAGCCAGAAGGTTACTTTCGATCAACGTGTGGTTCCGGCCGACGAGCCGATCGCTCTTCCCGACATCGAGGTGGTGGGTGAACTGGCCACCATCTCGGGTGCCGTGTCGGGCGGCGAGCCGGCACCGATCTCGACCATCGAAGCGCGGCTCATGATCGACGACTCCCCGAGTGACGTCGTGGTCAACGCCTCCTCGGCCGCCGACGGAACCTTCGAGATCTCTGGCCTCCCGTCACCGGGACGATTCCGTTTGTCGTTCAGCGCTCCCGGTTTCGAGCCGATCCAGTTGTTCCAGGAGGTCTCGGCCGGCGAAACGCTCGCCATCCCGACCGTGAAACTGCAGGCCGGTCCGGGCTCGATCACCGGACTCGTCGTCGATCAGAGCGGCGCACCACTAGGTGGAGCGGCGATCACGGCGACGGCCGGTGCCGACTCGGTCGCATCCACCACACCCACGACCGGCGAAGACGTGGGCGTCTTCGTGCTCGGCGAATTGCGTTCACCGGCAACGTACTTGGTGCAGATCTCGCTCGAGGGCTACGGAACACAGACCCTGACCGTCAAGGTCGGCCCGGGTGAGTCGGTCGTGCTGCCCAACAGCATCGTGATGAGCCGAGGAACCGGGCTCGTCCGCGGTGCGGTCACCGACGGTTCCGGCGCGGCGATCGGCGGCGTGTCGATCACGGCCAGCAATGGAGCCATCGTGGGTCAGACCATCTCGGTCGACGCCGGTGGCGAATACTCCTTGGCCGGACTTCCGGCACCCGGGAACTACGTGCTGACCTTCAGCAAAGAGGGCTACCAGACCGAGACGGTCGCCGTTCGACTCACCGCGTCGTCGGGAGCGTCGACCGTGAACGTGACACTCGAACGATCCCTCAGCGTGATCACCGGTCAAGTGCGCAGTTCCACGGCGGCTGCCCTCGCTGGCGTGACCATCGTGGCCACGAGTGGTGATCTCGCGCTCAGCACTCTGTCGACCGATCCCAACGGTGGATTCCGGCTCGAGAACGTCACATCCGGTTGGTGGACGGTGACGTTCACGCTCGAGGGCTACGCCGACACGGTCGTACTCGTGCAGGTGACCAACGCCGATCAGAATCTCGGCACCGTGTCCATGAGGCCACCCACCGCATGAGTCTTCGCGCCAGTATCGAACCGACCCGGACCGCGGCCTACGCCGGCATTCCGGTGACGGCGACCGTGACCGTGGCCAACACCGCGCATTTGGTCGACGCGTTCGACATTCGCATTCTCGGTGTCGACCGAGACTGGATCCGACTCGATCCCGATCGACTCCAACTCTTCCCGGAGACCACCGGAACTTTCGACCTCACCATCGATCTTCCCGACGACTTCCCGTCCGGACTCAAGATCCTCACGGTGCAGATCCGGTCGGAGTTGAAGCCCGAGAACCCGACGCTTCTCACGTTCACTCTCGACGTCGACGCTCGTCCGCATCTGAACGTGCAGGTGCAGCCGATTCAGATCGTCGGCGGCAGCGGCGGGTCGTTCGCCGTGACCGTTCAGAACCTGGGCAACACCGAATCGACGGCACGCCTCACCGTCTCCGACCCCGAGGCCCTGGTGCGCGGCATCTTCGATCGACCCGAGATCGACATCCCGCCCGGCGAACAACGATCCACACCATTGCGCGTCTCGGCCAAGCGCCCTTGGGCCGGCGCGCCGCTCGTGCGCAATCTGGCCATCGGCGTGGAAGAGGGAATTCCCGGCTCCGAACAACTCGTCACCTTCGTCCAGACACCGCGCATCAGCCGATTGATGTTCTCCTTCATCGGCTTGCTCGTCGCCGCGTCGATCTTCGGAGTCGTGTTCTCGCGCAATCTGCAGAACGTGGTCGATGCCACCACGACCGACGACAAGTTGCTCGAGCAGGCTTTCGGAGCCGCCGATCCGAGCGCGGGCTTCTCCCCGGGAACGGTCACCGGCACGGTCGTCGCCCGTTCGTCGAAGGAGGGGATCGCCGGCGCGACCGTCGAGGTCTACCTCACGGCCGTGACCGAAAGGCCCATTCGTTCGGTGGCCACGAGCGAAAACGGCACGTTCGTGGTCGACAACCTCGGTCCGGGCCCCTTCCGTTTCCGAGCGGTGGCGGCCGGTTACGACTCGCGGTGGTTCGGCGACGTCGCCGAGTTCGACAACTCGCCCGACGTGAAGCTCGAATCCGGTCAGACCCGCGAGGGAATCGACATGCTGCTCGGCGGCCAACCGGCCACGGTGCGCGGCGTGGTCGTCGGCGGCGTGGTGGAGGGAGCGAGTGTCGACCTCATCGTTCCGGCCGCGGTGACCGGAGGAATCAACGACGCCGTCATCGGCAACGTCGTCGTCGACCAGACCGGCGCGTTCGAGTTCACCAACGTTCCCGCACCCGGCGCCTACACCTTGCGCATTCGCAAGGTGGGATCGATCACCACGCAACTGTCGATCCAGTTGGCCGGCGGCGAGACCCGCTCCGGTATCACCGTCCAGTTGCGTGCCGGCGACGGACGCATCGACGGAATCGTCACCGGACCCGACGGTCCGCTCGGTGCAGCATCCATCACCGTCTCGTCACCCGATCTCGAAACGGCCACGCTGTCGCTCACCACCGGCAACGTGGGCTCGTTCGTCCTTCCCGATCTGCTCACTCCTGCGAGTTACGCCCTCACGGTGACCCTCGACGGGTACGCACCGAAATCGCTCACCGTGTCGTTGGCGAGCGGCCAGCAGATCTCGGGGCTGAACATCGTCCTCGACCCGGCCACCGGATCGATCTCCGGACTCGTGCGCAACACCGGTGGCTCGGCCATCGGCGGAGTCGCCGTCTCGGCCACCGACGGCGAGAACACCTTCTCCACCACCACGGTGAGCCTCGACGATCCGGCCACCGCCACGCTCAACGAGATCGGCACCTTCTCACTCTCGGGCATCCCGGCCCCGGGCATCTACACCTTGTCCGTCGGCGGCGGTCAGTACTCCACGGTCGTGCGCAACGTGGTTCTCGGCTCCACCTCGCTGAACGTGCAACTGAACTTCGACTTGGTCGGGTCCACCGGCCAAGTGAGTGGTCGAGTGACCGACGCCAGTGGCCCGGTGGGCGGCGTCAGCGTGCGCATCAGCAATGGTCTGGTCACCCGCAACACCACCACGGCCTCATCGTGTCCGCCCGGGATCACCGATTGCATCGGTCGGTACCGCCTCGAAGGAATCGCTCCCGGCACCTACACCCTCACCTTCTCGCGGGTCGGTTCGGAGCCGGCGGCTCGCCAGGTCGTGATCGTTCCGGGAGGCAGCGTCACGGCCGACGTGACATTACGTCCGCGAGCGTCGATCAAGGTCTTCGTGTGCACATCGGTCACCGCGACCTCACCCACCGGATGCACCGGAGGCGCGAAGTCGGGTTATCAGGTGCGCATCTGGAAGGAATCGGCCTATCCGGGCGGCACACCTGTCGGCGCACTGCTCACGGCCGCTGACGGTTCGGTGATCTTCAACGGCCTCGACGCTCCGACGCGTTACGTGATCGAGGTGGCGTCGGTGGCCGGAGATCCGGCCATCACCTCGCGACTCTTGTCGCTCGGTGCCAGTGAGGCACTCGTCGTGGGAGTGACGGTGCCATGAGTTCCCGCCGTCCCGTCGCACTCACGTCTCCGGATCGAATCCTGGCCGACATCGGCCGCACCACCACCATCACGATGTTCCTCACCGAACTCTCGGGAGTGTCGCGTGACGTGATCGTGCGAGCGCTGGGCAACCTGAGCGGACCGCTTCCGGCCCGGCAGCTCCGACTCGAAGCGGGAACCACGATCGAGGTCGACATCGATGTCGCCATTCCGCACGGCATGCCGCCCGGCCAGCACAACTTCCTCTTCGAGGTGGTCGACCGCGACACGGGGTCGGTCATCGACTCGCTCGAGACATCGGTCGACGTCCAACACACCAAGGCCATTCGCATGCACGTGTCCCCGGCGTCGATTCGTCGACGTCGACGGGGCCGAATCCGCATCATCGTGCGCAATCACGACGAGGAGACCCAGCACCTTCGCCTGCGCGCCGAGACCGACGATTCCGAGACCGAAGTGCGCCTCGAGATGCCCGATGTGTCGGTGCGACCCGGCGAACTGGTCCGCGTGTCGGGCCGCGTGAAGACCAAGGCTTTCTACATCGGCAAACAGAAGGAACGCTGGTACTCGATCATCGGCGACGGCGCCGGCACGCCGATCTACACGCGCGGCAACGTGCGGCAGATTCCGATGATCGGCAAGAACATCAAAGGTGTGATGGTCCTTCTCACCATATTGATGGTCTGGGCCGGATCGACGATCGCCATCATTCGCGCCATCTCCCCGGCCACGTCGGAGGCGACTGCTGGGGCCACGGAAGGCCCGGCCGAGCCCGGATCCGGCGGCGATCAAGATGGAGCCGGTGCGGCCGGAGCCGAACCGATCCTCGTCGACGTCACCGGAACGGTGACCGCCGTACCCGACGGCAGTGGCGTGGTGGTCACATGGCGAACGGTCAATCTGGGTGACGCCGCGACCGAGGGCAAGGTGTCGGCCGGAACGTCGGCCGAGTCACCCGACGTCGCTCTTCAACAGACCGAGACCGATGGAGCGGGTGCCTTTGTCGTCCCGGGCATCGACGCTCTCGGTCTCTACGAGTTCTCGTTCTTCAAGGCCGGGCATCAGACCAAGACCATCATCGTGCAGCCGAATGGCCAGCCGGTGACTCTGGAGGTCGCCCTGGAAGCCGGTTCCGGGTTGATCGGCGGTGTGACCGTCGATGCCGCCGGCAATCCGCTCGGAGGAGTCGACGTCACCTTGACCGACGGTGCCATCACCTACTCCTTGTCGACGCCGACATCGGGCGACTCCCTCGGACGCTTTTCGTTCTCCAATCTGTCGTCACCGGCCACATACGTGCTCGATGCCCGTATCGCAGGACGCGGCCTCGCGAGTACGACGATCGATCTCGCCACCGGCCAGTCCATCGGAGACGTTCGACTGGTGCTCTCCCCCGACGTCGCCTCCCTCGCCGGCAAGATCACGGCGGCCGCCTTCGAGTCCGGCTCCACGGCCGCTGCCGACTTCCGAGTCGGACAGGAAACTTCTACGGACTTCGGGCCCACGTTCACCATCACGGCGACCGATGGCTCGCTCACCCGATCGACCACGACCCTCACCGAAGGACTGCTGGCCGGCACGTTCCGCCTCGAACAGTTGCCCGTCGGTCGCACCTACACGATCACCTACGAAGCGCCCGGCTTCCAGACTCTGACCGAGCAGATCGAACTCACGTTGTCGACCCCCGAGCGGGGGATCTCGATGGTGCGATCGACCGGACGGCTACGAGGCAAGGTGACCATCACCGAATCGTCCCTGTCACCCACTGCGGTCGCCGTCACCGTGACCAATCCCGACAACACCTACAAGACCACTGACGCCATCTCGAGTGACGGCTCGTTGCTGGTCGACGGCATCGTGCCGGGAGCGTACGTGGTGGTCTTCGAAGCCCTCGGTCTCGAGAAGCAAGTGCGCGAAGTCGACATCGGCGCCGGCACTTCCACCGTCTTGAACGTCACTCTCGCCGCGACTCAGGCCAGCCCGATCAAGAGCTCGCTCTCCTTCAAGGTCGTCAAAGGCGGCAACGACACCACGACGCAGGTCACGGCGTCGCTCAAGTTCCGAGGGCCCGGAGACTGCGGTGCGGTCGGAACCGACACCGACTGCACGTATTCCGTCAATCTCTCGGACGGGAACGTCGTGATCACTGGTTTGGAGGCCGGTGGCTACGTGGTCGACTTCACCGCGGTCGGCTTCGCCCCACGACGTATTTCGGCTCAGGTCGCCGCGTCGACCGCCGCACCTCAACAAGAAGTGGTGATGGTTCCGCTCGGAAGCCTTCAAGGCCTGGTCGCCGACGAGACGTCGGCACCGATCCAAGGCTTGCAACTCGGCCTCTACTTGGAGTCCACGCTCATCGCCTCCACCACCACGTCGGCCACCGGCGAGTACCTGTTCTCACGGAAGCTTCTCCCCGACACCTACGCGGTGAAAGTCACCGGATCGGGTTTCCTCCCGGTCGAACGATCGGTCGTCGGCGCTCTCGCGGCCACGCTGAACCTCGACATCACGGTTCGCGGAAAGTCGTTGATCACCGGAGAGATCCGAAGTCTCGACCTGCTCACGGGCAACTACATCGCAGTCGAGCCGCGCGATTACGCCGTCTTCATCCGCCAGAACAAGGCTCCCTCCAACAACCAATGGGTCGATGCGGCAACGCTCGGCGTCGCCGAGACTCTCGGCGCCTACCGAATGGCGCTCGAACCCACACTGGATCCGAACGCCCAACCGGTGCTGAACGATCCGCCGTACGACCTGTGCGTCGTGATCGTCACCCAGCCGGACACGACGATTTCGTCATCGGCGTGCTCCCAGACGGTCATCGGCCTCACCGCACGTGTGTCCCAGGCCATCGCCATCGAACTCGGTGAGACTCTGACCCGCTCGTTCTACTTCTCGCCTGATCCGGGAAGTGTCTCCGGACTCGTGACCGTGGGCGGCGTCGCCAAGGGGGGTGTCAAGGTCGAAGCTCGTCGCATCGACGAGACCGGACGAGTTCTGGAGTCGTCGAGCGTCCTGACCGAGGACGGATTGGTGGCCCAAGGGGATCCAGCAGAAGTCGTCGGACGCTTCGTTTTCTCGGCACTCACGCCGGTCAAGGCACTTCCCACCCCGCCGCCGCCTCCGGGTACGGCGGTCGGCGACGAAACCGCGTGCACCTTCACTTCGGGAGGCAGCTGCTGGGTCGTACGCGCATCGGAGGAAGGAACAGGCTTCGCCGACTCGCCCCAGTTGACGGTCTATCCGGCCCGCTCGATCGCGCTTTCCACGCCGGTCAACATCGTGAAGGCCGGCGGCACGTACAACGTCACCTTCACCGACGACCGTGGGACGACGCTGCTCGGCGTATCGGCCATCGTCTATCGCAAGACGAGTCCGCCGAGTGGCTACGACAAGACGACCTGGAACGGCACGTGCGGAGTCCTGCCCAACTGCGCGACGACTTCTCAGGGCTCGCCGATTCTCTCGTTCCCGGGCCTCGACCCCGCCGAATACGTTCTCGACGCGAAGTTCACGGACTATCGCGATCTCAGCGTGACCTTCAACGTCACCCAAGGTGGCGTGATCGACCAGGTCCAGAAGTTGAGCGCCACGAAGGGGGCGTTGCTCGTCGACGTTCGCAATTCCACCGGAACTCCGATCGGTGGTGCTCAAGTGTGGATCGGCACCTCGTACGCAGCGGCCACGTTGCGATGCGAGACGAACGTCGCCGATGATTCTCCGGACCCAGGCGCCGCTGTGGGCACCTGCGTCATCTCGGGTATCCCGGAGGGTGTGAAGACGCTGTCCATCGACGCTGCGGGTTCACCGCGCGGCACCATCGTCGCAACCGTGATCGGTGGCCAGACGATCGGTGCAGCCGCTGTCCTCGGTTCGTCACAGGCCGTCGTACGCATCGCCACCTTCACTCCGTCGGGGACCGTCCTCGACGGAGTGACCGTGACCGTCGACGGCCAGCCGAGCGCCACCTGCCAGACCGACCAGACCGGCCAATGCGAGATTCCGGGGCTCGCGGTCGGTTCGTTCATCCGGATCTCGGGCGCCAAGACCAACTACCGCACTGCGTCCGCTTCGTTGTCCGTCGGATCCGGCACCACTGGTGTGTCTCTCGCTCTTGTGCCGAGTCGAACGCTGACGGTGAACGTTTCAGGCAATGGAAATCCACTGCAGGGGGTGTCCGTCGCCGTCGTGGACGGATCGGGTGACCTGTACTCGTGCGCCAGCCCCGGCACCGACAACTCCGGCGCGTGTTCGATCGACAATCTCCCTCTTGGGTCCTTGGTCGTGACCGCGTCTGCTCCCGGCTGGGTCACCCAATCGAAGCCCGTCGGCATCACCTCGGCGCCGTCGGCCAGTGTCGTGTTCGAACTGGTGCCGGCAGTGTCGACTCTGAGCGGGAAGGTCACGGCCAACGGAACCGACGTTCCAGGCGCAGTGGTTGCCGCGACGAACGGATTCGGCACGTCGGTCAGCGCGGTGTCCGACTCGTCCGGAAACTACGTGTTCGCCAACGTCCCGACCGGAACCTGGACCATCACCGTCTCGGCCTTCGGCTACGACCTCCTTACCGTCGCCAACGTGTCGATCTCCGCCGGTCAGACGACCACACAGAATCTGGCCCTCACCCCTCGAGGCGGGTCGCTCACGCTGACGGCCCGCACGTCGACCGGCACTCCCGTCGAAGGGCTGAGCATCACACTGTCGCAGAACGGGGCGACTCTTCACACGTTGACCGCTTCCATCACCGACCCGCACGTGTATTCGGCGACGTCGATCACCGCTGGCCAGTACAACGCCACCGTCACCGATCCGAACTCCCGTTACGCCGGCCAATCCTTCGTCGTCAACATCGAGCGCGGATACGCCACGTCTCTTCCCGTCTATCTCGGCACGACTCGCTCCGTGCTCGTCGTCGCGTTGGCCGGCATTCCAGCGAACGGCTTCGGACCGCAAACACCCCTCGACGTGAAGGTTCGTGCCGTCGGGCCCAACGGCGCGTCGCCCGTCGTGCGAACCACCGCACGTCTCGACCGCAGCATCGCCACCTTCACCGACCTGGCCGCCGGCACCTACACCCTCGAAATCGACGATCAGAACGTCGCCGACCTCACCCAGTTCGCAGCACGCTCCGAAATCGTGATCGGCTCGGCACCGGCCAGCACATACTCCGTCGGTTCGGCTCGAACGGTCGAGGTTCTCGCTGCGAGCACCAACGACGCCGGTCTCTGGCTCGTTCCGAAGGCGACCGTCGTCGTGAACGTTCCCGTCAGCGTCGACGGCGCGACCGTCCAACTCTCCAACGGCTACCTCTTGTCGCCGGTCTCCGCCGTCTCGGCCAGTGGCTCTGCATCCATCTCGAGCGTTCCACCGGGCACCTACACACTCGTTGTGAGCAAGACCGGTTATGTGACGTCCACTTCGACGGTGACGATCGGCGACAAGTCCCAGGCCACGGCTGGAGTCGTGTCGCTCGCGGCCGTCTCGCTCTCCGGATCGACCGAGCCGGGCACTCTCACCACGACCGTGACCGACAACGGGTCTCCAGCGGCGAACCTTGCCGGAGCGACCGTTCTCGTCGTGGAGACCGGTCAGAGCTGTTCCACCTCGGCCGCCGGAACGTGCACGATCGTGACACCACCCGGCTCCTACACCGTGCGCGCATCGCACTCCGGGCACAGTTCGGCCACCACGGCATCCGGAGCCATCACCGTCTCACCCGGGCTCCCCTCGACGACGAGCATCTCCCTCGCGCCATCGACCGCCACTGTCGAATTCACCGTGACCGACGGAACCAATCCGCTCGCTTCCACACAGATCCGTGACGTTCTCACGGGCACCACGCATTCCACCGGCGCCAACGGCACCTATTCCTGGACCGGACTGGCCGCCACCGACTCCTTCTTCGAGATATCGAAGGCCGGCCACGCGACCGTTCATCTTGCCATCCGACCGGTCGCCGGCGAGACCCGCACGCTAGGTGTGCGACTCACTGCCATTCCGACTCCGACCAACACGTTGTCGGTTCTGGTGATCGACGCTCGCAACGGCTCACCACTGCAAGGGGTCGCCGTCACGAAGTCCGACGACTCCGCACTCTGCGCCTCGTCGACCGATGCCCAGGGAACGTGTGCTCCGGCCGCCGCACTCACGACCGGTTCGCTCACTCTCAAGGCCGTCAAGACCGGCTACGTCACCACTCGCACCACCGTGGCGATCACGTCCGAGTCCTCCACTCATGTCGTCATCGCCATGCATCCGTCGACTGCGGTCCTCGACATCAGAGTTCGTGACGCCCATACCGGCGAACGTCTGTCGGGAGTGACCGTGTCGTACACCGGATCGTCGGGCACCCATTGCAACGGCACCCACTCGTCGACCAATGCCGATGGCCTGTGCGAGATCACCGGACTGTCGTCAGGGACTCTCACCCTCACCTTGTCGAAGACCGACTACGCCGGCGTCACGGCCCTCGTCACTCTCGAACCCGGACAGCGCCACTCGATCGACATCGCTCTCGCACCCCGAGGATCGCTGGCGATCACGCTCTCGTCGGCAGCAACTTCCGACACCACATTCACGATCGTCGGAACCGCCCTCAACTGCGTGATCGCCAATGGCGGCACGACGTGCACGATCAGTCATATCCCGACGGGGACGTGGATACTCCGCGCTTCTGCAACTCACGCCGACCGCACGGTGGGCATCGCCAAAGGATCCAATACGGTGACGATCTCATGAAATGTCGAACTGCTCTCCTTCCCGTCGTCTTTCTCCTCGCCGCGTGCGGAGGAGGTGGCCTGAAGCGCGACGAGTCCGGTGCCGTCGTGAGTGGCGGCTCGGTGTCGGCCTTCGAGGTCCAGGTGGGCGACTGCAGCAACGCCGAACTGAAAGAGGAGACCGTCGACATCGCCGTGATTCCCTGCATCGAACCGCATTCGCACGAGGCCTATTTCACGGCCGAACACCCGGATGGCCCCTACCCTGGCGCCACGGCACTCGAGGTGTTCGCCGAACAGCAATGTGTCGGAGCCTTCGCCGACTACGTGGGTATCGAAGTCGCCGAGTCGCGCTTCTACTTCACCTATCTCTTCCCGAGCGTGAGCACCTGGAACGACAAGCAGGACCGTCAGGTCGTGTGCTTCGTCGTGTCGCGCGACGAACTGGTGACCGGATCCCTGAAGGGTGCGGCGGCCTGATCAGGTCAAACGACGCGCGGCATCGTCGACCGCCATCGTGCCCTGAGCCACCGCTCGCACCACCGGTTCGACTTCGATGATCATGCCGGTGAGGCCGATCACGAGCGCGTCGAGAACCTGCGGAACGTCGACTCCGTCGAGCATCGGGATCGACGCCTTGGTCAGCAGATGAGCCTGATTCACGTCGTTCACCTGCAGAGCGACACTGCCGATCACGAACGAAGCGTTCAGGCGATTCAACAGGTCGAGAACGGCCGGGTCGGATGTCCACGACGCCTCGGCCGGAGCGGCGTACACCACGGCGGCCACCTGATTCTGCGAGTACACCGAGATCATGGCGTTGACCCCGAGATGGTTGGTGGCGCTCACCTCGTCGTCGGTCTCCCCGTCGACCACGAAGCCCAACTGCACCAACGAATCGATCGCCCGCCACCATGCCGGCGGTGACGCGAAGAGTTGACCGTGCCAGTTCCCGTCGATGCGTCGCATGGCCGAGACGACCACGAAGTCGTCGGCCGACCAGCCACGAGGCGATTCGGTGGCGAGTCGCGATCCTTCGACGGTGAGCGTGACACCACCCGATCCTTCGAGCTGGTCGGGAAACCGTCGTCGAGTCCGAGCGCCGAACACGTCGTGCTCCACCACTCGTTCCCACTCGCCTTCGTCGAGTTCGAAGCGCACGCGCACCAGATCGTCGGCCTGATAATCGATCTGCGGTTCGACGGCGATGACGTCACCCGACGCCGACAGGAACGGGACGACGGCCATGAGGTCAGGGTACTCTGTGCCCGTGGGACTCCAGGTCGTGAACGGAGCGATGATGACGTGCACGTTCGGCATGGCACCATCGACTCTCGTCGTCCTTCCGAAGAGTCGTGTCATGGCCACCGCACCGGCGGGCAACGTCATGGACATGGTGCCGAACATGAACATCCCACCGTTCGGGATGTGTCAGTCGCTGTCGAATCCGCAAGTCGCTGCGGCCACGGCCGCCGCACTCGGTGTTCTCACGCCGATGCCGTGCATTCCCGTTCCGGCCGGACCGTGGAAACCAGGCTCTCCCACCGTCATGATCGGTGGCATGCCGGCGTTGAACAACTCGTGCATGGCCAACTGCGCGTGGGGCGGCATGATCCAGTTCAGCATGCCCGGCCAGACCAACGTCATGACCGCCTGACGGCGGCTCGCAGTCAGGCGGTTGGGCGCACCACGTAGCGCCCGGTCAGGCCGCCCTGCAGGATCGTGGTGAGCACGCGGTCGAGATCGTTCAGACCGATGTCGTGGCCGATGGCGTCGAGACCGGCTGGCTTCAGATCGGTGCCGATCCTCTGCCACGCACGAGTGCGCACGTCCATCGGCGCGAGAGCCGCATCGATGCCGAGGAGAGCGACCGCGCGCAGGATGAACGGCATCACCGTGGAGGTGAAGTTCGCTCCACCAGTGAGACCGCTGGCTGCGACGGCCGAGCCGTACTTCAGTCGCTTCAACAGATTGGCCAGCGTGGTGCCACCCACACAGTCGACCGCACCGGCGTATTCCATCGACTGCAGCGGTCGGGGGTCCTCGTCGGAGAGCACCGAACGATCGATCACGTCCTTCGCGCCGAGACCGCGCAGGTAGCCCTCCTGCTCCTTCTTTCCACTACTCGCCACCACGTGGTACCCGCGTCCGGCCAGCATCGTGACCGCCATGCTTCCCACGCCTCCCGTGGCGCCCGTGACGAGGACCGGTCCTTGATCGGGCGTGAGCCCCCAGTCTTCGAGAGCGATGATGCTGAGCGCAGCGGTGAAACCGCCGGTTCCGATGACCATGGCCTCTCGAGAGGTGAGACCCGACGGCATGGGAATGATGTGCTCGGCCGGAACGCGACAGAACTGCGCGAAACCGCCGTGCGCCGACACGCCGATGTCGTAGCAGTGCGCGATCACCGGATCACCTTCACGGAACGACGAGCCGGCCGGGTCGACCACGCGACCCGCCAGATCGATACCCGGAATGATCGGCGAAATTCGCGCGACCTTCCCGGTCGCAGTGGCGGCCAGTCCGTCCTTGTAGTTCACACTCGAGTACTCGACTTCGATCAACACGCCCTCGGGCGCGATGCCGTCGAGTCCGATCTGCTGCACCTCGCGGTGGCCTCCGCTCTCGTCGTTGGTGAAGACGAACGCAGGAAAACGGACCGAGGGATCGAAAGCCATGTCTCGACTGTAGCGAGGGCGACTCTCAGCGGTACGAGGCGGCGACGTGGGCGATGGCGTCGGTGGTGTGAGCCAGCGACGACGACGGTTGGGTGAGACCGATCCAGGTGGCACCGGCATCGACCAACTCGCCGATGGCCTGCCGATGCTTTTCGACCGGCGCACCCGGGGTGGTGGCCTCGTGGTCGAGGTAGCTGACGAGCACCTCGACCGCACGCCCCTCGGTCAGATCACGCAACTGGCGAACCTTGGCCGCCAGATCGGCAGCCGACCCGATGTGGGCCGTCCGGGTGGTGGCCGACACCACGGCCGGCGTCATCATCGGCATCCAGCCGAAGCCGCCTCGCGCCACCCGCTCCAACGACAGGCGCGAGTTGCCGCCGATCCAGATCGGGACGGGTTGCTGCACCGGGCGCGGACGACAGATCGCATCGCGCGCCTCGAAGTCGAGTCCGCGGTGGGCGACCGGCTCCCCCGTCCAGTAACGCGGCAGAAGGTCGAGGGTCTCGTCCATGCGATCGTTACGGCTGTCGAAGTCGACACCGAGGGCGAAGAACTCGGCCTTCTGGTACCCGGCCCCGAGTCCGAGTTCGAGTCGACCTTGCGACAACAGATCGACCGACGCCGCGGTCTTGCCCAACATGAACGGATTGCGATACGCCACCACCGACAGATACGTGAAGAGGCGAATACGCGAGGTGACGGCCGCCGCGTGCGCGAGAGCGGCGAAGGGATCGAGTGTCTGATGACCGCCGGCCGACAACCACTTGGCGCTCGGCGCCGGATGTTCGGTGAACGCGAGGCCGTCCAGCCCAGCAAGCTCGACTTCGCGCGCGACCTCGGCAACCGATCCGGCGGCCAACATGTCGGCGTCCGGCCCGATGGCGTCGGGGTATTGGTACAAGATGCGCACGTGACGAGAGTACCGTGAAGAGGTCGG
>JBDLRN010000071.1:0-4647 GCA_039800005.1 Actinomycetota bacterium | reverse complement strand
CCTCGGTCAAGCAGTGCAAGGTCGTCGTGCAGTTGGCTCGCGAGCTCGCCGCTCGCGACCCCGAGCTGGCTCAGGCCTACGGATTCTGAGGAGTGATCATGTCCGATCTCCGTCCGCGCCGCTCGGCGCTCTACATGCCGTCGTCGAACGAGAAGGCCCTCGAGAAGGCCAAGACGATTCCGGCCGACTGCTTGATCTTCGACCTCGAAGACGCAGTGGCCCCCGACGCCAAACCGGCCGCCCGCGCGAATGCCGTCGCGGCCGCCCGTAGTGGCGAGTACGGCCGACGCGAGATCACCATTCGCTGCAACGGACTCGACACGCAGTGGGGAGCCGACGACATCGCCGCGGCCGCCACCTCGGGAGCTTCGGCCGTCGTGATCCCGAAGATCGATTCGGTGGCCACTCTCGACGAAGTGTCGCGCCGACTCACCGAGGCCGGCGCGCCCGACTCCATGACCGTCTGGGCCATGGTCGAAACACCCACTGCGATCTTCGACGTGCGCGCCATCGCCGCGCATCCGCGGGTGGCCACCCTCGTGATGGGCACCAACGACCTCGCCAAGGAGTTGCGCGCCACTCAGGTGCGGGGCCGCGCTCCACTGCTCCCCCACCTCGCCACGGCACTGCTCGCCGCGCGAGAGGCCGGCAAGGTGATCCTCGACGGCGTGTTCAACGACGTGAAGGATCTCGACGCCTTCCGTGCCGAGTGTGAACAAGGTGCGCAGATGGGCTTCGACGGCAAGACCCTCATCCATCCCGGCCAGGTCGACATCTGCAACGAAGTCTGGGCGCCCACGGCGACCGACGTCGACTACGCGCAGCGCGTGATCGCCGCCTTCGACGAAGCGCAGGCCGACGGGCGCGGCGTGATCACCGTCGACGGACGCATGATCGAGAACCTGCACGTCGACAACGCGCGTCGCGTGCTCGCCGTGCAGGCGGCCATCGACGCGCTCGGCTGAACCGTCACGCTCCGAGCGGGACGACATAAGGTGACGCGCGTGAGCGTGGCGCCGAAGTGGACCGGAGTCGGCATCGGTGCCGTTGCCGGACTGCTCGTCGGCGTTCTGCTCGGCACGACGGTCTTCGGCGACGACGAATCCCGCACCAACCTGGTCACCGTCACTCTTCCGGCCACGACCACCACGACCGTGGCACCCACCACCACCTCCGCCGTGAGCGACGAGCCGCTGGCGGCGGCACCGAGCGACACCGCCGCACTCGGTCCGACCTTTCCCGAGTGCGACTCTTTCGTCGATTCCGGGCCCGATCTACCGGTCGAGCTGTGCAATCAGAGCGACACGGTCCGCCTCGTACAGAACCTGTTGAGCGCCAACGGCTTCGACGTGATTCCCGACGGCAAATTCGGTCGCTCGACCGCCGAAGCAGTGGCTGCCTTCCAGCGCAACGTCGAACTCACACCCGATGGGGTGGTCGACGCGTTCACCTTCCGCGCGTTGTGCGACGGTTCGGCCGTCGACATCTGCGTGACCGGCTGAACACCGGCTCCACGTCGCTCACCTCAAGGTGTTTGCGAACAGATCGAGAGTGCGGGCGAAAGCGATCTTCGACGCGGCCGCGTCGTACACGTCGGGGCGCGTGTCGTTGAAGAACGCGTGCTCGGCACCGGCGTGGATGTGCAACGCGACATCCTTGCCGAGACCTTTCAACTGCGACTCGAGAGTGCGCACCGCGTCAGGTCCGGCGAACCCGTCGTTCTCGGCGTACTCGCCCACCACCCTGGCCGACAGCTTCGACCAGTCGGGCTGGGCATCGGGCCACGGGATCACGCCGTAGTACGGCGCGGCAGCGGCCACGGCGTCGGGTCGCAAGGTGGCGAGCACCAAAGTGAGTCCGCCACCCATGCAGTAGCCGACCACCCCGACCTTGGCGTGGCCGGTTCGCTGTTGCAGATAGTCGACGGCACCGGTCAGATCCTTGGCCGCCTCGCCCAACTTCATGGCCATCATCAACTTGCCGGCCTCGTCGGGCTCCGACGACGCCTTTCCGTGGTACAGATCGGGGGCCAGGGCGGTGTACCCGGCGGCTGCGAAGCGATCGGCCACGTCCTCGATGTGTGGGACGAGACCCCACCATTCCTGAATGACGATGACCCCCGGACCACCGCCATCGGCGAGGTAGCCCTCGCACGTTCCACCGTTCGACGTGAAGCTGACGCGCTCTCCCATGAGTGCGACCGTAGCAACCCTCGCCGACGGCGCGACAACGCTTTGTCCTGTTACGAAGAGAGGTCTGTTCACCTCGGCGTGTAACGAATAATCTGACGCCATGACCAGCCTCGAGACCCGTCCTTCCGACGCCTTCGTGAACGACCGCGCCCACGTGTTCCATTCGTGGTCGGCCCAGGGAATGATCAACCCGATCGTGGTGGCCGGCGCCGAGGGGTCGTGGATCTGGGACGACCAGGGCAACCGCTACCTCGACTTCTCGAGCCAGTTGGTCAACGTGAACATCGGCCACCAGCACCCCAAGTTGGTGGCGGCGATTCAGGAACAGGCCGCGCGCCTGTGCACCATCGCCCCCATCCACGCCAACGACGCACGCAGCGAAGCAGCGCGACTCATCGCCGAGCGCGCGCCCGGCGATCTCGACATGGTGTTCTTCACCAACGGCGGCGCCGAAGCCACCGAGAACGCCATCCGCATGGCCCGTTTGCACACCGGTCGCCACAAGATCCTCACCACCTACCGCAGTTATCACGGTGCCACCGGTGGTGCGATCCAACTCACCGGCGATCCGCGTCGTTGGCCGAGCGAGCCCGGTATTCCCGGTGTCGTCAAGTTCTGGGGGCCCTACCCCTATCGCTCGGCGTTCCACTCGAGCGACGAGATCGAAGAGTCGCAGCGCGCCCTGCAACACCTGCGCGACGTGATCATGGTGGAAGGTGCGCAGACGATCGCCGCCATCATGCTCGAGGCCGTGGTCGGCACCAACGGCATCCTGGTGCCGCCGCCGGGTTATCTCGACGGCGTGCGCGCGATCTGCGACGAGTTCGGCATCGTGTTCATCGCCGACGAAGTGATGTCGGGCTTCGGCCGCTGCGGTGAATGGTTCGCCGTCGACGCCTGGGGCGTCACCCCCGATCTCATCTGCTTCGCCAAGGGCGTCAACTCCGGCTACATCCCGCTCGGCGGCGTGATCATCAGCCGTCGCATCGCCGACACCTTCAAGGAGCGTCAGTACCCGGGCGGCCTCACCTACAGCGGACATCCGCTGGCCTGCGCCTCGGCGGTGGCGAGCATCAACATCTTCGAAGAAGAGGGAATCATCGATCACGCGCGCCATCTCGGCCGCGACGTGATCGGCCCGGAACTTCAGAAGTTGAAGGACAAGCACCCGAGCGTCGGTGACGTCCGCGGTCTCGGCGTGTTCTGGGCCATCGAACTCGTGAAGGATCGCGCCACGCGCGAGCCGCTGGTGCCGTTCAACGCCGCCGGAGAGGCCAACGCACCGATGGTCGAACTCATCGGTGCGTGCAAGGCGCGCGGACTGTGGCCGTTCACGCACTTCAACCGCATGCACGTGGTGCCGCCGCTCACGACCTCCGACGAGGAGATGCGGCAAGGCATCGCCATCATCGACGAGGTTCTCGACCTCGCCGACAAGCGCTACACCGGCTGACCCCGGTGTTCTGGTGAGGAATTTTCACCGTATAGGTCGAAAAGACGCGCCAGATACTCCGTGCTCACGCAGCGTCCGAAAATCTGGTGCGCAATCTTCACCTATACGGTGAAAATTCCTCACCAGAACACCGGTTAGGGGGAACGGGGGGTGAGGGTCACGAGGGCCACGCCCGACAGGGCCACGGCCAGACCGACCACCGCCAGCACGCCCAAACGTTCGCCGAACAGGATCGCGCCTTCCACCGTGCTGAGCGCGGGAGTGAGGAAGAACAGGCTGCTCACTCGCACGGCTGCCCGACGCTGCAGCAGCCACAACATGATCAACACCGCGGCGATCGACAACACGCCCACCGCCCAGGCGAGCGACCACCAGAACTGCGCCGTCGACTGCACCTCGAATCCCTCGTAGGCGATCGACCCCACACCGAGCGCCACTGCCGCCGACGCGTATTGCACCGCCGTGCCGCGCAACAAGGGCATCGTGCCGCCCTTGGCTCGCTGAACGAGCGTTCCGGCCGCCATACCGAGCACCGACACCACCATGGCGATCAGGGCGCCGGCGGTGATGCCCGAGACGCCGGCGTCGAGACGGTCGACCACGACCGCCGCCACTCCCCCGACACCGAGACCGACTCCGATCCACTGTCGACGCGTGAGTTGCTCGCCCAACAACACCAATGCCGCCACCGACGTCACGACCGGATGCAATCCGGCGATGAGAGCCGACAGTCCCGACGGCAGATCCCAGTCGGACGCCACGAACACGCCACCGAGGTACACGGCGTGCAGTCCGAGACCAGCAACCGCCGCCCACCACACGTCGCGACGTGACAATCGCGGCGCATCGGTGACCGCCGCCCACACCCACAGCACGGCCGATGCCACGACCATGCGGACGAACAAGAACGTGAGCGGGCCGGCATCGCGCGTGCCATACCTCGCCACGATGAACCCCGTGCTCCAGAGGAGCACGAACACCACCGGCGCCATCGACTCCGGG
>JBDLRN010000070.1:0-6574 GCA_039800005.1 Actinomycetota bacterium | reverse complement strand
GACGAACTCAAGCTGCGCAGTGACGACGCCAGAGCCCGCGCCGAGGAGACGTCGGAAGTGTCGGATCGCAGGAGATCGGCCGGCCGACGCAGATCGGCGATCGACACGACCAGTCGTGCTTCGGACTTGGCTTCGAGTCGGGCCAGTGATCCGGACGGGGCAGCCGGGGTGGATGCGAACATGGCGGTCACCGCCGACCAGATCGACCCGGGCAGAAACGTTGGTGGCGTCTCGCGGAAACGTCGGCGGGCCCCGATGATCGAGAACGACGCCAGGACGAACTCGGGTGTCGAGGTGCCCGACGATCGAGCCCAAGTGATGCTGGTATCGGCGTCGAGTTCGTCGACGACCTCGTTGCCGAGTTCGACGAGATGGTCGACGGCGATCTCACCGATCAGCTGATCGGCCGACGGCCGATAGCGGAGACGTACCTCCGCCTTGTCGGCCGCCTTCTCACCACGGGTCATGCCAGCAACTCCTTGATTCGCCGCTTCCCGGCATTCTTGCGGCGGTTGAGGCACTCGCGAGTGACCCCGACGACGGCTGCCGCTTCGGCATCGGTGTAGCCCTCGACACACGTGAGGCGCACCGCCTCCCACTCGTCGGCGGGAATACCGAGGGCGATCTCGGCCCAGCGATACCGACGCTCGAGATCGTCGGCCACGACGTCGGCGATGTCGGCGCCTTCTTCGTCGTGGACGTCGAAGAAGCAGAGACCGGTGTCGGCCTGCGGCGCGTCGCCACTGACGATCGCTCGCTTGTTGCGAGCACCCGCCCCGCGTTGTGCGTTCTCCTTGCGGAAGAAGTCGACCGCTCCGTTGCCGCACACCGCACGAGCGAACACCACCGGGTTGGGGTAGCGCTCCATGAACTCGTCGATCCGAGCGAACAACTTGACGATGATGTCGGACGCGATGTCGTCGGCGTCGAATCGTCCGTGACGCTTCACCATCGCACGGACGACCTCGTCGCGCACCGCTTGGACATAGCGGTCGACCTGCCACGCAGGGAGGTCGGAAGAAATGAGAGCGGTGGGCATGGCGGGGTCCTCCTCGTGGACGATGGGATCGGTCGGACGGTGTTTCGGTTGGGTGTTGGCGATGGCCTCCTTTGGACGGCGTCCCTCGGGACGGAGATGGATGAAACGAACTCAGGGGTGGGTTCTGTGACACGGCCGACCAGGACCGGTCACACTGTTTGCGCGGTGCCTACACGGCCCCTCCCATGGGAGTTCGCTTCTGTTCTCCGTTCATGGACCCAATATGACAAAGGGGTGTTGCACGGCTCCCCGACCTGGGACAATGCACCCATGGCGACCCTGCTCCCGGCCGATCTCGACCTCACCAAGCTTCCCCACTCCGAACAACGGGTCTGTCAGGCGTTCCTCGAGGGCCTCGACGACTCCTGGTTCGTGATCCCCTCGGTTCCGATTGTCGACGACGGTCAGGACGGCGAAATCGATCTCGTTCTGGTGTCGGCCGAGGCCGGCGCCTTCGTCGTGGAGGTGAAGGGCGGCAAGATCCGCGTGGAGAACAACAAGTGGTACCAGTACGACCACGAGATGAAGAAGTCTCCACCCGAGCAGGCAGCTCGTAACAAACGCATCCTCTTGAAGCGCCTCAGCAAGGTTCGCGTGCCCGTACCGTTTCTGCAGCAGATCTTCGCCTTCCCCGACGTGGCAAATGTGCCCGACATCGGACTCGGTCCCGATGCACCACAGGAGATCGTGTTCAGTCACAACGAGTTGAGTTCACCGACCGAAGCCCTGGCCAAACTCGCCCATCCGAACAACAAGTTCCTCTCTCCCGAGGTGATGGCTCGTTTCTTGCACGCGCTGCATCCGCAGATCACGCTCGACTCGCGCGACGCCGGTCTCGCTCCGGTCGCGCTGCGGCGAATCGACGACATGACTCGAAGTCACATCATGAACCTCGCCAACCTCGACAAGAATCGGCGCGTTCTGATCACCGGTGGCGCCGGCACGGGCAAGACGTGGCTGATCGAAGAGTGGGCTCGGCGAGCCGCCGAGCGCGAAGAGCGCACGTGTCTGATCTGCTTCAACAAACCGATCGCCGATCACCTCACGCGTCAGCTCGAGGGCACCTCGGTCATGGTCGGCACCTACCACGACATCGTTCGACGACTCATCGAACCGTACGCCGATTTCGACGTTCCCGAGGGGGCCGGCGAGGAGTACTGGGGGCACGTACCCACCCAGATGCTCCTCGAGCACGCCGACCGCATCGGAACGCCATTCGACACGGTGATCATCGACGAGTTTCAGGACATGCGGCATCACTGGCTGCCGTCGATCGAGATGCTCCTCGATCCGAACGGGCCGCAACGCGTGTTGCTCGTCGCCGATCCCTCGCAGGACATCTACGTGAACGACTGGCGTGAACCCGACGGCGTGGTGAGCCTGCCGCTCGAGTACAACCTTCGCTCGGCCAAACCGGTGGCCGAAGTCGTGCATCGGCTCGGCGGACCCAAGCCCATGCCCAACGCGCTCGGCACGTTCCCGGTGCTCCACTGGCACGCCGGTGGCATGAAAGAGATTCGCCGACACGTGGCGACGACCCTCGAGATGCTCACCACACTCCATGGTGTTCCTTTCAGCCAGATCGCAGTGCTGACGGCGAATCGAGACCTGCGCGATCGGCTGATGTCCACCGAGGAGGGCAAGTCCGTTCTTCCACTCGTCCGGTGGGAGGACCGCAACGAGGAGGCCGCCCTCTGCGAGACCATCCATCGCGGAAAGGGTCTCGAGAAGGCGGCCGTGATCATCGTCGACAATTCCGACGAGCCTCGCGAACAACTCGTGTACATCGGTGCGAGTCGGGCGATGTGGTCCCTCACCATGATCGGGAAGGACGCACTCGCCCATCTCTGCGGTGTCTCGGCGAATTCCGCCAAGGACAGCTCCGCTTATCGCACGCTGTCGTCGTCCGAACCCGACTGACTCGGATCGTCGTAGTTCGACTTACGACCCTTGTTGATGCTGCGACTCCGCGAGAAGGCCCGCTTCGACTGCGTAGGTGACCACGTGTTCGAACGGAGCGACATCAAGTCCTCGCGCACGACCGACAGTTCGTCGGCCATTCCGAGGGAGTTGAACGCAGCGTCGGCGACCACCAGAAAGGCCTGAGCACCCTGGAAGTCGCCGGCGTCGGCGGCCCGGCGGGCCCGGCGACGTGCCCGCTCGGCGCGCATCAATTCGGCCATCCGCAGAACCTCGGGTGATGCGTCAGGGTCGGTGACGGTCGACGCATTCTCGACCACCTTGACCGACACGGGAATGGTGACCGCATGACTCACCGGCTCGCCCACGACCGATACCCACTTCACCGTGATCTCCCCGAGTTCGACCAGGCCGAGCGCCTCGCGCGGATGACACTTCCAGGTGGCGAGGAGCTTGCGCGTCTCGCCACCGTAAGAATCCCCGAGCGAGACACGGAGGCATCGCTCGTCGAGCTTTTCGACCGGGAAGTCGTGACGCACCTTCACCTTGCGAACCGTGTGAGTGGGAGCCAACACAACCTCCAGGTTCTGAGCGACGACAGTGGCCAGACCGTTGAACTCGTCGGTGAACACCTGCATGGCCTGATCGGGGCCGGCGCACCAGTAGTCGTTGCCCGAACCGGCGTCGGCCACTGCGGCGAGGAACTCCTCGTCGTAGCCATCGGCGAATCCGATGCACGACGTGGTGATCCCCTTCACGCGACCGGCCACCACGGCCGGGGCGAACACCTCGACCGTCGACAAGCCGACGTTGGCGTGACCGTCGGTGAGCAGCACGATGCGCTTGAGAGCCTCGACCCGACCCGACTCCTCGAGGATCGACATGGCCTTCAGCCAGCCGCCGGACAGATTGGTGGAACCTCCCGAGTGCACCGCGAGCACCCGCTGAGCGACGGCTTCGACGTCGGCATGACGCTCGAGCGGAACGATCGTCTGCACGTTGGTGTCGAACACCACGACTCCGATGCGGTCGTTCGGACCCGCCAGGCGAAGGAGTTGTGCAACCGCTCGAAGAACTGCTTGCAGTGGTTCGCCGCTCATCGATCCGGATCGATCGATCACGGCGACGACGTCGAGCGGCTGACGCTCGGACGTGGGGGCGTCGGGGGCGGTGAGCTCGAGCAAGATCTCGACCTCGTTCTCTCGTCCTTTGCTGACGAGCGTGGAACCGTACGTGACGGTGGGTTTCATGACGTGACTCCTTTCAGTCGCGTGGGGATGTGTTCGAAGAACGGACGGGACGTCGACGGCTGTGATCAGGTCGACGAAACTGTGCGAGCGACAGCCGCTTCGATGGTGAGCCGGTGAAGATCGACGACGTGCTCCATCGATGCGCCCCGCGAATAGCCGCCGGCGAGAGTCCACGCAACGGGCAAGCCATGGGAACGCACCCAACCAAAGACCAACTCCTCGCGGCGCCGCATGACCTCGACGTCGATCTGTGGCACGCCGCCGGCCGTTCTGGCCGGATCCATCCCGGCGTTGTAGATCACGAGATCGATCGACTCGGGATCGGCGATCTCCTCGAGCGCTCCTTGGACGATGTCGAGATAGTCGTCGCCGTCACGGAGCGACGTGGCGAGAATCAAACGAGCATCCGCGCGAGGCGTATAGGTGTCGAAGGGAATCACCGAGACGTCGACCTGCTCGATCTGGGGCCACGCTTCGATGATCTCGGCCGTTCCTCCACCGCAGTGCGCGTCAAGATCGAGAATGAGCACTCGACGGGCGCCCCGTTCGACAGCGACGACGGCCGCCATCGCAAGGCCGTTCACCGAGCAGTATCCCTCGGCCCGCGAACGATGTGCGTGGTGAAGCCCCGACGACAGCGAGCCTGCGATCCCTTTGCTCTCGAGGGCCTCGATCACGGCGTCGCACAGCCCACCCGTCGACCACCGAATGGCCACCGCGTATGCCTCGTCCCAACCCAACCCCGCCCCTTCGGCGACGTCTCGAGGCTCTCCGGTCCGCAGTGCCTCGAGGAACTTCGGGCAGTGAATCTTCGCCAAGTCGGACCATGTCACCGGCCGGGGCGAGAGAAGCTCCACACCCTCGATCGGATCGTCACCTAGCGAGCGAGCGATACACGACGCCTTGCGTGTGGTGTCGAACGAGACTCCGGTGAGGTTGTACTTCGCGTCGTAGAAGATCTTCATGTCGCCGCTCCCGTCGACTCGCCGTCGCGCCGATCTCGAGCGCCGAGACTCCCGAGGATCTTCAGAGCCAGGCGTCGACGTCGACCCTCGGTCGCCACGTCACTCGGACGTACCGCAGTCAGCACGGATGCGCCGGCCCAGATCGGCTTGGTCGGAGTCACCTCGTGTTCGGCGAGTTCGACGACACGGTGTTCGCCGCCGATCAGGAGATGCAACTCCTTCACGTGATCGGCCACATCGAGCCCGAGGAACGAGTTGCCCCGCTTGACGAACACACCAGTCTTCGACACCAGCCCCATCGCCTGCTGCCACGTGAGACCGGTCCAGTAGGTCGCCATCATTTTCTGGGCGGATCCTCGCGAGTGGGCGATCGGATGTCCGTGATGAACGAGGGCGTACAGGCCCTCGCGGGTGAAGCCCCACTGCACATCGGCCGGCAGATCGGCGGGCACGTAGTTCATCGTCGCACTCATGACTCAGGCCGCCTTCGGAGTGTGACCCGACGAGTCACTCGAGCTGCCCGGTGTCGTGCGGGGTGTCTCGTCGAGAGCCCACAACCACTCGGGAATCATGTCGACGCTGAGCACGGCGCCCATGGCGTCGAAAGGGTCGTCGAGGGCCGTGTCGACGAACTCCACTCCCTTCGGCATCTGGGCGCGAGGAGCGTCTCCGTAGAAGTCCTCGATCCACACGACGCGACGCCCTTCGGCGAGCGCGGCCGCGGCGAGATCGCGGGCGGCGGCCGCCTTCCAACTGGTGTGACGGTCCTTCGTGCCGTCGTCGACGACGGGCAGGGTCGGAATGCCCAGATGGGTGGCGATCTCGTCGTTGGCACGATGCCGCCAGGTCGTGCACCAGTGGACGTCGGCCACACTGCACAACCACTGAACGAGAACCGGCATGTACTTCGGGATGACGACCCGGAAGCCGTGCGATCGCACGACGTCGTGAGTGCTCGCGTCGGGTGCGGCGTAGAGCGCACCCAGATCGTTGATGACGCCGTCGACGTCGAGGAGGACGAGAGGGCGGGGTTTTCTGGTGGATTTCATGATCTTCCTTCCTGAACGGACTCGGGTGGATCCCGGTGGGACGCAGAACGTGAGCTCTGCCCGTTGGTGTGATCGATCACACTTGGCCCATTCCCGTACGTTGCGGGGAGCGATGACCATGCACTCGCTTCGCCCCTTCCACATCGATCCCGCCAACCACGACATCGCTCGCGCCGCGTTCGCTCCGGTCGATGGCGACCACCTGGACCACCCGACCCGCCAACGGGCCCTGGGCTGTCTGATCGGCGCCGCCGTCGGCGACGCGCTGGGAGCTCCTTTCGAGTTCCAGGCGGCCGGTCGCTACTCCACGCAGTTCCCCACACCATTTCTCGGTGGTCGCGGCGAGCTGGT
>JBDLRN010000069.1:0-5693 GCA_039800005.1 Actinomycetota bacterium | reverse complement strand
CGCGACACGCGGAACACGTGATGGTCCATCTTGGGAACCGGCGACTCCGCCGAATCGACCGAGTGGCTGACCGGGTCGTGCAGATAACGATCGATGAGCACGTTCACACCGTTGTCGAGGGTGGCCGAG
Organism: Actinomycetota bacterium; assembly: GCA_039800005.1. Taxonomy (GTDB): domain Bacteria; phylum Actinomycetota; class Acidimicrobiia; order Acidimicrobiales; family Ilumatobacteraceae; genus Casp-actino8. Next base: position 5,564 of record JBDLRN010000069.1, on the reverse strand, counting down.
AAGAGCATCTTCTGACCCTTCTTCGGAACGCGATCGAGCAAGCGCTTCACGGCGGGCAGGAATCCGAGGTCGGCCATGTGATCGGCTTCGTCGATCACGGTGATGTCGATCGAACCGAGCGAGCACAGACGCTGTTCGATCAGATCTTCGAGTCGACCCGGACACGCGATCACGATGTCGACGCCGCGCTGCAGAGCGTTCGCCTGCGGACCCTGGCCGACTCCTCCGTGGATCACGGTGTGCGACAGACGCAAGGCGCGTGCGATGGGTTCGAACGTGGCGGCCACTTGGTGGGCGAGTTCGCGTGTGGGCACGAGTACGAGCGCGCGCGGTACTCCGCGGCCGGGACGCTGCTTGCTCGCCGCCAGACGAACCACGACGGGCAGGGCGAAGGCGAGGGTCTTGCCGCTACCGGTGCGACCGCGCCCGAGGATGTCACGGCCGGCGAGGGAGTCAAGCAGGGTGACCTGCTGGATCGGGAAAGGTGACGTGATGCCGTTCTTGTTCAGCACGGTGACCACGGCCTCGGGCACGCCGAGGTCGGAGAAGGTGGGGGACATGTGGGGAAACTCCTTGTGGTGGCGGCAAAGGGTGCCGACCGAACCCGACTGAGGAAGCCTCCGTCACGCCATGGGGCGGACGAGTCACACGCCAACTCGAATTCGCCGCGAGCGACGAACGTCTCCGTCAGTATGCCGAAGTCGGGTACGGAATCCACGTCAATCGGCCGATGTGGCCGATTGCGCCTGGAAGACTGACCCCATGAGCACGGAGCCGACGTACGAATCGATCACGATCTCGACCGACGGGCCGATCACGACGATCGTCCTCGATCGACCCGAGAAGCGCAACGCACTGTCGCTTCCCACCATGCTCGAGATCATCGACGCGCTGCAGAACGCGGCCGAGAGCGACGCCGATGCGGTGATCGTCGCCGCCAACGGGCCCGTGTTCTCGGCCGGTCACAACTTCGCCGACATGGCCGGGGCCGATCTCGACACGACTCGCCACTTGTTCGACGTGTGCACCCAGATGATGAATCTGGTGCAGGAGATTCCGCAGGTGGTCGTGGCCAAGGTGCACGCCCTCGCCACCGCGGCCGGCTGCCAATTGGTCGCATCGTGCGATCTGGCGGTGGCCGCCGAATCAGCGGCCTTCGCATTGCCAGGTGGAAAGGGTGGCCTCTTCTGTCACACGCCGCTCGTCGCGGTGTCGCGGAACATCGGTCGCAAACGGGCGCTCGAGATGGCGTTCACCGGAGATCCGATCGACGCTCGTACCGCTGCCGAATGGGGACTCGTCAACCGTGTGGTGCCCGATGCCGAACTCGACGACGCGGTTCTCGATCTCGTGAGTCGGGCGATTCGGGGTTCGGCGATGTCGAAGGCGCTCGGCAAACAGGCGTTCTATGCGCAGATCGGCCTCGAACAAAGTGGCGCCTACGGATACGCCGCCGAGGTGATGGCGCGGGCCGCCGTCTCGCCCGATGCACAAGAGGGAATTCGTGCCTTCCTCGACAAACGGTCGGCGGTGTTCACCGAACGTCCGAACGGCTGACCCGACTGGTTGAATGACGGCATGAGCACGACCACGTTCTCGGTCCCCGGCATGACGTGCGGTCACTGCAAGCAGGCGGTCACCTCCGAACTCACCAAGATCGTCGGCGTCACGTCGGTCGACGTCGACCTCGACACCAAGCAGGTCGTCGTGGCCAGCGAATCCCCGGTTGAATGGAAGGCGATCGTCGATGCCGTCGACGAAGCAGGATTCGAAGCCGTCAACGGCTGACGGAACGTCCATCGAGCCGGTCGTTCTCGCCGTCACCGGCATGACCTGCGCCGCGTGCGCGGCCCGGATCGAGAAGAAGCTGAATCGTCTCGACGGCGTGTCGGCCACCGTCAACTACGCCACGTCGAAGGCCACCGTGCACGTCGACGAGTCGGTCGCCTCGCTCGTGTCGCTCGACGTCCTCACGCGCACCGTCGACGACATGGGGTACGGCGCCGTCGCCGTGTCGACAGGCGACGACGATCGTTCGACCACCGAGATCGCCACCGATGCGCACGTTGTCGACATCCGACGCCGTCTCGTCGTGGCGACGATCGGTGCCGTGCCGGTGATGGTGATGTCGATGATCTCGTCGTTGCAGTTCGGCGGCTGGCAGTGGGTGTCACTGGCCTTGGCGGCGCCAGTCGTCACCTGGTCGGCTCTGCCGTTCCACCGGGCCGCATGGCGCAACGCCCGCCACCGCACGACCACGATGGACACCCTCGTGTCGCTCGGTGTGATCGCGGCGAGCGTGTGGAGTCTGTGGGCGTTGTTCTTCGGCGGGGCCGGAACCATCGGCATGACGATGGACATGAGCCTGTTCCCACGATCTTCCTCGGCCCACGCTCACGGTGCGACCGAACATCACGACATCTACCTCGAGGTGGCCACGACGCTCACTGCCTTCATCCTGGCCGGTCGTTTCTTCGAACTTCGCTCCCGTCAGAAAGCAGGGAGTGCGTTGCGTGCGCTCGCCACCATGGGCGCCAAGTCAGCCGTGCTGTGGCGGGACGGTGTGGAAACCGAGATCCCGATCGGTGCGCTCGGTGTGGGCGAAGTGTTCGTCGTACGACCGGGTGAGAAAGTGGCCACTGACGGTGTGGTGATCGACGGCCGCAGTGCCATCGATCGCAGTCTCGTGACCGGAGAGAGCGTGCCGGTCGATGTCGAAGTGGGTGACGACGTGACCGGTGGGACTCTCAACACCAACGGCCGTCTACTCGTTCGAGCCACGCGCATCGGTCGCGACACCGTGCTCGCGCAGATGGCCAGGTTGGTCGAACGAGCCCAGGACGGCAAGGCGCCGGTGCAACGTCTGGCCGATCGCATCAGTTCGGTGTTCGTGCCCATCGTGATCACCCTTGCTGTGGGCACTCTCGTCGGCTGGCTCGCCGTGACCGGCGAGACCGACCGCTCGTTAGCCGCCGCGGTGTCGGTGCTCGTGATCGCTTGTCCGTGCGCGCTCGGCCTCGCCACTCCGGTGGCTCTGCTCGTCGGCACCGGTCGTGCGGCCCGTTCGGGAATCATCATTCGCGGCGCCCACGTGCTCGAGGCCACGCGTGCGGTCGACACCATGGTGCTCGACAAGACCGGCACTCTCACCACGGGTGTGATGACACTGGTCGACGTCGACGCATCTCCCGAGGTCGATCTTTCGACTTTCGCGGCTCTCGAGGCCAACAGTGAACACCCGATCGCGCGCGCGATCGTCGAAGGTCTACGCGCTCGTGGGGTGTCGGTCGACCCGAGTCGGGTGACCGATTTCGAGAATCGACCCGGTGTGGGTGTGTTCGGCGTCGTCGATGGACGCTTGGTGTCGGTACGCCGGGCTTCGCAGAGTGACTCCGACGACGGAGCGACGATCGTGGAAGGTCAGGTCGACGGTCGCAGTGTCGTTCGCTTCGTCGTACGCGATCAGCCCCGACCCGAGGCCGCGCGCACCATCGCCCGACTTCGCGAACTCGGCATCACTCCGATGATCGCTTCCGGCGACTCGTGGTCGGCCGTCCGTCACGTGGCTCGTGAAGTGGGCATCGACCCGAACGACGCGCGCGCCGAAGTTCTGCCCGCCGACAAGTTGAGCATCGTGAGCGAACTACAGGCGGCCGGTCGCACCGTGGCGATGGTGGGCGACGGGGTGAACGATGCGGCCGCACTGGTGGCCGCCGATCTCGGCATCGCCCTCGGAACCGGCACCGATGCGGCGATGGAAGCCGGCGATCTCACTGTCGTGAGCGGCGACTTGTCGCTCGTGCCCGAAGCACTGCACATCAGTCGGCGCACGCTGCGCATCATCAAGGCCAATCTCTTCTGGGCCTTCGCCTACAACGTGGCGGCTCTGCCGCTCGCCGTCGCCGGTCTCATGAATCCGATGCTCGCCGGTCTGGCCATGGCCTTGTCGAGCGTGTTCGTGGTGTCGAACAGCCTTCGTCTACGGCGTTGAACCGCCGCATGGCGTGATGCCGAGAAGCTCCTGTGAACGGCGGATCGCCGCCGCCCGTCGATCACGAAGGGCGCGGGCCGAGATGCCTTCCAACTTGGCCGACTCCGGACTCAACCGATCGCTCAGCATCTCGTCGATCGCCCGTCGATCCATGTCTCGCAAACCGAGGCGCTCGAGATCGTGCAACAGATTGGAGAGTTCCGATGCGGCGGCCACCGGATCGTCGTCGGTGGTCGCGGTCGACGCACCACGGGATGGCAGCCCTCGGGTGGCTCCGAGCGTCTCGCTGTTGACGATCGTCCAACTGTCGGCGGCGACTTCGCTGCGCGACCGCTTGGTGCGCGCCTCGCGAACGAACGCCTGATACTCGATGTCGCGCAACAAGTTGGCGGCCACTCGTCGCGGACGACGATCGATCGGGTAGGACCGGATCACTAGCCACGCGGCCGACGCGAGTTGATCGAGGGCGAACGATGCCCCTCCGTCGACGATGCGACCCCGTCGGATGGCGATGGCGATCAGACCGGGGAGGATTCGCTGCACCACGATGCGGCAGGCGAGTTCGTCGCGGTGAGCCACACCGGTGAGGAGCGACAGGTAGTGGTCGCAGTCGTCGTCGGTGACCGACTGGCCGTAGCCGGCTCGGGTGAGCACGTCGTCGAGGTGACGAACCGGCTCGCCGGGCAGGCCCCAGGCGTTGGCTCGGCGAACGTTGGATCGGGTACGGGCCAGTGCGTCCCAGTCGAGCCAGAGTCGAGTGGCCGTGGGCAGACGTGTGGCGTCGGGTCGCGTGTCGGCGGTGTAGCCGAGGCTCGCCAATCGCTGGCTGGCGATGGTCGGATGGACAGATGCGGTGGGAATGTCGTGGTTGGTCATGGCCCGACTGGACTCGGGTGGTCTCACCACAGGTCGGTGTGCTCGTCGTCGAGTCGCGTACGGCTCGTCGGTGAGAGTCGCGGTGAGATCGGCCGGGTCGGATCGCCCGGTGATTTCCCGCCCGCCCACTCGTCCCGAGCGCCTCGCCACCTTGCAGCCCTTCCATCGACCGCCGGTGATCGACGACGGTCCCCCGGCTCCGATCCCACCGGCCGAGACGCCCGATCCCGAGGAACCGCGGCCGCCCAGCTCGCCGGCGTGGACACCGCTCATCAGTGGCGTGGTAGTCGGTTCGATCGTGGCCACCGTGACCGGCCACGCGCTCATCGTTCTGTTCGGTGCCACGGCCTTCGTGGCGGCCGTGCTCGCGTGGGGTTCGATGGTCCTCGTGCACCGTCGACGCAGCCGACTGTGGCGCAACGAGATGCGACGTCGACGGCACCGCCGGGCGAGTCATCACGTGGCGACCCTCGAGTGGCTCGCCGAACGCGAACGTCGCCGTCATCCATCCGCGGAGTCGCTGGTGGCGATGATCGGCCGAGGTGACCCGTACATGTGGTCGCGCCGTCCGGCGGATGATGACCGGTCGATCTGGGACGTGGAAGTTCGCCGACGCGACGTCGATCACCAAGTCGACGATCATCTGCACACCTGTCGTGACGTTCCCGAGACCGTCTCATTGGGGCCGGGCATGATC
>JBDLRN010000068.1:0-15427 GCA_039800005.1 Actinomycetota bacterium | reverse complement strand
CCACGATCAGCCAACGTCTTGGAAATCGCCGCCGTCAACGTCGTCTTCCCATGGTCGATATGACCCATCGTCCCAATATTCACATGAGGCTTCGTACGCTCGAACTTCGCCTTCGACATGGCTTCTCTCTTCTTTCTTGTGGAGTACCGCGCTGGCGCTCGGCACGTGGTGTCAAGGTTCGGGGTGGGCGACCGCCGAGGCGGACGACCGAGTAGGTGAGGCTAGCGGTGCCGGACGGCACCGCCACCTCTGGCGATCACTCGCCGCGCGACCGCTTCACGATGTCGGTGGCGATGGCCTCCGGCACCTGCTGGTAGCTGTGGAACTGCATGGTGTACGTGGCGCGACCCTGGGTGCGGGAGCGCAGGTCGGTCGAGTAACCGAACATCTCCGACAACGGGATCTGAGCACGCACGACCTGGGTGTTGCCGCGGGCTTCCATGCCCTCGATACGTCCACGACGGCTCGAGAGGTCGCCCATGACGTCGCCCATGTACTCCTCGGGAGTCACGACTTCGACGGCCATGATCGGCTCGAGAAGTACCGGCTTGGCCATTTCGGCGGCCTTGCGGAACGCCTGCTGACCGGCGATCTTGAAGGCCATTTCCGACGAGTCGACGTCGTGGTACTGACCGTCGACCAAGGTGACCTTCACGTCGACCGTGGGGTAGCCGGCGAGCACACCGTTGTCGAGCGCGCTCTGCAGACCCTGGTTGGTCGGGTTGATGTATTCGCGCGGGATGCGACCACCGGAGATCTTGTCGACGAACTCGTAACCCTTGCCCGGGTTCGGCTCCATGTTGATCTTCACGACGGCGAACTGACCCGAACCACCCGACTGCTTGATGTGGCGGTACTCGACCTGCTCGACGGTCTTGGTGACGGTCTCGCGATAGGCGACCTGCGGCTTGCCGACGGTGGCGTCGACGTTGAACTCGCGCTGCATGCGGTCGACGAGGATCTCGAGGTGCAACTCACCCATTCCGGAGATCACGGTCTGGCCGGTCTCTTCGTCGGTGCGCACTCGGAAGGTGGGGTCTTCGTCGGACAACGACTTGAGGGCCTTGCCCAACTTGTCCTGGTCGTCCTTGGTCTTGGGTTCGATGGCCACGTGGATCACCGGCTCGGGGAACTCCATACGCTCGAGAATGATCGGATCGTTGCGATCGCAGAGCGTGTCACCGGTGGTGGTGTCCTTGAAGCCGAGACCGGCCACGATGTCACCAGCCATGGCGATGTCGAGGTCTTCACGCTGGTTGGCGTGCATCAGCAGGATGCGTCCGAGACGCTCCTTGCGCTCCTTGGTGGAGTTGTAGACCTCGTCACCCTTGTTGATCTGGCCCGAGTACACCCGGAAGTAGGTGAGCTTGCCGAACGGGTCGGCCACGATCTTGAACGCCAGGGCGGCGAACGGCGCGCTCTCGTCGGCCGGTCGGCTGGTGGGCTCTTCGGCTTCACCGGGCTTCACACCCTCGGCGGCCGGAATGTCGAGCGGGCTCGGCAGGTAGTCGACGACCGCGTCGAGCATGGGCTGCACACCCTTGTTCTTGAAGGCCGAACCGCACAGGATCGGCACGAAGTCGAAAGCGAGGGTGCCCTTACGGATGGCCCGCTTGATCTCGGCCTCGGTGACTTCCTCGCCGCCGAGGTACTTCTCCATGAACTCGTCGTCGGACGTGGCGATGGTCTCGAGCAACTGCTCGCGATACTCGTTGGCCTGATCGACCATGTCGGCCGGGATGTCGACTTCGTCCCACTTCGCGCCGAGTTCCTCGTCGCGCCAGATGAGGGCCTTCATCTTCACCAGATCGACGAGACCGGCGAACGGCTTGTTGCTCTCGGGTCCACCGGCACCCACCGGCAGGTGGATCACGGCGGTCGTGGCCTCGAGGCGGTCCTTCACCATCTGCACGGTGCGGTAGAAGTCGGCGCCGATGCGGTCCATCTTGTTGACGAAGCACATGCGCGGGACCTTGTACTTGTTGGCCTGACGCCACACGGTCTCGGTCTGCGGCTCGACACCGGCCACCGAGTCGAACACCGTGACGGCACCGTCGAGCACGCGCAGTGAACGCTCAACCTCGATGGTGAAGTCGACGTGTCCGGGGGTGTCGATGATGTTGATGCGGTGGTTGTTCCAGACGCACGTGGTGGCAGCCGACGTGATGGTGATACCACGCTCCTGCTCCTGCGCCATGTGGTCCATGGTCGCCGCGCCTTCGTGCACTTCACCGATCTTGTAGGTCTTGCCGGTGTAGTACAGGATGCGCTCGGTCGTGGTGGTCTTGCCGGCATCGATGTGGGCCATGATGCCGATGTTGCGAGTGCGCTCGAGGGGGAACTCACGCTTTGCCATCGTCGTTACCTTCTGTGTTCGTTCGGGTGTTGGGGGGTTTCGAGAATCGTGTTCGTGTCGTGGGTCCGACATGATCGCACCCCGGTGCGAAGCCGGGGTGCGGATGACGGTATGTCAGGTGGTCGAGTCGATCACCAGCGGTAGTGGGCGAAGGCCTTGTTGGACTCGGCCATCTTCTGCATGTCGTCGCGCTTCTTCACCGAAGCACCGAGGCCGTTGGCGGCGTCGAGCAGTTCGTTGGCGAGGCACTCGGCCATCGTCTTCTCACGACGGGCGCGGGCGTACTCGACCACCCAGCGGATGGCGAGTGTGTTGGCCCGACGGGGCTTCACTTCGACCGGCACCTGGTAGGTGGCGCCACCGACGCGACGGCTGCGCACTTCGAGGGGCGGACGAACGTTGTCGATGGCCCGCTTCAGCGTGGCGATCGGCTCGGCGCCAGACTTGGTCTCGACGATCTTGAGCGCGTCGTACACGATCTTCTCGGCGATGCTCTTCTTGCCGCGCAGCATCACCTTGTTCATGAGCTGCGTGACGAGCAGCGAGCGGTACACCGGATCGGGGTGCAGTTCTCGGCGGGGGGCGGGACCCTTACGCGGCATGTCGGTTCACCTGTTCCTTGTCGACGATCGTGATCACTTGGCGCGCTTCGCGCCGTAACGGCTGCGGGCCTGCTTGCGGTTCTTCACACCGGCCGCGTCGAGCGCGCCGCGGATGATCTTGTAGCGAACACCGGGAAGGTCGCGCACGCGACCACCGCGCACGAGAACGATCGAGTGCTCCTGAAGGTTGTGCCCTTCACCCGGGATGTACGCCGTGATCTCGACACCACTCGAGAGGCGAACACGGGCCACCTTGCGCAGAGCCGAGTTCGGCTTCTTCGGGGTGTTCGTGTAGACGCGCGTGCACACACCGCGACGCTGCGGCGAACCCTTGAGGGCCGGCGTCTTGGTCTTGCTGAACTTGGTGCTACGGCCCTGACGGACCAACTGCTGAATGGTGGGCACTGGAACCTCTTCGTGGTGTGAGTCGGGTGACCGTCGAGGACGACTCCCGAAGTCCCCGACCCGACCGGATCAGGGACCCTGGAATGTTACGAGCGAGCCCCGAACGACGACAACCTGCGAAAAGGCTACGGAACGGGTTCGATCAGGTGTCGGCTGTCAGTTCTCCGGTGAGCCGCCGCCGACGGCGTCGCCCGCGAAGGCATCGGCCGAGAAGGCATCGCCGGCGTCGAGGCGCTCGGCCAGGGTGGCCGGGAGATCCTCGTCGTAGCCGCTGTGGTAGGTCTCCATCGGGATGTAGTCCGGGGCGTCGATACCGAAGTCCCGGTAGCGCATCATGCCGGTACCGGCCGGGATGAGCTTGCCGATGATGATGTTCTCCTTCAGACCCATGAGGCTGTCCTGGCGACCCTCGATGGCGTTCTCGGTGAGAACACGCGTGGTCTCCTGGAACGAGGCCGCCGACAACCAGGAATCGGTCGCCAACGAGGCCTTGGTGATGCCCATGAGTTCGGGGCGGCCTTCGGCGGGCTGCTTGCCCTCCTCGACCATCCGACGGTTGGTGTCGGTGAAGGTCTTCAGGTCCTTGCGGTCGCCGGGCAGGAACCCGGTGTCGCCCTGGGCCTGAATGCTCACGCGGCGGGTCATCTGACGCACGATCAACTCGATGTGCTTGTCGTGGATCGACACACCCTGGTCGCGGTAGACCTTCTGAACTTCTTCGACGATGTAGAGCTGCGTCTCGCGCACACCCTTGATCTCGAGGAGTTCCTTGGGATCGAACGGACCGTCGGTGATCGGCTCGCCGGCCTGCACGTCCTGACCGTCGCGAACGAGCAGACGGCTGCCGGTGGGCAGAACGATCTGATGCTCGTCACCCGAGTCCTCGACCACGTTGACCGGCAGACCCTTGCCTTCGTCTTCACCGATGCGCACGACACCGCTGGCGCGAGCCAGACGGGCCGAACCCTTCGGAGTACGGGCCTCGAACAGTTCGACGACGCGGGGCAGACCGCCGGCGATGTCCTTACCGGCCACACCACCAGTGTGGAAGGTACGCATGGTGAGCTGAGTACCGGGCTCACCGATCGACTGGGCGGCGATCACACCGACCGCTTCACCGAGTTCGATCGGCGCACCGGTGGCGAGCGAACGGCCGTAGCACATCGCGCACACACCGATCTCGGCGTCGCAGGTGAGAACCGAGCGCACGCGCACACGTGTGGTCTGGGCATCGTCGCGCAAGGCGGCCATGAGGTCGTCGTCGACGATGGTGTTGCGCGCGGCGACCGTGCCGTCACCGAGGGTGACATCGGCAGCCAGCGCGCGTCCGTACAACTTGGTCTCGAGATAGGCGCGACGGTTGGCGGTGTCGGCCTGCACGTTCTCGATCCAGATGCCGAGATTGGTGCCGCAGTCCTCCTGACGAATGATCAGCTCCTGCGCCACGTCGACGAGACGACGCGTGAGATACCCCGAGTCGGCGGTACGCAGAGCGGTGTCGACCAGACCCTTACGGGCGCCCGGCGTGGCAATGAAGTACTCGAGGGTCTCGAGGCCTTCACGGAAGTTGCTCTTGATCGGGCGGGGAATCATGTCACCACGGGGGTTGGCCACCAGACCACGCATGCCGGCGATCTGACGCATCTGCGTCATGTTTCCGCGAGCGCCCGATCCGACCATCATGTCGATGGGGTTGAAGCGCTGGGCACGGAAGGCCTCGACCATCACGCGCTGCACGTCGTTGGTGGCATCGGTCCAGATGCGGACCTCTTGCTGGCGACGCTCACCGTCGGTGATCACGCCACGCATGAACTGGGTCTCGACCTTCGACGCCTGCTCTTCGGCGCGATCGAGGATTCCCTTCTTCTCGGCCGGGGTTCGCACGTCGTCGATGGACACCGTGAGACCCGACTGCGACGCGTAGCGGTAGCAGATGGCCTTGATGCGGTCGAGCGAGTCGGCCACTTCGGCGTTGGTGTAGTTGTCGGAAAGACGCTCGACCACCACACCCATCTCCGACTTCTTGATGGCTTCGGTGACGTGTCCGTAACGAGCGACGTACGTCTCGGGCAGAGCCTCTTCGAACAACAGACGGCCTGGAGTGGTCTCGAACTCCTGACGGGACTCACCCGAACCGGTGCGAACCTTGATGCGCGCGTGGATGTGCACCGAGCGCTCCTCGAGCGCCTTCAGCACTTCCCACACGTGACGGAACACGCGACCTTCACCGACCACACCCGGATCGTCGGCCGTGAGGTAGAACGCGCCGATGATCATGTCCTGGGTGGGGGTGACGATCGGGCGACCCGAGGCCGGCGACAAGATGTTGTTCGCGCTCAGCATGAGGACACGCGCCTCGGCCTGAGCTTCCGACGACAGCGGCACGTGCACGGCCATCTGGTCGCCGTCGAAGTCGGCGTTGAAAGCCACGCACACGAGCGGGTGGATCTGAATGGCCTTGCCCTCGACCAGCACCGGCTCGAACGCCTGGATGCCGAGACGGTGCAGGGTGGGTGCACGGTTGAGGAGCACCGGGTGTTCGCGGATGACTTCTTCGAGCACGTCCCACACACGCGGGTTGCGTCGCTCGACCATGCGCTTGGCACTCTTGATGTTCTGGGCGTATTCGATCTGCACGAGGCGCTTCATCACGAAAGGCTTGAACAGTTCGAGGGCCATGAGCTTGGGCAGGCCGCACTGGTGCAACTTGAGGGTCGGGCCGGCCACGATGACCGAACGGCCCGAGTAGTCGACGCGCTTGCCGAGCAGGTTCTGACGGAAGCGACCCTGCTTGCCCTTCAACATGTCGGAGAGCGACTTCAGCGGACGGTTACCCGGTCCGGTGACCGGACGACCGCGGCGGCCGTTGTCGAACAACGCGTCGACGGCCTCCTGCAGCATGCGCTTCTCGTTGTTGACGATGATCTCGGGCGCTCCCAGTCCGAGCAGACGCTCGAGACGATTGTTGCGGTTGATCACGCGGCGGTACAGATCGTTGAGGTCGGAGGTGGCGAAACGACCACCGTCGAGCTGGACCATCGGGCGCAGCTCCGGCGGAATCACCGGCACGACGTCGAGGATCATGGCCTTGGGGTCGTTGACCCGACGACCGTTCTCGTCGCGCTGGTTGAACGAAGCGACGATCTTCAGACGCTTGATGGCCTTCTGCTTGCGCTGCGCGCTGAGGGGCTTGCGGCCGTCCTTGGGATCGATGGCGTCGCGGAGCTTGCGCTCCTCTTCGTCGAAGTCGATGCGGTCGATGAGGGCTTTGATGGCGTCGGCACCCGTGCCGCCCTCGAAGTAGTCGCTGTAACGATCGCGCAGTTCACGCCACAGACCTTCGTCTTCGATGATCTGGCGAGCGTGGAGGCTCTTGAACTCGTCCCACGAACGCTTCACGAGATCGAGTTCGCTGTCGTAGCGCTCGCGGATGGCGGCCAGATCACGGTCGGCCATCTTCTGCACGGCCTTGATCTCGGTGTCCTTGGCGCCGTCGGCCTCGAGGCGGGCCGCTTCCTTCTCGGCTTCCTTCAGACGACGGTCGATCTCGAGGTTGAGTTCTTTCTGGATGGCCTCGACTTCACCGAGGTACTCGTTCTCGAGGCTGTTGAGTTCGTCGTGACGACGCTCCTCGTCGACCCAGGTGACCAAGTGAGCGGCGAAGTAGATGACCTTTTCGAGCTGCTTGGCCTTCAACTCTTCACGCGGCTCGAGACCGGCGAGCAAGTAGGCCAACCACGAACGGGTGCCACGGAGATACCAGATGTGGACGACCGGAGCGGCCAACTCGATGTGACCCATGCGCTCGCGACGCACCTTGGAACGGGTGACTTCGACACCGCACTTCTCGCAGATGATGCCCTTGAAACGCACGCGCTTGTACTTGCCGCACGCACATTCCCAGTCGCGGGTCGGTCCGAAGATCTTCTCGCAGAACAGGCCGTCGCGCTCGGGGCGCAGCGTTCGGTAGTTGATGGTCTCGGGCTTCTTGACTTCGCCACTCGACCAGTTGCGGATGTGGTCGGCGGTGGCCAGACCGATCCGGAGTTGGTCGAACATGTTCACATCGAGCATTTCGGCGTCTCGCTCTCTCTTCGTTCCGTCGCGTTCGTGGGGTCGTTCTCAGTGGATGGTGCGGTTCAGCGCCGGTAGCTCGCGCGCTCGCGGTCGTCCTGATCGCTGCCGCGCTCGGGTCGGCTGATGTCGATGCCGAGCGATTCGGTGGTCGCGAACAGTTCCTCGTCGATCTCCTTCATCTCGATCTCGGAGCCGTCCTTGGCCAAGACCTCGACGTTGAGACACAGCGCCTGCATTTCCTTCATGAGCACCTTGAAGCTCTCGGGAATGCCGGGCTCGGGGATGTTCTTGCCCTGAACGATCGCTTCGTAGACCTTCACGCGACCGAGCACGTCGTCGGACTTGATGGTGAGCAGCTCCTGCAAGCAGTACGCCGCGCCGTAGGCCTCGAGGGCCCACACTTCCATCTCGCCGAATCGCTGACCACCGAACTGAGCCTTACCACCGAGCGGCTGCTGGGTGATCATGCTGTAGGGGCCGGTCGAACGGGCGTGGATCTTGTCGTCGACCAAGTGCGACAGCTTCAAGATGTACATGAAGCCGACCATGATCGCGTTGTCGTACGGCTCACCGGTACGACCGTTGAAGAGCGTGGTCTTGCCGTCGGACTGGATCAGACGACGACCGTCGGTCGCTTCGGGGTTGAGCTTGCCGAAGATGTCGACGATCGTCGAGTGCTTGGCGGCCTTCTCGGTCTCGTCCCACTGGGCGCCGTCGAACACCGGCGTGGAGATGAAAGTGGCCGGATCGGTGCTCGGACGAGTCTTCGACTCGGTGCCACGCACCGGCGGCTCGCCGACGACGCGGTCGCCTTCGCTCCAACCCCAACGCGCCGCGTAGCCGAGGTGCGCTTCGAGAACCTGGCCGACGTTCATTCGGCTCGGCACACCGAGGGGGTTCAAGATGATGTCGACCGGCGTACCGTCGGCGAGGTAGGGCATGTCCTCCTGCGGAAGGATCTTGGAGATGACGCCCTTGTTGCCGTGACGGCCGGCCAGCTTGTCACCCACGCTGATCTTGCGCTTCTGAGCGACGAGCACCTTCACCATCTGGTTGACACCGGGGTTGAGTTCGCCACCTTCGTCGCGATCGATCACACTCACGTGAATGACCTTGCCGCTCTCACCGTGAGGGACCTTGAGCGAGGTGTCGCGCACTTCGCGGGCCTTCTCACCGAAGATGGCGCGCAACAGGCGCTCTTCGGGCGTGAGTTCGGTTTCGCCCTTCGGCGTCACCTTGCCCACCAGCACGTCGCCGGGGTTGACCTCGGCGCCGACGCGGATGACACCGCGCTCGTCGAGATCGCGCAGGATGTCGTCGGACAGGTTGGGGATGTCGCGTGTGATCTCTTCGGGACCCAACTTGGTGTCGCGCGCGTCGATCACGTACTCGTGAATGTGGATCGACGTGAGCACGTCGTCTTTCACCAGACGATCGGACAGGATGATGGCGTCCTCGAAGTTGTAACCCTCCCATGGCATGAACGCCACGAGCAGGTTCTTGCCGAGTGCGAGCTCACCGTGATCGGTGCTCGGACCGTCGGCGAGCAGATCGCCCTTCTTGACCGACTGACCTTCGAGCACACGCGGCACCTGGTTGACGCAGGTGTTGTGGTTCGAACGACGGAACTTGTGCAAGTGGTACACCCGCTTGCCCAAGGTCTTGTACATCACGGTGATCTGCGAACCCGAGACCTCGGTGACCTCACCGTCGTCGGTGGCGAGGATGAGGTCGGCACCGTCGGAGGCAACCTTGCGCTCGATACCGGTGCCCACGTACGGGGCCTCGGTGCGCACGAGCGGCACGGCCTGGCGCTGCATGTTGGCGCCCATGAGGGCGCGGTTGGCGTCGTCGTGCTCGAGGAACGGGATCAACGCCGTGGCCACCGAGACGATCTGCTTGGGTGACACGTCGATGAGGTCGACCTTCTCGGGCTCGACCAGAAGAATGTCGGTGGTCGCGCCGAAGAAGTTCTCGGCTTCGAGCATGCCCTTCAACTGTTCGAGGCTGGCCGCCTGCGGGGCTCGGCGCACGAGCACCTTGTCCTGCTTGAACGAACCGTCGGGGTTGATCGGCGTGTTGGCCTGCGCCACCACGTACTTCTCTTCCTCGTCGGCCGGCATGTAGCGGACCTCGCTGGTGACCTTGCCGTTCTTGACCACGCGGTACGGCGTCTCGATGAAGCCGTACTCGTTGACCTTGGCGTAGGTGGACAGCGCACCGATCAGACCGATGTTCGGACCTTCCGGCGTCTCGATGGGGCACATACGGCCGTAGTGGGAGAAGTGCACGTCGCGGACTTCGAAGCCGGCCCGCTCACGCGACAGACCGCCGGGTCCGAGAGCCGACAGACGGCGACGGTGCGTGAGACCCGACAACGGGTTCACCTGGTCCATCAACTGCGACAACTGGCTGGTGCCGAAGAACTCCTTGATGGCAGCCGAGACCGGACGGATGTTGATGAGCGACTGAGGAGTGATGGACTCCACGTCCTGGGTGCTCATGCGCTCGCGCACGACGCGCTCCATGCGGGACAGACCGATCCGCACCTGGTTCTGGATCAGTTCGCCCACCGAACGAATACGGCGGTTGGCGAAATGGTCCTGATCGTCGAGGCGGTAACCCGGCTCCTGCTTGACGAGGTGGAGCATGTACGAAATGGCGGCCAGCACCTCGTTGGGGCGCAGAACGTTGGTCTCGTCGGGATCGCTCTCGATCGGACGCTTGTTGGGATCGTCGATGTCGGCCTTGAAGAACGAGCCGGCAGCGCGGGTGCCCTTGCCGAAGATGGTGTCGAGCTTGGCCAGTTCGTCACCCAACTTGCGGTCGATCTTGTAGCGGCCGACGCGCGAGAGGTCGTAACGCTTCGGATCGAAGAAGGCGTTCTTGAAATAGCCACGAGCCGACTCGAGCGACGGCGGCTCACCGGGACGGGCTCGCTTGTAGATCTCGACCAGCGCTTCGTTCTGGGTGGGCGCGATGTTGCGCTCCTTGTCCCACTGACCTTCGAGGAAATCGAAGTGCTGCACGAAACGATCGAGGAAACCGGGCACGTGCTCCTCGTCGTAGCCGAGGGCGCGCAACAGCGTGAAGACGCTCATGCGGCGCTTGCGAGCCACGCGGGTCCCGGCGGTCACGTCCTTGCCGGGCTTCTGCTCGACGTCGAATTCGAGCCATTCTCCACGCTGCGGATGGATGGTGCCCTTGACGAGCTGATGCTTGGACAAGTTACGGAGGCGATAACGCTCACCGGGCTCGAAGATCACGCCAGGGCTGCGCACGAGCTGCGACACGACGACGCGCTCGGTGCCGTTCACGATGAACGTGCCCTTCTCGGTCATCATCGGGAAGTCGCCCATGAACACGAGCTGTTCACGAATCTCACCGGTCGCGCGGTTGCTGAACCGGGCGCGCACCAGGATCGACGACTGGTAGGTGTGGCCCTTCTCGCGGCACTCCTCGACCGTGAACTTGGGCGGCGGGCACAGCATCTCGTCCTCGGGGTCGTACTCGAGTTCGAGACGCAGGTTGCCCGAGAAGTCCTCGATGGGCGAGATGTCGCGGAAGGTCTCGGCGAGACCCGCCTTCAAGAAGTGCTGGAAGCTCTGACGTTGGATGTCGAGGAGATCGGGCATCTCCAGTCGTTCGTCGAGATTGGCGAACGAATAACGCTCACGAGATGTCGATCGAGTAGCCACCATGCACTCCTTGCTCAGCGGTCAATAAGGTCAGCGGTCAGAAGAAGAAGAAAACGCGAGCGCGCCGAAGACGGTCGAGGGGACGATCCCGGGGACGACAAAAGAGACAGGCGACGCACGGCAACGGACGAGACTACCCCTCGGGGGCGCACGAATCCAACCGCCACCAGCACCTTTGCTGGGCGGTCACCCGTTGGGGCGACACGGTAGGCCCGGTCGGCCAACGGGTCAAGCACCCATGTCCTGACCGGGCCCGACACCTGCCCCGGACGCGAACGAACCCGGGGTCTCCCCCGGGTTCGCAACGCATCGGCCCTGCTCAGCACCAGGCTGAGCGAGAGATCACTTGACGGTGACCGTGGCGCCGGACTCTTCGAGCTTGGCCTTGGCCTTCTCGGCGTCGTCCTTGCTGACCTTCTCGAGCACGGGCTTCGGGGCGCCGTCGACCAGGTCCTTGGCTTCCTTCAGGCCCAGGTTGGTGAGCTCGCGGACGACCTTGATGACCTGGATCTTCTGCGCACCGGCATCGGCCAGGATGACGTCGAACTCGTCCTGCTCCTCGGCCGCGGCGGCCGGGGCAGCGCCGCCACCGGCGGCCACGGCGGCCACGGCCACCGGAGCAGCGGCGGTCACGCCGAACTTCTCTTCGAACGCGTCGAGAAGTTCCTTGAGTTCGATGACGGTGAGGGCGGCGATGCCGTCCAGGATCTGATCCTTGGTGAGTGACATGGGTTTTTCTCCTTGAAAACTGGGATGAACCGAGAGGTTCGACAACGTTGGTAGTGAGGTGTCGGCGACACATCGCCGACGGAAACGGGCAGGTCAGGCGGCCTTTTGGTCGATGAGAGCCTTCAAGCCGTAGGCCATGTTGCGAGGCAGTGCCTGCAAGAGACCGGCGGTCTTGACGAGCGGGGCCTGGAGGGCACCAGCGAACTGGGCCAACAGAACCTCGCGCGGCGGCAGGTCGGCCAGGGCTTCGACATCTTTGGCGCTCAAAGCGGCGCCGCTCATGATGCCACCCTTCAGGACCAGGTTCGGGTTCGTCTTGGCGAACTCGCGTAGGACCTTGGCGACTGCTGCTGCGTCTCCGTTGCAGAAGGTGAGCGCGCTCGGGCCGACGAGAACGTCGACGAGAGCACCATTGCCGGTTTCTTCAGCGGCACGACGAGCCAGGGTGTTCTTGTACACCTTGTGCTCGGCGTCGGCGTTGCGCAGGGCGCGACGCAGATCGGCCAGGTTGCCCACGGTCAGACCGCGGTACTCCGACACGAACACCGTGCTGACGGCCGACAATTTGCCAGCGATCTCGCTGACTGTCGCCACCTTCTCGGGACGGGGATTCTCCACGTGTTTCCTCCTTTCGCTTCGACTCGGGCGCTCGCAGATGCGGGCACCACGAGGAGCGAGAGGCTCCGTGCAGTTTCCGCCTCGGTTGGCGAACCCGAAGGCTCTTTCACCACGCATGTGGACCGACTGTCTCTGGCAAGCGATCAATTGTGACGGGGACGCTAGCGGTGGGA
Organism: Actinomycetota bacterium; assembly: GCA_039800005.1. Lineage (GTDB taxonomy): Bacteria > Actinomycetota > Acidimicrobiia > Acidimicrobiales > Ilumatobacteraceae > Casp-actino8. The sequence continues at coordinate 2,769 of JBDLRN010000068.1, read as the reverse complement.
GAACGAACTCCCACCGACGGCGACGGGCGGACTGGATCGAGAGATCAGACGTTCTCGGGACGCAGGCGGTTGACGTCGACCTTGACGCCGGGGCCCATCGTCGACGACACCGTGATCTTCTTCAGGTACTTGCCCTTGGCCGCGGCCGGCTTGGCGCGCTGAATCTCCTCGAGCACGGCCCGGAAGTTCGCCTCGATGGCTTCGATGGCGAAGCTCACCTTGCCGAGCTGCACGTGCACGTTGCCGTAACGGTCGGTGCGGTACTCGACCTTGCCACCCTTGAACTCGCCGACGGCGCGGCCGACGTCCTGGGTGACCGTGCCGGTCTTGGGGTTGGGCATGAGACCACGCGGACCGAGCACACGTCCGAGACGACCGACGAGCGGCATCATGTCGGGCGTGGCGATGGCGAGGTCGAAATCGAAGTTGCCCTTCTCGATCTCGGCGGCGAGATCGTCGGCACCCACGAGGTCGGCTCCGGCCTGACGAGCCTCTTCGGCGGCGTCACCGGCGGCGAACACGGCGATACGCAGGTTCTTGCCGGTGCCCGACGGCAGGGCCACGGTGCCACGGACGGCCTGCTCGGCCTTGCGGGGATCGACACCGAGACGCAGGGCGATCTCGACCGTCTCGTCGAACTTGGCCGAGGCCATCGACTTGACGAGCGTGAGCGCTTCGGTGGGCGAATACTGATCGTCGCGGTTGTACCGCTTGACCGCATCGGCGTACTTCTTACCGGACATGTTGTCTCCCTCTCCGATCTCCTCGATCGGGTGTTCGTGTCGGCCGGGCGAGGTCTTCCCGGTCCAGACGTGTTGGACGAGAACTGATTACTTGACGACGAGACCCATCGAACGAGCCGTACCGCGCACCTGCTGCTTGGCGGCCTCGAGATCGTTGGCGTTGAGGTCGGGCATCTTGATCTTGGCGACTTCTTCGATGTCGGCCTCGGTGACCGAACCGGCCACGGTCTTGCCCGGGGTCTGGCTGGCCTTCTCGAGACCGGCCTTCTGACGCAGCAACACCGGAGTGGGCGGCGTCTTCAAGATGAAGGTGAAGGTGCGGTCTTCGAAGATGCTGATCTCGACCGGGATGATGGTGCCGACCTGGCTCTCGGTGGCGGCGTTGTACGCCTTCACGAAGTCCATGATCGCCACACCGTGCGGTCCGAGCGCAGTGCCGACCGGCGGGGCCGGGGTGGCCTTGCCGGCCGGAATCTGGATCTTGACGATCGCGGTGAGTTTCTTCTTCGCCATGGGGCGTGCCTTTCGTGAGACGGTTCCGGTCAGAGTTTGGCGACCTGGCTGAAGTCCATCTCCACCATGGTCTCGCGACCGAAGATGTTCACCAGCACCTTGAGCTTCATGTGGTCAGCATTGATCTCGGCCACTTGACCGGAGAAATCGGCGAACGGGCCTTCCTTGACGCGCACGCTCTCGCCCACCTCGTACTCGAGCTTGGGCTTGCGGCGCGCGGCCTGTTCGTGGGCATCACCCTTGGCCGACAAGAAGGTGTCGACTTCGCGGCGCGAGAGCGGCGTGGGCTTCTGGCCCTTCTGGCTCTGGCCGACGAACCCGGTGATACCCGGCGTGTTGCGAATGCAGTACCAGCTCTCGTCGTCCATGAAGCAACGCACGAGGATGTAGCCGGGGAAGACCTTCTTCTGCACGGTCTGCTTGCGACCGCCCTTGAACTCGACGACCTCTTCCATGGGGACGACCACGTCGAAGATGCGGTCCTCCATGTTCATCGACTGCACGCGAGCGTTGAGGTTGGCCACGACCTTCTTCTCGTAGCCGGCCTGCGTGTGCACCACAAACCACTGGCCAGGAAGATTCCAGGGGTGGACGGCGGCTGCGGCGTCGTCGGACTCGTCGTCGAACTCGTCGTCGAGATCGACCGAGGGCCCAGCGGACGATTCAGCGGTAGCGGAGGTGAGGTCGAACACCTCGACCTCGTCGGAGGTCGGGTCGTTCGTCGTCACGTCGTGGTTGAGCGAATCGGTCATGATCAGTTCTCGTAGAGCCAGTCGGTCAGGAAACCGAAGAGGGTATCGGCACCGCCGATGACTGCGGTGAAAAGAGCCACCGTGAACAGAACGACCAAGGAATACCGGCGGACCTCGGGCCACTTGGGCCAGGCCACCTTGTTCATCTCTTCCTTGACTTCTCGCAGGTACTGGGCGGGCGACGTGCGTTCGTCCTTGGGACGACGCGCCGGAGCCTGACGAGTCGGGTTGCCCTTCTCGTCGAGCTGACCCATCTTCTTCAGGGTCCGCTTCTGCTCTCGGTTCAGATCCATCGTCATGTCGTCTCGCTCGCTGTTCGTTCGCTCAGTGGGTGACCTGTGCAGGGCAGGAGGGACTCGAACCCCCGACCGTCGGTTTTGGAGACCGATGCTCTACCAACTGAGCTACTGCCCTCTGGCGCCAGTCGGAACTAGCGCGTCTCCTTGTGCGTCGTGTGCTTACGGTCGTGGCTGCAGTACTTCTTCATCTCGATGCGCTCACGGTCGTTGACCTTGGACTTCATCGTGATGTAGTTGCGCCGCTTGCACTCGGTGCACTCGAGAGTGATCTTGATGCGCTTGTCGTTCTTGGGCATGGCCCTCTCCTACTCGGAATCGTTCGACTCAGGACGTCGCCTGGGTCACTTCAGGATCTTGGTGACGCGGCCCGCACCAACCGTACGACCACCCTCACGAATCGCGAAACGCAAACCCTCATCCATCGCGATCGGCTTACCCAACTCCACCGTCATCGTGACATTG
>JBDLRN010000067.1:0-4710 GCA_039800005.1 Actinomycetota bacterium | reverse complement strand
GCGATGCTGACTCCGGCGACTCCGTCAGCGGCGACTACCTCGCCGGACTGTGATCCCCCCGGCGATCACCTCGCCGGCCTCTGACAATCCTCGGCGTTCTGGGTCCAGGATCGGACGCTGGGCGTCGTTTTCTAGACCCAGAACACCAAGCACATGTCGAATCAGAGGGCGCGGAGGCGGCGGATGCGCTCGGCGGTGTCGGGGTGCGTCGAGAACAACCGCGACAAGTTGACGCCCGAACCACGACGCTGGTTCTTGAACTCGGCCAGCGGGTTGTGGATGTAGGCCTGTGCCTGCGCCGGTGCCACCTGCATCGGCGTGCGAGCGGCCAGGATCTCGATGCGTTCGAGCGCTCGTGCGAGCGACTCGCCCGAGCCGAGCAGTTCGGCGGCACTGCGATCGGCTTCGAATTCACGACTGCGACTGATGGCCATCTGGATGAGAGACGCCGACAGGGGAGCCAGCATCGAGATCAGCATGATGGCGATCGGATTCGGACGATCTTCGTCGTCACGTCCACCACCGCCGAACAATGCGGCGAAGTAGGCCATCTGGGCGATGGCCGAGATGGCGGTGGCGATGGCGGCCGCCACCGACCCGATCAGGATGTCGCGGTTGCGTACGTGCATGAGTTCGTGCGCCATCACGCCTTCGATCTCGTCGGCCGGCATCGAGCGCAACAAACCTTGTGTCGCGCAGACCACGGCGTTGCGCGGTCCGCGTCCGGTGGCGAAGGCGTTGGGCTGCTCCGACGGCGAGATCGCCACCCGGGGCATCGGCATGTTGGCCCGTTGGGCGAGCGAAGCGACCATTCGGTAGAACTCGGGCGCGTCGGCCTCGGTCACGATCTGTGCCTGCGCCGAACGCAACGCCAACTTGTCGCTGAACCAGTAGCTGCCTCCCACCATGACGAGGGCGATCACGAGGCCGATCATCACAGCGCTCGACGAGCCGCCGCCCAGAAGTGAGGCGATCCCGACGATGAGTCCACCGAGTCCGGCGAGCAGTACGGCTGTCTTCATCGAGTTCTTGAACATGGGTTCAGTTTCCTTTCGTGTTGGGTGAATTGCGACGAACGAAGATCTTGCGCAGTTCTTCGAGCCAGAGCACCGATGAAGCGACGGCGATGGTGATCAGCCACTGCACACCGGAGATCGACGTGGTGTCGAAGAGACGCTGCATGAATCCGACGTGGGTCACGCCCACCTGAAGAACGATCACGCCGACCAACGCCGTCCACAGTTGCGGGTTGGTGAACGTGTGGCGGCAGAACACCGTGTTGCGGTCGGAACGTGCGTTCAAGATGTTGAAGAACTGGAACAGCACGAACGTATTGAACGCCATCGTGCCGGCCACGGTGGCCACACCGGCCTTGGCCTCGGGGCCCGGCGCCCAGATCAGAACGGCCAGGGTGCCCAGTGCCATGATCACCGACGAGTACACGATGGCGCCCCAGCGTTGCGGCGTGAGGATTTTCTCCGACACCGGGCGCGGGGCACGACTCATGATGCCGTCGTCACCCTTGTCGAGGCCGAGGGCCATTGCGGGCGGCCCGTCCATGATGATGTTGACCCACAGAATCGCGATGGCGGCGAAGGGCTTGCCGTGGGCGATGTCGAAGATCGACGCTGCCAGGAAAAGCATGGCGAATCCGAGGGTCGTGCTCAACTGGAAGCGAACGAACTTGACGATGTTGTCGTAGATCGTGCGTCCCCGCTTGACCGCGCCGACGATGGTGGCGAAGTTGTCGTCGGTGAGCACCATGGTGGCTGCTTCCTTGGTCACCTCGGTGCCGGTGATGCCCATGGCCACGCCCATGTCAGCCTTCTTCAAGGCCGGGGCGTCGTTCACGCCGTCGCCGGTCATGGCGACGATGCGTCCCTTGCGCTGCAACGCCGCGACCAGGCGAATCTTGTGCTCGGGGGCCACGCGCGCGAACACCGAGATCTCGTCGATGCGCGCGTCGAGTTCGCCGTCGCTCATCTGGTCGAGGTCGTTGCCGGTCACGGCGATCACGTGGCCGTCGTGACCGAGTCCGAGTTCGCGCCCGATGGCCTGAGCGGTGACGGCATGGTCGCCGGTGATCATCTTCACGGTGATGCCGGCCGAGCGGGCCTCGGCGATGGCGATCTTGGCTTCGGGACGAGGCGGATCCACGATGCCGATCAGGGCCATCAACATCAGATCCGACACCAAAATCGACGGGTCGGCGCCGGAGCCGAGGAATTCGTCCCAGGCGACGAGTTCGATGTCGCGCTGGCCCACGGCGAGGACTCGTAAACCTTCGTTGGCCAGGCGGTCGTTGTGTGCGAGCAAGTCGGCCCGCAGGGCCGAGATCGGTTGGGCGCTTCCGTCGCTTCCGATGGCCTGAGTCGAACGATCGAGCACCACATCGGGTGCGCCTTTCACGAACATGCGCACCACGCGCTCGCCACTGCTGTCGACCACTTCGTGGAAGGTGGCCATCAACTTGGTCGCGGAATCGAACGGCACCTCGGCCGCACGCGGGTAGCGGGATCGAAGTTCGGCCACATCGATGCCACCTTTGGCAGCGAGCACCGTGAGTGCACCTTCGGTGGGGTCGCCGACCAGTCGCCACTCGCCGTTCTCGTTGCGGATCACGGCGTCGTTGCACAGCGCCATGCCCATGAGGGCGTTGTCCATGGTGAAGGGCACGTCGCCAGCGAGCTTCTCGATCGTGCCCTCGGGGGAGTAGCCCTCACCGGTGACGTCGTGTTCGCGGTTCTGTACCACCAGGCGACGTGCCGTCATTTCGTTGAGCGTGAGCGTGCCGGTCTTGTCGGAGCAGATGATGCTCGTGCAGCCGAGCGTCTCGACACTCGCCAGCCGCTTCACGATGGCGTTCTTCTTGGCCATCTTCGACACGCCGACGGCGAGAGTCACCGCAGTGACGGCTGGCAGGCCTTCGGGGATGGTGGCCACGGCGAGTGCGACGGCGAGGTTCAGGAGTTCCGACACCGAGTTGTCGCGGAAGAGCCCGATCACGAACACCAGCACCACGATCACGCCCGACAACTTGGCGAGGCTGTGGGCGAGCCCCTCCAGTTGCTTCTGCAGCGGGGTCTTCTCGGTTTCGGTTTCGCGCAACAGCCCGGCGATGCGTCCGATCTCGGTATTCATGCCGGTGGCGGTCACGACCAGTTCGCCGCGGCCGCGGGTGACCGTGGTGTTCATGTAGGCCATGCAGGAGCGGTCGCCGAGAGGAGCGTCGGTGCGGTCGACGGTGTCGATCGACTTCTCCGACGGGTGACTTTCACCGGTGAGGGCGGCTTCTTCGATCTCGAGATTGGCGGCGAGCACCAGCCGCCCGTCGGCGGGGATGCGATCACCGGCCTCCACCAGCACGATGTCTCCGGGCACGAGATCTTCGGTGGGTACCGACATCACTTCGCCGTTGCGGCGTACACGGCTCGACGCCGTCAGCATCCTCTTCAGGGCTTCGAGCGACGCTTCGGCGCGGTTCTCCTGGACGAAACCGATCAGCGCGTTGGCGAACACCACGATCAGCACGACGAGCGGGGTCTTCAGCTCGCCCGAGACGACGAAACTGACCACGGCCGCGCCGAGCAGGATCAAGATCAGCAGGTCGCGGAATTGATCGAGGAAGCGCAGGAGCGCCGGCCGCCGCTTCGACTCGGCCAAACGGTTCGGCCCGTGGCTCTGAAGGCGGTTGTTGACCTCGGCCGACGACAGACCCGCCGTCGCGTCGGACGTCAGTGACACCACCACGTCATCGGGCGATGCGGTGTGCGGCAAGGCAATGGGGCGGTTCTGCAGAGATGAGGTCACGAGGTTTCCTTCGAAAGCGGAGTGCGTTCCGAAGGTCTCTCCCTCTCCACCGGGCCGGGCCTATCGGCCGTGATGACGACGCCGGTTCGCTGTTGCCAGCGGGGATACTCCCCTTCAGCGGTCACCATACCGATCAGGGGCGGCATCGTTCCAGGTGGGTGCCAGACTTGTCCCGTGTTTTCGTCACAGTGGGTGGAACGAGACGGATGTCTGCGCCGAGAGTTTCGGTTCGCCGATTTCGCCGCCGCCTTCGCCTTCATGACCCGAGTCGCCGAGGTGGCCGAAGAGCAGAGCCATCATCCCGACTGGTCGAACAGTTGGAATCGGGTCGTCATCGAACTGCGGAGCCACGACAAGGGGGCGGTCACCGACCGCGACCATCGGTTGGCCGCCGCCATCGACGTGATCGCCGAGGAGTTCGGGTGACGAAGTTCCCCGGTTGGCGGGTCGTGGCCGCCTGCTTCGTGATCCTGACCACCACGGCCGGCCTCGGCTTCTACGGCCTGGCGGTTTACCTGAACACCTTCAGTCGCGAGCTCGGGTGGGAGGTGTCGTCGGTGTCGTTGGCCACCACGATCTTCTTCCTCGTGGGCGGGGTGAATGGTCTGCTGGTCGCTCGACTGATCGCCCGCTTCGACGCTCGATGGGTGATCGCCGGCGGTGGCGTAGTCGGTGCCCTCGCACTCTTGTTGTTCGGTGCGGTGAGCGAGAAGTGGCATTTGTACGTGGTGTACGTGTTGTTCTCGATCGGCTGGTCGGCGGCCGGGCTCATTCCGGCTTCCACCATCGTGACCCGCTGGTTCCAGGCACGTCGCGCGTATGCGCTGTCGATCGCGTCGACCGGTTTGTCGGTGGGCGGCATCGCCATCACGCCGTGGGCCAAGGTGCTGCTCGACCGGC
>JBDLRN010000066.1:0-117500 GCA_039800005.1 Actinomycetota bacterium | reverse complement strand
CGGGGTGCTCCCGACGACGTCGTCGCCGTCGCGACGGAACGAGGTTGGCCGGTGTTGGCCGAGAGTCGTTCCCGTCGATCCGACGCCGTGGTCACCCATTTCGATTCGCTGTTGCGCGTTCCCGAATTCGCCGACGCTCGGGTTCCCGATCTGGTGGTTCGGATCGGTGAGCCGCCGGCCTCCAAGACGCTCGCGCAGTGGCTGGTTCGCCACGAGGTGCCCCAGATCCACGTGTCGTGCGATGCACGGGTGTACGACGCCGACCATCGGGTCGCGACGAGGATCGTCACGTCGCCGATCGACGTGGTCGACCTGTTCGAGTCGTTGCCGAATGTCGCCGACTCGTCGTGGCTCCGGAGTTGGTCGTCGGCCGAGAGTGCGGCGCGTGTGGCGGTGCGCCGTTGTCTCGAGGCCATGCCGGTGTCGGTGGGCGTGGCCGCGGTGGTCGATTTCGTGTCGGCGCTTCCGCCGACCGGTTCGCTGGTGGTGTCGTCCTCGATGCCGATTCGAGACGTGGAATGGTTCGCGGGGGTGCTCGGTGATCGTTTCGTCGCGGCCAATCGTGGAGCCAACGGAATCGACGGCGTGCTGGCGACCGGGATCGGCGTCGCGGTCGATCGTGGTGGGCCGGTGGGAGTCGTCGTCGGCGACGTTGCGTTGTTGCACGATTCGTCGTCGCTGGCCGGACTCGCCGCGCGGGGGCTCGACATCCGGATCCTCGTCGTCGACAACGACGGCGGCGGCATCTTCCATCACCTGCCGCAGGCGACGACCGTCGATGCTGACGTGTTCGAGAAGATCTACGGAACGCCTCACGGAACCGATTTCGTCGCCTTGGGTTCGGCTCATGGTCTGACGACACTCGTGGCCGACGATCACGACGAGGTGCGGCGGGCCGCGGCAACTGCGGGACCCTCGCTCACCGTCGTGCGGACCGATCGCCACGGTGACGTCGCTGGTCACCGTCGACTGCACGCTGCCGTCGCCGAGGAGCTCGGGCGCGCGGTCGGTCCCTGATCTCGAGGTCGTTCGTACGCCAATCTGGTGCGCGATCTTCACCCATACGGTGAAGAATCCTCACCAGAACACCGGGGATCAGGGTCGGATGATGGCCGACAACATGGCCTGGAACTTGGCCTGGGTCTCGGCGAGTTCGGCATCGTGATCGGAGTCGGCCACGATTCCTCCTCCGGCCACGAGGCGCGCGCTGCGACGGTCGGGTGCGACCTCGGCGCAGCGAATGGTGACCGCCCAGACGCCGTCCCCCGATGCGTCGATCCAACCGACGGTCCCTCCGTACCGGCCCCGGTCGAATCCTTCGACGGCGGTGATCAGATTCAAGGCCTCGGCCCGCGGATGGCCGCCGAGGGCCGGTGTCGGGCAGAGTCGACGGGCCAAGGTGAGCGAATCCGGTCGAGGTTCGCTGAGGCGCCCCTCGACCAGGGTGCCGAGGTGCTGAACGTTGGCCACCGGAATGACCGACGGCTCGGGTTCCCAGTCGAGATAACTGCAGTCGGGTAACAGAGTGTCGTGAACCACGTCGATGACGACGCGATGCTCGATCTGGTCCTTGGTGCTGGCGATCAGGGCGCGTGCCAACTCGGCATCGGTGGTCGGATCTCCGGTACGCGGTGTGGTGCCGGCCAACGGATGCGACCGAACGACGTCGCCCGCCACCGACACCAGAAGTTCGGGTGACGCACCGATGAGACCTTCGATCGAGTATCGATGACTGGCGCCGAACGAGGCGCGCAGCCGCAGCAGCACGGCGTGGACATCGATGTCGTGATCGGACTCCACGAGGATCTGCCGAGCGATGACCGCCTTCACGAGCTCGCCGCGATGTACTGCGTCGCGAGCGGCCAGGACCGCCCGGCGATGCGTGTCGACCGGAGTGAGTGACGAGATGGTGAACCGACCGGCGGTGGGTCGAGGTCGTAGATCGGTGCGGATGTCGTCGGTGGCGCGGTCGTCGATCGTGGTGACCCACGTGTCGCCGTGCTCGTCGCGTCGCACCAGCAGTTCGGGCACGATCAGCTCGGCGGGATCGGAGTCGAGAAAGGGCAGGGCACCGAGCGCGACCGGGCCGGACCGGCCGTCGGATTCGTCGTCGTGCTCGATCGACCGCAGAAAGTCCAATGCGTCAGCCGGTGCCACTCGGACCGCGCAGCCCCGTCCGGCCACACCCACACCGCTTCTGACGAACAGATACCCGTCACCGCGGGCGACGTCGTCGAGGTCGATGTCGCCCTGGAGTCGCCGGGTCGTGGCACGCATCATCGATCGCGAGTGGCGACCAGGAGTTGGGTGATACCGCCGGAGAACGTTCGGTGGCGCGCATCGGAGAAACCGGCCCGCCGCAACGAGTCGAGCAACACCGGCGGTTCGGGGAGGTAGGCCACGCTCTTGGGGAGATAGCGATAGGCGGCCGGATCGGAGAGCAGACCGCCGATACGGGGCACGATGCGTCCGAAGTACAGGGCATGGCCGGAGCGAATCAGTCGGTTTCGCGGAACGCCGACGTCGAGAAGAGCGATACGACCACCGGGTCGGACGACTCGGCTCAACTCGTGGAAGAAACTCGGCAGATCGACCAGATTGCGCAGAGCGAATCCACACGTCGCGCCGTCGACGGACGCGTCACCGAGCGGCAGGCGCAACACGTCGGCCTGGGTGCGAGGCGCCGACGATCGATCGGCGGCCAACATGCCGAAACTCAGATCGAACGACAGAGGATGCAGGCCGGCTCGGCGCAGGTCGATGCACAGGTCTCCGGTTCCGCTCGCCAAGTCGATCACGCGACTGTCGGGATCGAGGGCCAGTTCGCGCACGGCTCGTCGACGCCACCGGACGTCGAGCCGGAAGGTCATGATCCGATTGACCAGGTCGTAGCGCGGGGCGATGGCGTCGAACATCCCACGCACCGCAGTGACCTTGGCATCGCCGGTCGGGAGTTCTTCGGTGTCCCAGGCCGGGCGCTCGGTCGTCACATCGTCAGGTTACGGGGCGTCGCCCGGGCGGCTTTCTTCGGACTCGCCGACAGGGGTCACGCCTGGACAGAATGTTCCCGAGAGAACGAATGGCACCCGGATGCGTTCGGGTCCCGACCTGGGGGGTTGGTCATGATCGATTTCACGTTGTCGCCCGAGCACGAAGAGATTCGGCGTCGGGTCCGCGACTTCGTCGACGGTTCCATTCGTCCGGCCATGGAGCCGTACGGGCATCGCGAAGAGATGGACGCCGACGCCCGTCGGGCCTACATCGGCGAGTTGATCCGCCTGCGCAAACTCGCCGTCAGCGAAGGTCTGTGGCTGCCGCACATGCCCAAGGAGTGGGGTGGCATGGGTCTCGGCCACGTGGCTCTGGCGATGGTGCAAGCCGAAGCCGCCCGCGTGCGGGTCGGTCCGTGGGTGCTCAACTGTCAGGCGCCCGACGAAGGGAACATGCACACGCTCGTCCACTGGGGCACCGACGAGCAGAAGCAGAAGTATCTGAAGCCGTTGTGCGACGGGGTGAGTTCGTCGTGTTTCGCCATGACCGAGCCCGAAGTCGCCGGCTCCGATCCGACCCTCATCAAGACCCATGCCATCAAGGACGGCGACGAATGGATCATCAATGGTCACAAGTGGTTCATCTCGGGTGCTGATCGCGCGAAGTTCGCCATTCTGATCGCACGCACCGAGATGGACGTGCCCGAAGGTTCGCGCGGAGCGAACACCGCGTTCATCATCGACCTGCCGGCCGAGGGATGGAACAACGTTCGCGAGGTCGAGACCATGCACGGTCCGGGCGGCCACAGCGAGATCGTGATCGAGGATCTCCGCGTGCACGACTCGCAGATCCTGGGCGGTCGCGGAAACGGCCATCGGCTCGGCCAGTATCGCCTCGGTCCGGCCCGTCTGGCCCACTGCATGCGCTGGATCGCACAGGCCGAGACGGCGCTCGACATGATGGTCGATCGCTCTCTCAAGCGCTATTCGCACGGCTCGTACCTCGCCGAGAAGCAGGGCGTGCAGTGGATGATCGCCGACTCGGCGATGGAGTTGTACCAGTGCAAGCTCATGGTCCTCCACGCCGCGTACAAGATCGATCGGGGCGACGATTTCCGCACCGAGGTGTCGATGGCCAAGCACTTCGTGGCCAACAGCCTCAATCGAATCATCGACCGCGCCATCCAGGTTCACGGGGCGCTCGGCTATTCGACCGACACGCCGCTCGCCAACATGTTGCAGCACGCGCGCTGGGCGCGCTTCGCCGACGGCGCCGACGAGATCCACCAGATGCGCATCGCCGAGAACACCATCAAGTCGTACACCGACGTCGGAAGCACCCGCCTGGCGACCGGGAATCTGCCGATCTGACGATCGGGCCGTTCAGTCGGCGGTTGCCATCTCCTTGGCCCAGCGGTAGTCGGCCTTTCCGGCCGGCGACCGCAGGATGCGCTCGACGAACACGTAGTGCTTCGGCAACTTGTAGCGAGCGATGTGACGGGCGGCTTCGACGTCGAGTTCGGCCGGAGTGGCCGACACTCCCGGACGCAGTTGAACGATCGCCACGACCTCGTTACCCCATCGTTCGCTCGGACGGCCGGTCACCACGCAGTCGAACACGGCCGGATGCGGTTTGATCGCCAATTCGACCTCCTCGGCGAAGATCTTCTCGCCACCGGAGTTGATGGTGACCGAGTCGCGGCCGCGGAGCTCCACGGTGCCGTCGGCACGCAGAACGGCGCGGTCACCGGGAACGACGTAGCGAACGCCGTCGACGACCGGATAGGTGCGCGCCGTCTTGGCCGGATCGCCCAGGTACCCGAGAGCCAGTCGGCCGCTCTTGGCGAGCCACCCGACGTGGTCCTCTCCCGGTGCGACGAGACGAGACATGTCCTCGTCGAGAACGTGGTTGTTCGGCGCCAACGGAAAGGTCCCGGTCGACGCCGCACCGCCCGCCGAGATGTGTTGGAGCTGTCCTCCCGCCTCGGACGAACCGAGTCCGTCGACGACGATCAGCGACGGGTGATGGCGGAGGAACTCCTCCTTCAGATGAGACGAAAGAGCGGCTCCACCGGAGATCAACACCACCAAACTGGAAATGTCGTAGGTGTTGCGTTCCAGTTCGTCGAGCAGTGGACGGGCGAAGGCGTCGCCGACGATCAGCATGAAGTCGATGCGCTCACGCTCCACGATCGACCAGATGTCGACCGGGTCGAGGCGCTCGGGCACCGACGGGACGAACACCGTTCCGCCGGCGTTCCACGTTCCGAAACTGATCCAGTGGCCGGCACCGTGCATGAAGGGCGGAGGGATCAGTGCCCGTCGACCCGTGGTGGCGGCCACGAAGTCGTCGAGCGACGTGGCGTCGCGGGATCCGGCGAAACATTCCGTGAGTGCGTCGGCCTGCCGCCACATCACACCCTTGGGCATGCCGGTCGTGCCTCCGGTGTAGAGGATGTAGAGATCGTCCGGAGACGCCGCGGGAAGCGGATCGTCCGATGATTCGGCGAGGGCGTTCTCGTACCACACCGCTCCGTCGAGGAGAGGAAGGTCGCTCTCGTCGGGAATCTGCAGGAGCAGCCGAAGATTCGGCACCTGATCGCGCACCGATGCGAGAGTCTCGGAGAAAGCCGAGTGGAAGACGATGGCCGTGGCCCGCGAGTCGGTCAGCAGATAGGTGAGTTCTTCGGCGACGTAGCGATAGTTCACGTTGAAGGGGGCCACTCGTGCCTTGAAGGCGCCGAGCATGCACTCGAGATATTCGTTCCCGTTGTGCAGGTAGATCGCCAGATGGTCCTGGCCGCTCTCGTGCGACGCGAGGGCGTCGCGTTCGGTGTGGCAACCGAGTCCGCGGGACTGCAGGTAATTGCCGAGGCGACGGGTGCGCGACGTCACGTCGGCCCAGGTCAGCCGACGATCACGGAAGACCAGGCACTCCTGATCGGGTCGCGTGGCGGCGATGGCTTCGTGAACGGCTCCGACGGTGAAGTTGTGCACGATCGGACGATACGAGTCGGCAACTGCTGGAGATGAATCGTGCCGAGAATCGAGATCCGATGGTTCGGTCATTCGGTGGTTGGTTCGGGCGATGGTTGGGGCTCGGGCGATGGTTAGGGTGCGGGCATGGACGGATCGCGTCAGCCCGTGGCCGGCAATTCGGCCGACGGCATCCTCTTCGGAGTCTTCGCGCCTCAAGGATGGAAGACGGAGTTGTCGTCGATCGACGGAGCGGAGGCCCAGTGGCAGCGCACCGTCGGCGTTGCGCGACTCGCCGAGGAACTCGGGTACGACTCGATCTGGTTGTACGACCATTTCCACAACGTGCCGCGCCCCGCTCACGAGACGGTGTTCGAGTGTTGGACCGCGCTGGCCGCTCTGAGTCAGGTGACGCAACGGGTGCGACTCGGCCAGATGGTCGGGTGCAACAGTTACCGCAATCCGGCCCTTCTCGCCAAGATCACCTCGACTCTCGACGTGGTGTCAGGTGGTCGCCTCGAATGGGGAATCGGGGCCGGGTGGTACGAGAACGAGTACCGCGCCTACGGGTACGACTTCCCCAAGCCCAAGGATCGAATCGGAATGTTGCGCGAGACGGTCGAGATCGTGCGCTCGATGTGGTCGGAGCGCGAGACCACGTACAAGGGGAAGTACTACGAGGTCGTGCGGGCCAACTGCGACCCCAAGCCCGTGCAGACGCCGCGACCGCCGATCCTCGTGGGGGGTGGCGGTGAACAACTCACGTTGCGGGTGGTCGCCGAACTGGCCGACTGCGCCAATTTCGGTGGAACGATCGACGAATGGATCCGCAAACGCGACACGTTGTGGCGACACTGCGAACGCGTCGGCCGGGATCCGGGCGAGATCAGGCTCACCTGGTCGCCCGAAGTCTTCGTACGTCGCACCCGAGCCGAGATCGAGTCGGCGGGTTCACGCAGCCTCTGGGCCGAAGACGTCGACAGTTGGCGGGCGGGCAATCTGGTGGGAACTCCGGACGAAGTGGCCGACAAGGTCGGTCGTTACGTCGCGGCCGGGTGCCGTGGATTCGTTCCGTGGTGCGCCGACTACCCGGAGACGGAGAGTCTCGAATTGTTCGCGACCGAGGTGATGCCGCGGTTCCGCTGAGCCGACGACCGACCGGCCGTCCGTCCGGTCAGAAGAAACTGCGGAAGATGATCTCGGCGACGCAGGACGGCTTGGGTGCACCTTCGCACTCGAAAGTGAACTCCATCGTCATCTGCACGCCGCCACTCACGTCCTCCACGTCCAGCAACTTGACGCCCAAGCGAAGTCGCGAACCGACCGGCACCGGGGACGGGAAGCGCACCTTGTTGGCGCCGTAGTTGACGCCCATCGAGAATCCCTCGACGCGGACAACGGTCGGGTAGAGCATCGGTCCGAGCGACAGCGTGAGGTATCCGTGGGCGATGGGTCCGCCGAACGGGCCCGACTTGGCGCGCTCGACGTCGACGTGGATCCACTGGTGGTCACCGGTCGCATCGGCGAACTGATTCACACGCTCCTGGGTGATCTCGATGTAGTCGCTGTAGCCGAGGTGTTGGCCGACGGCTGCCTTCAGTTCGTCGACGCCGGAGAGAACGCGGGGTGTCATGGGCCGAACAGTAGTCGTTCGGATCAGCGGTACCAGATTCTCTGGTGTTCGCGGCTGTGCGGATGGAGCATCAGAGCGCAGAGAGCGACTTCGAAGAGGAACGAGATGGTGTTGCGGCCGGTCAGACGGTCCCAGACGTTCACCGACGGGAAGTCGGCCAGGACCCAGATTCGCAGCGCGAAGGGACTGAAGGCCGCCACGAGACCCAGCTGGTAACCGAGCCGGCGGTCGTTGGCCATCAGGAAACCCGACAGAACATGGGCGGCCACGACGATCAATCCGACCAGGAGGCCGAGACTTCCTTTCGACTCCCGTGCGTAGCCGATCCAGTCCGAGCGATCGAGCAACCCGACCAGGGCGAAGAAGCCGTTCAGATAGAGCAGCCACGTGGCGATCTGCAAGGTCTGGGGCTGCATGCGATCGAACCAACGTCGGGGGTCGAGACGGGAGCGGGACATGCTCAACATTCGCGCACGGCCCCCCTCTGACGCCATGTGATACGAACGAAAGCATGATCTCGGCTCATGGAGCACTCGTTCCGGTGGTTCGCTCGGCGTGACCGTGTCCGGATTCGTCACCTTGGTCGGGCGACCCAACGTCGGGAAGTCGACCTTGTTGAACGCCATGTGCGGCCAGAAGGTGTCGATCGTGTCCGACAAGCCCCAGACCACTCGTCGTCAGGTTCGCGGCGTGTTGAATCGGCCCGGCGGCCAAATCGTCTTCGTCGACACCCCCGGACTCCACAAACCGGTGACGGCGCTGGGAGAGCGGGTGAACACCGCGGCCATCGAGAGTCTCGCCGACGTCGACGTCGTGTGTCTCGTGATCGACGCCACGCAACCGTTCGGCAGCGGAGATCAGTGGGTCGCGTCACGGCTCGACCTGTCGCGCACCGTGGTCATCGTGAACAAGGTCGATGCCGCCCGTCCCGACGACGTGATGGCCCAACTGTCCAAGGCCGGCGAACTCGACGCCGAGAGTTACTTCCCGGTGTCGGCCAGGACCGGAGAGGGAATTCCGGCGTTGGTCGAACACTTGTTGTCGAAATTGCCCGAGGGTCCGCTCTACTACCCGCCCGACGTGATCAGCGACGTGTCGGACGCCGATTGGATCGCAGAGCTCGTGCGTGAGCAGTTGCTGGCCGACATGCGCGACGAACTTCCGTATTCGATCGCCACTCGAGTGACCGACTACGAGTGGCCGAGAGTCGTGTGCGAGATCATCGTCGAACGAGAGAGCCAGAAGGGCATGGTGATCGGAAAGGGCGGTTCGGTCCTCAAACGGGTCGGCCGTCGGGTGCGCAAGCAGCTTCCCGAAGGAGCGCGTCTCGAACTGAAGGTGAAGGTCGACAAGGACTGGCAGCGTCGACCCGATCGAGTCGAACGGCTCGGCTACTGAAGTCGCCTCAGCACGAGAAGCCGACCGGTAACAAATTGTCGTAGTCGTCGCACGCGACGGGTTCGCCGGGCGTCGTGAGATCACCGCCTCCACGCGGCACGTTGATGGGCTGGGAGTCGCTGGTGAACGACACCTGTCCGATCCCGGCTCGTCGGGTGAGGGTCAACACGATCTGAGCGATCGCCAACCTCTGTTCGGCTCCCGACACCTCCAACAGGAACGTCGGATCGAGGTCGACGGTGGCCACGCCGCGTTCGACAGCGATGTCGAACGTCGTTCCGGCCGGGAGTGCACTGCGCAAACCGGCCGCTTCGTCGATGTCGGGGACTCCTTCCACGAGAGCGGCCATGACCTGCGGTGCCGAGGCCGGACTCAGGAGTAGGCGAGGGATCGGAACCACTCGGCTACCGGAGACGAAGAAGAGGTCGGCTTGTTCCACCGGCAAGTTGGTGGTCGTGGTGCTCGGTGGTGGCACCAGGGTGGTCGTGGTCGACGACGAAGTCGTGGTCGGGAGCACGGTCGTGGCCGTGAACTGCTCCGGAATCGCGTCGGGATCGATCGGGCGACTGGGCGACGAGGTCGGCACTCCGCACGCTCCGATCACGAGCGCCGACACGAGAAGAGTCACCCCGCGACGTGATCGGCGCGTCATCGGCCCGACTCCGGAATCTCGACCACGAAACGCGCTCCGCCACTCGGCACGTCTTCGACCCACACCTGTCCGCCGTGGGCGCGCGCGTGCTCGGCGACCAGAGCGAGCCCGAGGCCGGTGCCGCCGACGCGTGTGCGCCCGGCCGAACCTCGGGTGAATCGTTCGAAGATGCGCGCCCGTTCACTGGGGGCAACTCCTGGTCCGGCGTCCTCGACGGCGAGCCGTGTGCGACCGGGATGGACTCCTTCGATGGTGACGCGGGTGGCCCCGCCGCCATGGAGGCGAGCGTTCTCGAGAAGATTGGCCACGATTCGCTCGAAGCGACGTTTGTCGATGTTGGCGATCGGTGACGACCCTCCCGACACGACGACTGGAAGGTCGTTCATGTCGTAGCGCGTCGCGACTCGTTGCACGAACTCCACCAGGTCGGTCTCCTCGCGATGAACGTCGGCGATTCCCACGTCCATTCGCGAGAGCTCGAGCAGATCGAGCACCATCTGGTCGAAACGACGGACCTGCGACACCACCACGTCCAGAGCCTGTTGGGTTCGATCGTTGAGGTCGGCGCGTCGCGCGTCGAGCACCTCGACCGCCGCGGCCAGTGCCGTCACAGGACTGCGCAGTTCGTGCGAGACGTCCGAAGCGAAACGTGCTTCGCGCTCGATGCGGCTCTGCACGGCGTCGGCCATGTCGTTGAAGCTGGTGACCAGAAGCGACAGATCGGGATCGGCTTCGGATTCGAGGCGAGTGTCGAGTCCGCCACCGGCGATGTCGCCGGCCGCTTCGGTGACCCGTTGAAGCGGCCGCATGAGACGGCGGCTCACGGCCCAGCCCGCCACCCCGGCCACGGCGCCGATCGTCAACGTGCTGACCACGAGGGCCGAGCCGATGATCGTGAGTGCGCGCTGATCGTCGTCGATCGGGAAGGCTTCGAAGTAGTGAGCGTCGGCGGCCGGAATGCTGACACCCATTCCGATGTACGACTGGTCGCCGAGCGTGAAGCGTTGGTAGGAGGTGGTGCCGCCCAAGGTCTCCGCGACGAGCTCCTCGGGGAAGGCGTTCTGGGTGAACCGCAGGTCCTGTGAATAGAAAAGGGACTCGCGTTGGAGGTGCAGCACGGCGAACCCGCCCTGTTCGGTGCGCACGCTGTTGATGAGTTCGAAGGCTTCCGTGCGGCGGGTGCCGAGTTGGGACCGCACGAACTCGGCGTTGGTGAAGGCTTGACGTTCGACACTGTCGTCACGACGGTCGAGGAGATAACTGCGGGCGACGAGGTAGCTCACGGCCGACAAGGTGAGCGAGGTCAGGAGTCCGACCAGGACGAACAGGAGGGTGACTCTCGTCCGGAGGCGCAAGGGTCGGAGTCGCAGTCCCTGGGACACGGCAACATCCTGCCCGAAACCTGGACTCTGACACGGTGCACGACGGGCCCGAACATGACGCCGCCCGACTCGGGAAGACCGGCGAGTCGGGCGGCGGATCGAGTTCTGTTCCGCCGGCCGACGAGGATCAGGGGGAGGACGACCCCCGTCGGACCAGCGTGAACGGGTTCAGTGTCCCGGGCCTGTGTGAAGGGAACGTGCGGGAATTGTGCGTTTTGTGTAACGAATTCCCGGGGGAGCGGGTCGAGGGCAGAATGGCCGCATGAACCGGATCCTCTTCATCGAGGACGACGATCAGATTCGTCTGGCCCTGCGTCTCGTGCTCGAGGACGAGGGCTTCGACGTCCGCGAGGCATCCGACGGTCGGACGGGTCTGGCCGTCTTCCACGCCGACGAACCCGATTTGGTGTTGCTCGATCTACGTCTGCCCGATCTCTCCGGCTTCGAGGTCTGCCGGGCCCTGCGAGCCATGTCGATCGTTCCCATCGTCATGGTGACCGCTCAGACCGACACCAACGACATGGTGGCCGGGCTGGAGGCGGGCGCCGACGACTACGTGACCAAGCCGGTCGTGCCGAAGGAGTTGGCGGCCCGCATCCGCGCTCACTTGCGTCGAGTGCAGTTGCAGGGTGACGTCACCGTGACAGGAGGTTCCGAGACGTTCGGCGACGTCGAACTTCGCCGAGAACAAGGTCTCGTGCTGAAGGCGGGTCGCGAAGTTCCTCTCACCAAGACCGAGTTCAATCTGCTGTGCGAATTCGCCGATCACCCCAACATGGTCCTGTCGCGCGACCAGCTGCTCGAGCGCGTGTGGGGTTACGACTATCTGGGCGACAGTCGACTCGTCGATGCCCATGTCCGCCGTCTGCGGGTGAAGATCGAGGATCACCCGGACGACCCCCGACTGGTCACGACCGTTCGCGGTATCGGGTACCGACTGGTTCGCTGACGCCGACTCGTCGCGTCAGCTCTCGACGATGTGGCGGAGGAAGCTCTCGACTTCGGCGCGATCGACGGTCCGTTTCATGGGTGGCATCGCGGCGAGCACGTGACGGCGGTACCCGGCGGTGGCCAGGCGAGGATCGAACACCGTGACCACACCCCGATCGGTCGTCGATCGGATCAGTCGCCCAGCCGCTTGAGCGAGTGAAGTGGCCGCACGCGGCAGGTCGATGTCGTGGAAGGCCCGGTCGCCGAGGCGTTCGCGGCGAGCCGACAGGAGCGGGTCGTCGGGTCGGGGGAACGGGATGCGGTCGATGGTCACGAGAGACAGGGTGCGCCCCGGAAC
This sequence comes from Actinomycetota bacterium, assembly GCA_039800005.1. Taxonomy (GTDB): domain Bacteria; phylum Actinomycetota; class Acidimicrobiia; order Acidimicrobiales; family Ilumatobacteraceae; genus Casp-actino8. Next base: position 105,181 of record JBDLRN010000066.1, on the reverse strand, counting down.
GTCGATCCCTTGGAAGAACCCGGCGGTGGCGAACAGGCACGACGATTCGTCCGCGGTGAAGGCTTCGACCAATCGATTCTTCTGCGACAAGTCGCGTTGAGACACCACGGGGACGTCGAGTATCGGTCGCAGTGCGGCGACCGCCGCATCGAGGGCGCGATAACTCGTGAAGAGGGCGAGCGTGCGTCCGCCAGCCGCGCGGATCAGTCGATACAGCTCGTCGTGCACGGCGCTCGTGAAGCGATCGGAGTTGGGATTCGGGAAGTGAGAGGGGCAGTAGAGGAGTGCATTGTTCGGGTAGTCGAACGGACTTCCCACGTCGACGACGTCGAAGGTGTCGGTCGGAAGACCGATGCGCTCCGGGAGATTGGCCGGGATCGTGGCACTGGTGAGAATCGCGGTTCGATTCGACCACGTGGTGGTGGCCAGTACGGGACCGACGTCGAGGGGTGCGATGTCGAGATGCAGATTTCCGTCGTTGCCCGACACGAACGGAACGAACGAGTCGTCGACCCGCAACGCCACGTCGAGTTCGTCGGCGAATCGAGTGGCCACCTGCTGGGCTCGCAATTTGCGTTGGTTGGCGTCCTCGTCGTCGGTCTTGACGGCTCGTAGTGCATCGAGGACGTCGCCGAGGACTCGTCGGGCGTCGAGCAACAGATCGACGAGGTCGTCCGGAAGGGGGATCGTCAGGCGTCGGTCGGCGCGTGTCGCCAGGCGACGCTCGAGCTCGTCGCCCAATCGGCTGGTCGTCGAAGCCAGAACGTCGTCGTCGAGGATCCGACCCATCACGCCGACGAGTCGCTGGAACCGCGTGTGGGAGAACGACAGGGCGACCGAGTCGCTGATGATGTCCTCGAGTCCGTGGGCTTCGTCGACCACGACCACGTCGTGCTCACCGAGAAGTGCGCCGTCGGATGCCACGTTCAATCCGTAGAGGTGGGTGTTGACGACGACCACGTCGACGTCGGCGGCGCGTAGACGTGCGGTCTCGGCGAAGCAGGTCGATCCGAACGGGCATCGTCGAGCTCCTGGACACTCGTCGGCGCCGACGGTCACGGCCGACTCGGTGGCTCGATCGATGGTGAATGGAAGAGCCGCCAGATCGCCGGTGTCGTGCCGTTCGGCCCATTCGGCAACTCGGCGAACGTGGTCGCGCAGAGTTGCCGAACTCTCGACGAGTCGCAGTTGTTGTTCGGCCGACCCGCGCAGGATCTCGTCGACGCGTTGTCGACACACGTAGTTGTGGCGACCCTTGAGGATCGCCCAGGTGAAATCGCGCTGAAGGGTTTCGGCGACCGTCGCGGCGACGAGTGGGAGATCCTTGTCGGCCAACTGATCCTGGAGGGCCTTGGTGGCCGTGGTGACGACCGCTCGACGTCCGCTCATGACGACGGGCACCAGATAACCAAGCGTCTTGCCGGTGCCAGTTCCGGCCTGTACGACCAAGTGACGGTCGGTCTCGATCGCGGTGTGCACCGCTTCGGCCATGGTGCGTTGGCCGGGGCGATCCTCGGACGAGGAGAGCGCGGCGGTGGCGACGTCGAGAAGGTCGCGAACGTTCAGCGGTCGAGAAGCCACGGGCCGACGGTATCCCTCTGATCCTGGGTCCGGGGTCAAGTCAGGTCGTGGGGGCGCGCCAGAGCGATGGCTGCGTCGAGGTCGTCGGCGGTGAAGTCGGGCCACGTGTGAGGTGTGTAAAAGGTGGGTGCTCCCTGGGACTGCCACAGCAAGAAGTTCGACACGCGGTGTTCGCCGGACGTGCGCACCATCACGTCGACGGGTGGCATGTCGGGGAGGTACAAACCGGCGGCGAGGGTGTCGGTGGTGATCGGGCGGGCCGAGCGGAGCGCTCGGCGAGCCGCCTCGACGATCTCGGCGCGGCTCCCGTAGTCGAAGGCGACCGTCAGGGTCATGTTGGTGTTGTGGCGGGTGTCGGTGATGGCCTTTTCGATGGCGCGTTGCACGAAGATCGGCGTTCGTGCCGACGGGTCGTCGAAGGGGCGGCCGATCCATTGCACGCGCACACCCAACTCGTTCAGTTCGGCGACTCGACCGAACAGTCGACGATGGAGACCGAGGATGTGACGCACTTCGCGTCGCGGGCGGATCCAGTTCTCGGTGGAGAAGCCGAACACGGTCAACCAATCGACACCTCGAGCGACCGAGGCGCGCACGACCGCGGCCAAGTTCTCTTCACCGGCGGTGTGACCCTCGGTTCTCGGCAAGTTGCGCCGTTGTGCCCAGCGGCCGTTTCCATCCATGATGCAGGCCACGTGCACGGATGCGAGAGTACTGGCCGAGGGGTGGTCGGCCGGTCACAATGAGCAGGTGACCTCGTCCTCTCGTCCCTCCGTGCCTTTCTGGCGCCGGCTGGGTTGGCGAATCCGTCATCGTTCAGGAGAAGCCGTGCGACGAGGACTCCACATGGTCGTGTGCGTCGGTTCGGACGACGACTGGGTGGCCCGTTCCGACGGGGAGTGGCAGGGGTGGGTCGAGTCCTTGGCGAGCGTGGCCGCCGAGGAAGGAGTGGCGGGCCTCACGATCTTTCCGGTGTCGGGTCGGGGCACCGTGCCGCCTCGTGTCTCGCCGCGCCAGTGGACGTCGCACGGGGTGACGATCCGGGCACTGTGCGAGCCCGACGGTCGATTGCGCTTGGCCGAAACCGTCAACGCGTGGCCGACCGGACAAGCGCTGACCGAGGAGACGCTCGGGCGAGCCCTCACCGGGTCGAGTGGCGACCCCGACGTGGTCGCCGTTGTCGGAGACTCTGGTCGCTTGCCGAAGGCTCTGATCTGGGAGCTCGCCTACGCCGAACTCGTCGACATCGATCGGACGTGGTCCGACTTCACCGCCGATGATCTGCGCATCTCCATGAAAGAGTTTCGTACCCGTCACCGTCGTTTCGGTGGTCTGGGTGACGAACCGCCCTCCGGCGATGGCGTCGGCGAGTGATGGCGTCTCGTCTGTATCGGGACGCGGCCATCGTGTTGCGTACGTACCGTCTCGGTGAATCCGACCGGATCGTGGTGTTCCTCACCGAGAATCACGGCAAGGTGCGAGCGGTCGCCAAGGGGATCCGTAAGACCCGTTCTCGCTTCGGGGGTCGCCTCGAACCGCTCTCGCACGTCAACGTGCAGTTCCACCGAGGGACCAATCTCGACGTCGTGAGTCAGGTCGAGACGATCGACGCATCGACCGGCCTGTACGGAGACCTCGACGTGATGACCGAGGCCAGTGCAGTTCTCGAAGCCGTCGATCGGTTGGTCCCCGATCTGGAACCCGTTCCTCAGACCTTTCGCATGTTGGTCGGTGTGCGCCGCACCCTGATCGACAAACCGTCGCCACTGGTGGTGCCGGCCTTTCTCTGGAAGTTGTTGGCCGCTGAGGGCGTCCGGCCCGAACTCGATCGGTGTGTCGGATGCGGTGCTGCCGAGTCGGCCGACGCTCCGTTCGTGGCCTTCGATTCGGTGCGCGGGGGAGTTCAGTGTCGTTCGTGTCGAACCGGTGGCACCATCAGCGCGGGAGGCCTGGCGCTGCTGCGCGACATGCTCGGTGGTCGACTCGGTGCCGTTCTCGACGCGGCGTACGAGCCGGGCGGTCAGCGACTGGGCGATCCGGTGGTCAACGAGGTCGCCGAACTGGCCACGCGAGCCTTCGAAGCCCATGTCGAACGCCGACTTCGGTCGCTCGGCATCTTCGAACGCTCCGATGGAGGCTGACGATCGGCGAGGTCAAGACACGAACTCCGGTGAACGGCGATCGATCCCGTAGCCTGGAGAGCCATGCCAGCGTCCGACCTCGACCAGATCGTCAATCTCTGCAAGCGCCGCGGGTTCGTGTATCCCTCGGCCGAGATCTACGGCGGCTTTCGCTCCAGCTACGACTACGGTCCGCTCGGTTCGCTCATGTTGCGCAACGTGCGCGAGGCCTGGATCCGCGACATGGTTCAAAAGCGCGACGACGTGGTGTTGATCGACGCGGCGATCCTCGGACCGCCCCAGGTCTTCGAGGCGAGTGGCCACCTGGCCAACTTCAGCGATCCGTTGGTCGACTGTCGCAAGTGCAAGCAGCGGTTCCGTGAGGATCACCTCGAGAACCGTGAGGTGTGTCCGGGATGTGGTGCCCAGGGTTCGCTCACCGAAGCTCGCGCCTTCAATCTGATGTTCAAGACCTATGCCGGTCCGGTCGAGGGTTCGGGTGCCGAGGTGTACCTTCGCCCGGAGACCGCGCAGGGCATGTTCGTCAACTTCGCCAACGTCCTGCAGACCAGCCGCAAGAAGCCTCCGTTCGGAATCGCTCAGGTGGGCAAGAGTTTCCGCAACGAGATCACGCCCGGAAACTTCATCTTCCGCACTCGCGAATTCGAACAGATGGAGTTGGAGTTCTTCGTGCCACCCTCGGAGGGCCCGACGTGGTACGAGTACTGGTGCCGCACTCGTCTGCAGTGGTACGTCGATCTCGGCATCCCGGCCGACATGCTGCGCCTGCGCGCTCATGACGCCGACGAACTCAGTCATTATTCGACCGGTACGGCCGACGTGGAGTTCATGTACCCATGGGGTTGGGGCGAGCTCGAGGGCATCGCGCAGCGCACCAATTTCGATCTCAATCAGCACGCGTCACACTCGGGGCAGAAACTCGACTACTTCGACCAGGCGACCAACGAGCGCTACGTGCCGTTCGTGATCGAGCCGGCGGCCGGAGTCAACCGTGCCATGGCGGCGTTCCTGCTCGCCGCGTACGAAGAGGACGAGGTCGGAGGCGAAGTGCGGACGGTTCTGCGGCTGCATCCGCGACTCGCTCCGTACAAGGTGGCGGTGCTTCCGCTCAGCAAGAAGGAGAATCTCACTCCGCTGGCTCGTCAGGTGTACGCCTCGTTGTCGGAGCGCTACATGGTCGATTACGACGACACCCAGTCGATCGGTCGGCGTTATCGCCGCCAGGACGAGATCGGTACCCCGTTGTGCGTCACCGTCGACTTCGACAGTCTCGAGGACGGCGCGGTCACGGTCCGTGACCGCGACACGACCGAGCAGACCCGAGTGCCGATCGCCGAACTCGAGGGTCATCTCCGGAGTCGTCTCGGCTTCTGAGCGCGTGGAGTCCTGTGGCATCGAGTCGACGGTCTACCGTGGGCGATGACCAGGGGCCGTCGGCCCCGTCGAAAGGGGAAGTGATGGCACGAGTCGCAGTGTGGGCGAAGATTCCGGCCGCGCCGGGCAAGCGGGACGAACTGGCCAAAGCCCTCGAAACAGCGCTCGAGACGGCCAAAGGGGAGCAGGGCACGATCTATTACATCCTGCATGCCGACGCCAAGGACGAGAACGCCTTGTTCATGTACGAGATGTACGAGAGCAATGACGCCCTCACCGAACACATGGGGTCGGAGGCCTTCAAGGCCCTCGGGCCGGCCATCGGGCCCTTCCTCGGTGGCGCCCCGGAACTCAATTTCCTGTCGCCTCTCGGCGGTAAGGGCGCCTGATTCGTGTCGCGCCGCACGTACCTCGACGGCATCCTCGCCGTCCATCGGCGACGTGCGGCCGACGACCGGCGTGATCTCGGCGCGATGAGCGGGTCGATCTCGGCCCTTGCGCCCGCTCGCGGATTTCGCGACCGTCTCCGACGCGACGCCGTCGATGGTTTGGCTGTCATCAGCGAGATCAAGCGCCGTTCGCCGTCGAAGGGTGACCTGAACTCCGATCTCGATCCGGCTGATCTGGCCCGTCGTTACGTGGACGGAGGCGCATCGTGTCTGTCGGTGCTCACCGACGAGATCCACTTCGGCGGGTCGATCGGCGATCTGCAGGCGGCCCGCGCGGCCGTCGACGTTCCCGTGCTCCGCAAGGACTTCACGGTCGACGCTCGCGACGTGCTCGACGCCCGGCTGATGGGTGCAGATTGTGTTCTGCTGATCGCCGCCGCCTTGAGTTCCGACGAACTGATCGCCTTCCATCGCATCGCTGACGAGGCCGGATTGGATGCGCTGGTGGAGATCCACGACGAGGCGGAACTCGAAGTGGCCTTGGCGGCCGGCGCCACGCTGATCGGAGTCAACCAACGCGACCTGGTGACCTTCGAAGTCGATCACCAGCGGGCAGTTCGCATGGCGGGTCGCATTCCCGACGACGTGGTCAAGGTGGCCGAGAGTGGTGTGCGCGGCCCGGACGACGCTCGCGAACTCAAAAAGGCCGGTTATCACGCGGTGTTGGTGGGAGAGTCCCTGGTCACCTCGGTCGATCCGGGCGAGGCCGTGCGCCGTCTTCGCTCGGTCTGAGGTTCGGTCACCCATCGCCGACCTCGCTCCCAACGAAGCCGAACATTCGGTACCGTGACGGCGTGTTCGTCAAGATTTGCGGCATCACCAACGAAGACGACGCGTTGCTGTCGGTTGCCATGGGAGCCGACGCGGTCGGATTCGTGTTCGCTCCCTCTCCGCGTCAGGTCTCGGTGCAGACCGTCTACGACATCACGCGTCGACTCCCGCCCGAGATCCTGACGGTCGGCGTGTTCCGCGACGAGCACCCGGACCGAGTCTTCGACATGGCGTCCCGGTCGGGAGTCAAGGCCGTTCAGTTGCACGGACGCGAGACGGCTCGACACGTGGCCCAACTCAGCGAGAACGTGCGTTGGATCTTCAAGGCGGTGAGCGCCGGATCGCCCGAAGCGACGCGTGCCGATCAGTTCGGAACCGATCTCATCATCGTCGACGCGCCGGAGCCCGGATCGGGCAAGGTCTTCGACTGGTCCTTGGTCGACGCGATTCCCGGGGGGTTGAGACTGGTTCTGGCCGGGGGACTGCATCCCGACAACGTGGCCGCCGCCGTCGAAGCCGTGCGTCCCTGGGGAGTCGACGTCAGCTCTGGTGTCGAGAGCGCGCCGGGCCGCAAGGATCCGGTCAAGGTGCGTCATTTCGTGGCACGAGCCCGAGCGGCCGCGCCGGTTCCGTACGAGACCGCCGACGAACCACCGTACGACTGGCTCGATGAGTAACCGCGGCCCGTTACCGAGATCACTCGGCGGCCGCGCAATCGACTGAGGGTTCCGGCTCGTCAAGTGCGAACATGACGGGGTGTCCACGACTTCAGTCCGTTCCGACGAAGGAGAGTCATGACCCCTCCGATGACGTCCATCATGGGTGAACCAACCGAAGCGGGTCGGTTCGGTGAATTCGGAGGCCGTTTCGTGCCCGAGACGCTGGTTCCGGCCTGTCAGGAATTGGAGGCGTCGTTCCGCGCCGCGTGGGCCGACCCCGTGTTCCGAGGTGAACTCGACGCCACCCTGCGGGAGTACGCCGGACGCCCGTCGATCCTCACCGAATGTCGTCAACTCGGTGCCCAATTGGGAATTCGGCTGGTTCTGAAGCGAGAGGATCTCAATCACACCGGGTCCCACAAGATCAACAACGTCCTGGGTCAGGCCCTCCTCGCCAAGCGCATGGGCAAGAAGCGGATCGTTGCCGAGACCGGGGCCGGTCAACACGGTGTCGCGTCGGCGACGGCCGCGGCGCTGCTCGGTCTGGAGTGCAAGGTGTACATGGGTGCCGTCGACGTCGAGCGACAAGCCCTCAACGTGTTTCGCATGAAGTTGCTCGGCGCCGAAGTCGAAGCGGTGCACAGCGGCAGTCGCACGTTGAAAGACGCCGTCAACGAGGCGATGCGCGACTGGGTGGCGACGGTGGAGTCGACTCACTACTGCCTCGGTTCGGTCATGGGTCCGCATCCGTATCCGTGGATGGTGCGCGAGTTCCATCGGGTCATCGGTGACGAGGCGCGTGAACAGTGCCGTGACCGGTACGGATCCGACCCCGATGTCGTCGTGGCGTGCGTGGGCGGCGGATCGAACGCCATCGGGATCTTCTCCGGATTCGTCGACACCGAGGCGCGTCTGGTCGGCGTCGAACCAGCGGGTGGCGCGGCGGTCGGTCGTGGCCAGCCCGGTGTGGTACACGGCATGCGGAGTTACCTGATGCAGGACGAGTACGGGCAGGTGCAGGAAGCCCACTCGATCTCGGCCGGTCTCGATTACCCGGGTGTCGGCCCCGAGCATTCGTACTTGGCATCGATCGGACGCGCCGAATACCCAACGGTCACCGACGACGAGGTCATCGCTGCGTTCCAATTGATGGCTCGCACCGAGGGCATCATTCCCGCTCTCGAGTGCGCTCACGCCCTGGCTTGGATCGTGCGGGCCTCGCCGTCGATGCAGGGGCAGACGGTCCTCATGAACCTCTCCGGCCGCGGCGACAAAGACGTCGGTCAGATGATGGAGATCCTCGGCTCGTGACGACCACCGATCTCGAGTCCCGTCTGCGGTCGCGTCGCGACGCGGGGCACAAACTTCTGGTGCCGTATCTGACGGGTGGTCTGCCCGGTTGGCTCGACGCCGTGCGTGCAGCAGCGGCGTCCGGCGCGGACGCGATCGAGATCGGGATCCCTTTCTCCGATCCGGTGATGGACGGACCGGTGATCCAAGAGGCCAGTCAGCGAGCCCTCGACGCGGGTGCGACGCCGGTGTCGATCCTGCAGGAAATACGTGCCGTCGACGTCGACGTGCCGCTCGTCGTCATGTGCTATTACAACACCGTTCACCACGCCGGTCACGATCGATTCGCGGCGCAGCTACGCGATGCCGGGGTGGTGGGAGCGATCGTTCCCGACCTTCCGCTCGAAGAATCGGGGCCATGGTGCGAAGCGGCCGATCGAGTCGGGGTGTCGACGATCATGTTGGCCGCTCCGACCGCTCCGGATGATCGATTGCCTCGAGTGTGCGACCGCGCACGGGGATTCGTGTACTCGGTCGGGCTGCTCGGCGTCACGGGTGAGCGGGAGAGCCTGGCGGCAACCGCGACGGCGTTGGCCGCACGTCTGAAGAAGGTCACTGATCGTCCCGTCATCGTCGGGGTGGGTGTGTCGAATGCGGCCCAGGCCGTGGAGGCCTGCCGGGTGGCCGACGGGGTGGTGCAGGGTGCCTCGGTCGTGCGGCGAATGTTGGAGGGCGGTGCCGATGCGGTGGGTCAGTACGTCGACGAAGTCCGTCGCGCCCTCGATCACGAGTTCTCGCCTGGATGAAAGTCCGGTGTCGGACATACGTTTCCTGACATCGGCGTGACACATTTCGGTGAGCACGAGTTGGCCGTACGGTGAATTGCTGGGAAGGTGTCGGAGCCCGAGAGGGCCAAACCCCCCAACCAGAAAGTGAAGACCAACATGAAGAAGATGTCCATTGCCGTGACGGCCGGGCTCCTGGCCGTTCTCGCCGGGTGTGGAGACGACGACGATTCGACCACGTCCACCGAGGCAGTCACCACCGAAGCCCCGTCCAGCGAGGCTCCGTCCAGCGAGGCTCCGGCCGAAGTCGGCGACATCGTCGCCGTGGCGTCGGGAGCGGGCTCGTTCTCGACTCTCGTGGCAGCCGTCGAGGCCGCCGGTCTCGTCGAGACGCTCCAGGGTGAAGGTCCCTTCACCGTGTTCGCTCCGACCGACGACGCCTTCGCGGCGTTGCCCGCCGGCGTGCTCGACAAGCTGCTCCTTCCCGAGAACCAGGACGTTCTCGTGAAGATCCTCACCTACCACGTCGTGGTCGGCAAGGTCATGGCGGCTGATGTCACCGCTGGTGACGTGGCCACGGTGGAGGGTCAGAACATCACCCTGACCACCGACGGTGGCGTGACGGTGAACGGCGCCAACGTGGTGACCGCCGACGTCGAGGCGTCGAACGGAGTCATCCACGTGATCGACGCCGTGATCCTTCCGCCGGATGTGGATCCGACCGCACTCTGATCGGTGAAACGCTGGGCGGCCTGGTGCGGCTCACGGTCCATTGCGCGACACTGTGAGCGTGATCGATTGTGAGTTGTGCCAGGCCGCTCGCTTCACCGAGTGGTACTACGAGGACGACGAATGTTGGATCGCCGAATGCGAGTCCTGCGTCGTCCCGATGATCGTCTGGAAGTTCCATGAAGCAAGACCCTCCGACGAAGTGATCGGTCGCCTGCACGAGACGTTGATCGCGGTGGTGGGCAAGATATTCGTCGACGAGGTGTACGTCGACGACAACATGCGTGCGATTCCGGACCATTACCACGCCCATGCTCGGGCGCGCGGCAAGTGGGGGAGGCAGCCTCTCGAACGGCGACTGTGAGTGCCGTCGGGTTCTCGACCGAGGCCGGGTCAGCACGGTCGACGAGTCCGGGGATTCGACCACTCAGCAGGGGCGGCGGATCGGACGTCCGTTCATCGGTGCCTCTTTCGTCGGGTCCGGCGGGCCGGACGTGCTCACGACGTCAGCAAAGCGTCACGGAGCGTGACGAACCAATGGGCCATTCGGTCCAAATCCGACAATTTCGCCACTGTGCGTGGTGATCCACGCACGCTCGGTCGTTCTTCTCGTGGGTCGGCGACGGCCACTACCGTGAGGAACGTGCTGTCGATCGGTTCTTGCGCTCCTGCGTTCACACTCGCCGATCAGGATGGCAACAAGGTCCGCCTCTCGTCGTTCAAGGGCCGCCGCGTTCTCGTCTACTTCTATCCGAAGGCCGACACGCCGGGATGCACTCAACAGTCGTGTCTCCTGCGCGACGTCGCCGGACGGATCGGGGAGACCGTCATCATCGGGATCAGTCCCGACGCCTCGGCAAAACAGAAGAGGTTCGCCGACAAGTACGACCTGCCGTTCCCCCTTCTGGCCGACGTCGAACACGTGGTGGCCGAGAAGTACGGCGTGTGGAAGGAGAAGTCGATGTACGGCCGCACGTACATGGGGATCGAGCGGTCGGCGTTCCTCGTCGGAGCGAACGGCAAGATCGAACACGCGTGGTACAAGGTGTCTCCGAAGGACACTCCGACCAACCTTCTGGAAGCATTGAAGGCCTGACCGATGAGCGGTCCCTCCGACTTGCCGCGACCTGCCGACGTCATACCTCATCGTCCGCCGTTCCTCTTCGTCGACGAACTGATCGATCTCGAACCTGGCCGCTCGGCGCGTGGCGTGTGGCGTCTCATCGGTGACGAGTGGTTCTTCCCCGGACACTTTCCCGGCCGACCGACTCTTCCTGGTGTGTTGATGTGCGAGGCCATCGCCCAACTCGGCGCGATCGCAGTGCTGACCCTCGATGCCTACCGTCACCGCCTTCCTCTTTTTGGCGGTCTCGACTCGGCTCGATTCCGTCGTCAGGTGTCGCCGGGGGACGAACTCGTCCTCGAAGTCGAACTGGGTCGAATGTCCTCGCGCGCCGGCAAGGGATCCGGTCGGGCGATGGTCGACGGACAAGTCGCGTGTGAATGCGATTTGATGTTCGTACTGGTCGACGCCTGACCCGACGCCTGATCCGAAGTCCGAGTCGGCGTGGGTGAACCTGGCCGGGTCGACCTCAACGAGCAGGGGCGAGGATCACCGAACCGTTGTGTCCGCCGAAACCGAAATTGTTGGAGATGGTCGGCCCAGGTTCCCACGGCCGTGGTTCACCCATGACCAGATCGATCGTCATGTCGGGATCGGGCGTCGTGGTGTTGGCCGTGGGCGGCACGAGACGATGCTCGAACGCCAGTAACACCGACGCCGCTTCGAGCGCGCCCGCCGCGCCGAGCGCGTGACCGGTCACGCCCTTGATACTCGTCACGGCAACCGAGCGCGGTCCGAACACCTGCGACACGGCGGCCGCTTCGGCGGCGTCGTTGAGGGGGGTGGAGGTTCCGTGGGCGTTGACGTGGACGATGTCGGATGCCGACAGGCCGGCATCGTCGAGGGCCAACTTCATGCAGGCGATGGCGCCTCGACCTCCGGGCGCCGGCGCCGTGATGTGGTGGGCGTCGGCGTTACTTCCCGAACCGAGGATCTCGCCGAGAATGTTCGCGCCGCGAGCGACCGCGTGGTCCCATTCCTCGAGGACGAAGATCGCCGACCCTTCGCCCATGACGAAACCGTCGCGTTGGGCGTCGAAGGGGCGGCTCACGCCCGACGAAGACAAAGCGGTCATGTTGCCGAAACCGGCGATCGAACTCGGAGTGGCCGCCGCTTCGCTGCCACCGCTGATCATGGCGTCGCAACGACCGGAGGCGATGAGCCGCGCTGCGTAACCGAGAGCGTGGGTCGAGGCGGCACACGCCGTGCAGATCGTCTCGTTGGGGCCTTGAAGACCATGCCGCATGGAGATGGCTGCGCCAGTCGCGTTGGCCATCATCATCGGAACCAGGAACGGCGAGACTCGACGCTCACCTTTCTCGAGGCGGATCTGCACCTGCTCTTCGAGAGTGCCGAGACCTCCGACGCCTGTGCCGACCACCACGCCGAAGCGGGCTGGATCGACACCGATGTCACCGGCTTGAGCGAGAGCCTCTGCGGCGGCCGCCAGGCCGAACTGCTCGACTCGATCGGCACGACGCGACTCTTTTGGAGAATCGAAATAGGGGGAGGGGTCCCAGTCGGCGATGTTCACGACTCGACCCGAGGTTGCGCCGGGCCCGAGCAGACCACGCCAGTACGCGTCCCGTCCGATTCCGCACGGCGCGACGACTCCGAGCCCGGTGACGGCCACGCGCCGCCCGAGCATCAGAGCTTGCCGACGATGAGATCGTAGGCCTGACCGACGGTCTTCACCCCTTCGATCTCCTCTTCGGGCACTTCGATGCCGAACTCTTCTTCGAGGGCCATCACCAGTTCCACGAGGTCGAGGCTGTCGGCCTCGAGATCGTCTCCGAACGATGCTTCGGGAACGACCTTGTCGGCGTCGACACTGAGCACGTCGACGGCGCACTTGCGGAAGCGAGCGAAGAGTTCCTGATCCATGATGTGTCCTTTCGTCGGTACGACCGTCGATCCGGTGAACCGGAACGACTCTTACTGTAAACCCTGAGGCTGTCGCTCAGTGACCCATTCCGAGCCCGCCGTCCACCGGTACCACGGCCCCGGTGATGTACGCGGCGTCGTCGGAGGCCAAGAAGGCGATCACACCGGCGATCTCGTCGGCCGACGCGATCCGTCCGAGCGGAACGGCTTCGGTGAGCGCACGCAGACGATCCTCGCCGAGGACCGCGGTCATGTCGGTCTCGACCGGGCCCGGCGCCACCACGTTGACGGTGATGGAGCGTGATCCGAGTTCACGAGCCAGACTTCTCGCCAATCCCACCAGGCCCGCCTTCGACGCGGCGTAATTGGACTGACCGGCGGAACCGAGGAGTCCGACCACGCTCGAGACCAGAACGATGCGACCGCGACGTGCTCGCAACATCTGCTGCGCACCGCGCTTGCAGACTCGATACGCCCCGTTCAGATTGGCGTCGACCACTGAGGTGAAGTCGGACTCCGACATGCGGAGAATCAAAGTGTCCTTGGTGATGCCGGCGTTGGCCACCACGACCTCGACCGGACCGAAGTGCTGCTCGACCGCGGTGAAGGCGGCGTCGACCTGCTCGGCCGAGGTGACGTCGCATTTCACGCCGAACAGATCGTCGGGTGGCGGACTCGTGTTGTAGGTCACTGCGACTCGGTCGCCGAGAGACGCGAAGCGTCGCGCCGTGGCGAGACCGATTCCGCGCGATCCGCCGGTGACCAGGACGACGCGACTCATGAGCGATCTCCCCAGCGGAGAAGGGCCGAGGCCGCGGTCATACCGCCGCCGAATCCGACCAGAAGCACGAGATCGCCGGGGCGAACTCGCTTGTTGGTGAGTGCATCGTCGAGGGCCAGCGGTATCGACGCGGCCGAGGTGTTGCCCGTGCGATCGAGGACCACCGCGGTGCGAGACATGTCGACGCCGAGACGTTCGCACGCGGCCTGAATGATGCGGATGTTGGCTTGATGCGGGACCACGAGAGAGATCTCGTCACCGGACACGCCCGCTTGTTCGAGAACTTTGGTGGCGGAATCGACCATGATGCGCACCGCCCGCCGGAAGACTTCCTTGCCTTCCATCTGGATGAAACCGCCGACGTCGGCCCACAGGATGGAACCTGCCGATCCGTCGGCGTCGAGGTCCCAGGCGAGGAGTTCGCCGGCGCCGTCACACGCTTCGAGGACGACCGCGCCGGCTCCGTCGCCGAAGAGGACCGCAGTGTTTCGATCGGTCCAGTCGGTGATGCGCGACAAGGTGTCGGCCCCGATCACGAGCACCCGGTGTGCTCCGACCGCGACGAGACCGTGCGCGGTGACGAGTGAGTAGACGAAGCCGCTGCAGGCCGAGTTGACTTCCATGACTCCGCATCGCAAACCGAGACCGTCCTGGATCGCGGCGGCGTTGCCCCACTGTTTGTCGGGGGTGGTGGTCGCCACGACGAGCGCGTCGATGTCGGCGGGAGTGAGACCAGCCGACGCGATCGCGGCCCGACCGGCTTCGATCGACATGCCGATGGTGGTTCCGCCGACATGACGTTCGCGAATGCCGCTGCGTTCGACGATCCATTGGTCGCTGGTGTCGACCATCCGTTCGAGATCGAGGTTCGTCAACACCTGGGGCGGCAGATACGAGCCCCAGCCGACGATCGTTGCGCCGTGCGCGGATTCCCGAGTGCGCGGCACGTCAGTGAGTCCTCAACCAGGCGATCGGCTGGCGCGGGGTCACTCGCTCGCCGTCGACGGCGATGAAGGCCTGGAGGATGCCGTCGAAGGCCGAGCGAACTTCGGTCTCACCGACGTGTCCGATCACGGTGCCGATGGAGATGCGCTCGAGCGGGCGAACGTCGGAACGCGGTGTGAACACGCCAGCGGCCGGACTGACGACGAGCCGTTCGACTGCGAAGAGGTGTTCCCCTTCGAGTTGGGTCGACGTCACCGACCCGTCTCCGACCCACTCGAGCAACTTGTCGAGATCGTCGGGGGTGGCGACCGAGATGGTTCGTGCTCCGTCGAGGGTGCGCTTGGCCATTCCCGTGAGGACGCCTCCAGGGCCGAGTTCGGCGAAGGACGTGACGCCGAGTTCGGCCATCGTGAGGAGGCAGTGCTTCCAACGGACGGGACTCGAGAGTTGCGCCGACAGCAGACTGGCCCATTCGTCGCCCGATGCATGGGGCGCGGCGTCCACGTTGCTCACGACCGGCATGTCGGTGTCGCGTGGTGACGCCTCGGAGATCGCCGAACGAAGACGATCACGGGCGGGCGCCATGAACGGAGTGTGGAAAGCGCCGGAGACCTGGAGTGGCATCGACTTCTTGGCCCCGAGTTCCTTGGCGATTTCGGCGGCGCGCGCGACCCCGTCGGCGGAACCGGCGATGACGACCTGTCCGGGCGCATTGAAATTGGCGACCCATACGTCGGAGTCGGCGCGACGGCAGGCGATCTCCACGGCTTCGTCGTCGAGTCCGAGAACGGCGGCCATGGTTCCCGGATTGGCCTGGCCGGCGTCGTGCATGGCCGCGGCTCGCTCGGACACCAGGCGAACTCCTTCGTCGAACGACAGAGCGCCGGAGGCGCACAGCGCGGTGTACTCGCCGAGGGAGTGGCCAGCGCAATAGCCGGCGTCGATCCCGAGACGTTCGACCGCGTCGAGCACCACGAGACTCGATACGAAGGTCGTGAGCTGCGCGTTGCGGGTGTCCTTCAGCTCCTCGGCATCGGCATCGAGCAAGAGACGTGCGACATCGCGCTCGGCGACATCGGATGCCTCGCCGACCAGTTCCCAGCTCTCGTGATCGGCCCACGGACGACCCATTCCCGGTCGTTGCGATCCCTGGCCGGGAAAGGTGAAAGCGAGCACGCTCGAACGATAATCCCCGTCGACGGTGAGGGTTGGTTACCTCGTGGTAGGAGTCGGACCGATAGGGTGCACGGTGCGCCCCGGTAGCCCAACGGCAGAGGCAGCGGCTTCAAACTCCGTACGGTGTGGGTTCGAATCCCACCCGGGGCACGCACATCTTTCGGCGGTCCTCACTTCTCGGGAAGGGGCTCTTGCGGCATGGGCACGTCAGGTCTCGGACAACGCATGATCGAACGGCGCCTCCGGGAGACCGGAGTGCGTTTGCGTCGCCTTCGTGAGGAGCTGCAGATCGTCGACGAGCAACTCCGGCATTTGGCCGACGAGGCCGACGACAAGGGGTTGCGGGCGCTGGTCTCGGAGACTCCGGGGGCCGACAGCGAGTACCGGGAGGCCCGTCGGCACGCCGATGCCATGCGATCCCATCGGGAGCAGGTCCTGGCGTCGATCGCCGAACTCGAGGCCCGTCAGGACTCGTTGCTCGACCGGCTTGCGGGTCGTTCTGGTTGACTCGACCGGCTCTCGGGTCGTTCTGGTTGACTCGACCGGCTCGACGGTCGTTCTGGTTGAATGGCCCGGTGAGCATTCGCGTCGTCATCGCCGAGGACGAGGCCATCATCCGTCTCGACTTGAAAGAGACTCTCCTCGAGGAGGGCTACGACGTGGTGGGCGAGGCCGGTCGCGGTGACGTGGCTCTCGATCTGATCCGCGAGACTCGTCCCGATCTGGCGATCCTCGACGTGAAGATGCCCGGCCTCGACGGTCTGGAGGTCGCTCGACACGTGGCCGACGAGCGAATCTGTGGTGTGCTGGTCCTCACGGCGTTCAGTCAGCGAGAGGTCATCGAGCAGGCTCGCGATGCCGGAGCCTTGGCGTACCTCGTCAAGCCGTATCAGAAGAGCGATCTGGTGCCGGCCATCGAAGTGGCCATCGGGCGATTCCGTGAATTGCAGGCGTTGACCGGACACGTGGACGCTCTGGGCGAGCAACTCGAGACGCGCAAGACGATCGATCGAGCCAAGGGGCGACTGATCGACGTCCACGGGATGAAGGAACAAGATGCCTTCGCCTTCATCCAGCGAACCGCGATGCGGGATCGCACGCGTATGAAGGATGTGGCCGATCGCATCCTCTCCGGCGACCTCGTGCCGTGACGTCGTCGCGTCCGACCATCCTCGTTCTCGACGGGAACTCGCTCACCTACCGGGCGTTCTTCGGTCTGCCGACCGACATGGTCACCGCCGGAGGTCAGGTGACCAATGCGGTCTACGGCTTCGTGTCGATGCTCTCGCTCATGCTGAAGGAGCATCGACCGGCCGGACTGGTCGTGGCCTTCGATCGTTCGGAGCCGACATTTCGTCACGAGGCGGAACCCACCTACAAGGCTCAGCGCGAGTCGGCTCCCGAGATCCTCCGTCAGCAACTCGGAATCGTGCGTGAGGTGTTGTCGGCGCTCGGTGTCACCGTGCTCGAATTGGCTGGTTTCGAGGCCGACGATCTGATCGCCACCGCCGTCGATCGCTCGGTCGCGGCGGGCTTCGACGCCATCGTCGTCACGGGTGATCGTGACAGCTATCAGCTGGTGGCCGATCCCCACGTGAAGGTTCTGTACAACCGACGCGGAGTGACCGACTACGTGCTGTACGACGAAGCCGGCATCGTGGCCAAGACCGGCGTCACTCCGGCTCAGTATCCGGCGTACGCGGCCTTGCGGGGCGACCCGAGCGACAACTTGCCCGGCGTCCCCGGAGTGGGGGAGAAGACGGCGGCCAAACTCGTGTCGACCTACGGGGGTCTCGACGGAATCTTCGCCCATGTCGCCGATCAAACGCCCAAACTGCGCGAAGCACTGAGCGCGAACGAGGCGTTGGCCCGTCGCAACGAGGATTTGATGACGCTTCGCCACGATGCTCCGGTCGAGTTCGATCCGGGTTCGGCCGGGATCGAACCCCGAATGGCCGAGTTGCGACGTCTGTTCGACTTCCTCGAATTCAATACGCTCGGTACGCGTCTGCTCGACGTCTTGTCGTCGCTCGGAGTTCTCGGTGACGCGCCGCCCGAGAACCTCGACACGACGCGCGATCTCGAGATCGAGGTCGTCGAGGCGTCGGTCGACGAAGTCCTGGCCGCTCTCGACGGGATCTCGACCGTCGATCTCGAGGGTCTGTGGGCGGGTGCGCCCGGTCGTTCGCCCTTGGTGGGACTGGCGATGGCCGAAGGGTCCGGTCGCGTGCTCTGGACGCCGGTCTCGCTTCTCGTCGACTCGCGTCTTCGTGAACGTCTGTCCCGAATCCAAGCTCGCGGGCACGACGTCAAGCCGTTGTGGCGTTCGTTGCTCGACCTCGGTGTCGAACCGCCGGTTCTGATCTTCGACACCGCGATCGCCGCCTACCTGCTCGACCCGGGGTCGTCGTCTTCCATCGAGGCCTTGCTGCTGGAGCACACCGATCGAAGGTTGCCCGCCGATGCGACTCCTCTCGGCGAACTCGACCTCGGTGGCGTCGACGAAACGGTCGCGGCGTGCCGACGCGCGGCCGCCGTCGAATACGTCGTCCCGGTGCTGACCGACGCGCTCGAACGAACGGGTATGGCGGCTCTGTACACCGACGTCGAGAACCCCCTCGTGGAGGTGCTCGCGCGCATGGAGTCGGTCGGCGTCGCGGTCGACGTCGACAAGTTGCGCGAGATCTCGAACCGTCTCACGGCCGAGACCGAGGTGCTCGGACGACGCCTGCAGGACCTGGCCGGGGGTCCGTTCAATCCGAATTCGCCCGCTCAGTTGGCGCGCATTCTTTTCGAGGACAAGGGACTCACCCCACCGAAGAAGACCAAGACCGGCTATTCCACCGATGCCGCCACTCTCGAGAAGTTGCGCGACGAGTGGCCCGAGTTCATCGATTCGCTGTTGGAATACCGCGAACTCGAGAAGTTGCGCGGCACCTACGGTGAAGGACTTCTCGGTGAAGTGGCCGCCGACGGACGTATCCACGCGACCTTCCAGCAGACCGTGGCGCGAACCGGCCGCCTGTCGAGCGAACACCCCAATCTGCACAACATCCCGATTCGCACCGAACGAGGTCGCGAATTCCGCGATGCGTTCGTGCCGGCCGTCGACTTCGAATTCCTCGTCGCCGACTACAACCAGATCGAATTGCGATGCATCGCGCATCTGGCCGAGGACCCCGGCTTGGTCGACGCCTTCACGAGCGGTCGCGACGTGCACCGCGCCACGGCGGCTCAGGTCTTCGGGGTCGACGAATCCGAGGTCACCACCGACCAGCGCTCGTACGCCAAGATGGTCTCGTACGGTCTCGCCTACGGAATGGAGGCCTTCGGACTTGCGCAACGCCTGTCGGTTTCCGTGTCCGAGGCTCAGTCGATCCTCGACGCCTACTTCGCCGCTTTCCCCAACGTGCACGCCTACATGGAACGTACGGTGGCCGAGGCGCGCGATCGCGGTTACACCGAGACCTTGTTCGGGCGACGTCGACCCATTCCCGAGTTGCAGAACGCCAACTTCCGTATTCGCCAAGCAGGTGAGCGTCAGGCGATGAATGCCGGGATCCAAGGTCTCGCTGCCGACATCTTCAAGGTCGCACTGGTGCGCATCGATCGGGCGTTGCGCGAGTCGGGCGGATCGAGTCGGCTCGTGCTCCAGGTCCACGACGAAGTCCTCGTCGAAGTGCATCGAAGCGAACGCGAGTCGGTCGGTTCGCTGGTACTCGACATCATGAGGTCGGCGGCCACTCTTCGGGTGCCGCTCGACGTGAACTACGCCTGGGGTCCGTCGTGGGGTGCGGCCAAGTCGTGAGCGATCGCGACGCGGGTACCGCCCACTGGTTCGAGCCCATCGCCGAACATCTCGGGTCGGCCTATCTGCGTTACTCGTTCACCAAGGGCACCCGTCAGGAGATCGACTTCCTGATCGACGCGCTCGAACTCGCCCCCGGCTCCCGGGTGCTCGACGTCGGGTGTGGGCCGGGTCGGCATTCCCTCGAACTCGCTCGACGGGGGGTCACGGTTCTCGGCCTCGACATCAGCCAGCGGTTCGTCGACCTGGCGAACGAGGCTGCGACACGGGAGGGACTCGTCGGTGCCTCGTTCGTGCGGGCCGACGCCCGGGATCTCGAATCGGCCGGTGTGGCTCTCGGCGGCGGTGACCCTTTCGATGCGGCGATCTGTCTGTGTCAGGGCGCCTTCGGCCTCATGAGATCGCCGGGGGAGGACCGTCGGGTGCTGGCCGGGATCGGCCGGTGGGTGCGACCAGGTGGCCGACTGGCGCTGTCGGCCTTCAACGCCTACTTCTCGGTGAAGTACCACGAGGGCGCCACTTTCGACGCCGATCAGGGGGTCTCCCACGAGCGAACTGTCGTGAAGTCGGAACAGGGCGAGGACCGCGAGGTCGACTTGTGGACCGGCTGTTTCACGCCCCGCGAACTCCGTCTGCTCGCCGAGGAGTCGGGTTGGGAGGTGTCGCACGTCTGGTCGGTCGATCCCGGGTCGTACCGTCAGGAGATGCCGACCGTCGAATCGAGCGAGTTCCTGGTCGTGTCGACCCGTCGGGCTGGTCGGTCGGCGCCGTAGGCACCGGCCACGAGCAGGGGTATCCTGTCGGGACCCTCGTCCGAGGGTCTCGTCCATCGTCCCTTTCGAAAGCGAATCGTCCCTTGTCCGACCTCTTGACCTCCACCAGCCCCATGGGCAGCTACGACGCCGACGGCAACTACACGCCGCGCAAAGTCACCGAAAACGACCTCGACAAGCCCTTCTCCGAAGCGATCGAGGGAACTCTCGTCGAAGTGGAGGACGGCCAGGTCGTTCACGGAACCGTCGTCAAGATCGATCGTGACGAGGTCCTCCTCGACATCGGCTACAAGAGCGAAGGCGTCATTCCCTCGCGTGAACTGAGCATCCGTCACGACGTCGACCCCAACGAGATCGTGAAGCTCGGTGAGCGTGTCGAGGCCCTCGTCCTTCAGAAAGAGGACAAGGAAGGCCGCCTGATCCTGTCCAAGAAGCGCGCTCAGTACGAGCGCGCCTGGGGCGACATCGAAAAGAAGAAGGAAGCCGACGAGATGGTCGAAGGCCTCGTCATCGAAGTCGTCAAGGGTGGTCTCATCGTCGACATCGGCCTGCGCGGCTTCCTGCCGGCGTCTCTCGTCGAGCTGCGCCGCGTGCGCGACCTCCAGCCCTACGTGGGCAAGGTTCTGCAGGCCAAGATCATCGAGCTCGACAAGAACCGCAACAACGTGGTGTTGTCGCGCCGTGCGTTCCTCGAAGAGACGCAGAAGGAGGCCCGTGACGGCTTCCTGTCGAACCTCAAGGTCGGCGACGTCCGCGAGGGCGTCGTGTCGAGCGTGGTCGCCTTCGGTGCGTTCGTCGACCTTGGCGGCATGGACGGTCTGATCCACGTGTCGGAACTGTCGTGGAACCACGTCGATCACCCGAACGACGAAGTCAAGGTCGGCGACCCGGTCACGGTCAAGGTTCTCGACATCGATTACGACCGCGAGCGCATCAGCCTCTCGCGCAAGCAGACGCAGAAGGATCCGTGGGAGGTGTTCGCTTCGTCGCACGAAGTGGGCCAGCTCGTCTACGGTCGAGTCACCAAACTGGTGCCCTTCGGTGGTTTCGTCCAGGTCGGTGAGGGAATCGAAGGTCTGGTGCACATTTCGGAGATGAGCACCCAGCACGTCGATGCGCCCGAGCAGGTCGTCACGCCCGGCGAAGAACTGTGGGTCAAGATCATCGATCTCGACGTGCCGCGCCGTCGCATCAGCCTCAGCATCAAGCAGGCCGCCGAAGGCGGAGAGTTGGCCGAGGAGTACCGCAAGCACTTCGAGGTGGACGAGCACGGCAACTGGACCACCGGCGCCGACGATGCGTCGCGTGAGTCCACCTGGGCCGAGTATTACGGCGAGGGTGAGAGTGCGGCTCCGGCCGAGGCAACCGAAGCCTGACCGTCAGTCTCGTTCCAACCGCACGATTCCCAGACGAGCGGCGCGCACCACCGCCTGAGTGCGGTCGGTGACCTCCAGCTTGTCGTAGATCGCCGCCAGGTGGTTCTTCACCGTTTTCTGACTGATGAACAACCGGGCGGCGATGTCCGGGGTGGTGACGCCTTGCGCCAGCAGCGACAGAACCTCCTGCTCGCGGTCGGTGAGAAGAGATTCGAAGACGTTCGCTCCGGCGCGGTCGCCGAGTGTCGCTTCGACGTCACTCGACAGGGCCATGTCACCATTCATCACGGCGCCGATGGCGCCGAGAAGTTCGTCCACGGCAGTGTCCTTGCTCACGAAACCGCGTGCACCGGCGCCGAGAGCGTGTCGGACGGTGACCGCATCGGCGTGCATCGAGACCATGAGGACTCGTTGTCGCCGGTCGATCCGCAGGATCTCACGGGTGGCGCCGATTCCGTCGAGGCCCGGCATGGCCACGTCCATGAGTACCAGATCTGGTTGATGTTGTCGGAAGAGCCGGACGGCGTGGTCGCCGTCGGTGGCCTGGGCGACCACCGTGTGTCCCACCGACTGCAGATGGATCGACAGCAGTTCCCGAAAGAGGGTGTGATCGTCGGCGACCACGAGCCGCAAGGTGCCGGTCGAGGTGGTCGTCATGCCGGGAGGGTACCGAGCCGTCGCCGACGAGTCAGGTCGGCGTACGAGGACCTATCGTGACTTCATGATTCTGGTGGGACTGACCGGTGGCATCGGATCGGGCAAGTCGACGGTGTCGGAACGACTGGCGCGTCGCGGTGCGGTGATCCTGGACGCCGACGCCATCACGCGGGAGGTGCAACAGCCCGGCTCGCCGTTGTTGACCGAGTTGGCGAACGCTTTCGGTGCCCGCGTTCTCGCCGACGATGGATCCCTCGATCGTGCGGCGGTGGCCAAGATCGTCTTCGAGGATCCGGAAGCGCTGAAGAAACTGAATGCGATCGTTCATCCGGCGGTCGGACGCGAGATGAACGCCCGCATCCTCGCCGAACGCACGACCGATCACGTGGTGGTGCTCGACATCCCTCTTCTCACCGAGAATCCACGGGAAGGCCTGCAGGGTCGAATCGTCGTCGACGTACCGGTCGAGACACAACTGGAGCGCCTCGTGGCCCACCGGGGTTTCGACGAAGCCGATGCCCGCGCTCGCATCGCACGTCAGGCCACCCGTGAAGATCGTCTGAAGACGGCTGATTTCGTGATCGACAACAGCGGAGCTCCCGAGGCCTTGGAGGCTCAGATCGACCGGCTGTGGGAGTGGTTGACCTCCTTGCCGCAGTTGCCGCCCGATTACGAGCCGGTCACACCGAAGCCCCGATGACGGCCGACCGTCCGTTCCGGGTCGTGTCGGAGTTCCAGCCGGCCGGTGATCAGCCGACGGCGATCGCTCGTCTGTCGGAAGGCATCGACGAGGGTCTCCGATTCCAGACCTTGCTCGGCATCACGGGATCCGGGAAGAGCGCCACCATCGCCTGGACGATCGAACAGGTGCAACGTCCCACGCTGATCCTGGCCCCCAACAAGAGCCTGGCCGCGCAGCTCACTCAGGAGATGCGTGAGTTCTTCCCCGAGAATCGCGTCGAGTATTTCGTCAGCTACTACGACTACTACCAACCCGAGGCCTACATCGCGTCGAGCGACACCTATATCGAGAAGGACTCGTCGATCAACGACGAGATCGATCGTCTTCGCCACTCGGCCACTGCCGCGCTGCTCACTCGGCGCGACACCATCGTCGTGGCGTCGGTGTCCTGCATCTACGGAATGGGTGATCCCGACGAGTACCGAGGCCAGTTGCTCGAACTGCACTGCGGGGTCGACTACGACATGCGCAGCATTCTCCGCCGTCTGGTCGATCTGCAGTACGACCGCAACGACATGACCCTCGGGCGCGGCAACTTCCGCGTGCGCGGCGACACCATCGAGATCCATCCGGCTTACGAGGAGTCGGTTCTGCGCGTCGAGATGTTCGGCGACACGGTCGATCGCCTGACCATGATCGATCCGCTCACCGGTGAGACTCTTCGCGAACTCTCGGAAGTGCTGGTCTTTCCGGCCACTCACTACGTCGCCGGAGACGAGCGCATGCGCCGAGCCGTTCTGGGCATCGAAGCCGAACTCCAGGAGCGCCTGTCGGTCTTCGAGAAAGAGGGCAAGCTGCTGGAGGCGCAGCGACTGCGCATGCGAACCCAGCACGATCTGGAGATGATCCAGGAGGTGGGGTACTGCAACGGCATCGAGAACTACTCGATGCACATCGACGGCCGCAGTCCGGGCCAGCCTCCTTTCACGTTGCTCGACTACTTCCCGAAGGACTATCTGCTCGTGATCGACGAGAGTCACGTGGCCGTGCCGCAGTTGCACGGCCAGTTCGCCGGTGACCGCAGCCGAAAGGACATCCTGGTCGAACACGGTTTTCGTCTGCCGAGTGCGCGCGACAATCGACCGCTGCAATTCGACGAGGTGATGGAGCGCGTGAATCAGGTGGTCTTCTTGTCGGCCACTCCCGGGCCCTACGAATTGCAGCAGTCGCAGCGAGTCGTCGAACAGATCGTCCGCCCGACCGGTCTGGTCGACCCGGAAGTGGTCGTGAAGCCGACCAAGGGGCAGATCGACGATTTGATCGAACAGATCAACGGACGTATTGAGCGCGGCGATCGCGTCCTGGTGACCACCCTCACCAAGAAGATGGCCGAGGATCTGACCGACTATCTGCTCGAACAAGGTCTGCGGGTCCGGTACCTGCACAGCAACATCGACACCATCCAGCGCATCGAGATCCTTCGAGCCCTGCGTCTCGGCGAGTTCGACGTCCTGGTGGGTATCAACCTTCTCCGGGAGGGCCTCGATCTTCCGGAGGTGAGCCTGGTGGCCATCCTCGACGCCGACAAGGAAGGGTTCCTCCGCAGTGAGACGTCACTCATCCAGATGATCGGTCGAGCGGCCCGAAACGTCGAAGGCCAGGTCATCATGTATGCGGACGCCGTCACGCCGTCGATGCAGAGAGCGATCGGCGAAACGAACCGAAGGCGGGCTCTGCAGATCGCCTACAACACCGAACACGGAATCGACCCGCAGACCATTCGCAAAGCGGTCGGCGACATTTTGTCGATGTTGCGACCCGACGGGGAGTCGGCCCCGGTGCCCGGAAAGGACCGGCGCCGTCAGCGGGAGCGCGATCGTGTCCAGCGGGAATTGCGAACTCTGCCCCAACAGGAGTTGGGCCGTTTGATCCAGACCTTGGAGGACGAGATGCACGAGGCAGCGGCCGATCTGCGTTTCGAATACGCGGCTCGCCTGCGTGACGAAATCAACGAACTTCGACGCGAACTGAAGGATGCCGGTTAGGTCCGGCCTGCGCACCTATCGGTAGTGTCGGACGAGTGTCCGACCAGCTGATCGTCCGCGGGGCGAGGGAGCACAACCTCAAGAACATCGGCGTCGAATTGCCTCGCGATCGACTGATCGTGTTCACCGGACTGTCGGGCAGTGGAAAATCGTCGTTGGCCTTCGACACCATCTACGCCGAAGGGCAGCGGCGTTACGTCGAGTCGCTGAGTGCCTACGCTCGCCAGTTCCTCGGGCAGATGGACAAGCCCGATGTCGACACGATCGAGGGACTGTCGCCGGCCATCTCGATCGACCAGAAGTCGGCCAGTCGCAACCCCCGATCGACGGTGGGAACGATCACCGAGGTCTACGACTATCTGCGGCTCCTCTACGCCCGAATCGGGGTGCAGCACTGTCCTAAGGACGGCAGTCGGCTGTCGCGTCAGACACCTCAGCAGATCGTCGACCGCATCCTGACCTTGCCCGAAGGCACTCGATTCCAGGTGTTGGCGCCCGTGGTGCGCGGACGCAAGGGGGAGTACGACACGCTGTTGTCGGACCTTGCCGGCCAAGGTTTCGTTCGCGCGCGAATCGACGGCGAAGTGGTCGACATCGTGGAGTTCCAGAAGCGGGACGAGAAGTTGGCTCGCTATGAGCAGCACACCATCGAGATCGTCGTCGACCGGCTCGTGAACAAGAAGGGAATCGAGCGCCGTCTCACCGACAGTCTGGAGACGGCCTTGCGTCTGGCCGAGGGAGTCGCCGAGATCGAGATCGTCGGTGACGGAGAAGCCGAAACCCTCACCTTCAGTCAGTATCTGGCCTGCCCGAAGTGCGGTGTGTCGTACGAAGAGCCGGCACCGCGAAACTTCTCGTTCAACTCTCCTTACGGGGCGTGCGAGACCTGCGACGGCCTGGGCACGACCTTCGAGGTCGATCCCGAGCTCGTGATTCCCGACCCTGATCAGTCGTTGAGCGAAGGCGCCATCGCACCGTGGCGTAGTGCACACACCGGCTTCTTCCAGCGGATTCTCGAGTCGGTCGCCGAGGACCACAAGATCGACATGGACAAGCCGTGGGGCAAGTTGAGTGCCAAGGCGCAGAAGATCGTGTTGCACGGCCTGCCGGGATCGATGACCGTTCGCTTCAAGAATCGCTACGGCCGAGTGCGTCAGTTCAACACGACGTACGAAGGGGTCGTTCCGTGGATCAAGCGTCGACACGAGTCCGCCGAGAGCGACTGGAGTCGTGAGCAGTACGAGGGCTACATGCGTGAGGTGCCCTGTTCGGCGTGTTCCGGTGCTCGACTCAAGCCTTCGACACTGGCGGTCACGGTGGCCGATCGGAACATCGCCGAGGTGTGCGACATGCCAATCGGCGAGTCGGCCGCCTTCTTGCGTGGCCTGGAATTGTCCGATCGTGATCGAATCATCGCCGAGCGGGTGGTCAAGGAGATCGGCGCCCGTCTCGGCTTCCTGCTCGACGTGGGTCTCGATTACCTGTCGTTGTCTCGCTCGGCCGGCACTCTCGCCGGTGGTGAGGCCCAGCGCATTCGTCTGGCCAGCCAGATCGGCTCCGGGCTGGTCGGGACGCTCTACGTCCTCGACGAACCGTCGATCGGGCTCCACCAACGCGACAACCGACGACTCATCGACACCCTTCTGCGTCTTCGTGATCTCGGCAACACCGTCCTCGTCGTCGAACACGACGAGGAGACCATCCGCGAGAGCGACTGGATCGTGGACATCGGGCCGGGCGCCGGTGAGCACGGAGGTGAGGTCGTTTACAGCGGTCCGGTGAAAGGGATCCTGAAGAGCAAGGAGTCGATCACCGGCCAGTATCTCGCCGGGAAGAAGTCGATCCCGGTTCCCGAACTGCGCCGAACGCCGGGGAAGGAGTGGTTGGAGGTCGTCGGGGCGAGGGAGCACAATCTCCGCAACATCGACGTGCGCATTCCGCTCGGATGTTTCGTCGCCGTGACCGGTGTTTCGGGGAGCGGGAAGAGCACCCTGGTTCGCGACATCCTGCTTCCGGTCCTGATGCAGAAGATCTACAAGTCGAAAGAAGCGCCCGGCAAGCATCGGCGCGTCAACGGTGTCGATTTCCTCGACAAGGTGATCGACATGGACCAGTCGCCGATCGGACGTACTCCACGTTCGAATCCGGCCACCTACACCGGGGTGTTCGACGGGATTCGCAAACTCTTCGCCACCACGGCCGAGGCCAAGGTGCGCGGATATCAGCCCGGTCGCTTCTCGTTCAACGTTCAAGGTGGACGTTGCGAGGCGTGTTCCGGCGACGGGACGATTCGCATCGAGATGCACTTCCTGCCCGACGTTTACGTGCCGTGCGAGGTCTGCAAGGGCGCCCGGTACAACCGCGACACCCTCGAGATCACCTTCAAGGGAAAGACCATCGCCGACGTCCTCGACATGCCCATCGAGGAAGCTCTCGGATTCTTCGCCAATCAACCGTCCATTGCTCGGCACATGCAGACGCTCGTCGACGTCGGTCTCGGCTACGTGAGACTCGGACAGTCGGCACCCACGCTGTCGGGTGGTGAGGCCCAGCGGGTGAAGTTGGCCACCGAACTCGCGAAACGAAGCACGGGCCACACGATCTACCTTCTCGACGAGCCCACGACCGGTCTGCACTTCGAGGACGTCCGACGACTCTTGACCGTTCTCTCGAGATTGGTCGATCAGGGCAACACGGTCCTCGTCATCGAGCACAGTCTCGACGTCATCAAGACCGCTGACTGGATCATCGACCTCGGACCCGAGGGCGGACATGGTGGCGGCACCGTCGTAGTGGAGGGACCGCCAGAGGTCGTGGCCGCGTCGTCGGAGAGTCATACAGGTCGCTTCTTACGCGATCTGCTGCCAGTGGCGCGCTGATCGGTTTTCGTAGGCTGGCGCCATGAAGGACCGGCCCAGCGGTATTCCCGATTCGCCGGGGTCGTATCAGTTCAAGGACGTCCACGGCCGCATCATCTACGTCGGCAAAGCGGCCAATCTGCGCGCCCGTCTCTCGAATTACTTCCAGGATCCGGGGCACCTGCATCCGCGAACCGCCCAGATGGTGACCGAAGCGGAGAGCGTCGAGTGGATCACCGTACGGAACGAAGTCGAAGCCTTGATGTTGGAGTACAGCCTCATCAAGGAGCATCGGCCGCGTTTCAACATCCGCCTCCGTGACGACAAGAGCTATCCGTTTCTCGCCGTCACGGCCGACGAGGACTGGCCGCGGGCCTTCGTCATGCGGGGGACCAAGCGGCGTGGAACCAGGTATTTCGGACCTTTCGCCCACGCCTACGCGATCCGCGACACACTCGATCTGCTTCTGCGAACCTTTCCGATCCGCACGTGCGGGCCGGGCAAGTTCGCCCAACACGCGCGCTTGGGTCGCCCGTGCTTGCTCTTCCACATCGAGAAGTGCAGCGGGCCGTGCGTCGGCGAGATCGAGCCGGAGGCCTATCGAACCCTGGTGGCCGAACTGTGTCGCTTTCTCGAAGGCGACACCGACGACGTGCTGGCCGGGCTCCGAGCCGAGATGTCCGAAGCCTCACGCTCGCTGGAGTTCGAGCGGGCGGCGCGGATCCGAGATCGTCTCCTGTCGGTCGAACGAGCGGTCGAGAAGCAGCAGATGGTGGCCGAGCGAACCGAGGATCTCGACGTGATCGGCATCGTCGACGACGAGTTGGAGGCCGCCGTACAGGTCTTCTACGTTCGGCGGGGTCGAGTGGTCGGACGCAAGGGTTTCGTGGTCGACAAGGTGGAGGATCTCACTCCGGCGGGTCTCACACATCGTGTGATCGAGTCGCTCTACGGCGATGACCCGGTTCTCGGATTGCCCAAGGGTCTGCTCGTTCACGAACTTCCGGAGGGAGCGACGGCCATCGAGGACTGGTTGTCGGATCGCAAGGGCGTCCGCGTGGAGGTTCGTGCGCCCCGACGAGGTGACAAGCGAACTCTCCTCGACACCGTGACGAACAACGCCAAGGAAGAGTTCGTCCGTCATCGGTTGAAACGCGCGAGCGATCACAACAGCCGCAGTCGGGCGCTCACAGAGATTCAGGATCTGCTCGGGCTCTCCGAGGCGCCGTTGCGCATCGAGTGCTACGACATGGCGCATCTGCAAGGAACCGACTACGTGGGTTCGATGGTCGTACTCGAGGACGGTCTGCCGGCCAAACGCGAGTACCGCCGCTTCAAGGTGAAGTCGGTTCCCGGGAACGACGACTACGCGGCGATGCGCGAGGTGCTCGAACGTCGCCTCACGGCCTACCTGCGCGAGCGCGACGAACTGGTTTCCGTCGACGACGATCGTCCGCGCAAGTTTGCGTACCCGCCGCAGCTGTTGCTCGTCGACGGAGGCAAAGGTCAGTTGGGGGTGGCGGTCGAGGTGGTGGCCGCGCTCGGCCTGGAGGCCGAGATCCCGGTGGCAGCTCTCGCGAAGAAGTTCGAGGAGGTTTTCGTCCCCGATCGCGCCGACCCGATCGTCTTCCCGAGAGGAAGTGAAGGGCTTTTCATGTTGCAGCGGATTCGCGACGAGGCCCACCGCTTCGCCAACTCCTTCCACCGTGATCTTCGCGCCAAGCGCATGACGACCGGAGCGTTGGCGGGCATCGACGGGCTGGGTGAGGCCCGTCAGAAGAAGCTGGTGAAAGCGTTCGGAACGGTGTCAGCGGTGAAGGCGGCGACCCTCGACGATCTGTACGCCGTGTCGTGGTTGCCTCGTTCGGTGGCCGAGGCGGTGCACGCCAAGTTCCATCCACCCGTCAGCGAAAGCGATCCAGAACCTCACGATTGAGCCGCTCGTACGCGGCCAGTCGTTGCGACGCGTCGGCTCCCAGAGTGAAATCGGGAAAGATGATCTCGTCGAAACCGGCCTCGACGTAGCGGGAGATCGCCTCGGCGATCTCGTCCGTCCCTCCGGCGACGGAGCGATCGGCCGGAGCCGCTTCGAGGATTCGGGCAGCGGTGTCGACGTCGTCGACCAGGAAGAACAAGGCCTGCACCGATCGGCGCAGCGATTTCGGATCGCGGCCGGCGAGCTCGCAGGCACGGTCGATCACGGCGGCCTTCTCGGCGGCCACGACGGGTGTGCCCCATGTGTTCCATTCGTCGGCGAGTTCGACGGTGAGACGCGACATGCGCGGTCCTCCGGTTCCGACCATGAGCGGCAGAGGTCGCTGAACTGGTGAGGGTCGACACGGCGCGTCGTCGAACGAGAAATGGTTCCCGTGGAACGTGGTGCGGTCGGTCGTGAGAAGACTTCGGACGATGCGCAACGCTTCCTCGAAGCGGTCGACACGGTCCTTGTTGCCGAGCAGCGGAATTCCGTAGGCCCGATGCTCGTTGATCTGCCAACCAGCACCCAGGCCAAGAGTGAGACGCCCGTCGGTGATCCGATCGACGGTCGCGGCCGTGTTGGCGAGCAGGGCCGGATGTCGAACCGTGGTGGGTGACACGAGGGATCCGATGCGAATCGACGACGTGACGGCGCCGACGGCCGCGAGAACCGACCAGACCTCGTGGACGTCGCCGTCGGCCACCGAACCGTCCTCGGTGTTGGGCATGAAGTGATCGGCGTACCAGAGACAGTGCCACTGTCCGTCGTCGACGAAGTCGGCGAGCGCTCGCACTTCGGACCACGGACGTTCGGGTGAGGGCCACACGGAAAAGGACGTCATGGTCCGACCCTAGTGAGCCGGTCCGGCGGAGACGATGGCTCGTCCCGTAGGGTGAGCCGGTGGGCGACGGGTTGTGGGAAGAGAACGCGCAGTGGTGGATCGACGGTTTCACCGATGGCGCCGATCCCGAATACGAGGAACAGATCCTTCCCATGGCGATCCGGGAACTGGAGGGATTCGGACGGGTTCTCGACGTCGGATGCGGTGACGGTCAGATCGGTCGAGCGCTCGGGCGCGTGCACGGCACGACGGTGATCGGAGTCGATCCCACATGGAACCAGGTCGTGGTCGCGCGGGCGAGAGCGGAGCGTGACTCGTCGATTCCGATGCACGTGGCACGAGCCGAGGCAGCCCGGCTGCCGTTCGTCGAAGAGTCGTTCGACGCGGTGGTGGCGTGTCTGGTGTTCGAACACATCGCCGATGTCGACTCGGCCATCGCCGAAGTGTCGCGCGTCCTTCGAGCAGGGGGACGGTTCGCATTCTTCCTCAACCACCCACTCCTGCAGACTCCGGGCAGCGGATGGATCGACGATCAAATCCTCGATCCCCCCGAACAGTACTGGCGCATCGGCGACTATCTCGTCGAGGAGCAGACGGTGGAAGAGGTCGAGAAGGACGTGTTCATCCCGTTCATTCATCGGCCGCTCGGTCGCTACGTGAACACGCTCGTCCGCCATGGTTTCGTCCTGACCGGAATGGAGGAACCGGCTCCACCTCCGGGTTTCCTCGCGCGGGCCGCGGAGTACGAGGCGGCGGCCACCATTCCGCGTCTTCTGTACCTGCGTGCCGAGAAGCGCTGACGAGTTCCCATCGTCAGCCGATCACGGTTCGGCCACTAACGTGTCGATCGGTGGCCGACATCCTTCTCATCACCGGAATGTCCGGAGCGGGACGGAGTGCGACCGCCGCCGTCCTGGAGGATCTGGGCTGGTACGTGGTCGACAATCTTCCGACCACTCTCGTCGACACGATCGTCGAATTGGCCAGCCAGCCGGCCTCGTCGATCGAGCGGCTCGCACTGGTCGCCGGTCGCCAACATCTCGAACTCATGCCGAAAGTGGCCGGTCTGCGAGCGGCTGGACATCGGGTCCGGGTCGTGTACCTCGATGCCACCACCTCGGAACTGGTGCGTCGGTACGAAGCCACTCGCCGTCGACACCCCTTGGCGATCGAGACCGATGGTCTGCTGGAGGCGATCGAACGCGAGCGGCATCTGCTCGAGTCGATCAAGGCCGATTGCGACCTGGTGATCGACACGACCGATCTCAACGTCCACCAGCTCAAGTCCCGCCTGCTCGACGTCTTCGAGTCGAGTGGTGGTGAGCGACTCGACGTCACGATCGAGTCCTTCGGGTTCAAATTCGGGATTCCGATCGACGCCGACATCGTCATGGACGTGCGTTTCCTGCCCAATCCGCATTGGGACGAGGGGCTGCGCCCGCTCACCGGTCTCGACGAGCCGGTGCGCCGGTTCGTGCTCGAGCAGCCGGCCGCCGAGCGCTTCCTCGTGCATCTGGTCGAACTCCTGGCGAGTGTTCTGCCCGAATTCGCTCAGGAGGGCAAGAGCTATCTGACCGTCGCGGTCGGTTGCACCGGCGGACGACACCGCTCGGTGGCCGTGGCCGAGGAGGTGGCGGCCCGGTTGCGCCAGTGTGGTCAACCGGTGCGCACCGGTCATCGTGACGTCGGTCGCTGACGCGGTGCGGATGCCCGCCGAACTGGTCCCTCGGAACTAGTTTCTCCGGCTGGTGGAATGGTTCGAGCCGCATCGACTCGGACCCGATCGAGAGGAGTGTCGGTGACCGTTCGCGTAGGGATCAACGGTTTCGGTCGCATCGGACGGAATTTCTTCCGTGCGGTCAAGCAACGGGGGGCCGACGTCGAGATCGTCGCCGTCAACGATCTCGGATCGCTCGAGACCATGGCCCATCTCCTCAAGTACGACTCGGTGCTCGGAGTTCTTCCCGACGAGATCAAGGCCACAAAGAACGGTGTCGCCGTCAACGGACAGGTCATCAAGGTCCTGAGCGAGCGCGACCCGAAGAGTCTGCCGTGGGGCGATCTCGGTGTCGATCTGGTGATCGAGAGCACCGGTATCTTCACCAAGCGCGATTCGGCCGCCGCCCATCTCGACGGTGGGGCACCGCTCGTCATCGTCTCGGCTCCGTGCGACAACGCTGACGCCACCTTCGTCTATGGCGTCAATCACAAGGATTTCGATCACAGGCAGCACAAGGTGATCTCGAACGCCAGCTGCACCACCAATTGTTTCGTGCCGCTCGTGAAGGTGCTCGACGACGCTTTCGGCGTGAACGAAGGCCTCATGCAGACCGTTCACGCCTACACCGGTGATCAGATGTTGGTGGACGGCCCGCACAAGGACCTGCGTCGAGCGCGAGGCGCGGCCATCAACATCGTTCCCACGAGCACTGGAGCGGCTCGGGCAACGAGCCTGGTTCTGGCGAGCATGAAGGGCAAGCTCGATGGAACGTCGTTGCGCGTTCCGGTGCCGACCGGTTCGATCGTCGATTTCACCGTCAACCTGAAGAAGTCGGCTTCGGTCGACGAGATCAACGCGGCTTTCAAGAAGGCCGCCTCGTCCGGTCCGCTGAAGGGTGTGCTTCGCTACACCGAGGATCCGATCGTGTCGAGCGACATCGTGACCGATCCGCACAGCAGCATCTTCGACGCCGGCCTGACCGCGTCGATGGGCAAGATGGCCAAGGTCCTGGCCTGGTACGACAACGAATGGGGATACAGCAACCGTTTGGTCGACCTGACGCTCCACACGGGCGCCAAGATCAGGCGTCGCTGATCGATGATCGGCGATCTGCCCACTCTCGAAGACCTCGGTGACGTGTCGGGTCGGCGGGTCCTCGTCCGGACCGATTTCAACGTGCCGATGGAGACGATGGCCGACGGGTCGCGTCACATCACCGACGACTTCCGCATTCGGGCCGCTTTGCCGACCATCGAATGGCTCACCGAACGTGGCGCACGGGTGGTGTGCGCCAGTCATCTCGGGCGACCCAAGGGTTCACCCGATGCGAAGTACTCGATGGATCCGGTGCGAGCACGTCTCGCGGAACTGGCTCCCGGCGTCGAGCTGCTGGAAAATCTGAGATTCCATCCGGGTGAAGAGGCCAACTCCGACGAGTTCGTCGCCGAACTGGTGCGAGGGATCGACATGTACGTCGACGACGCGTTCGGGGCCGCACATCGGGCTCACGCATCGATCGTCGGCCCGCCGCGCACCGTCCCGTCAGCCATGGGGCGTCTCCTCGCGCGGGAGGTCGAGGTGCTCCTCGAGCTTCGTCGCCGTCCCAAGCACCCGTTCGTCGCCGTCCTCGGTGGATCGAAGATCTCCGACAAGTTGGGAGTGGTGGAGGCACTGCTCGAGGTGGTCGACGCTCTGGTCATCGGAGGCGCGATGTGCTTCACGTTCCTCTCCGCGCAGGGTTACCCGATCGGTGATTCGCTCTTCGAACCCGACCAGGTCGACACGTGTCGGCGTCTGCTCGAACTCGGCAAGCCGATCCACCTTCCCGAGGACATCACCGGCCTCGACGCCGAGGGCAACTATGCAACGTTCGGTCGGCGGCTTCCGCCGGGCGCCAAGGGATTCGACATCGGACCCGGAACGGCGGCGGCCTTCACCGACATCATCATGGACGCGCGTACGGTGTTCTGGAACGGCCCCATGGGGATGTTCGAGGACGAACGTTTCGCTCGCGGCACGCGCACCGTGGCCGAGGCCATGGCCGAGACCAAGGCTTTCACCGTGGTCGGCGGGGGTGACTCGGCTGCCGCGCTCGCTCAATTCGGATTCGACGATCGCGTCGACCACGTCTCGACCGGGGGAGGAGCGTCGCTCGAATTGCTCGAACTGGGCGACCTGCCCGGCCTCGCCGCTCTGAGAAAGGCACCAAATGTCTCGCCGTCCTGAACGTCGTCCGCTCATCAGCGGCAACTGGAAGATGAACCTCAACCATTACGAGGCCATTCAGGTGCTGCAGAAGTTGAACTATCTGGTGTCGAAGGACGACTTCGAGGCCACCGACGTGTCGATTCATCCACCTTTCACCGATCTGCGCAGTGTGCAGACGCTGATCGAAGCCGACGAACTGCGATTTCAGCTGGGTGCACAGAACGCCCACCACGAGAACTCCGGTGCGTACACGGGAGAAGTCGCCCCGCCGTTCCTGGCCAAGCTCGGTGTCCGCTACGTGATCTGCGGTCACAGCGAGCGTCGCCAGATGTTCGGCGAGACCGACGACGTGGTGGCTCGCAAGGTGGCCGCTGTGCAGGCACACAAGATGACCCCCATCGTGTGCGTCGGTGAGACGCGTGAGGAGCGGGAGGCAGGGTCGACGATGGAACGGGTGACCGGTCAGGTCCGGGGTTCACTGGCGGGCCGCACGGCGGCACAGGTCGCCGAACTGGTGATCGCCTACGAACCCATCTGGGCCATCGGAACCGGGCTCACCGCCACGGCTGACGACGCCCAGACGGTGTGCTCGGCCATTCGGAGAACCGTCGCCGAGGCCTGGGACCAGGCCGCCGCTGACGCCGTTCGGATCCAGTACGGAGGATCGGTGAAGGCCGGCAACATCGCCGAACTCATGGTTCAGGCCGACATCGACGGGGCTCTCGTGGGCGGGGCCAGTCTCGATCCCGACGAATTCGCACGGATCATCCAGTTTCCCCAGCACGCCAGTTGATCCCGCGCGGGTCATGGGGTGGATCTCCCTGAACAGGCAGTGAACGGCTGGTAATCTTTCCCAGCCGCGACCTTCGGGGAGGATGGTCGCGGGCGGGTTTCCCGTGGCCCTCGGGTCCAGCCCTCCACGTAACGACCAGGAGGTCACCTATGACCAAGAAGACGAGCAAGGCGCTCGCCCTTCTGGCCGGTGTGTCCCTGATCATCGCAGCCTGTGGCGGCGATGACGCAGACACATCGACCGACGAAACGTCGGCCCCCGCCACCGAGGCACCGGCCGACACCGAAGCACCCGATGCCACCGAAGCACCAGCCGCCGAGGCCGCGATGCGGGTGACCATCGACATCAATCCGGACGCGGTGTGGGAAGACGGCAGTCCGATCACGGTCGCCGACTTCGAGTGCACCGTGAACGCGACACTCAACACACCCGGTTCGATCAGCACCACCGGCTACGACAAGATCATCTCCGTCGCCGCGGGCGCCAGCGATCAGCAGGTCGTGGTGGAGTTCAGCGAGGTCTACGCCCCGTACAAGCTTCTCTTCGGTGGTCTCATCAAGGCCGCTGCCGTGGAGGACTGCAACGACATCTCGGCCGATTTCGCCGACCTGATCTCGATTTCGGGCCGCGAGTGGATCATGGAGTCGTGGAGTCCCGAGCAGCTCGTCTACACGCCGAACCCCAATTACTGGGGCGAAGCACCGTCGACCGAGCGCATCGTGATGGTGCCGTTCGCCGACTTCGACACCCAGAGCGCGGCTTTGTTGGCCGGTGAAGTCGACTTCATCTACCCGCAGTTCTTCGCTGGTATCACCGAGGCGCTGGCCGATCCGAACGTCGCCAACAAGGTGGAGTTCGGCGGTGACTACGAAGGCTTCTACTTCCAGTCCGACCCGAACCGTGGCGGACCCTTCGCCGACCCGATCTTCCGCGAGGCCTTCGCGAAGTCGATCGACCGCCAGGGCGTGTTCGAGCAGATCTACATCCCGCTGTCGGACGGCCAGGGCACGCTCCTGAACTGTGGTCCGATCGTCCCGGGTCGTTACTGCAACGACGCCTTCGCCGACCAGTACGACCCGGAGGGCGCGATCGCCCTTCTGGAGTCCAACGGCTGGGCCAAGGACGCCAGTGGCTACTGGGCCAAGGACGGTGGGGAAGCCCCGACCATTCGTTGGATCATCAACACCGGCAACACTCGTCGCGAGAACACCCAGGCCTACCTGATCCCGCTGCTCCAGGCCGCGGGCTTCAACGTGGTTGCCGACAACTGTGACGCAGCCTGCTACTTCCAGCAGCGCCTCCCAGCTCTCGACTACGACATGGCCATGTACATCAGCACGGCTCCGCCGGACCCGGCGTACCTGAATGCGTCGTTCGCCTGTGATCAGATTCCGAGCGACGAGAACGGTCAGCAGGGTCAGAACTCGACCGGTTGGTGCAACGAGGAAGCGACCGCGCTTCTGAAGGAAGCCGATGTGACGGTCGACGAAGAGGCCCGTGCCGAACTCGTCAAGCAGGTCATGACACTCATGGCCGGCGACTACGTCATGCTGCCGCTGTTCCAGTTCCCGAAGTCGGGCTTCTGGCGCACCGACCGCGTTGGCGGCTCGGTCGACGGCGAGTTGAACAACTATCGCGCTTTCAACAACTTCTCGACTTGGGAAGACGTCGACGGCGACGGCCAGATCATCATCGGAGCCGAACAGTGGCCGGAGTGTTTGAACCCGGTCACCGAGTGCGCCAACTCGTCGTGGATGGTGTGGACCACTGCGTTCCCGGTTCTGCCGAACGTGTGGGACACCACCAACGACGGCGAGCTCGTGATCACCAACCTGGTGGTGTCGGAGCCGGTCGTCGAGATTCTCTGACCCAGAGTTTCTCATCAACGATGACCTGGGGGCCGGCCGGAAGGCCGGCCCCCAGTGTTTCACCGACTAAGGTTTTCGCGGGCTGACAGGAAGGGGGAGGTCGACCGTGTTGCGATTCGTGTTGCGCAGACTCTTGTGGGCGCTTCCCCTGATCCTCATCGTGACGTTTCTGGTGTACGTGGCTCTTCGAGTGGGCACCGATCCGCTCGCCAGCTATCTGCGTGTGAACCAGCGGGCTTCGCCCAAGAAGATCCAGCAGTACATCGACACGAACGGCCTGTACGAGGGATTCGGTGGCTACGTTCGGGGCTACCTGCAGTGGCTGAAGGGTTTCGTGACCTTCGACTGGCCGCGCAGCATCAAGGGAAGTCGCGAGGTGTGGCCGGAGTTCCGCGACGCGATGATGAACACACTGCGACTCGGGCTGGTGTCCACTGCCCTCGGGATCGTCATCGGTCTGACCTTGGGCGTGTACGTGGCGTTGAAGCCGGGTGGCCTGCGCGACTCCTCGGTGAACACGGCTGCTTTTGTGGCCATCTCCACTCCGCCGTACGTTTCGGCACTCATCTTGCAGCTGGTGTTCGCCGTGTACTGGAACCGTTGGTTCGGATCGTCCTTGTTGCCCACATCCGGCGTGTATCCACCTGGTCAGCGGGGGTTCGATCTTTGGCTGATGCTCAAGCACATGATCTTGCCGGTCACGGTGGTGGTGATCCAGATCGTGGCGGTCTACGCCCGTTACATGAGAGCCTCGCTGCTGGAGGTTCTGAATTCCGAGTACATGCGCACCGCGAGGGCCAAGGGCATCAGCGAGCGGCGTGTCCTGGTGCGCCACGCCCTGCGTAACGCTCTCATTCCGATCGTCACCGTGGCCGCCATCGACATCGGCGCGATTCTCGGCGGCCTGATCATCACCGAGCGCATCTTCTCGTATCCGGGCCTGGGGGACTTCTTCCTCGGGGCGTACGACAACGGTGACTTTCCTCAGATGATGCCGTGGATGTTCTTCTTCACCCTCGTGGTGATCGTGTTCAATCTGATCGCCGACGTCTCGTACGCCGTGCTCGACCCGAGGATTCGCCTTGGCCGCTGAACCCATCGATTCCACCACCGACATCGATGCCGCCGTTGGGCTCGCCTCGCAGTCGCTGTCGCCCACACGGATGGCTGTACGGCGCTTCGTCAAGCATCGGGCCGCCCTGGTGTCGCTCATCTTGTTGTCGCTCATGGTCCTCTTCGTCGTGTTGGCGCCCCTCACGGCGCGCTACGGGGTGAACGAAGCGGTGTTCAAGACCTCGACCGAGACTCCCAATCAGTTTCTGTCGCCTCGTGGCATCGCCTGGCTCGGAACCGATGACATCGGCCGTGATCTCTACAGCCGGCTGATCTATGGATTGCGAATCTCCATCTTCATCGGTCTGGCGGCAGCCGTCTTCGGAACCATCCTCGGTGTGACGATCGGAGCGATCGCCGGGCTTCGCGGGGGCTGGGTCGACGATGTCTTGATGCGGGTGACCGACGTGTTCCTCGCCTTCCCCTTCCTGGTCACCCTCCTCGTCCTGCGCAGTGTGATGGGCAGTGTCTCGTGGCTCGAGCCGATCGTCGGCAAACCCACGTCGATTCGCTTCGTGATCGTCCTCTTCGTGTTGTTCGGATGGATGGGTGTGGCGCGCCTCATGCGCAGTCAGGTGCTGGCCCTGAAAGAGCGTGAGTTCGTGGAAGCGGCCAGAGCCCTCGGCGCCGGACCCATTCGGATCGTCGTGAAGCACCTTCTCCCCAATTCGGCCGGTCCGATCCTGGTCGCCCTGACGTTTTCGGTGTCGTCGGCGATCATCGGGGAGGCGACGCTCGGATTCTTCGGCTACGGACCCCAGCCGGGTGCCGGTTCGACGTCGCTCGGGAAGCTGGTCGGAGGTGCGAAGGGTGCTCTCTTGCCGGGTTATTGGTGGCTCGTCGTTTTCCCGTGCGTCGTACTCGTTCTGGTCACCTTGTTCGTGAATTTCATCGGGGACGGGCTGCGTGACGCGACCGATCCCAAGTTGGACGGTGCTCGATGAGCGGCGACGTCGTACTGTCCATGCGCGACTTTCGTGTGACGTTTCCGACTCTGTTCGGCGACGTGCAGGCGGTGCGGGGGATCGATCTCGACGTGCGAGCAGGCGAGATCCTGGGTGTCGTCGGAGAATCCGGTTCAGGCAAGTCCGTGAGCTTTCTCGGTCTCATGGGATTGCTGCCCAAGTCGGCCCGCATCGAGGGTTCGGCCACGGTACGCGGTACCGAATTGGTCGGCGCGTCGCCCAAGATCATGCGTGAGGTGCGGGGCAAGCGGGTGGCGATGATCTTTCAGGACCCACTCTCGGCTCTCAATCCCACGCACCGGATCGGCAATCAGATCGTGGAGATGATCCAGGCCCACAACAAGGTGAGCGCCAAGGCCGCCATGGCCCGAGCGGTCGAGTTGCTGGGGGAGGTGGGAATTCCGCAACCGGTCGATCGGGCGCGTCAGTACCCGCACGAGTTCTCCGGTGGGATGCGCCAGCGCGTGATGATCGCCATGGCCATCGCCAACGATCCGGAGGTTCTCATCGCCGACGAGCCGACCACCGCACTCGACGTGACGGTGCAGGCCCAGATCCTCGAGATCCTGCAGAAGATTCGATCCGATCTGCAGGCAGCCATCGTCCTCATCACCCACGACCTCGGGGTCGTGGCCCGGGTGGCCGACCGTGTGCAGGGAATGTACGCCGGACGAGTGGTCGAGCGCGGTTCGGTCGACTCGCTCTACGCGCATCCGACGCACCCTTACACCCAGGGGTTGTTGAATTCGTTGCCCAGCGTCGGTCTCGATCGTCTGCAGCCCATCCCGGGCTCGCCACCCAACATGATGGACCCGCCTTCGGGCTGCGCGTTCCGCGTTCGCTGCCCTCATGCAGTCGAGAAATGTGGGCTCGAGATGCCGACACTGCAGCCGGTGGCCGACCTCGAGGCGGCGTGTTGGCGAGCCGAGGAGTTGCGAGAGATGGTGACACCGTGAGAGTCGACGCCGTCTCGTCCGAGCCGATCCTTCGGGTTCGCAATCTGGTCAAGAATTTCGACGTCCGAGGCTCCCGTGGACTTCGGTCCGTCAAGCGCACCGTGCAAGCGGTGTCGGACGTGTCATTCGAGGTGAAACCCGGTGAGACGTTGGGTCTGGTGGGGGAGTCGGGATCGGGCAAGACCACCGTCGGACGTTGCGTTCTGCGTCTGATCGAACCGACGGAGGGTTCCATCGAGTTCCAGGGTCGGGAGTTGGTCGGCATGCCGGTGCGCGAACTCCGCTCCCTGCGTCGGGAGATGCAGATCGTCTTCCAGGACCCATACGCGTCTCTCGATCCTCGACTCACCGTGGGCGCGTCGATCAGCGAGCCGCTCGATGTTCAAAAGATCCCCGGAGACCATCAGGCTCGGGTTCGTGAGTTGCTCGAATTGGTGGGTCTGTCACCTGATCATGCTCGTCGCTTTCCGCACGAGTTCTCGGGCGGTCAGCGTCAGCGCGTCGGCATCGCGCGCGCCCTGGCCAGCAACCCGAAGTTGCTGGTCCTCGACGAGCCGGTGTCGGCTCTCGATGTCAGCATCCAGGCCGGAGTGGTCAATCTTCTGGCCGATCTTCAGGACGACTTGGGTCTGGCCTACGTGTTCATCGCCCACGATCTCTCGGTGGTGCGCCACATCTCATACAAGGTCGCCGTCATGTATCTCGGCAAGTTGGTCGAAGTGGCCGAGGCGGAGACTCTGTACGAACGGGCGTCACACCCGTACACCCAGGCCTTGTTGTCGGCGGTGCCGGTCCCGGATCCTGTCATCGAACGGAGCCGTCGTCGGATCGTGCTCGAGGGGGACGTTCCGTCACCCATCGATCCGCCGTCGGGCTGCCGTTTCCGGACTCGGTGTCCGCGGGCCGAGGCTCGCTGCGCGGAGGAGGAGCCGGCTCTGATCGACCATGGTCAGGGTCATCCGGTGGCCTGCCATTTCCCGGGTTGACCCGTTAGGATCGTCTCTCGTGCGTGATCTGGTGATGTACGTGATGGTCGTGATCAATGTGTTGTCGACGATCGGCATGGTCGCCGGCATCTTGATGCACAGTGGCAAGGGTGGCGGTCTGTCCGACATGTTCGGTGGTGGCAGTGGAGCAGCCCTCGGCTCGGCGGCCGCGGAGCGCAACCTCAATCGCATCACCCTGGTGTTCGTCCTGGTGTGGGTCGTGTCGATCCTCAGCCTGGGCTTTCTTCTCGTCCGATGACGTGTGGTCGCCTCGGGCGACCGGCGGTATCGTGGCACCACTTGTCGAAGTGGCGGAATAGGCAGACGCGCTAGCTTGAGGGGCTAGTGATCGTAAGATCGTGGGGGTTCAAGTCCCCCCTTCGACACCACAGACTTCCTCCGGTGTTCTGGTGAGGAAAATTCACCGTATGGGTCGAGATCCCGCGCCAGAATCCCGTTACGGTCGAACCGTGATCCGCCGTCAAGCGCGCCTCGTGTCCAGCCTGTGTGCCGTCGGAATCGTCCTGGGTGTCCTGTCGTTGTCGAGTTCGCCATCGGTCGCTGCCGACACCGTCGATGACGGTGATGTCCAACCCATGATCGTCGGGGGAGTTCCGGCCGACGCCCGGTGGGGTTCGGTGGTGGCGCGTATCGACATCGGTGGCGGCTTGTGCTCGGGCACTTTCATCAGTAGTGAGTGGATCCTGACCGCGGCGCACTGCATCGCCGATCGAGCGACCGTGTACACCGGTTCGACCTCGGTGCCGAGTTTGCGGTCCGTGGGTTCGGCAACCGGTTACGCCCACCCCTACTACTCCTACAACGCCTTCCAACTGATCTACGACTTCGGCCTGTACAAGCTCGATGCTCCTGTCAGCATCGATTCGTCGTTACTTCCCCAGATCGCCTCGTATGACGATACGGCGGCGTGGTCGACCGGAACTCCGGTCCAAGCCATCGGATGGGGAGTCACCAGCGCCGGAGGCACGGTGTCCCCGGTCTTGTTGACAGGGAACATGTCGATCGTCGACAAGACGAGCTGTGCCGATCTCGACCTCTCGCTCGGAAACGTGTTCGATGCCAGCACGGCCATTTGTACGTTCGCTCCCGCTGTGTCGTCGTGCAACGGCGATTCGGGTGGGCCGGTGATCGCC
Source organism: Actinomycetota bacterium (assembly GCA_039800005.1). GTDB lineage: Bacteria > Actinomycetota > Acidimicrobiia > Acidimicrobiales > Ilumatobacteraceae > Casp-actino8. Next base: position 62,712 of record JBDLRN010000066.1, on the reverse strand, counting down.
AACGTGGGTGGGATCTACACGGTCGTCGGAGTCACCAGCTACGGACCGGTCGCCTGCAACGGACATTCTGTGGCCGGCTGGACGCCCAGCGCACTCACCTGGATCCGTTCCCGCACTGGTCTGCCACTCGGCTCGGGCGCCGGTTTGCCGAGCACCGGACTGGAGATCACTCGGGTGTTCGGACTCGATCGCTACGAGACGGCCTCGGCGGTGGGTGCCATCTGGGAGGAAGCCGGCACGGTGTTCGTCGCCACGGGTGACAAGTTCCCCGACGCCCTCGCCGCCGGAGCGGCGGCCAGTTCGTACGGGGTTCCGGTTCTGCTCGTCCGGCCCAACAGCATTCCCGCGTCGACTCGTCTCCTGTTGGATCGTCTCGGACCGACGACCATCGTCCTGGCCGGAGGCACTGCCGCCATTTCCGCGCAAGTCGAGCGTGACTTGCGGGCACTCACGGGAGCGAACATCATCCGTCTCGGCGGGGTCGATCGCTACGAAACCGCCGACCTCCTCACCGGCGACGCATGGGACGACTTCGTGAGCGACCGAGTCTGGGTGGCCAGCGGGCGCGATTTCGCCGATCCGCTCATCGCGTCCACCGCGGCCGCCGTGTTCGGCGACGCGTTCGTCCTGATCGACGGGTTACGTCCGCTGCCCGGCTACACGCGCACTCGACTCTCTGGCCTCGACCCGGCCAAGATCACTGTCGTCGGTGCCGCCGCCGCCTTTGCCACCGCCACTCTGGACGAACTGAGATCCTTCGCCACGGTGGCCACGGTGTTCGATGCGAGCGTCACCGATCGGTCGGTGAGGGTCTGGTCGGAGTTGGGTGTGTCGACCTGGGCGTCATTGGCCACGGTGGCCAATTTCCCCGACGCACTGTCAGCCGTGCCCTTCTCGGCCCTCGAGCCTGTGTCTCCGCTCATGCTGGTCCCGTCCACGTGCGTCACGACCGCCGTGAAGTCCGAGTTCACTCGTCTCGGCGTGTCGAAACTGGCCATCTTCGGAGGACCGGCAGCTCTGGGCGAACAGGTCGAAGCGCTGACCGTGTGTTCGTGACGATCAGGATCTGATGCGCTCCAGCAAAGCGGCGAGCAGGTCGCCGTACTCGTCGTGGGCCGGGAACTGCGGAAATTCCTTCTTCACGTTGTCGGGAGCGTGAAACAGAAAACCGGCGTGGGCTTCGGCGAGCATGGCCGTGTCGTTGTAGGAATCGCCGGCCGCGAAGACGCGATAGTTCAGATCTCGCAGCGCCCGCACCGCGTGGCGCTTCTGATCGTTCATGCGCAACTCGTAGTCGACGATGCGGTCGTCGGTGACAACCAGTCGATGACACAGGATGGTCGGCATGCCGAGCAGACGCATGAGCGGACGTCCGAACTGTTCGAAGGTGTCGGACAGGATGACGACTTGAGTGTGCTCGCGCAACTCGTCGAGGAACGCCTTGGCGCCCGGTAGCGGGCCCAGATCGGCAATGACCTTCTCGATGCGCGACATGCCGAGACCGTGTTGATCGAGTATCTCCAATCGTCCGCGCATCAAGACGTCGTAGTCGGGTTCATCGCGTGTGGTGCGACGCAGTTCGGGAATTCCGGTCGACTCGGCGACGGCGATCCAGATCTCGGGAACGAGAACTCCCTCGAGGTCGAGTGTCACGACGGTCTGATTGGGTCGATCGGCGATGGCCATGGAACTCCTCGTTCACTCGTGGACGTCGTGGCGGATGCGAGCCTGGAACCAGGCCAGTCCGCCTTCGTGGGTGGGGCTCAACGAGCCGCTGTGATACGCGCCGCTCGCCAGGTTGGTTTGCACTGCCTCGACGATCGCCAGATCTTCGTCGAGGGTCACGTTCGACATGGCAAACATCGACGCCAGTCGGTCGTCGGCCGGGTCGAGCGCGAAGTAGTCGTAGACGATTCGGGTGCTCGTGGTCGAGAGTGGAACGATGCGTTCCACGTTCATCGCACCTCGGTACACGTTGATGGCCAGATTGGGATAGCGGAAGAGCCAACGCCCGGAGTTGGTCGCTCCGTCCACGGTGTCGCAGGTGTGCACACAGTAGGACTCTTCGGGAACCGTGACTCGATAGGTCCGAATGTCGAGATCGGCACCGAGCGAGGGATGCAACATCGGGACGTGATACGCCTCGAGGTAGTTGTCGACGTAGGTCTTCCAGTTGCAGGCCAGGACACGGTCCTGCCGTCCGACATGGGTCAAACCGGCGAAATTCGTTCCGTCGACTTCACGCGCGAGTCCGCCGAGGGCCTCGTGGAGTGGCGGGGCGAGTGCGTCGAGATTGACGAAGACCAGCGGGCCCCACGTGTCGACGGCGACAGGAGTGAGCGAATTCTCCTCCGCGCATGGTGATTCGCCGAAATCGCGGGCCGACTTGAGGTCTCCGTTCCAGCCGAAGGCCCAACCGTGATAGCGGCACACGAGGTTGCCCAGGTGTCCGTCACCCGGCCACGCGATGACCCCGGCCCGATGCGGGCACACGTTCAGGAACGCCCGCAGGGCACCGCTCGGGTCGCGCACCACGAGCACGGGCCAACCGGCGATTGAATCGGCCACGAAGCTGCCCGAATCACGTAGTTGGTCGCTGGTGGCGAACATGACCCACTGCTCACGCCACACCGATTGGCGCTCGGCGGAGTACACCGTGTCACTGGTGTACCACTCGGCACCGAGCGTGCTGATCATGACGTCATCGTAGGTCGGGCTCGGGCGCCAGCACCGGGTGCGCCGGACCGAGACGAAGAGGATGGCCGATCCACGCTCCGACGTTGTCGCCACTGCGCCCGAACGGACCCTCGTCGTGAAGTTCGCGAACCAGCACGGCGACGTCGTACGCCGACATCCAGGACGAGACCTCGGCCGGAGAGGGCTCTCGGCCGGCGAGGTCCCGAACGGCCTGGCGAACCATCGCGGTGTCGGTGGCGCCGAGACAGAGATTGTTGACACGCACGCCGTGGCGTCGCAGCGCGGCCGACCAGACCTGGGTGAGTCCGTTCAGTGCCCACTTGGACGCGTCGTAAGCGTCGAAAGCAGGGCCGCCGAAGGGACGGCGCGGTTGGTCGTGCCACGGGCATTCGGTCGCATCGGCATGGTCGAGGGCGTTCGGAAATCCGCAGGTGTGCACGTGATCGGTCGAGACGTTGACGATGTGACCCTGCCGACGCTCGACCATGTGGGGGATCACCCACCGTCCGAGTACATACGCCGCGCGCGTGTTGACCCGCCACAGCTGGTCGAACGATTCGATGGCGTCGTCGGGGGAAAGAGTCATGGGCGTGTAGCGCACTCGTCCGGCGTTGTTGACCAGCAGATCGATGCGTCCGAAGCGCTCGATGGCGTCGGCGACGAGACTCGTCACGACGTCGTCGTCGGTGACGTCACCGGCGACGCGCAGGTGGTCGGTTCGATCGGTCGACCCCGTTTCCGGAACTGTGTCGAGCACGTCGTCGACGACGTCGACGAGGACCAGATGGAAGCCGGCGTCGAGGAACACCGAGGCGAGAGCACGACCGAGGCCGCCGCCGGCGCCGGTGATCAGAGCGACCGGCGACGAGTTCAGAGACCCATGTCCTTGGCGACGATGCTCTTCATGACTTCGGTCGTTCCACCGTAGATCGTGGTGACCCGCGCGTCGGCGTAGGCCCGAGCGATCGGGTATTCGGTCATGTAGCCGTAACCTCCGAACAGTTGCAGACAGGCGTCCACGACCTTCTTCTGCAGTTCGGTGCACCAGAACTTGGCCGCCGACGCGTCGGACGCCGACAGTGCCCCTCGGTTGAGCGCTCGAATGCACTGGTCGACGTAGGCCTGCGCCACGTCGACAGCGGTGCGCTGCTCGGCCAGAACGAACTTGGTGTTCTGGAAGCTCCCGATGGAGGTGCCGAATGCGCGACGCTCCTTGACGTAGGCGAGAGTCCAGTCGACGGCCGCTCGAGCGGTGGCGACGCCGGTGATGGCGATCGAGAGTCGCTCCTGGGCCAGATTGGCGGTGAGGTACTGGAAGGCTCGACCTTCGTCGCCGAGCCGATTGGCCACCGGAACCATCACGTCGTCGAAGAAGAGTTCGGCGGTGTCCTGACTGTGCATGCCGATCTTGTCGAGATTGCGGCCGCGCTCGAAGCCGGGCATTCCGCGTTCGAGAACGAGCAGGCTCATCCCGGCGTGACGAGCCGACGGATCGGTCTTCACGGCCACGATGACCAGATCGCTGTTGATGCCGTTGGTGATGAACGTCTTGGCACCGTTCACGACGTAGTAGTCGCCGTCGCGGCGAGCCGTGGTGGTGATGCCGGCCAGGTCGCTCCCGGTGCCCGGTTCGGTCATGGCGATCGCAGTGATCAATTCACCGGAGGCGATGCCGGGGAGCCAGCGCTCCTTCTGTTCGTCAGTGCAGATCTCGACGAAGTACGGAGTGGTGATGTCGTTGTGCAGAGTGATGCCGAGTCCGGCGCCACCGACACCGGCCGCGGCCAGTTCTTCGGCGAGGACGGCGTTGAAGCGGAAGTCGTGCGAGCCCCCGCCGCCGTACTGCTCAGGAATCGCCATGCCGAGGAAGCCGTTGCGGCCGGCCTCGCGGTAGAGGTCTCGTGGGGCGATGCCGGCTCGCTCCCACTCGGCGTAATGGGGTGTGATCTCCTTGGCGATGAAGGTGCGGAAACTGTCGCCGAAGGCTCGATGTTCGTCGTCGTAGAGATCGCGTTCCATGCGATCAGTATGGCGGTTCGACGCAGACGAGACCGTGTCGCACGCCGATCGAGGGGGTCAGGCCCAGCCGCCGGCGTACGCCACGAACTGGCCGGTCGTGAAGCGGCTCGACCCGTCGAGGAACGCCATGCAGAACGCCGCGAACTCTTCCATGGTGCCCAACCGGCGCATCGGCACCTGCGACTCCAGGCGCGCTCGTACCTCGGGGTCGGTCGCTCCACTGGCCTTCAGGAAGGCCGGGAAGTCCATGAAGTTGGTGCCGATGGCGTTCACCTGTACTCCTTGGGCCGCGACTTCGCCGGCCACGTTGCGCACCAACATGGTCGCGGCGGCTCGTGCCGCCGAATAGAGCGGAGCACCGGGAGTCGGTCGGGCACCGGCCGCACTCGTGATGACGAGGATCTGTCCTCCTCCGTGGTCGACCATGGCCGGAGCGACGGCGCGCAAGAAGTGATATGGGGCTTCGACGCACCCCTGAAGAACTCGTCGGAGATCGTCGACCGACGACTTCACGAACCGTCCGGTGACGATGTCGCCGGAGAACATCACCGCCGAATCGAGACGTCCGAAGCGTTCGAGTGCAGTCGAGACGAGGCCATGACATGCCCCGTCGGTCAGCGCTGCGCCACCCGTCACCGGAACGACGTCCGAGCCGAGTTCACGTAGTTCGTCGACCAACTCCGTCGACGGATCGCCGGCGACGAGGTCGAAGCCGCGGCGGGCAAGATGGCGACACAGTTCGGGTCCGACGTAGAAGCGAGCGTCGGCGACCACGGCCACGGGACGCGATGTCGGAGAGGTCGGTGAAGTCGGAGCGGTCGCACCAGTGGTCATTCGCGAAGGGTAGGTAGTGGCAGGACTATTGTCAATTGTCGTACGGGTCGTGGAGGGCGACGCGTCGAAGGGAGAGCGGCGATGACTTCGGTCTACGAACCCGAGTTCGGCGGACGAATCGGTCGGTACCTGTCGGAGTCCGAGCCGTGGTGGCCGTCACCGGTTCATCCCGGTGCCGATGCACCCAACGTGGTGCTGATCCTCCTCGACGATCTGGGCTTCTCCCACTTCGGTTGCTTCGGTTCGAGCATCGACACTCCGAACATCGACCGACTCGCGTCGCAGGGTTTGCGATACACCAACTTCCACGTGACCCCGGTGTGTTCGCCGACGCGTGCGTCGTTGTTGACCGGCCGCAATCACCACGCCATCGGCATGCGGTCGATCTCCAATTTCGACTCCGGTTTTCCGCACATGCGCGGACGCATCACCCCTCGCGCGGCGACGGTCGCCGAGATGCTGCGCGACCGCGGCTACGCCACGTTCGCGCTCGGCAAGTGGCACCTGTGCCCGATGACCGAATGCTCACAGGCCGGCCCCTTCGATCAATGGCCTCTTCAACGGGGCTTCGATCGCTTCTACGGATTTCTCGACGGCGAAACCGACCAGTTCCATCCGGAACTCGTGTACGACAACCACTGGATCGAAGCACCAGGACGTCCCGAGGACGGTTACCACCTGTCGGAGGATCTGGTCGACAAGGGGATCGAGTTCTTACACGATTCGATCGGGGTGCGACCCGATCGACCTTTCTTCATGTACCTCGCTTTCGGCGCGACGCACGCCCCGCACCAGGCCCCCGAGAGTTACCTCGCCAAGTACCGCGGAGTCTTCGACGAAGGTTGGGACGTCTGGCGCGAGCGTTGGTTCCGCCGTCAGAAAGAACTCGGTGTGATTCCACCCGAGACCGAACTGGCGCCGCGCAATCCCGGCGTCGAAGCGTGGGAGGACCTCACCGACAACCAACGTCGACTGGCGTGCCGGTTGCAGGAAGCGTTCGCCGCGTTCCTCGATCACACCGACGCCCAAGTGGGTCGACTCCTCGACGCTCTGGAACGCCTCGACGTCGCCGATGACACCATGGTGATCCTGCTCGCCGACAACGGGGCCAGTCAGGAAGGTGGTCCGTTCGGTGTCCTGCACGAGATGAAGTTCTTCAACTTCCTGATCGAGACACCCGACGAGGCGATCGCGCGGATCGACGACATCGGAGGACCGCACTCGCACAGCAATTATCCATGGGGCTGGGCTCAGGTCGGCAACACTCCGTTCAAGTGGTACAAGCAGAACACCCACGAGGGTGGGGTGCACGTCCCGCTCGTGCTCAGGTGGCCGTCCAAGGTGACCGACGCCGGGGGAATCAGGGATCAGTTCCACCATGTGAACGACGTGGTGCCGACCATCCTGGAAGGAGTCGGTATCGACGCGCCGTCGGTGTTCCGGGGTGTCGAACAGCTTCCCGTGACCGGTACGTCGATGGTTTACTCCTTCGACGCGCCCCTCGTGGCGTCGAGCAAGACCGTGCAGTACTACGAGATGCACGGTCACCGGGCCATCTGGTCCGACGGATGGAAGGCGGTGACGCGCCATCAGATGGGCACCTCGTTCGACGACGACCGCTGGGAGCTCTATCACGTCGACGTCGATCGATCCGAGGTTCACGACCTGGCCGAGTCGCTCCCCGAGAAACTGCAGGAATTGATCGAACTGTGGTGGGTCGAGGCCGAGCGCGAAGGAGTGCTACCGCTCGACGATCGTGGTCTCGAACTCATGTCGATTCGCTTCGCCGATCACACTCCGCACCCGGTGTCGCGTGTCTACCGTTACCGCCCGCCCATGAGTCCGCTGCCGGCCCAGGCGTCACCGGCCATCGGCGGTCGGAGTTGGGACATGACCGCAACGGTGACGCGAGGTGCCGGCGACGCCGGAGTGCTGTACGCGACGGGCACCGAGAACTCCGGAATGAGTCTCTTCGTCCACGGTGACCACCTGATGTTCGACTACAACATCTTCGGTGAGCACCACGTCGTGGCGTCGTCGGTGCCGATTCCCGAGGGTGACGTCGACTTGGCCCTGCGGTTCCGTCGCGAGGGCAAGACGGGTACCGCGACCCTTCTGATCGACGGGCGCGAGGTCGGTCGACTCGACGTGCCGTTCGTGATGCGCACCATGAGTTCCGTGGGACCGTCGGTCGGCTACGACCACGGCTCTCCAGTCGCCGCGGCGTACGCCGCTCGACGTGATGGATATCCCTTCTCGGGCACCATGCATCAATTGGTGATCGAGATCGTGAGCCGAGCCCATGACGCCGACGCCGCGGCCGCCGAGGCCCGCGTGACGATGGGTCGTCAGTGACTCGATGACCCGTCGCGGTGGGTGTTGATGACGACCAGCAGTAGAACTGCGGTCGGATCGCCGGTCACCTGAACGCTCGAACCCACCGGGACGACCACAGCATCGGCCTCGACCAAGACCTCATGTCGATCGTCGACGAGGGTGAGCGCGCGACCGTCGAGAACGAAGACCATCACGAAGCGTCCGCCGACGACCGGTCCGAGGGTCCAGGAAAGGCCGGCGCCGACGTTCACGACTCGCACGTCGGCCAGCTCGCCGGTCGCGGCAGCGACACCGGAGTCGCACTCTTCGGATCCCGATGGGGATTCGACCCAGACTCGGTCGTCGAGTCGGAAGCGCACGAATTGCTGACCGTCCCACGTTCGGTCGGGGTCGAGCGGGTGGGCGGCGAAATCGAAGTCGTGATCGGCGATGGTGAGATGTTCGGCGGGGTAGCCGACTTCGATCACGTGGAGGTCGTCGGAACTCTCGAGAACTCGATGGCGAATGGTGGGCGGTTGGATCACGCATTCGCCCGCATGAAGGACGAATGGCTCTCCCTGCGATTCGTAGGCGAGCCGCACCCAACCGCGATGGCAGAAGATCAACTGGAAGCGGACTTCGTGGAAGTGCGGGTAGTCGGGCACTGGACCGCCGGTGGGGATACGGATGTGCGACGCGATCACGGCACCGCCCTGTCGATCGGGCACCAGGTCTCGGTAGTGCATTCCGGCGCGACCGATGTGCCACGCGTCGGATTCCGACGCCCGTGACACCACGCGTGACGACTTCAGGAGCGGAACGGGGTATCGCCGACTTTCGAAGACGATCTCGGTGCCGTGGGGGGAGACCGACGAACCTGGTGTGTCGGACGGGACGAGCACGCGCAGGGGGCGCACCTCGCCTCGGTTCACGACCAGACGCAGACCATGGCCGTCGACGGTGATGCGATGGGGGTCGTCGGCCGGGAAGACGTCGACGATGCGCCAACCGAGGGTCTGCAGGTGCTCGACTTCGGCCATCACGTCCGGGCACGAGATCTCGACAGCGGCTCTCGACGACACGATGCGACTGTAGCCCTGGTGGGTCGTCGGGCCCGGTGTGAGAGAGGGCCCGATGTGAGAGAGTTCGACATGCCCTTTTTGGACCGCGACGGCTGGCGCTTGTGGTTCGAGGTTCTGAACGAGTCGGCACCGGGAATCCCCCGAGTCTTCGTGAACGGATCCGGGTCGGCGATCGACGAGGTTCGACCGCTCTTGCCGCGATTCTCCGGCGGTCGACCCTTGGCGGTTTTCGACCACCGAGGCACGGGACGAAGCGAGACACCGATCGACTCTTCGGACATGAGCGACTACGCCGACGACGTGACGATGTTGTTGCGCCGTCTCGAGTGGACGTCGGCCGACGTCATCGGCGTCAGTTTCGGCGGCATGGTCGCTCAGGAGTTGGCGTGTCGATCCTCGGGTCGAATTCGTCGTCTGGTGCTGGCCTGCACATCGGCCGGCGGGGTCGGCGGCTCGTCGTATCCTCTGCACGAGCTGTCCGATCTCGACGAGGAGACTCGACGCCGTGTCCTGCCTCGGTTGCAGGACACCCGTTTCGACGACGAATGGCTACGTACGCACGAGGGTCCGGTCGAGCGTCTGGTCGGCAACGCCGGACGTCCACCGAATACGGTGGGATCTCGCATGCAGATGGATGCGCGGAGACGGCACGACGTCTGGGATCGTCTCGGCGGTGTCACGGTGCCGACGTTCGTGGCATCGGGGGCCTTCGACGGCATCGCTCCGCCCGACAACGGTCGTCGGATCGCCGGTCGTGTTCCTGGTGCGACGTTTCGCGAGTATCAGGGCGGCCATCTGTTCTTTCTTCAGGACCCGGCGTTCTTCGTCGACCTGCAGACATTTCTGGCCGACGACGACAGGAACGACTCCGATACCGACAGGAGAGAGACATCATGACCGAGACGCCGCTTCGTTTCGACGACCAGGTGGTGATCGTCACCGGCGCTGGTCGAAATCTCGGACGTGAATACGCGCTGGCATTGGCATCGCGAGGTGCCTCGGTGGTGGTCAACGATCTCGGTGTGGGCCTCTCCGACACCGACGGTCGAGCCGATCGGCCCCCTCGCAATCCGGCCGACGACGTCGTCGACGAGATCGTGTCGTCGGGGGGACGAGCGGTGGCCAACCACGACTCGGTGAGCAGTGTCGAAGGTGGTCGCTCCATCGTCGAGTGCGCACTCGACTCCTTCGGCCGGGTCGACGTGGTCGTCAACAACGCCGGGCAGGTGCGCATGGCCGAATTCGGCGATTTCCCCGATGAGAGCGTCGGTGCATTGATCGACACCCAACTTCGAGGGGTTCTCAACGTGTCGCGGCCCGCCTGGAAGCACATGGCGAGTCGAGGAGGCGGCCGATTCGTCAACGTGTCGTCGGGAGCGGCCTTCGGTGGCGTTCCGGGCGGTGCGGTGTACGCCATGGCCAAGATGGGCACCATCGGTTTGACCTTCGGAATGGCCAGTGAGGGACGTTCTGTGGGCATCGCGTCCAATGTCATCGTCCCCTACGCCAAGACGAGACCCGGAACCGGCTTCGGACCCATTCCGTGGTCCGAGGAACTCGGACAGTGGCTCGATCCGGCCCTCGTCGCACCGCTCACCGTGTGGTTGAGTCATCCGTCGTGCCCGGCGAACGGCGAGGTGTTCTCGGTGGGGGCCGGTTGGCAAGCCGCGGTCACCTTGCGCATGGCTCGGGGATACACCGACCGTGATGCGACCCCGGAGTCGATCGCCGCCCATCACGGGCAACTGACGACCGGGGGAGAGGACATGCTCACCGCGTTCCGCTCTCCGGCGATGAAGCGACTGCTCGACGGATTTCGATCCCCAACCGGCCCCGAGACGTTCCCGAGCACGAGGAGTTGAGATGGCCTTCAACGAACTGGGTTTCTACACGCTTCCCGGCGCACCGCGATCTCCGCGCGATCTGATCCAGGAGGTTCACGACGCCGAACGGATCGGTCTCGGAGCCTGTTTCATTTCCGAACGATTCAACATCAAAGAGGCGGTCACTCTCTCGGGGGCCGTCGGAGCCGTGTCGACGTCACTCGGAATCGCGACGGCGGCGACCAATCACAACACGCGTCACCCGTTGGTCACCGCGAGTTTTGCGACCACCATGCATCGCCTCACCGAAGGTCGATTCTGTCTCGGACTCGGACGAGGAATCGGCCCCATGTTCGACGCCTTCGGATTGCCGAAGATCACGACGGCTCAGATGGAGGATTTCGCCGGACTCATGCGGCGGCTCTTCGCGGGTGAGGTGATCGTCGGTCACGACGGCCCGGCGGGCAAATATCCGGTCCTCGCCCTCGATCCGTCCTTCGACGAGAAGATCCCGCTCGGCATCACCGCCTTCGGTCCCAACACACTCGAGCTCGCCGGTCGAGCGTTCGACTGTGTCGTGCTGCACACCTTCTTCACCGACGAGACTCTCGTGCGCTGCGTGAGGACCGTCAAGGACGCCGCGGAGCGAGCGGGCCGAGATCCCGACGCGGTGCGCGTCTGGTCGTGCTTCGCCACCATCGGCGATCACGTTCCCGAACCGATTCGGCTGAAGAAGACGGTGGGACGACTGGCCACCTACCTACAGGCCTACGGTGACCTCATGGTCACCACGAACCGTTGGGACCCCGAGGTCCTGGTGCGGTTCCGAGCCGACGAGTTCGTTCGCAATTTCCGAGGGGCTCTCGACGCCACGGCGACCACCGAAGAACTCGAGCACGTCGCGACGCTGATCCCCGACGAGTGGTTGGCGCCGGCCGCGACCGGGACTCCAGAACAGTGCGTGAAGAAGATCCAGGAGCAGTTCGACCTCGGCGCCGACGGGGTGATTCTCCACGGCGCGAGCCCGGTGGATCTGGAACCGATCGTCGCCGCGTACGCCACCCGTCGACCGTCCGGCCGTTTCGATCATCTGTCCGCCAATCCGGGAGCCTGAGATGCCCGTCGCCACCAACGGAAACGTCACCCTGTTCCACGAGGAGTACGGATCGCCGAACGATCCGGCCCTCGTGCTCGTGAACGGACTCGGCAACCAGTGCATCGGCTTTCGTGACGAGTTCTGCGAGTCGTTCGTGGCGCGGGGGTACCGAGTGATCCGCTTCGACAATCGCGACGTGGGGTTGTCGAGCGATTGTGTCGACGGCTACTCACTGTCCGACATGGCGGGTGACGTCGTGGCCGTCCTCGACACGCTGCGGATCGAGCGAGCTCATGTGATGGGTTTCTCTCTCGGCGGCATGATCGTGCAAACCGCGGCGATCGAACATTCGTCTCGTCTGCTCAGTGCCACGTCTGTCATGTCGACCACCGGCGACCCCGACGTGGGTCATCCGACGCCGGCGGCACGCGACCTTCTGCTGCGCAGGGGATCGACGGATCGCGAATCGGCGATCCAGGCACACCTGGCCGGCCAGCGAACCTGGGGGAGTCCGGATCACGTGGAGTGGGACGTCCAGACCCGTTTGGCGGGTGAGTTCTTCGATCGGGCCTGTCGTCCCGACGGGGTCGCACGCCAATACCAGGCCGCGCGGCGGGATGGCAGTCGGACGGCTCGACTGGCCACCGTCTCGCTCCCGTTCCTGGTCCTGCACGGGACGGCCGACACCCTGATCGACATCTCTGGCGGACGGCGGACCGCCGAGGCGGTTCCGGGCGCGCGATTCGTGGCGATCGAGGGTATGGGTCACGACTATCCGCATCACTTCTGGCCTCGATTGGTGTCCGAGTTCGATGACTTCGTCCGGTCCGGTGCGTGAAGTCTTCGGGCAGTCGCTTGTCGTACAGTCTGGGGTCGTGACACAGGGAGAGCCATGACCGATGTGAAGCCCGACAGCGTTCCGGTCGCCGACTGGGCGTCCGACTACGACATCTTCGATCCGGCCTACGTGAACGATCCTTTCCCGATCTGGGACGATCTTCGTCAGCGTTGCCCGATCGCCCACTCCGACCGTTGGGGTGGGTCCTGGAATCCCACGCGCTACGCCGACGTGACAGCCATTGCTCGCGACATCGAGAAGTTCCCCTCCGGCGGGGGCATCGCCGTGGTCCCGCCGCCCACCCTCGCCGATGGTCAACCGGCTCCGCAGGTGCTTCCCTACGGTGTGCCGCCCATCAGTTCCGATCCGCCCTTGCACACCTGGACGCGACGCCTCATCCTCCCGTGGATGAGTCCGCAGCGCGTCGTGTCGTACGAGCCGATGACTCGCGAACTGTGCCATCGATTGATCGACGGCTTCATCGCCACTGGCCGCGCCGACGTCGCGGCCGACTACGCGCAGCAGATCCCCGTGCGCGTCATCGCCCACATTCTCGGAGTTCCAGAGTCGATGAGCGACACCTTCACGGGCTGGGTGCGCGACGTCCTCGAATTCGCCTACGACGAGGAGCGCCGCCGACACGGCATGACGGGCGTGATCGCCTTCTTCCAGGAGGCATTGGCGCATCGGCGCGAGAATCCCGGTGACGACCTCATCTCCGAACTGCTGCACACCGAGATCGACGGTGCGCCGATCGAAGACACGGTGATTCTCGGGATGTCGGCCTTGTTGCTCATCGCCGGTGTCGACACCACCTGGTCGTCGATCGGATCGTCGCTGTGGCACCTGGCCTCCCACCCGCACGACCTGAAGCGCCTCGTCGACGACCCGGCACTCATGACCACGGCCATCGAAGAGTTCCTCCGGGCCTACTCGCCGGTCACCATGGCCCGTCGACTTCTCGTCGACACCGAGTACGAGGGTTGTCCGATGAAGGCCGGTGAGCGAGTGCTCATGAACTTCCCGGCCGCCAATCGCGATCCCCAAGCGTTCGAGAACGCCGACCAGGTGCTGATCGACCGAGAGATCAATCGCCACGTCGCCTTCGGCGCCGGGATCCATCGGTGCGCCGGATCGAACCTCGCCCGCATGGAGCTCCGCATCGCCATCGAGACCTTCATCGAACGGATTCCCGAGTTCACTCTCGTCGACCCGGCGGCCGTCACGTGGGCCGGCGGCCAGGTGCGCGGACCGCGTTCGGCCTTCGTCTCGTTCACCGCTCGTTGATCCGCGACACCGAGGGGAGTCAGTCGTGAGCGACTCGTTGCTCGCCCCGATGCAGGGGACGATCCTCTGGGTGGGCGAGGTCGACAGCGTGGTGTCGGTCGGTCGTCCGATCGTGGTCCTCGAATCCATGAAGATGCAGCACGACGTGGTTCACGACACGGCGACCCACATCGTGTCGGTTCTCGTCGCCGTGGGGGACACGGTCAAAGTGGGAGACCCGTTGGTCGTCGTCGAATCGGTGGCCGAGACGGCCGTCGAAGACACGCTCGATGGGTCGGACCCGAAGTCGGAGATTGGGTCGCGACCTGATCTCGTCGACGTCGTGGCGCGTCATCGTCTCGGCCTCGACGAGGCGCGACCCGACGAGCTGCAACGTCGCCACCAGCGCGGTCGACGGACGGCGAGAGAGAATCTGGCCGATCTGGTGGATCCCGACTCCTTCGTCGAATACGGGCCGTTGGTCGTGGCCGCGCAACGGCGACGGCGATCGATCGAGGACCTGGTGGCGCGAACACCCGCCGACGGACTCGTCGGCGGCATCGGGGAGATCGCCGGTGGTCGAGTGGTCGTCATGTCCTACGACTACACCGTGTTGGCCGGCACGCAAGGTCAGCAAAACCATCGCAAGAAGGATCGTTTGTTCGACGTGGCCGAACGATTGCGACTGCCCGTCGTTCTTTTCGCCGAAGGTGGTGGGGGTCGACCGGGAGACACCGACGGACTCGGTGTGTCCGGACTCGACTGTTGGGCCTTCCACGACTTCGCCCGATTGTCAGGTCTGGTTCCGTTGGTCGGTATCGCGGGTGGCTTCTGCTTCGCCGGAAATGCCGCCTTGCTCGGGTGCTGTGACGTGGTGATCGCTCTCACCGGGTCGAACATCGGAATGGGCGGGCCGGCCATGATCGAAGGAGGCGGGCTCGGGGTCTTCCCGCCGGAGGCCATCGGTCCGTTGAGTGTCCAGGCGAGCAACGGGGTGGTCGACCTGGTCGCTCGCGACGACGCCCACTCGGTGGAGTTGGCCAAGAAGTATCTCGGCTACTTCCAGGGGCCGATCTCGGAGTGGTCGGTTCCCCCACAGGAGGAACTGCGTCACGTGGTGCCGACCGATCGCAAGAAGGCCTACGACATGCGCAAGGTATTCGACGGCCTCTTCGACAACGACTCCGTGCTCGAACTACGACGAGGTTTCGGACCCGGAATGATCACTGCCCTGGCGCGTCTCGAAGGTCGGCCCGTCGGGGTGATCGCCAACGATCCTCGTCACCTCGCCGGCGCCATCGACAGCGACGGGGCCGACAAGGCGGCCCGGTTCATGCAACTCTGCGACGCCTTCGACATTCCGCTCGTCACTCTCGTCGATACGCCGGGAATGATGGTCGGACCCGAAATCGAGGAGACAGCACTCGTACGACACTGCAGTCGGCTCTTCGTGACCGGAGTGAATCTCGACGTGCCGGTCGTGAGCGTCGTCGTCCGTAAGTCGTACGGGCTCGGCGCGCAAGCCATGATGGTCGGGTCGACCAAGGCTCCGTTGGCGTGCGTCGCGTGGCCGACCGGAGAATTCGGTGGCATGGGTCTGGAAGGAGCCGTTCGACTCGGCTACCGCAGTGAACTGGCCGCCATCGACGACCCGGACGAACGTGAGGCGACGTTCCAGTCGATGGTCGACCGCATGTACGAGCACGGTAAGGCGTTGTCGGTCGCGACCCATTTCGAGATCGACGACGTGATCGATCCGGTCGACACGCGTCGATGGATCTCGGCCGTCGTCGGCTCATGGCGGCCCGAACCTCGATCCGGTCGCAAGCGACCGAACGTCGACACTTGGTGAGACGAGGACGGTGCAACCTCGATCGAGTCGGCCGGACTCGATCGAGAACTCAGCCGAGGCGGGTGTTCAACGACGAGACGTTGTCGTGGAGGATCTTGCGACGATCGGCGTCGTCGAAGGCTTTCAGCTCGGGCACATAGTCGAGCGGACTCGGCATGCCTTCGATGTGGGGCCAGTCGGAGCCGAAGAGAACCCGATCGGCGCCCATCAGATCGACCACGGTGTGGACGTCGTCCTCCCAGAACGGGTTGATCCACCAGTGGCGACGGAAGGTCTCGATTGGATCGTCGGAGAAGTACCCCGGCATCTTCTTGGCCGTGGACGTCATCTTCTTCATGGCGTCGGCCAAGAAGTCGGAGCCGTTCTCGACGCTGGCCATCCGAATGCGCGGGAAGCGGTCGAAGATCTTCTCGAAGACCGACGTCATGACGAAGTCCTGCGCGGCTCGTTCGATGGCGAAACTCTTGATGGTCGGTTTCCACGAAGTACCGGTGAACTGCGCCGAGAACGAATCGTTGGCGTATCCGTTGCTCGAGTAGCCACTGTCGCCGGCGTGAATCACGACCGTGACTCCGGCTTCGTTCACCCGCGCCCAGAAGGGATCGAACCGAGTGTCGAACGGCGAGTAGACACCTTCGACGGTGTGAACAGCGGCGGGACGCATCACGATCACGCGAGCACCGGCGGCGAGGACTCTCTCGAGTTCGCCGACCGACCACGTCACGTCGGCGAGTGACAGGTACGGACCGGCGAAGATCCGGTCGCAGTAGTCGTATCCCCAGTCGTCCTCGAGCCAGCGGTTGAAGGCGGTGAACGTGTGGCACACCGCCACCGGATCGTGTTTCAACAGCTCCTCGTAGAGCATGCCGAGCGTGGGAAACAGCCAGACACTGCTGACACCCTGGTCGTCCATGGTGCGCAACCGAGCATCGCGATCGCGATACTCGGGACGGATCGGCTCGCGCTGGCGGAGGAATTCGAGCGGATTCTTCCCCTCGGGATTGCCCCGGAAGTAGTCGTGCATCGCCCCGGCGGGCGCGATGGGATCGAACGTCGGGTTGGTGACGACGCGACTCACTCGACCACCCACGACCTGGTATTTGCGACCGTCGATCTCGGCCCACTGCACGCACCGCGGTCCGAGAGCCGGATCGAGATGGCGGGTGAAGGCGTCGAGAGCTTCGTAGTAGTGGTTGTCGCAGTCGAACGGCACGTAGCCCAGGTCGCCGGTCGAGAACGCGTCGGTGCGGGACGTCATGTCCAGAGCGTACGACACCGGCCACGTCGCCGTCGCCTGGAAGCCGACGTTTGGTCGGTCAGAGGCAGATGTCCGACGGCCGAACCGGAACCCTCGGGAGTTCGCGCCCGGTGGCCTGTCGGATGGCGTTGACGATGGCCGGCGTCACGCTGATGCACGGCGGCTCGCCGACCCCTTTGGCGCCGAGTGGCGACTTGGGTTCGAATTCCTCGATGAACACCGCATTGACCATGGGAGCGTCGAGGAAGGTGGGCAGGAGATAGTCGGTGAAACTCGGATTGCGCACCAGGCCGCCGTCGACCACGATCTCTTCCATCACGGCCAGGCCGAGGCCCTGGGCGATTCCCCCTTCGACCTGTCCGACGCAGGACAACGGGTTCAGGACACGTCCCACGTCCTGGGCGGTGTCGACCTGGACGACCTTCACGAGACCGAGATCGAGATCGACGTCGACCACTGCTCGATGAGCCACGAATGCGAACGCGGTGTGGCAATTGCCCTGTCCGTTGTCGTCGAGATCCTCGGTGGGCGGGTGGTGGTACTCGGCCGTCTCGTCGACGTGCAGGCCACGGGCGGCCTGCACCACCGGAACGCGGTGGCCGAGCCCGTCGACGACGTCGGTGTCGTCGATCGACAGTGACGAACGGTCGAGACCGTCGCGCTCGGCAATGAGATCCAACAGACGTTCCCGTGCCGCTCGACATGCCATGTCGACGGCCCCACCACTCATCCAGGTCTGTCGACTGGCCGATGTCGATCCCGCCGATCCGATCTGGGTGTCGATGGTGTCGAGAAGGACCTCGTCGACGCCGAGAACCGTCCGGGCGATCTGCTGCGCGAGCATCACGAATCCTTGGCCGACTTCGGCGGTGGCGAACTTCACCGTCACCACTCCGTCTTCGATCCGGCAACGAGCGGTCGAGTAGTCGTCGAACCCTTCCGAGTACATCAAGTTCTTGATGCTGACGCCCCAACCGACTCCGCGCCGAACATGACGGCGGTCGGCGGTCAGACCGCTGCCACCTGGGATGTCGCGGTAGTCATCGCTGACAGGTTCGAGCGGCGGCAAGGGGAGAGCGGCGGTTTCGCGGATGCAACGTTCGACCGGGGCGACGTCGTCGACGATCTGACCCGTCACCAGGACGTCGCCGCTCTCCATGGCATTGATCAAGCGGATCTCCACTGGATCGAGGCCCACCGCGGCCGCCAACTTGTCCATCTGGCTCTCATGGGCGAAACAGGCCTGGACCACACCGAAACCGCGCATGGCGCCACACGGAGGGTTGTTGGTGCGCACCGCCCAACTCTCGACATGGGCACTCGGACACTTGTAGGGGCCTTGGATCTGCGAGATGCCGTTCACCAGCACGGCTGGCGAGGTGCTGCAATACGCCCCGCCGTCGAACACCACGCGCGCTTCGATACGCACGATTCGCCCGGCGCGATCGGCGTGATGCCGCAGCCAGATACTGGCCGGATGTCGATGCACGTGTCCGTAGAAGCTCTCCTCACGGTCGTAGGCGATACGTACCGGTCGTCCGGTTCGCAAGGCGAGCAGACACGTGTGCACCTGCAGGCTGATGTCTTCGCGTGCCCCGAAGGCGCCGCCGACTCCGCCCAGCACGAGTCGGACCTTGTCTTCGGGCATTCCCAGACACGCGGCGATCTGCTTTCTGTCCTCGTGCAGCCACTGCGTGGCGACGTACAACTCGACACCCGCACCATCGTGGTCGGGTACGGCCAAGGCCGACTCCAGGCCGAGGAACGCCTGATCCTGCATGCCGATGACGTACGTTCCCTCGACCGTGATCTCGCCTCGTACCGACTGGTCACCGTGGACGATTCGCTGCTCCCTGAAGATGTTGCCGTCGGGATGTATGCGCTCGGCCGTCCCGGCGATGCAGTGCTCGGGTTCGGTGACCGGAGCAAGAACTTCGTAGTCGACGACGATGGCGGCGAGCGCGCGGCGACACGTCTCGGGGTGATCGGCGGCCACGGCCGCCACAGGCTCGCCGACGTAACGAACGTCGTCGCCGATGCGGGCGAACACTGGTTGATCCTGCACGATCAGCCCGTAGGTCAGTTGTCCCGGCACGTCGTCGGAGGTGAGAACGCACGAGACACCGTCGATCGCCAGGGCGGCCGATACGTCGATGGAACGGATGCGCGCCCTCGGATACGGAGACCGCAGGGTGGCGCCCCACAACATGCCGTCGGCCCACATGTCGCTGCTGAAGGCGAATCCGCCGGTCACCTTCGCGGCGGCATCAGGACGAACCGCGCTGGTGCCGAGTGTTCCCGGACGTACCGAGTGAGACGTGAGGGTGCTCATGATGCGGTACCGGCCTCTCGACGTCGGACGACGACCTGTTGCACGGCGTCGAGAATGCGGCCGTAGCCGGTGCAGCGGCAGATGTTGCCGGAGAGTGCTTCACGAATGTCGTTGTCACTCGGCTCGGGTGTGTTCGCGAGCAGATGGTGGACGGCCACGATGAATCCAGGTGTGCAGAATCCGCACTGCACACCACCGGCGTCGATGAAGGCTTGTTGTACGTCGCTCAACGCGCCGTCGGCGCCGAGTCCCTCGACGGTCGTGATCGACGAGTCGACGGCCGAGGCGGCCAGGACCAGACACGAACACACGGCACGCCCGTCGATCACGACGGTGCAACTGCCGCACTCGCCTTGTTCGCAGGCGCCCTTCGATCCCGGCAGGCCGAGGCGCTCGCGCAGGACGTAGAGCAGGCTCTCTCCGATCCAAGAGTCCTGGACGAGATGCTCCCGCCCGTTGACGCGCAACCGGTAATCGAGGGAGGTGGGAGACGATGCGGTCATCGGTAGGACCTTTCCAGTAGTCGACGAGCGAGGACGCGAACGGCATGACGCCGGTAGGCGGCGGTCGAACGGTGATCGTCGATGGGTCGAGCGGCGGCGGCCACTCGCTCGGCGAATTCGTCGATCACCGCTTGACTCGGACGATCAGCGAGGGACGTCTGGTCGACGATCCAGTCCTCGGCCTCACGGGCCCGCAGGATGGTCGGCCCGACCGCTCCCATGGCGACAGCGATTCGGTTGTCGGTGCGCAGCAGACACACCGATGCGGTGGCGATCACCATGGCGTTGCGAGTGCCGACCTTGGCGTATCCCTGCCAGCCGATGTGGCGAGGAATCACGACAGCGCGAATGATCTCGTCGGGGCGAGCACTGTTCCTCTTGACACCGGTCATGAACTCGGCGAAGGGCACCGAACGAAGACCCTGGGCGCTCACCAATTCGACGGTTGCATCGAGCGCGGCCAACACCGGAAGACCGTCACCGGCCGGTGAACAGGTGCCGAGATTGCCGCCGAGAGTTCCGGCCGCTCGGATCTGAGGTGACCCGACCGTGCGGGCGGCCTCGGCGAGAGCCGGCAGCACCTCGGCCAGCGGGCCGTTCTCCATGGCGGCGTACGGCACACCCGAACCGATCACCACGTGGTCGTCGTCGATTCGCCACATCGACAATTCGGGAACACGGGCGAGCGAGACCACGGTCGTGGGACGCCGCCCGTGCAAGTTGACTTCGACCATCAGATCGGTGCCGCCGGCGAGAAGAGTCGCCTGGGGATCGCTCGCCAGAAGTTCGATGGCCTCGTCGAGCGTTCGCGGGACGGCGACGCTCATGACGCCGATCCGTCCCAGCCGGCGAAGGCGTCGATCATGGCGCGCACGTCGCCGAGCGGATAGAGGATCGGGCAGGTGCATCCGTGCTGGATGTAGTGCGCCACCTTGGCACGCGCCTCGGACGGCGTACCGCTCGCCGTGAGCATGTGCACGATTTCGTCGGGGACCAACTTGCTCGCCGCCACGACCTGTTCGTGCGTGGCCGGCCACGTGAGCACTTCGCCCACCTTGTCGAGAAGGCTCTGGGGCACTCCGGAGGCCTTCATGATGTGCGGCTGTTGTCCGAGGTACTGAGTGACCATGAGACGGGCCATGTCGATGGCGGTGTCGCGGTCCTCGTGCACCGAACACACCACCAATTGAGGACGATCGATGTCGGCCAAGGTGCGACCGGCTCGCGCCGCTCCTCGCTCCAAAGCCTCGAGCGCCTGATCGTTGTAGTCGGGAGACACGAGATAGTTCAGCACGGCGCCATCGGCGATCTCACCGGTGAGCTCCATCATCTGCAGTCCGGTGGCGCCGATGTAGATCGGTACGTCCTTGGCGCGACGTTCCTGATACACATAGTCGAGTTCGACTCCGTCGAGGTGCACGTACTCACCGTGGAAGGTGACGTTCTCGTTGTTCAAGAGAGCGCGAACGGTGGTGACGATCTCGCGCATGACGCGAATGGGCTTCGCCCGATCGATTCCGACCTTCTGAGCGAGGGGGTCCCACCAGGCGCCGATTCCGAGAATCACCCGTCCGGGTGCGAGATCGTCGAGGGTGGAGAACGTCGCGGCGAGCCGAGCCGGATTGCGACTCCAGCAGTCGACGACACCGCTTCCCACCTTGATGCGCGAGGTGGATGTCGCGAAGGCGGCCATCGGAACGGTGGCCTCGCGAACCAGGCGACTCTCGGCCTGCCACACGGCGTCGAAGCCCTTGCTCTCGGCGTAGGTCACGAAGTCGATGCCTTCGCGAATGGAGTGGGCGTCCTGCAGGTACAGAGCGACGGGTTGAGTCATGATTTTCCTCGGGTGTGGTTGATCAGAGACGGGTGAACAAGCGGGTGGCGGCTTCGGCGGCCTTGTGTCGGACTTCGTCGACGTCGACTCGAGTCGGACGGCCGTCGTCGAGCAGGACCTCTCCGGTCGACGAGATCACGGTGGTGGCTCGCACACCAGGAGTGAACGCCACGTGCCAGGACGAGTCGACGTGGTCGTAGTTCCAGTGCACACGGTCGTGCGCGCATTCGGGAAGGAAGGCATAGCCGTTGGACAACCAACTCCATGCGGTATCGGGAGACGCCGTGACGTCGTCGGCGCGGTGAGCCACGTAGGCGATACGGAACTCCTCGAGCATGTCGGCACCGATTCCGTCGGATCCGAGCACCACGTGATTGGACCGCGTGGCCGGTCGTGCGTATCCGACCGCGTTGTTCATGTTGCTGCGCGGGTTGTGGGCGATGGTGCCCGGAAGGTCTCGATCGAGGTGAACACAGTGCACGAGCAACCAGTCGTCCTGCGCGAGCGCTTCGAGGCGGGCTCCAGCCGTTCGATCGTCCACTCCCTCGGCCACATGGATGTGGACCCCGACTCCCAGGTCCTGGGCCAGCCCGGCCGCGGCGGCGAGCGTGTCGTCGGAACAGGTGAACGCAGCGTGCACACCAACCAGACCCGGTCGACCGCTGCGCAGATAGCGCTCGTTCTCGGCCAGTCCGCGCTTGGCGCCGTCGGCACCGTGACGATCGGTGACTCCGTACGAGCACGAGACGCGAACGCCGACCTCGGCACACGCGTCGTGGATCAGGTCGAGACTGCCCTCGATGGCGGTGGGGCTCTCGTGGTGGTCGACGATGCCGGTCGTGCCGCTCATCAGCGCTTCGACGGCCCCGAGTTTGGCCGACCAATAGACGAGGTCCGGGTCGAGGGCTACGTCGAGGCGCCACCAGATGGATTCGAGAATCGATCGGAAGTCGTGCGGAGTCGAGGGCGGCGCCGGCATGCCGCGCGCCAACGACGAATAGAGATGATGGTGCGCACAGACGAGTCCGGGGGAGACGGCACTCATGACGAGGAACTGACCTCGCCTGTGTCTCGGTCGGGGCGCATGGGCAGACGTGATCGCCATGTTCCGTCGACCTCGTGCAGAGCTGCGGCCACCGCGCCGGCCGTGGGAACCAGGCCGATCTCACCGACACCCTTGATGCCGTACGGCGCCGACGGTTCGGGGGACTCCACGAGGATCACCTCCACCGGAGGCATGTCCTTGGCGCGGATGATCCCGAGTGCACGCAAGGTGGTGGGAAGCGGGAAACCGGTTTCGGGATCAGCCGGGAAGTCCTCGGTGAGGGCGTAACCGAGGCCCATGTGCACACTGCCCTCGATCTGCCCTTCGCACAACGTCGGATTGACCGCCCGGCCCACGTCGTGCGCGGCCACCACCCGATCGATGGAACCGTCGGCCGGATCCATCACGACCATCTGACACGCGTAGCCGAACGTCGAGTGGATGATCGGGTTCTCGACCTCACCCAACTTGTTCGTCCAGTCGACTCGATACTCGCCGACGTGATCGACATCGGGTGCGCAGTCGGCGGCTCGGGCCGCGTCGCACGCCGCCTTGACGGCGCCGGCGCCCATGAGCGTGCCCCGAGAACCGGTGGTCTGGCCGAAACCGAGTTCCCGCGTGGTGTCGACGATCACGCGGATTCGCGACGGATCGACACCCAGTTCGTGAACCACGACCTGCAGAGCGACGGTGTTGACACCTTGCCCCATCTCGGTCCATCCGTGACGGACCTCGACGATGCCGTCGCTGCGGAATCGGACCACCGCTCGGGTGACCTCCTTGAAGCCGTTACCGAGTCCACTGTTCTTCAGGCCGAGACCGACACCCACCGCACGACCGGCGGCGCGCGCCGCGTCGTAGTGAGGCCTCATCTCGTCGAGGCATCGCTCGGCACCCAGACACCCGTCGTCCATGATCTGACCCGGACCCCAGACCTGGCCCGGTTTGATCACGTTGCGCTTGCGAATCTCCCAACCGCTGATGCCGACACGCTCGGCCAGACGATCGAGAACGCCTTCCATGGCGAACTGGGCCTGATTGGCGCCGAAACCCCGGAATGCTCCACACACCGGATTGTTGGTGCGCACTGCGGTGGCGTGCACGTCGATGGCGGGAAGGTGATAGGGCCCGGAAGCATGGCCGGCCATGCGCTCGAGCACCTTCATACCGACGCTCGCATAGGCACCGCTGTCGCCGATGGCCCGCACTCGAAGACCGGTCAGGCAACCGTTCTGATCGCACCCGATCTCGTAGGACATGCGAATCGGGTGGCGTTTGGCGTGCATCAGGAACGACTCTTCGCGCGACAGCGTGCACTTCACCGGCCGATCGAGTATCCACGCGGCCAACGCCGCATGCGCCTGATTGCTCATGTCCTCCTTGCCGCCGAACGCTCCGCCATTGGTGATCAATTCGACCGTGACCGACTCGTTGCCGATTCCCAACACGCGGGCGATGTCGTTGCGGTCGTCCCACACGCCTTGCCCGCCCGAATACACGTGCAGATGACGACGACCGTCGCGTGTGGTCGGAACGGCGAGGGAGCTCTCCGGTTCGAGGAAGGCGTGCTCGATGCGTTGCGTCTCGAAGGTCTCCGACACGACGTGGGCGGACGCCGAGAGAGCGGCATCGACGTCACCGCGGGTGTAGGAACTCACGCTCAGCGTGTTGGTGTCGGTTCCCCAGACGGCTATGTGCTCGTCGGCCAGAGCGGCCACGGGGTCGGTGACGACGGGCAGTGGCCGATAGTCGACATCGACGAGTTCGGCGGCGTGCCGCGCCGCGAGACGTGAGTCGGCGACCACCACGGCGAGTACGTCGCCGGCGTAGCTGGTCCGACCTCCCACCGGAATCAAGATCGGCCAGTCCTTGTGGATGAGGCCGACCTTCAATTCACCCGGTACGTCGGCTGCGGTGAACACCGCCACGACTCCCGGCGCGGCGGCGGCTCGGGTGACGTCGATGCCGGCGATGTCGGCTCGGGCGTAGGCCGTCAGATGAAGTGCGGCGTGCAGGAGACCCGGCACTCGAATGTCGTCGACGTAGCCGCGATCTCCGAGGGCCAGTTCCTCGGCCTCGTACTTCACTCCGCGCGATCCGACACCACCGGGAACGGTCGGTGCGACGTCTCGCTTCTGGGCGATGGCCTCGATGGCGTCGAGCACCTTGACGTACCCCGTGCAACGACAGAGGTTGGCACCCAGGTGACGACTCATGTCGTCACGAGTCAGAGCCGTTCCCTTCTTGTCGATCTGTCCTTTCGCGCGCATGACGATCCCGGGAATGCAGAATCCGCACTGAAGGCCGCCGCAGGCCGCGAAAGCGCGCGCGTACGTGTCGCGCTCCTCGGACGGGAGTCCTTCGAGGGTGACGATCGACTTGCCTTCCACCTTGGTGAGAGGCTGCTGACAGCTCACGACGGGTTTTCCGTCGATGAGAACCGTGCAACATCCGCACTGACCCGAAGGAGAGCAACCGTCTTTGGGGGAGGTGATGTCGAGTTCTTCCCGAAGGGCCGACAGGAGATGCGGATGCGATGGGTCGACCGACACGATGCGTCCGTTGACGTTCAGTGACACTCGGGTCTCGGAGATCGAAGTCATGTCGGACGGATCACTCCTCGTTGGGTCGTGAGTCGGGTGTAGACCTCGGGTCGTCGGTAACGGTCGAAATCGAAGAGCGTCTCTTTGTACCGAGCGCACCAATCGAGGTCGCACTCGGCGGTGATCAACTCGTCACCCGAGGTGACGGTCTGGGCCACGATCTGGCCGCTCGGCGCGATGATGCACGACTGGGCGAGCGAGTCGACACCTTCTTCGATGCCCCCCTTGGCGACACCGACGACCCAGGTGCCGTTCTGATAGGCGCCGGCCTGCATCACGAGGGCGTTGTGGAAGCCTTGCCACACGTTCTGGCTCGGATCGGGAACGTAGTGCAGGGGAGTGTTGTAACCGCACAGAACGAGTTCGACTCCCTGCAGGCCCATCTCGCGATAACTCTCGGGCCAACGCCGGTCGTTGCAGATCATCATGCCGACGTAGCCGCCGAAGGCCTTCCACACCGGGAAACCCTCGTCGCTCGGTTCGAAGTAGTAGCGCTCGGCGTGCTGGAAAGGACGATCCGGCTCGTTGGTCTCGTGCCCCGGAATGTGCACCTTGCGGTACTTGCCCACGGTCCGTCCGTCGCGATCGACCAGGATCTGGGTGTTGAAGCGGTGCCGTCGTCCGGCGGCGTCGGGCTCGGTCAGTTCGGCGTATCCGAGGCAGAAGCCGATGCCGAGTCGCGCCGCCTCTGCGAAAAGCGGTGCGGTGTCGGGTCCGGGCATGGCGGTCTCGTACCAGTGATCGGCGCGTGCGATGTCGGTCTCGAACCAACGCGGGAAGAACGTCGTGAGAGCCAATTCGGGATACACCACGAGTTCGACGCCACGCCGATGGGCCTGGTGCAAGAGTTCGATCAGGCGTTCGACCACGTCGGCACGCGAGTGATCGCGTTGGATCGGGCCGAGTTGGGCGGCCCCGACCACGACCGACCGCGTGCTCTCGCGTTCCAGGGGAAAATGTCGGGCCATCAGCGACCTCCGGACGCTTCGTCGGACGAGTGGGTTGCGAAGTCCATCTCGGTCAGACCGAGCATCACGTCGAGCAGGATCTGCGTCCCGTCGACCAGATCGTCGTCGTCGGTGTGTTCGGCCGGGTTGTGGCTGATACCGAGGTGGGACGGAGTGAAGATCATCGCCGTGGGGCAGACCCGAGCCAACATCTGGGCGTCGTGGCCGGCACCCGACGGGAGCCGACGGCTGGTCGCGCCGAGTGAGCGAATGGTGGTCTCGACCAGATCGATGGCTCGGGCATCGAACTCGACCGGTTCGAACCGCGCGAGGGGACGGGACGTGATGGAAACCCCTTCGTCAGCAGCGACCCGTTCGAGGAAGACGTCGATCTCGGCCTCGGCGTCACGAAGGAGCTGTTCATCGGTGTTGCGTACGTCGAGCGTCAGGGTGGCCGACTTGGGCACGACGTTGATCAGATTGGGATGCAGGTCGATGCGACCGACGGTGCACACCTGGTGGCCGCCATACCGCTCGGCCAACTCCCGGAGGAACACGGTGATCCGCGCCGCCACCACCGCCGGGTCGTGGCGCAACTCCATCGGAGTGGTGCCGGCGTGATTGCTCTGTCCGTCGATGCGGACCTCTCGCCACGAGATGCCCTGTACTCCGGTGACCGCGCCGAATCGAACACCTTCCCGCTCGAGCACCGGTCCTTGTTCGATGTGGAGTTCGACGAAGGCGTGTGGAGCCGGTCCCGGACACGGGAGCGATCCCGCGTACCCGATCCGTCGCAACTCGTCACCGTAGGTCGCGCCGTCGATCGCCACGGTCGACAAGGCCTCTTCGACGCCGAGTCCTCCCACGTAGACGAGTGAACCCAGCATGTCGGGCTGGAAGCGCGCACCTTCTTCGTTGCTGAAGACCGCAACCGCCAACGGACGACTCGGTTCGACCCCGGCCTGCATCAGGGTTTCGACGACCTCGAGACCGGCGAGAACACCCAGATTTCCGTCGTAGCGGCCGCCGGTCCGCACGGTGTCGATGTGGGAGCCGGTCATCACCGGTGCACCGTGGCCGATCGCCCAAGTGCCGACGATGTTGCCGACGACGTCGACGGTGACATCGAGGCCCAGATCGCGCATCCAGGTGACCACCAGATCGCGGCCGGCGCGGTCCTCGTCGGTGAGGGCCAGCCGAGCGCAGCCCCCGCCGTCGATGGCACCGAGACGGGCCAACTCGGCCAGACGAGTCAGCAGGCGGGAACCGTCGACACGTGGCGTCACCGTCGTCCCCTCGACCATGGTCGCAGTTTACATTTTGTCAAATCGTTCGACAGGCCTTCACGAGGGCATAGTGGTCAGGTGTCCGGGGCCGAATGGATCATGGTGGCATCAGCCGTTCTCCTCGCCGCGACGGCTCAATACACGGCCGGCTTCGGCTTCGCCCTGCTCGGTGTTCCGCTCATGGCACTGGCGATCGACACACGCGAGGCCGTGGTGATCGCGGTGTGGCTCGGCTTGGTGACGAGCGTGGTGCAGACCGTGGAGGGTCGGTCGGTGATCGACCGACCGGTCGCCCAACGGCTGGTTCTCGGATCACTGATCGGAATTCCCCTCGGTTCGACCGTGTTCGTGCTCGTGCCCGAGCGGACCCTGACGGCGATTCTCGGCGTGTCGGTGATCGCGGCCACGGTTCTTCTGGCCCGCGGCATCGAGTTGTCGTCACCTCGTCAGGGTCCCGAGTGGGCGGCCGGTGTCGTGTCCGGTGCCTTGGCGTCGTCCCTGTCGACCAACGGTCCGCCGTTGGTGGCGGTCCTCCAGGCGCGTCGCTATCCGATCGCCGTGTTCCGGGCCACCATCAACACCGTGTTCGCCGTGGCGAACGTGCTGACACTGGTCGCGCTCGCGGTGACCGACGAACTTCGCGCCGAGCAGACCTGGTGGAGTCTGGTCCTCCTGCCGCTCGTCGGACTGGGCCTGGTGATCGGGGGCCGACTGCGCCTCCACATCGACGAGACCCGGGCGCGCCGGCTGGTCCTGGGTCTGTTGGGCGTGGCCGGAACGTCCGCGGTGCTGTCGGCTCTCGTGGGCTGATCAGCAGACACCGAACACGCGTGCTTCTCTCAGCCGCCGAAAATTGTCAGCCACTGCTGTTTGTCGGTCGGTTTCAACACGAAGTTGTGTCGGCGAACGTCCTCGAGGGGCTCGAAGGGAGCCGGCGAGTATCGATGTCCGGGGAAGATCACCGTGCGATCGGGGAGCGAATCGAGAAGTCGCAGACTGTCGAACATCGCCTCCGGGTCGCTACCCGGAAGATCGGTACGACCGCACCCGTCGAGGAACAAGGTGTCGCCCGACACCAACGCACCGTGCACGTGGAAGCACTGACTACCCGGCGTGTGTCCGGGGGTGTGGACGCACTCGATCTCCACCCGTCCGACGCGGACCACGTCGCCGCCGTCGTGCTGAACGAGATGGTCGGTCCCGACGCCAGTGGTCTTTTCGACCCAGGGTGCTTCGTGGCGGTTGACGTGAATCGGAACGTCGACACGTTCGAGGAGACGCGCCACGCCTTCGATGCGGTAGCCCATCATCGAGCCGCCGACGTGATCGGGGTGGTAATGGGTGGCCAGCACGCCGGAGATTCGCATGCCGTCGGCGGCCGCGATGTCGACGAGTTCGTCGACTCCGTAGGCCGGATCGACCACCACGCACTCTCCTGACGATCGGTCTCCGATGAGGTACACGAAGTTCACCATCTGGTACGCCAGTGGATCGTTCGACGCGAAGTCGTGTCCGGACAGAAGTTGGCGGAAGTAGATCTCGTCGTCGGCCATCGGCTCTACGCTAACCCCGTGTCGATCGAGCGTTTGACCCGTCTGGATCCCGGCCAGCGCATTCCTTTCGGGGGAGACCGAGTGGCGGTGGTGTCCGCCGAACTCGCCGCAGCGTTCCAGTCAGGGGATCGAGTCGTCGTGGTTCAAGAGTCGGGCGACCTTCTGCACGTGCCGGCGGACGTGGCCGATCTGGTCGCGAACGGCGTCTCCGAAGCGGTGGTCGCATTCCGTCGTCTCGGATCGATCCCGATCGATCGGATCGACCGTTTCTACGACGAGTTCGCGACGCGACTCGCCGATGACGCGATCTTCGCCGACATTCGTCGGGCGAACGATGCCGATGTCGACGACGCGCGTCGGCGTGGCCGAGCCGTCGGGCGTCTCGAGCTCTCCGCGAAGATGCGGGAGGACATGATCGCCGCCTTGCACATGTGGCGTGACCTGCCCGATCCGTTCGCCGGCTCGTCCGCGATCGTCGAACACGACGATTGGAGCGTCGAGGAACGTCGTAGTCCGCTCGGGGTCGTTGGTTTCGTCTTCGAGGGCCGTCCCAACGTTTTCGCCGACGCCACCGGGGTTCTGAAGAGCGGAAACTCGGTGATCTTTCGTATCGGCAGCGACGCTCTTCGTACCGCTCGCAGCATCATGGAGCAGTGCGTCCGTCCGGCTCTGGATGTCGCCGAACTCCCGTCGGGCAGCGTGGTGCTCGTCGACTCGGCGGCCCGTTCGGCCGGACATGCGCTCTTCTCCGATTCGCGAATCGCTCTGGCCGTGGCCCGAGGAAGCGGTGAGGCGGTCGCACAACTCGGCGCGGTGGCCCGGCAAGCCGGAGTGCCCGTGAGCCTGCACGGAACTGGCGGAGCCTGGATCCACGTCGCCGACGACACCGACTCTCGTCGAATCAGTGACGTGGTCGACGCATCGCTCGATCGGAAGGTGTGCAACACGGTCAACGTGATCACCGTGCCGCATGGTCGGGTCGACCTTCTCGAGGCGGTCATCCACGGTGTCGTGTCGGCGGCCCGCCGACGGGACGTTCGGGCGATCGTTCACACGACCGACACTGACCGTCTCTACATGACTCGAGAAGGTCTGGTCGACGAGGTGTCCGTGGTGACTCATGCGGACGAGAACTTCCTCGGGACGGAGTGGGAATGGGACGACGTCCCGGAAGTCTCGATCGTGACCGTCGGCGACGTCGATCGGACCGTCGAACTTTTCGATCGACACAGTCCGCATTTCGTTCTGTCGGTGTTGACCGACGACGATGACCTTCTCGATCGCATGTACGCGTCGACCGAGTCCCCGTTCTTCGGCGATGGTTTCACCCGCTGGGTCGACGGGCAATACGCCCTCGGCCGACCCGAGCTCGGCCTGTCGAATTGGCAGAACGGACGTCTTTTCGGGCGTGGAGGGATCCTGTCGGGGGACGGTGTGTTCTCGATTCGCTATCGGACGCGCCATCGCAACTCTCGCCAGCGTCGTTGACGATCGTCCCGTGACGATCATCCGTTGACGGCTCACCCGTCGACGTCTAGCCGAGGAGCCGGTCGTAGGTCCGACCGAGGAGCCCGGTCGAACGGCCCTGAGACTCTCGTCGATCGAGGGCTCCGGCGAGTCGCGACAGCGTGTTGATGCCCAACCATCGAATCGGCTCGTGTTCCCAACGGGGGGATCGATGGCCGAACAAGGGGAAGTCGGTCTCGCCACGGACGATGGCGTCGGCCATGACCCGGCCGGCCACGAAAGCCGAGGTGACACCGTCGCCGACGTAGCCACCGGTGACACCGGTGCGGGAACCTGGATCGAGGTCCACCGTCCACATCCAGTCGCGCGGTGCGGCGAGCGGGCCACCCCACTGGTGAGTCACGCGGGCGTCGGCGAGGGACGGGAAGAGCTCGATCATCGACGACCGCAGATCGTCGTGGACGCGCGCGTTTCGTTCGAAACCGGCGTCGATTCGCGACCCGAGGCGATAGCCGACACCGCGACCACCGAAGGCCAGGCGGCCGTCGCGTGTTCGCTGCGCGTACACGAGTTGCCGCCGGTGATCGGTGAGGGTCTCCCGATCGGGGAGACCGATCGTTCTCCACGTCTCGTCGTCCAGCGGTTCGGTCGCGATCATCAAGGAGTAGATCGGAACGATGCGGCGCCGTGACGCCGGAGCTGCGTAGGCCTCGCGGCAGTCGATCACGTACCGAGCGCGAACTCGACCACGCTCCGTCGCGATCTCGCCGGGCCGGACGGCGGTGACGGCCGTTCCTTCGAAGATGCGCACGCCACGACTCTCGACGGATGCGGCGAGTCCGTCGACGAGACGGCGGGGATGAACCACCGCACAATCCGGCCGAAAGACCGCCTCGGTGTCGACGGCGACGCGAGCGCGTGTGAACGATCGATGCAGCATCTCGACGTGATTCTCGAAACCGAAGCGTCGGTAGTCGTCGGCGTCGTTCTTCGCTCGCTGTCGCTGTGATTCGTTGGCGACGAGCGAAATCGTTCCTCCTCGGTGGTAATGGCAGTCGATGCCTTCTCGCTCGGCGATCTCACCGATCTCCCGCACGGCTCGGAACATCTCGGTCTGCAAGGCGCGCGTCTTCGCGTCTCCGATCGCTCGGGCGAACGATTGCAGTGGGGCCGGAAGCAGAGCCGAGACCCAGCCGCCGTTTCGACCGCTGGCGCCGAAGCCCACGTGGTGGCGCTCCAGAACCACCACGTCGAGATGAGGGTCGCGTTCGGTCAGCCAGTAAGCCGACCAGAGTCCGCTGTAGCCGGCTCCCACGATGGCGACGTCGGCGACGACGGATTCGTGGAGTAATCGACGCGGAACGGACACGACACCGTCGGACCACAGGGGCGCGGGGCACGGCGGAAGCATGGAACCAGTGTGCCAGCGGGCGCGATCGACGACGGATCGAGGTTCAGGTGATCGACACGTTGTCGATGAGACGGACACCGTCACAGGTCGCGGCGATCAGGACGACGTCTCCGGAACGTACCGTCTCGACGGGATCGAGGGAGTCCGGGTCGACGATCGCCAGGTAGTGAACGACGAGGTCGGACTTCTCGAGCACGTCGACGGCCGATCGACGCAGTTCCTCGACATCACGGTGACCTCGACCGACGTCGTTGCGAACGAGCTCGAGAGCGGCGGGAACGGCCAAGGCACGACGCCGTGCCGATGGACTCAGACGACGATTCCGGCTCGACAGGGCCAGACCGTCGGAATCGCGCACGGTCGGGCAGACCCGCACGTCGATGGGCAGATCGAGATCGCTCGCCATGCGACGTACCACCGCTGCCTGTTGGTAGTCCTTGCGGCCGAAGACGGCCAGATCGGCTCGGGATGCGGTGAACAACTTGGTCACGACGGTCGTGACGCCGTCGAAATGGCCCGGGCGATCAGCGCCTTCCCACCGGTCGGTGAGTCCGGCGACGTGAACGCTGGTGGCGAAACCCGACGGATACATCACATCGACCGTCGGGCGATAGACCACGTCCACGCCGAGAGATCGACACATCGCCAGATCGTCGTCGAGGGTGTCCGGGTAGGCCTCGAAGTCACGACGATCGTCGAACTGGATGGGGTTCACGAAGATCGACACCACCACCCGATCGGCGACGGAGCGAGCGGCTTCGATCAACGACGAGTGGCCGAGGTGCAGAGCCCCCATGGTCGGCACGATCCCGACCGTCTCACCTGCGGATTGCCAGCGCCTCGACGACGACGCGAGTTCGTCCGGCTGAGCGACGACGTCCACGGATGCGAACCCGGCTCAGGAGAACGAGTGGTCGAGGTCGGGCCACGAACCGTCGCGAACTTCCTCGACGTAGGAGCGAGCCGCGTCGATCACCACCGCACCGAGTTCGGTGTACTGCTTGGCGAACCGGTACCGGCAGTCCGACAGACCGAGCACGTCGTGCAACACGAGGACCTGGCCCGAGCAGCCGGGACCTGCGCCGATACCGATGGTCGGGATCGAGATCTTCGCGGTGATTTCGGAAGCCAATTCGTGGGGGACACCTTCGATGACGACGGCGCAGGCACCGGCTGCTTCGACCGCAGCCGCGTCTTCGATGATCCGCTCACGTCCGCCGGCCTCGTAACCCGCCGAGCGTCCCTGAACGCGGTGACCACCCATGCGGTGATAGCTCTGCGGGGTCAGGCCGATGTGGCCCACGACCGGAATGTCGCAACGGGTGATGGCCGCGATGGTGTCGGCCATGGCGACTCCACCTTCGAGCTTGACGGCTTCGGCACCGGCTTTCACGAGAGTCACCGATGATTCGACGGCTTGGCTGATGCTCGAGTGATACGACCCGAAAGGTAGGTCACCGACGACGAGCGCCTTGGTGTTGGCACGCGCGACGCAGCGTACGTGGTACGCCATTTCGTCGAGTGTCACCGGAATGGTCGTGCGTTCGCCTTGCATGACCGTGGCGACCGAATCACCGACGAGAATCATGTCGACGCCGGCCCGGTCGACCAGGCGCGCGAACGTGGCGTCGTAGGCCGTGATCATGGCGATGCGACGACCTTCGTTGCGGAACGTCGCCAGATCCGGAACGGATACTTTGCGACGATCGGGCGAGTTGGGCACCGTGGGCATCTCGACCCCCTTTCACAGCGAATCGGTCGTGAGACGAGGGGCAAACTAGCCAGTGACCCCCGATCCGGCACCACCGGATGATCGGCTTTCTGTGACTTCGGACTCAGAAATGTCAGCGTCTCGGTCGACGGGGCGAGGCCAGAAAAACGGCGTAGGCCGGTGGACCGCCCCGAGGAATCGCCGACAGGATCGCCGACGTGCAGGCCTCGGCGAACACCGCGGCCGCCTGGTCGAGAACGTCGTTCAGAACTGCAGTGGTGACCGATCCGTCGTCGATCCCCGGTTCGTCTCGGCGGCCGGTGGCAAGAGCGAAAATCGTGTCGCCGTCGTTCATCGAATGGGCCGGACGGATGGCCCGAGCAAGTCCGTCGTGAGCCACATCGGCCATCTTCGTGCACTGGACCTTCGACAGCGGTGCCGACGTGGCCACCACTCCGATCGTGGTGTTGAGACTCGGACCCGATGACGGCCGTACCGTGAGGGCCTGGCGCAACCCGATTCGATCTCGTATCGGTGGCACGGCATGTCGACCGATGAACCAGGGGCGACCCGAGCGCGGATCGACGACGGTTCCCACCGAATTCACGACCGCCAGCGCCGCCACGACGTGACCGGTCGACGTCCGACGGCTCGCCGAACCGACCCCACCTTGCAGTCCTCCGGCCCGAGCGCCACATCCGGCGCCGACCGATCCGATGGCGACGGGTGCCGACGTGGCTCGCCGGGCGGCCCGTTCACCGAACGACGCATCCGGACGATTCTCGAAGCGTCCTGCTCGACCGAGGTCGAAGATCACCGCGGCCGGAACGATCGGCACGACCCACGAGGGCTCGGAACCGACGACGAAGCCACGGCCGATCGACGCGAGATAGGACATGACTCCGGACGCCGCGTCGAGACCGAACGCACTCCCTCCCGACAGGCACACCGCATCGACATGGTCGACCAGATTGGTCGGTGACAGGAGATCGGTTTCGCGCGTACCAGGGGCGGCGCCGCGCACCGACACTCCGCCGACGGTACCGGGCGGGGTCAACACCACTGTGGTCCCGGTACGCCACGTCGCCGACGATCTATGGAAATGGCCGACTCGAAGGCCGTCGACGTCGGTCAACGATCCGAGTCCGGCCCCCAGAGTCGTCGCTTCGTCCCGCACGGGAACATGTTGGCAGATTCGTCGATCGCTAGATTCGTCCCGTGTCGCCGGGGCCTGCGTATCCACCGCCTCGTCGGTCGGCTCTCTCGGGGTTCGTCGATCGCCGACTTCACTCGCTCGTCACAGGTGCGTGGGATCGCCTGGCGCGCATCGGAGCCATCGGTCCGACCAGTCGCCGGTCCCGGCGATTCGGAAGTTTCGGAAACGGGAGCATCATCTGCTTCCCACCCAACACGATCTACAACGAGGCCTACATCCACATCGGCCGCGACACCATGATCGGCCCTGGTTGTTCGCTTTCGGCGGGAATGATGCCCGGTCAACGGATGCTGTCGGACCGAGTCGTGTCGATCGGCGATCGCTGCCTGATCGGGAAGGGAAGCGGCATCGTCGGCCATTTTTCGATCGAGATCGGCGACGACGTGTGGACCGGCCATCACGTCTACATCACCGATCAGAACCACGACTATCGAGACGTCGAGCGACCCATCTCGCAACAGTCGATGCCCGAGAAGCCGGTTCGCATCGGCTCGGGCTCGTGGATCGGGTACGGGTCGGTGATCCTGCCGGGTGCCGACATCGGTGAGCACGTGGTCATCGGCGCGAACAGTGTGGTGGCCGGACCGATTCCTTCGTACTCGGTCGCCGTGGGTGCTCCGGCTCGAGTCGTGCGACGTCACGTCGACGGCGAGTGGAGAACGGCCGACGAGAACTGACGAAGTCGTCGGTCACGCGGCCAGATCCGCCGGACTCGAACAGGCCTTCATCCGATTGGCGACCGTGAAGTCGTTGATGTACTCGGAGATCGGAGAGCCGTCGATCGTCGTCTCGGGGAACGGCGGGTTGTCGCCCCCTCGCAGCACCTCGGTGTAGGCGCGGCGATCGTCGAGAAGCGTTCGGTAGTAGCCGGCCCACTTCTCGGCCAGAGCCCGATCGTCCGGTCCTGTCGGTGCGATCGCCATCACCTCGTCGATCATCGCGGAGACGATGTCGGTGGCTCGATCGATGAGATCGGCTCGTTCCGTCAGTGCCCCTTCGCCGACGTCCTCGATGCGGCGAGTGTCGGTGAGTTCGTTACGAGCGAGGTTGGCCTCCCGACAGATTCCGTCGGCGCGCTCGGTCCACGCCACGTCGTCGAGACGAGCGACGGCTTGCTTCGGTGGAAAGAACAAGGCCCACACCCAGAAGGCGGCGATTCCCAGACTCACGGCGAGCAGAATGAGACGAACCCCGTTCTTCACGACGACGCCGAATCAGTTCGTGGGCTTCGGACGATAACTGAGGCCCAATTGCAGGCCGGCTCCGCCGAGACCGACGAGTGCCGCGATGAGCAACCCGCTCCAGCCGTTGAAGGCGATACTGAGGGCATCGTCGAGGGACCATTCGCCGGGACCGGCGATGCCGATCGCCAGTGCTCCGAGAGCGATCGTCGCGCAGTACTCCCAACCCTGGTTGGGCAGGAAGACGAAGAAGCCGACTTTGGCGTGAGCGACGACGATGGCCACCACCATCACCCCGATGACACCGGCGGCGGCGAGCGGTGTGAGAAGACCGGCGGCCAGCATGAGTCCGGCTCCGATCTCGGTTGCCGCGGCGAGGCGAGCCTGCCAGACGGGCCACTTCATGCCGATGCTTCCGAACCAGCCGGCGGTTCCCGACAAACCTCCACCTCCGAAGATCTTGTTGTAACCGTGGTAGGCGAGGAACAGACCGAGGCAGAGACGGAGAACGAGGAGAGCGCCGTTGATCTGCGCCACGTCGTAACTCTCGTCGAACACTGTCGACAACATGTGTTCAGACTAGTCAAGGCTCCCCATGAAGGTGGGTCCCTGCTAAGAAATCGAGGTGACTTCCGACGACGAACGACGCCTTCGCCGCGCCATACGACTCGTCGTCACCCTGGTGTCGTATCGGCCGCGAACGTTTCTCGTCGCCGTCGGAGGTGCTGCGGTGTACGCGTTCTGCACGGTGGCCGCGTCATGGGTCGTGCGGTGGTTGATCGACGACGTCATCGTCGAGCGTTTCGAGGTCGGACGACTCGATCGGGCGACTCTTCTGGCCGGAATCGGTCTTCTCGTCCTTCTGGCGGTGGTTCGTGCCGTCGGTGTGGTCGTGCGTCGAACCTGGGCCGGCAAAGCCCAATGGGGGGTCGCCGAAGATCTGAGCCGTGAAGTGATGTCGTCGGTGGTCGCGCAACCGGTCTCGTGGCATCGCCGCCAGTCGACTGGCGACCTGACCACGCGAGTCGGTGTCGACGTGGAGGCGGCGGTGTCAGTGATGGCCCCCATGCCTTTCGCCAGTTCCGTCGTGTTGATGATGCTCATCGCCACCATCGGAATGATCGCCGTCGATCCGTGGCTCGGTGTCGGCGCGTCGCTCGTCTTCCCGA
This sequence comes from Actinomycetota bacterium, assembly GCA_039800005.1. Taxonomy (GTDB): domain Bacteria; phylum Actinomycetota; class Acidimicrobiia; order Acidimicrobiales; family Ilumatobacteraceae; genus Casp-actino8. The sequence continues at coordinate 25,373 of JBDLRN010000066.1, read as the reverse complement.
TCCTCATCGTGTTGAACGTCGTGTACCAACGGCGCGTCGACCACTGGTACGACCTGGCTCAGACCGAACTCGGCGATCTTTCGGCGGCCGCTCACGAGAGTTTCGAGGGGGTGACGGTCGTGAAGGCCTTCGGCGCCGAGAGCCGGGAGGCGGAGCGGCTGGCCCGAATCGCGTCACGAGTTCGCGGGGCACGGATCCGCGCCATCCGTCTGCGCTCGGTGTTCGACACGCTGCTCGACGTCGTCCCCAACGCGACGAACGTCGCGATCGTCTTCGTGGGGAGTATTCGCGTCCGCGACGGACACATGACGCTCGGCGACCTCACGGCCTTCGTCTATCTGTTCACCTTGTTGGTCTTCCCATTGCGCATCATCGGCTACGCACTGTCGGAGTTTCCGCGATCTCAAGCCGGATTCGCCCGAGTTAGATCGCTCGTCGATCAGACTGTCGAACGGGATCCGCGAGTCGATCTGGGTCGCGACGATCGAATCGTGGCCGAGCACCTGTGGATCAGCCACGACGGGGATCGATGGGCGGTGCGTGACGTCGATCTCGACATCGCGCCCGGTGGCACCACGGTCGTGGTCGGTGCGACGGGAGCCGGCAAGACCACCCTCTTGCACGCACTCGCCGGACACATCGCTCCGAGTCGGGGTCGGGTGGCCGATCCGTTCAATGCTCGAGCCTTGGTGTTTCAAGAGCCGTTCCTGATCAGCGGCACCGTGCGTGACAACGTCGTCTTCGGACGAGACGTGTCGACCGAAGACGTGATGCGCTGTCTCGACATCGCCGAGGCCGGTTTCGTGAACGATCTTCCGCAGGGAATCGACACCATGATCGGCGAAAGAGGCGTCGGACTGTCCGGAGGCCAACGGCAACGCATCGCGCTCGCTCGGGCGCTTGCGATCCGTCCGGACGTGCTCTACCTCGACGACGTCACGAGTGCGCTCGATCCGTCCACCGAGGCGGCCGTGTTGTCGAACATCGCCGAACGTTGCTCCGGAACCACCGTCGTCGCAGTGGCCAGCCGTCCGACGCTGCTGTCGCGTGCCGACCTGGTGATCTATCTGGATGCCGGCGAGGTGGTGGCGATCGGTCGACACGGCGACCTTCAGACGCAGTTCGCCGGATACAAGGAACTCATGGACGCCTACGAACTGGATCGGTCGAATGACGACGAAGCGACGGGGATGCCATGAGTTCGGAATCCACCACCCGGGGGGCGATCGCCACCATCGGTGCCGGTGTTCAAGAAGCGCCGATCCTGCGACGAGGCATCGGCGCCACGTTGCTACTGGCTCTGGTCGGCGCCGCCGGCCGTGTGGTCGTTCCGATTCTCCTGCAGCAGGCGATCGACCGGGGCTTTGCGACCGCCGACGGACGGACGACGGTCGACGTCGACGTCATCGGCTGGCTGTGCGCAGTCGGTGCCGTCGCCCTCGTGCTCACCGGGATGGCGCAACGAACCGCCGTTCTTCGACTGGGTCGCACCAGCGAGGAGGCTCTCTACGGATTGCGCGTTCGCCTCTTCCAACACGTGCATCGCATCAGTGTCGAGGACCACAACGACGAGAAGCGAGGGGCATTGGTCGCCCGGGTCACTTCCGACGTCGAGACCCTGTCCCAGTTCTTCTCCTGGGGCGGCCTGGCGTTCTTGCTCAACGGGGCCCTCATGCTGATCGTGAGCGGCGTCATGCTCGCGTACGACTGGATTCTTGCGACCGTCGTGATCCTGGTGTCGGCTCCGCTGTTCGTGGTGTTGCGCCGTGTGCAGAAGTACCTGGTCGCCGCCTACGACCGGGTACGCGAGGCCAACGGCTCGATGCTCGGTACCACGAGCGAGATCATCAACGGTTCGGAGACCCTGATCGCATATCAGGCCGGGCCGATCTTCGCGCGCCGCGCGTCGAACGCGGCGCGAGAGCGAGCCGACGCTCAGACGCGGGCGAGTCTGATCGGGGCGTTCCTGTTCCCGTCCGGCGAAGTGTTCGGCACCATTGCGGTGTCGTCGGTCGTCGCGATCGGTGTGTGGCGAGGCGCCGGCTCCGATCTCACCGCAGGTGCGCTGGTCGGTTTCGTCTTCCTCACCTATCGGTTCCTCGAGCCGATCGCCGAGATGACCGAAGTGCTCGATCAGACCCAGACCGCAGTCGCCGGGCTACGGAGAGTCCTCGGAATACTCGCAATTCCGGTCGGCCCACCACCGGATCCTCGACCGGTCGCTTTTCCGCCCGGCCCGATCACGGTGACGCTCGACGACGTGTCTTTCTCGTATCGTCCGCGCGACGGTGACGACGAGGTCATCGAGCAGCCCGTCCTGTCCCACGTTTCGGCGCGCATCGCACCAGGAACCCGCGTGGCCGTGGTGGGGGAGACCGGTTCCGGCAAGACCACTCTCGGTCGCGTTCTCGCCCGTTTCGTGGATCCGTCGCACGGTGCTGTTCTGTTGAACGGAGTTCCCCTCACCAGGTTGTCGAACGAGGATCTTCGTCGTCATCTGGTGGTGGTTCCCCAGGAACCCTTCCTGTTCGACGACACCATCGCCGCCAACTTGATGTTCGCCGTTCCCGGGCTCGACGAGGAAGCGCTCGAAAGACGTATCCGGGAGCTCGATCTCCAGGACTGGTTGACCTCTCTGGCCGACGGACTGCACACCGAGGTCGGGCAACGAGGTGCGAACCTCTCGGCGGGCGAGCGCCAGCTGGTCGCACTCGTACGCGCGTCTCTCGTCGACTCCTCGGTCCTGATCCTCGACGAGGCCACGTCGTCGGTCGACGCTCTCACCGAGGTGCGGATCGGTCGACTTCTCGAAAAGATGTCGTCCGGTCGGACCACCATCGCCATCGCCCATCGTCTGTCGACCGCGGCCCGAGCCGATCGAGTCCTGGTCCTCGCGCACGGGGTCCTCGTGGAGGACGGCCACCACGACGACCTCGTCGCCCGAGGGGGCCCGTACGCGGCGATGTACACCGCGTGGCTGGAGTCGTCCGCTCCCGGGAGCGACTGAGGTCGCCGACGTCGACGTCGGGCATGATGTCGTCATGGAGATCGTGCTCGTCCGCCACGGCGAACCGGAATGGGTTCGCGAGGACCTGAACGTCGACAACCCTCCTCTCACCGAACGCGGCCACCGTCAAGCCCAGCGGGTGGCCGACGTGCTGGTCGAGGAGCACTTCGACGAAGTGTGGGCTTCGCCTTTGGTGCGGGCGCAACAGACTGCCCACCCGTTGTTGGTGGCCTCGGGGCGTCCAGTCGGCGCTTCGTCGACTCAGGACTGGCTCGAGGAGATTCGTAACCCTCTGTGGCACGGAACCCCGCGCGAGCGGGCCGATGCAGCCTTCGCAGAGGAGCGCCGCCGACCGGCCGAGCGACGCTGGGACGGTCTCGAGGGAGGCGAACCGGTCCGAGACTTCGTGTCGCGGATCCACACCAACGCGAGTCTCTTCTTCCAGGAGCGTGGCGTGCGTCCGACACCGCACAGCCTGCCGGTCTTCGAGATCGACGACAGTGATCGACGCCTCCTGTTGGTGGCGCACGCCGGCACCAACAGCGTGCTCATCTGCCACCTTCTCGGATTGCCTGCCACACCGTGGGAATGGGAACGTTTCGTTCTCGGCCACGCATCGATCAGCCGGCTCGTTTCGTACCAGATGGGTGACGGGCACACCTTCGGTCTCGTGAAGTTGAGCGACGTCGAACATCTCGACCGAGGCGATCGAACTTTCTGAACAGACATCTTCACGCGACAACTCGACCCAAAATTTCACGACAAGGAGTCCCATGACCGACGAACCCGATCCGATGGCGATCAGACTCTTCAGCTATCTCGTGTTCACCAAACTCGAGGGTGCCGTGACCGCCGGCATGATCCACCTCGGTGATCGGCTCGGGCTGTATCGAGCCCTCGCCGCGGCCGCCGAGCCGTTGTCGATCGAACGGCTGGCCGCCGTGACCGAACTCCATCCCCGGTGGGTCGAGGAATGGGCGCACAATCAGGCCGCGGCCAAGATCGTCCAGCATCGACGAGCCGACGACGGGGCCGAACTGCTGTCGCTGTCACGCGAGGCCGCACTGGTGTTGGCCGCCGAAGATCATCCGGCGTTCGGAATGGGCATGTTCCACCGCCTTCCCCAGACGATGCAGAGTCTCGAGTACTTGCCGGAGTCGTTCCGCTCCGGTCTCGGGCGCAACTACGACTCTCACGGCCCGGAGGGTGCGGTGGGGATCGAACGGAGTTTCGAGCCGTGGAGCAACGCCCATCTCGTGCCGACGGTTCTCCCGGCGCTCGACGGCATGGTTTCCCGTCTCGAATCGGGTGCCCGCGTCGCCGACATCGGATGCGGCGCCGGGGGCGCAGCTGTCCTGATGGGTCGACGTTTTCCGTCGTCGACCATCGTCGGCTACGACATCTCCCGTTACGCACTCGAACGCGCCGAACACAAGAAGGCCGACTCCGGGGTCGACAACGTGTCCTTCGTCGACCCCCGTCGCCACCCTCTTCCCGAGGACGAATCCCTCGACCTGGTGACGGCCTTCGACTGCATCCACGACATGACTCATCCGGCCGAGATGATGGCCGCCATCCGACGCTCGTTGAAGCCCGACGGTGTGTGGCTCCTCGTCGACATCAAAGCCCTCGACACCTTCGAGGAGAACGCCGCCAACAATCCGATGGCATCGCTCATGTACGGCATCAGCGTCATGTCGTGCATGTCGTCGGCGATGTCGGAACCCGGCGGTGCCGGTCTCGGAACCCTCGGCCTTCCGGAGTCGAAGGCACGATCGATGGCTTCGGATGCCGGTTTCACCCGTTTCCGTCGCCTCGACATCGAACACTCCGTCAATGCTTTCTACGAGGTGCGTCCATGATCTCTCTCGAAGATGTGAAGACCGACAGTCGGCGGTACGGACCCTTCGCCTACATCGCCACGAACGGGACTAACGGGGAGCCGCATCTGGCCCCAGTCGCCGTGAATTGGATCGACGACACCATCGCCGCGTTCGTGCTCTCGTCCAGTCGCAAGGTTCGCAACGTCACTCAGAACCCGCGAGCAACCGTCCACTTCTCGGTGAGCGAGAGCACCGGATGGGACAGTTGCATCGTGTGGGGAGACGCCCGAATCGTCGACACGACGGCGGGACGCATCGAACTCTGGGACCGCATGGGCTACGACCTGCGCGCCTTCGAACCCGGTGGTCCGGAATCCGACAATCACGTGTTCATGATGATCGAACCATTTCGGGCCTCGATCCTGCGTGCGTATGGGATGGCCGGTCGGGAAACGTGGCGTCGCACGTGAAACGCTTGAGTCGCCTCGATCGTTCGGTCGCCGATCAGGTGGCGATCGTGACCGGCGCGGCGAGCGGCATGGGGCGGGCGACCGCGCATCTGTTCGCCGACGAAGGGTCGCGAGTCGCCGTGGTGGATCTCGACCCGGAGCGAGTCGAGGCCGTGGTCGCCGAAGTCACCGCTGCTCATGGAGAGGGCCGCGCGCGGGGATTCGCGATCGACGTCACCGATCGAGTGGCGGCGTCACGCATGATCGGCGAGATCGTCGACTCGTGGGGACGGATCGACACCTTGGTGAACAACGCGGGTGTGTCGATGATCTCGAGTCTCTTCCAGGACGACGACGGTTTCGCCGAAGCGTGGCGCCGTACTCTCGACGTCAATCTGTCGGCGTACGTTCATCTGGCGCGTCTGGTGGTTCCGGTGATGAAAGAGGCCGGTTATGGGCGCATCGTGAACATCGCGTCCACCGAGTCGATCGTGGCGACGGGAGGACTCGCGGCCTACTCGGCGTCGAAGGCGGGAGTCACCGGGTTGACGCGCTCGATGGCCGTCGAACTCGGTCGCTTCGGCATCACGGCCAACTGCGTGTGTCCCGGACCGATCGCGACCGGCATGACGGCCGGGATCTCCGACGAGGCCAAGGATGCCTACGCCAAACGGAAGGTTCCCCTGCGCCGTTACGGCGACCCGGAGGAAGTTGCCCACATGACGTTGTCGCTGTGTCTGCCGGCGGCGAGCTTCACCAACGGAGCAACAGTCGTGGTGGACGGGGGAATGACGATCCGCCACACCTGACCCGACGATCCTCGTCGCCCGTCACCCTGCCGGGTCGAGGATTCCGGTCAGACCGGTGGGCGAGTGCTCGCCGATGATCATCTGCTCGAGAATTCCGAGTCCCTCGTGCTTCCCGTGCCGAACCTTGCACACCGCCTGGATGTGCAGGTGGTGTGGAGCACAGGGGTGGGAGAGCGGGAGCGTCCAGCGTTCGCCATCTACTGCGGACTCTCCCTTCCAGGACCCGTGGGTCCACTCGGGATGCCCGTAGCCGATGCCCAACATGTGGAACTCGTACAGCGGCTCGAACACGACGTGATGCCCTTCACCATCATCGGTGGTGAGGGTCATGTCGAAAGCTCGGGCCCAACGCGTTCCGTGACGCATCGAAATTCCGTATTCGACGCGGGTCGCCTCGCGAACTTCGCCGAAGCCGTCCGGCAGAACGAAACCCGTTTCGTGCCATCGACGACCGTCGGCGTACTCGTTCACGTCGAAGTGCATGGCGTACGAGCCGAAGTTGACCGGAGCCCAGAGCCAGTAGAACTGACGTTCACCAGTCGGAGCGCCCATGTCGGCCATCGGCCCGATGGGGCGAACTCCCCATGAGCGATCTCGCGATCCCCAGGTGTCGTCGACGGAGAGCTCGTGTCGGCGACCGTCCACTTCGATCCACCCTTGCCAATGACCGAACTGGGTCAGACGGGTGTAGTCGAACAGGATCCGTTGACCCGTTCGCATCAAGAAATGAGGCTCTTGAACCGGAGAACTACGCGCGATCATCGTGAGATCGGCGCGCAGACCGTGTTCGGGCGCGTCGACGACGATGCGATGACGACGCATGGGCTCCTCGATCACCACCCGGATCGGTCCGACGTCGTTCGCGTCGCGCCGATCGACCGGGGCACGCTGCGACGCGTGAATCGATATCTGCTCGCGACCGTCGACGACGACCGAGAACGACGCGTCGACGACGTGGCGATTCGGGTAGAGGCCGAGCGCCACGCCGAAGTACAACGACGCATCACGGCGATACCCGTTGAAGAAATACCGGTCGTAGTGGTTCGGATCGCTGGAGCCGGTGTGAGCGATCGGAGCGCTCGACGGATGGATCGGATAGTCGTCGAAAGACGTCAGCATGGTCAGACCGTACCCCGATCGACATCGTCGGCACGATCCACCTATGGTGGTTCTCATGAAGCGTTTGAGTTTCACCCCCGAGCGCTACACCCGCATCGCCGTCGTCGCGCTCGTGCTCCTCTGCATCATCGTCGTGACTGGAGCGGCGGTTCGTCTGACCGGCTCGGGACTCGGATGCGAGGACTGGCCGCGTTGCAACGAGGAGCGCTTCGTCGACGTTTCGACCGGCCACGGAGCGATCGAGCAGGTCAATCGTCTTTTCACGGGTCTGGTTGCAGCCGGCGTGATTCTCGCAGTGCTCGCGGCCCATCGTCGAACTCCGCGTCGGCGCGACCTCGTCCTCCTCGCGTGGGGTCTGGTCGCCGGCGTCATCGGGCAGATCGTCCTGGGCGGAATCGTCGTCCTGACCGATCTTCATCCGTTGGCCAACCAGGGCCATTTCCTCCTGTCGATGATCCTCGTGTCCAACGCGACGTGGTTGGTCCTCCGCTCGCGCCACACCGACGAGGACGGAGCCGAAAGCGGTTCACCTCGTCTCTCCTCGACGAGAGACACGTCGTCAGCAGTGCGAAGGCTGTCGCGGGCGACGGTGGTCCTCGGTGTCATGGCCATCACGACCGGGACGGTGGTGACCGGTTCGGGGCCGCACGCCGGCGACGAGACGGCGCGGCGCTTCGATCTGGGCATCTCGTCCATCTCCCGAGTACACGGAATCACCGTCATCGCGGCGCTCGTGGCCTTGTTGGCGACGATCAACGTCGCTCGCCGCGACCGCCGATCATGGACGCGCGGGGCTGGAGTGCTCGAGGCGACCATCGCGGTCGGCGTGCTGCAAGGAATCGTCGGATACGTGCAGTACTTCAACGGCATCCCCGCCGGGTTGGTCGCCGTTCATGTTCTCGGTGCGACCGGATTCATGATCGTTCTCACCGTGTTGTGGTGGACGCTCGGACGCGGCCCGATGTCGACGGGATCCAGCGACGTTCAGACGGTGGTCGACAACCGGGCCACCGTCGCCCGGTAGGTCTCGACCGTCTCGTCGACGATCTCTCGGACCGTCTTGATCGCATCGATTCGACCCATGACCTGACCGGTGAGGGCGATGGCCGCTTCCATGTCGCCGCCGAAGTACAGGTCCATGGCACGGTTCATCTCGGTCAACGGAACGTGCTCGTCGCGTTCGAGACGGGACGTTCGCTCGGTCCGAATGGCACGTAAACCTGGCCGGGAGAACCGGTTGAGGAACACGGTGTCGGTTTCGGCTCCGTCGACGATGGAGCGTTTCCAGTTCTCGTGAACCGGCGATTCGGCCGCCGAGACCATCCTCGTTCCCATCTGAACAGCGTCGGCGCCGAGAGCCAGGGCGGCCGCCATCGAGACGCCGTCGCAGATTCCGCCAGCGGCCACGATCGGGACGTCGACTCGCGACGCAACCAGAGGAACGAGCACCATGGTGGCGACATCGCGCGGATTCTTGAACCCGCCACCCTCACCGCCTTCGACGACCAGACCGTCGACTCCGGCCTCGACCGCTTTCATCGCCGCCGCGAGCGTGGGAACGACATGAAAGACCGTCAGACCGGCGCTCTTCAGCGTCGCGGTGTACTGACCGGGATCGCCGGCCGACGTCGTCACGAAGCGGACTCCCTGTTCGACGACGAAATCGACGATGCCCGGATCGCGCACGAACAACTGGGCGATGTTCACTCCGAAAGGACGATCGGTGAGGTCCCGCATCCGCGCGATCTCGGTGCGAATCACGTCGAGTTCTCCCGACGAGGTCTCGATGATGCCGAGTCCACCGGCATTGCTGACCGCCGACGCCAACGCCGAGCGGGCGATCCAACCCATGGGTGCCTGGACGATGGGATAGGAGATTCCGAGCATGCGGGTGAAACGGGTGTCGATCGGAGCGCTCATGTCCGAACCGTACTCTCCACCACGGTCGGCGGCTCCGAGCGTGCCGACAGGCCCACGATCGGCAGACCGACGAGGACGGTCGCCGCACCGAGCCATCCAACCGCGGAGAATTCCTCGTTCAACACGACGAACGACAATGCGGTGGCCACGACCGGCTCGACGATCGTCAAGGTCGTGACGATCGTCGGTGCGAGTCGACGCAGGCCGCGACCGAAGGCCATGTACGCCAGGGTGAGAGTGACGAGTGCGAGGTGACCGAGAACGACAACCCCTCGCCCCGTGGTGAGGATGTCGACCCCTCGCCACAGCAGAAGGGGCGCTGTGAGAAGTCCGGCCCCGAAGAACAGCGCGGCCATCGTCGCATCCGGCGACGCGCCGTTGATCAACGCACGAGATCCGCATTCGGTGTAGAAGGCGAACGACACACCCGCGATCGCGGCGACCAGCACTCCTGCAGTGGAGATCTCGACGTCGTCGTACCCGCCAAGAATCATCACCGTCAGGCCCAGGATCAGAATTGCTGCGGCCACGTACCACGTTCGCGGAGGAGACGGTCGACCCACCGCGGCTCCGATCACGCGACTGGCGATCGGACTGATTCCGATGGTGACGAGGGTTCCCGCCGCGACACCGGTGTCGGTGACGGCCCAGAAGAACCCCAGTTGATACACCGCAACGCCGACAGCGCCAGCCAGAAGGGTCGACCACGATCCGAGGAGCGTCGAACGATGTCTTCGGGCCACGAGAGCGAGAACGCCTCCACCGAGCAACAGTCGCAGAGTGCCCGAGGACAACGGGTCGACCGTCCCCGGCACCTGTGCCAAAGCGGTTCCGGTCGTTCCGAACAGGGCCGCACTGACCACCACCAGGCCGATCGCACCGAACGACCCCGGAGATCGTCCGCCATCAGGTCTTTCGTCGTTCACCCCTGTTGGACTACCATCCTCAGGTCCGTGGACCGCGGATGTCGGGGAGAGACATGAGCTTGTTGGTCGAACGCACATTCACGAGCCCGTCGAGAGCGTGCTGCCCATGACCGTGCTCTTTCGTTGGTTCTCCCGCATCCTCCTCCTGCTCGCCGTGACGGCCACAGTGTTCGGATTCTCCGCGTCTGGGGCCGCGGCCGAGGACATCGCCTTGCGGGTGCAGGTCAAGGAGCAGTTCCGAGACGAGGCGGGTAAGACCGACAACCAGCCCGTGGCCGGAGTCGAGATCGTCGTGACCGATGCCGACGGCAACGAAGTGGGTCGGGGAGTGACCGACGAGACCGGTGTGGTGGTCATCCCGTTGCCCGGACGGGCCGACTACACCGTCGAATTGGTCGAGGACTCCTTGCCGGACGGTCAAACCTTGAGCTCCCAATCAGTTCCCACGCAGACCGTGACCAAGGACTCCTTCATCACGGCCACCAAGACCCTCAACTTCTTCACCGGCGAATCACTGAGCACCTCCCAGTCACAATTCGAAAAGATCGCCCAGCGTCTGGCCGACGGAGCCCGGCTCGGACTGGTGTTGGCCATGTGTGCCGTGGGTCTGTCATTGATCTTCGGAACCACCGGCCTCACCAACTTCGCACACGGTGAAATGGTCACCTTCGGCGGCTTGATCGCCTTCGTGTTCAACATCACCGGCCTCACCTTCCTGGGCTTTCTCGACTTCCTTCCGGGTGTGTATCCCGACGGTCGATTCCACGTGATCTGGGCGACGTTCCTGGCGGCGGTGTTCGGAGGTGCCTTCGGTTGGGCCCTGAACTCCGGAATCTTCGGGCGGCTGCGCCGACGCGGCATCGGCATGGTGACTCAGATGGTCCTGACAGTAGGGCTCTCGATCCTGCTCCGGAATTTCTTCCTGTCTCGCTTCGGCGGCCGAACTCGACCGTTCCGGGAGTACAGCCTGCAACAAGCGATCGAACTCGGTCCGATCACCATCACCCCGCGTGACCTCACCGTATCGATCATCTCGATCCTCATCCTCGTGGGCGTGGCCCTCATGCTTCGCTACTCCCGCCTGGGCAAGGCGACCCGTGCGGTGTCCGACAATCCCGATCTGGCTTCGGCCACCGGAATCGACTCCGAACGCGTGATCCGACTGGTCTGGATCGTGGGTGGCGCCCTGGCGGCGCTCGGCGGCGTGTTCCGCGGCCTCGACGAACAGGTCAGTTTCGACATGGGAGGTCGACTGCTGTTCTTGATGTTCGCCGCCATCACTCTCGGCGGTCTGGGGTCGGCCTTCGGCGCCTTGATCGGCGGATTCGTGGTCGGGTTGCTCGTCGAAGTGGCGAGCCTGGTGGTGCCCACCGAACTCAAGACCACACCCGCACTCGCGATCCTGATCCTGGTGCTGTTGTTCCGTCCGCAAGGGATTCTCGGCAAAGCGCAGAGAGTGGGTTGACGATGGATTGGTCGCTGATCATCGAAAGTTCCCTGAAGGGACTCATTGGCATCAACGCGGTGTATTTCGCCATCGCTGCCATCGGCCTCAACGTGCAGTTCGGTTACACCGGGTTGCTCAACTTCGGTCAGGCCGGCTTCATGGCCTGTGGCGCCTACGGCCTCGGCATGACGGCTCACTACTTCGACATCTCGTTCTGGTGGGGTATTCCTCTCGGCATCCTCTTCTCCTTGGTGTTGGGTCTGCTCATGGGCATTCCGACCCTGCGTCTGCGAGCCGACTATCTCGCCATCGTGACCATTGCCGCCGCCGAGATCATTCGTCTGTTGGTCCGATCGGTGCGCTTCAAGCACTACTTCGGCGGCAGCGATGGCATCAACCAGTTCGCCCAACCTTTCCGCAGCGTCGGAGCCGATCTCGGCATCGACCAGACCCAGAACTACGGCTTCTGGCCGTTCAACTTCACCGGACGTGAGCTCTGGACGATCATCGTCGGCTGGATCCTGGTGGCCGTGATCGGCTTCTTCGTCTTCAAGTTGATGAAGAGTCCGTGGGGTCGCGTCCTGAAGGCGATTCGTGAAGACGAGGATGCCGTTCGCAGTCTCGGCAAGAGCGTGTACTCCTACAAGTTGCAGTCCCTGCTCCTCGGTGGCGTGATCGGCACCATCTCGGGAATGATCTTCGCCCTCGATCGCGGAAGCGTCCAGCCCGACAACTACAGCCGTGACGTCACCTTCTACGTCCTCACCGCGTTGGTGTTGGGCGGAGTCGCCAAGGTGTCGGGGTCCATCGTCGGACCCATGCTCTTCTGGCTGATCTTCACCTTCCTCGACAACTTCCTTCGTCAGGTGGCCGACGAGCCCATCAAGTTGGGCAACTTCACGATCATGCAGTCGACACAGGTGGGTCAGGTCAATCTCATGCTGGTCGGTCTGGCATTGATCCTCCTCATGGTGTATCGACCGCAAGGTCTGTTCGGTAATCGACAGGAGATGGCCTTCGATGGACGCTGAAACGACCCTGTCACCCACGGCCGTCGCCGCTCGCACGGCCCTGGCGACCTGTCGTACCGAACCGGGTGTCGCCAAACCCGATCCGATCCTCGTGGCCGACTCGGTGCGCCGTTCGTTCGGCGGTATCACGGCGGTCGACGTCGAACACGTCGAGGTTCAACGGGGCTCCATCACCGCGCTGATCGGCCCCAACGGGGCCGGTAAGACCACATTGTTCAATCTGCTCACCGGGTTCGATTCGGTCGATCAGGGAACCTGGTCGTTCGACGGTCGCCCCATGGGCAAGGTCGCTCCGCATCGCATGGCGGCTCTCGGCATGGTGCGCACCTTCCAGCTCACCAAGAGCCTCACCAAGCTGAGCGTCATCGAGAACATGCGACTCGGCGCAACCGGTCAGATCGGTGAGAAGTGGTGGAACGGATTGTTCGCCTCGCGCTGGAGGAAGCAGGAGGCCGAGATCACAGAACGGGCCGAGGCTTTGCTCGCCCGTTTCAAACTCGATCACATGCGAGACGAATACGCCGGCGCCCTCTCAGGCGGGCAGCGCAAGTTGCTGGAGATGGCACGCGCACTCATGACGAATCCGCGTCTCGTGATGCTCGACGAACCGATGGCCGGAGTGAACCCGGCTCTCAAGCAGAGCCTCAACGAGCACATCCGCGGGCTGCGCGACGAGGGCATGACCGTCCTCTTCGTCGAGCACGACATGGACATGGTGCACGACATCTCCGACTGGGTCGTGGTGATGGCCGAAGGTCGGGTGATCGCCGAGGGAACCCCCGACGACATCTCGTCGAACCCCGCCGTCATCGACGCCTACCTGGGCGCCCATCAGGGTCGCTCGTTGCTGGAGGACGAGTCATGAGTGACGTGTTGCGCGCCAGCAATTTGGTCGCCGGATACATCCCGGAAGTCAACATCTTGAACGGGTGCGACCTCGTCGTGGGGGCCGGCGAGTTCATCGGCATCATCGGACCGAACGGCGCCGGCAAGTCGACCTTCCTGAAGGCCGTGATCGGGCAGTGCAAGGTTCGCAGTGGCACGGTCGAACTGCTCGGCCGCGACATCACCGGCCGCAAGGCCCACGAGTTGGTGCCGCTGGGTCTCGGGTACGTCCCGCAGACCAAGAACGTGTTCCCGAGTCTGACCGTCAAGGAGAACTTGGAGATGGGCGCATTCTTGTCGCCCAAGCTTTTCAAGAGCCGTTTCGAGTACGTGTGCGGTCTGTTCCCGAAGTTGGGGGAGAGGGCAGCCCAACGGGCCGGAGCACTGTCGGGTGGCGAGCGCCAAATGGTGGCGATGGGTCGCGCCCTCATGCTCGAACCCAAGATCCTCCTGCTCGACGAGCCTTCGGCCGGGTTGTCGCCGGCTCTGCAGGACGAGGTCTTCGTGCGTTGTCGCACCATCAACGCCACGGGTGTGGCGATCCTCATGGTCGAGCAGAACGCCCGCCGCTGTCTGCAGGTCGTCAACCGCGGGTACGTTCTCGATCAGGGTCGCAACGCCTACACCGGCACGGGCCGTGAATTGCTCGCCGACCCCAACGTGATCGAGTTGTACCTCGGCACCTTGGCTCGCGCCACCGGCGGCTGAGCCGCGAATCTGGCGCGCGATCTTCACCTATGCGGTGAAGAATCCTCACCAGAACACCGCACACCGTACGAATCGGGACATGAAAGAGGCCCCCGGGTTTCCCCGGGGGCCTCTCGTCACAGCGTGACGACGTCGGATCAGTTACCGGCGTCGAAGTTCTCGCCGAGGGCGTTACCCATGTTGCCGTCGGTGCCGTACCAGTTCTTGGCCTTCGGACCGATGCCGTTCTCGACGGCCGTGCGCAGGATGCGGCTGCCCTCGTCGAACGAGACGAGAACGACAGCATCCGGATCGGCGGCGACGATTTCGGCGACTTCGGCGTCGAACGACGCAGCAGCCGGGTCGTACGCCTTGACTCCGAGAACGGTGACACCAGCAGCCTCGAGCACGTCCTTCACGACAGCGGCGATGCCGTTGCCGTAGGCGTCATCGAGGTTCATGATGTACACCGAAGCGTTGCCGTCTTCCACGATCTGGTTGGCGACCACGGCACCCTGCAGTCCGTCCGCCGGAGCGTTGCGGAAGTACAGAGCGTTGTCGTCGTAGTCCGACAGGGCCGGGCTCGTGTTGGCCGGGCTGAACATGGTGATACCAGCAGCGGTGATCTTGTCGATCACGGTCAGGGTCACACCCGAGGAGGCGGCGCCGATGATGGCGTCGACACCCTCGCCGATGAGACGGTCAGCGGTGGTGCTGGCGATGTCGGTCGTGGTGTCGCCGGAATCACCCTGCGACAGTTCGACCGGAGCGCCCAACACGCCACCAGCGGCGTTGATCTCCTGGATGGCGTACTCGACACCGGCGAACTCCGGTGGTCCGAGGAACGCCAGGCTGCCGGTCTCCGGCAGGAGCGTGCCGATCTTCAGCACGCCGTCACCCTCGCGGGTCGCGGTGGTCGTCTGAAGTTCGACGATGGCCGACTCCGGCGCAGAGGCCTGAATCAGGTTTCCTTCCGACTCCGTGGTGATGCGGTTGTCAGCGCCGAATTCGAGCATGGCGTAGCTGCCCTCGAGCGGCTCACCATTGCCGTTGAACTCGTGCGGACCCGACACACCGTCGTAGTCGGGGTCGCCACCGGCTTCGATGATCGCCAAGCAATCAGCGAACGTGGTGCACTTCTCGCCTTCCTTGGTGATGCCGACGATCTCGTTCGCGTGGGCGGCACCATCGGTGCCGGCCTTGGCGACCGCGAGGGCGATCACGATGGCGGCGTCGTAGGACTCGGCGGCATAGTTGAAGTCGGTGAGCGGCTCGTTGCCGAGCGACACCCAGTAGTCCGACACAGCGGGAACCCACGCGCTGACGTCAGCGCTCTTGGGTGTCGTTCCCTTCATGCCCTCGAGTTCACCACCGGCAGCCGGCGCCTCGGTGGCCGGAGCCTCCGTCGACGGTGCCTCGGTGGCCGGAGCTTCGGTGGCCGGAGTGGTGTCGGTGGACTCTCCGTCGTCGCCACCGCAGGCTGCGCCTACGAGTGCGAGACCGAGAACCAGCGCACCAACCCGACGAGCTCGGGTCTTCTGCATATGTTCTCCCCCTGTTGGAGATATGGGGCCGGAGCCCCGTTGGTTTGGAAAGGCGAAGGTTACCCGCCGGTCATGAGAAATGTCCCGCGGTGTTACCGTTCGTCCATGACCCCAACGCCCTCCTCGGAAGTCCTCTACGAGGTCGTCGACCACGTGGCGACCATCACCTTGAACGCTCCGGACCGGATGAACACCATCTCGGGTCCGATGTTGGACCAGCTCTCGGAAACCCTGCTCGTCGCCGACCGGGATCGGGCCGTGCGTTGCATCGTGCTCACCGGGGCCGGCCGGGCCTTCTGTGCCGGGCTCGATCTGGCCGCCCAGATGGGCCAGAAGAAGGCGTTGGGGGTTCTCGACTCCGGATCGGAGATGGGAGCCGAATTCGACCTGCGCACCGCTCCGCCCGTGGTGCTCCACAACCTCGACACTCCCACCATCGCCGCCCTGAACGGCGGAGCCGCCGGGTACGGACTCGACCTGGCCTTCGGCTGCGACATTCGCATCGCCTCCCGAACCGCCAAATTGAACCCGGGTTTCGCCAAGCGAGGGATCCTGCCCGAGAGCGGCGGCACGTGGTTGTTGCCGCGCATCGTCGGATACGCCAAGGCGGCCGAGATCTGCTTCACCGGTCGCACCCTCAGCGCCGATCAGGCCCTCGAACTCGGACTCGTGAACTCGGTGGCCGAACCCGAGGACCTGAACGCGACCGTTCAGGCGATGGCCGGCGAGATCGCCGCCAACGCTCCGCTCGCCGTGCGAGCCATCAAGCGAATGATGCGGGCCGCCGAGACCGAGACCTTCGAGCAGAACATCCATCACGTGTTCCTGCAGTTGCTGCCGTTGTTCCGCACCAAGGACTTCCAGGAAGGTGTGGCGTCGTTCATGGAGAAGCGTCCGGCCGACTTCACCGGTCGTTGATCGTCGTGATGTCCGATTCCGGTATCGATCTGCTCACCGGGCTCGCGACCACGCGGTCCATTCGCCGTTACCGACCCGACCCGATACCCACCGAGGACCTCGACACGATTCTCTGGGCCGCCAGTCGCGCGCCGAGTGGGAGCAATCGCCAACCGTTCCGTTTCCTGGTCCTCACCGACGGCGAGCATGCTCGTCGGGTCAAGTCGATGCTCGGCCAGGCCTTCCGGGCCGGATGGTCGTCCAAGCGAACGACCGACGGATTCGACGACGGGTCCGGACACGATCCCGAGAGCCCGAAGGCCCGTCAGGCCCGCGCCATGCAGGAGTACGTCGACTCGTTCGAGTCCACTCCGGTGGTCGTGCTCGTGTGTCTCGAGCGATATCGCGATCCCAACCCGTACGAAGGAGCGTCGGTGTATCCGGCGTGCCAGAACCTGTTGCTGGCCGCGCGGGCGCTCGGC
The DNA here is from genome assembly GCA_039800005.1 of Actinomycetota bacterium. GTDB lineage: Bacteria > Actinomycetota > Acidimicrobiia > Acidimicrobiales > Ilumatobacteraceae > Casp-actino8. The sequence continues at coordinate 8,347 of JBDLRN010000066.1, read as the reverse complement.
TACGGGGGAGCGTTGACGATGTGGCACCTCGGCGTCGAGAAGGAGTTGCGCGAGGAGCTCTCGATTCCCGAGCACGTCGCTCTGTCGGCCTGTATCACGCTCGGTCGGCCGCGCGGCTCCCACGGACCGGTTCGTCGTCGACCGTTGCGTGAACTCACATACCTCGATCGCTGGGGAGAGTCCCCCGACTGGGCGATCGATCCTCCCGAATCGCGTTTCACGCGCGGCCGACGATGACCATGCAGTTCGCCGATGCCTTGCGACTGCTCGGTCTCGACGAGACGGCATCGATCGACGACGTCCATGCGGCGCGTCGTCGTCTGGCCCGCCGGTTCCATCCCGACGTCGGTGGCGACGAACACGACATGGTCCGACTGAATCGGGCGGTCGAGGTGGTGGTCGCCGGACTGAACGACTCGCCTCTGACGCATCCCACCATGTCGATGCCGACTCGAGTCTCCGATGGTGTCGATCCCCGTCGATGGCGCGTCGATCGTCCCTCGTTCGCCATCGACGTGTTGCCGGCCGAAGCGTTCGAATGGCTGCTCCTCGCGGCGCGGGTGCTCGGCGAGGTCGTCGACGACGATCCGCCCTACGCTCTCGAAGTGCTCCTCGACTCACGCGTCGATCGCTGGTGTCGGCTGGAAGTCGTACCGGACGCCGGGTCCTCCACCGTGTCGATCGTGGTCGAGAACGTCGATCCCGAGGATCTGGTCGCTCTGTGGGTGAACACGATCAACGAATTGGTCCGGTCACCCGACGATCAGTAGCGCGGCGCGGCCGCCTTGGTGATGCGATCGCGGACCGCTCGGCCGATCCCCTCGTCGCTCGGCAGGACGATCACGACACGACGGCGTCCCTCGTCGTCGCAGCGTCGCAGTTCGGCGTACAGGCGAGCGGCGAATCCGATCGGATCGTTCGACGCGTCGAGAACCTCGGTGGAGGAATCGTCGTCGGCCGACGACCATCGATCCGCTTCTTCGAGCGACTCGACGGGAACGACTTCGCACGAAGGTGCGTAATGGCTGGCCAACATGCCCGGTGCACGGGACGGACCCGACACGGCGGCGATGGTTCCGACGATCTTCATCACGTCGCTCTCGCTCACTGCTCCCGGTCGCAGGACCTGCGGTGGATCCACCGAGCAGTCGACGATCGTCGACTCGACGCCGATGACGCACGGCCCGCCATCGAGCACGTAGTCGACCGCGTCACCGAGATCGTCGGCCACGTGTCGAGCGGTGGTCGGACTGACCCGGCCGAAGAGATTGGCCGACGGGGCGACCAGACCGCCGCCGAACGATGCGAGCAGAGCGCGGGCCATGGGATGCGCCGGCACTCGCAACGCGACGGTGTCGCGGTCGCCAGTGACCACGTCGAGCACGTCGGAACGTCGGCGAACGATCAACGTCAGCGGACCGGGCCACCAGGCACTCGCCAACGCCTCGGCCGTCGGCGGCCACTCCGACGCCCAACGACGCGCCTGATCGACATCGGCCACGTGGACGATCAGCGGATGGCCGAGGGGACGACCTTTGGTGGTGAACACCCGGCGAACCGCCATCTCGTCACGCGCATCGGCGGCCAGTCCGTAGACGGTCTCGGTGGGTATGCCCACCAACCCGCCACGTCGAAGCACGGCCACGGCTCGGTCGACGTCGGTCCCGATCTCGGACGTCATGGCGTGGTCATTCGGCCAGGAAGTCGAAGACGGCGTCGAAGAACGTGAAGTTCTCGGTGAGGGCGAAATGGTCGCATCGGGCCACCGTGATCAGACGTGAACCGGCGATGAGTTCCTGTAGCGGTTCGCCGGGTCCGGCGAAGTCGCGGTCTCCGATCACGATCAGCACCTCGGCGTCGACACGCGCCAGTTCGTCGGCTGTGAACGGTGGACGTTCGGCGAGCAGGGCGGCCGCGAGAGACTCCGGATCGTTCCCGGGCTGATGGGCGTACTGCGCGAACTGACGGGGAAGATTGTCGTCTCCCTCGTAGTCGCCGCGGATCGCCGCGACGAGCACCGAGCGCTCGGAGCTCGACGACGCCTCGACGGCATTGCGTCCGATTCCACCCAGCACCAAGCGCCGGAAGGACCCGGGCCGTTCGCAGGCGACGCGCAGGAGCGTCAGGGCGCCGAGCGAGAAGCCCACTGCGTCGACCGGGCGATCACCGAGGTGTTCGACGATGCGAGGGGTCAGGTCCTGGTAATCGACCGGATCGTGCGATCGGGGGGCCTCTCCGTGACCGAGGAGATCGACACCGATCGGCTCGCCTCCGGTCTCGGTCAGGAGCAGGTCGAAGCCGGTGCTCCGCCACGTCGACGCGAACGAGCCACCCCAACCGTGGACGAGAAGAACCGGCGGACGTTCGGGATTCCCCATGACCGATCAACATAGCCCCTAGCCTTCGGGGGCCGACCGAAGCAGGACTCATGCGTTTTCTCCACGACACACCACCCGCGTACGAATTGACGTACAACGACGTCTTCCTCGTCCCGAGCCTGTCCGAGGTCTCGTCTCGCCTCGACGTCGACCTCACCACTTCCGACGGCATCGGAACCACTCTTCCGGTCGTGGTCGCGAACATGACCGCAGTCGCCGGACGGCGCATGGCCGAGACGGTCGCCCGACGTGGTGGCCTCACGGTTCTTCCTCAAGACATCCCTCTCGACGTCATCGAAACCGTCGTGTCGTTCGTCAAGAGTCGGCATCACGTCTACGACACACCGATCACTCTCGGGCCGCACGACACGGTCGGTGCCGCCCTGAACCTGATCCACAAACGCTCCCACGGTGCCATCGTCGTCGTCGATGCCGACCGTCGTCCGCTCGGCATCTTCACCGAGGCCGACGCCGTGGGCTACGACCGTTTCACGCAGTTGCACAACGTGATGTCGACCGATCTTCTCTCAATCGTCGACGGGACCGATCTCACCGAGGCGTTCGACGTCCTCTCCGGTCATCGGATCACCACCGCACCGGTGGTCGACTCCGCGGGCCGCCTCCTCGGATGCATCACCCGCAAGGGAGCTCTGCGTTCGACCCTGTATCGCCCGGCGCTCAATGCGGCCGGACAGATGCTCACCGCGGTGGCGATCGGTGTGAATGGCGAACCCGCCGAGAAGGCCGCTCGGTTGCGCGACATGGGTGTCGACGTCCTGGTCGTCGACACCGCGCACGGTCATCAGGGTCGAATGATCGACGCGATTCGGGCCGTTCGAGGGGCCGCTCCCGATGCGACGATCGTCGCCGGCAACGTCGTGACCCGGCGCGGGACTCTCGATCTCATCGAGGCCGGTGTCGACGTCGTGAAGGTCGGGGTGGGACCGGGAGCGATGTGCACCACCCGCATGATGACCGGGGTCGGACGACCGCAGTTCTCGGCCGTACTCGAGTGCGCGACGGCCGCCCGGGAGGTCGGCAAGTCCGTGTGGGCCGACGGGGGAGTGCGCCATCCGCGGGACGTGGCTCTGGCCCTGGCCGCCGGTGCGAGCAGTGTGATGTTCGGATCGTGGTTGGCCGGAACTTACGAGTCGGCGGCCGACGCCCAACGGGACCCCGACGGACGGCTCTACAAGGAGAACTTCGGTATGGCGTCCAACCGGGCCGTGCGCAATCGCACCCGTCGCGAGGGAAGTTTCGATCGCGCGCGCAAGGAATTGTTCGAAGAGGGCATCTCGACCTCGCGCATGTATCTCGATCACGAGCGCCCTGGGGTCGAGGACATCCTCGATCAGATCGTGGCCGGCGTCCGCAGTGCTTTCACCTATTCGGGTGCGGTCGATTGCGAGCAGTTCCACGCGCGGGCCGTGGTGGGTGTCCAGAGTTCGGCGGGCTACGACGAAGGTCGGCCGGTCGGCACCAGTTGGTGACTCGTGCGTGTGGTCGCCATCGACGGTCCGGCGGGTGCCGGGAAATCGACCGTGGCGCGAGCGTTGGCTCGGCGCCTCGGCGTGCAATACCTCGACACCGGAGCCATGTATCGGGCGGTCACCTGGGCCGCCCTGCGTGACGGAGTCGATCTGAACGACGAAGACGCTGTCGGCGAGGTCGCCGAGACGGTGAAGATCGACGTGACACTCGACGCGGTGATCATCGACGGCACCGACGTCACGACGGCGATACGAGGTCCGGAAGTGACCACGGCGGTGTCGATCGTCGCGGCACAGTCGAGGGTCCGCGCCGAGATGCGCCGACGCCAGAGGGCGTGGGGCGAACAGAGGGGAGGTGGCGTGATCGAAGGACGCGACATCGGCACCGTCGTCTTCCCCGATGCGGTCGCCAAACTCTTCCTCACCGCATCACCACGAATCCGCGCCGAACGTCGGGTCAAAGAAGCAGGGGGCGATGTCGACGCGGTCGAACGTTCGATCATGGAGCGCGATCGCATCGATTCGACCCGTGCCGACAGCCCCCTCGCCGAATCGTCGGACGCCGTGGTGATCGACACGTCCGATCGCAACGTCGACGAGGTGGTCGATTCCATCGTCGCACTCGTGGAGGCACGTTCATGAGCGGCGTCGAGTCCTACTTGGCGGGCAACGGCGCATCGAGTCGCGCCTTCTACCAATTCGTCCGATTCCTGGTGGTGTCGATCTGTCGCACCTACCTGCGCATGTCGGTCGAGGGCCGGGCGAACGTGCCCCGGACGGGAGCGTTCGTTCTCGCTCCGGTGCATCGCAGTTACATCGACACTCCGATCGCGTCGGGATGCACACGACGTCGGATGCGCTTCATGGGCAAGGACTCGTTGTGGAAGGGCGGCACGATCGGCTGGGTCCTGTCGGCTCTCGGTGCGTTCCCGGTCTCGCGCGGAACGGTCGATCGCGAGGCGATCGTGCGGAGCATCCAGGTGCTCGAGTCAGGTGAACCGTTGGTGCTGTTCCCGGAAGGCGAACGAAAGTCGGGGCCGATCGTGCAGCCGCTCTTCGACGGGGCCGCCTACGTGGCGTGCAAGGCCGGCGTGCCGATCGTTCCGGTCGGCATCGGGGGCAGCGAGTCCGCCATGGGCAAGGGAGCGAAGTGGATGCGTCCTCACAAGGTGCACGTCATCATCGGAACTCCACTGCCGGTTCCACCTCGAGTCGACGGGCGTATGCCCCGTTCGGCGATCCGCGAAACGTCGGAGCTCTTGCACCACGAATTGCAAAGGCTCTTCGACGAGGCTCAGACGCGCGCCCACCGACGCGGCCGTTCTGGTCAGGGCTGAGCGAAGAAACTCGCAATGGCCCGACGCAACGACGTCGGATCGTGAGTGCCGCAGAGCTCGCGAGCGGAGTGCATGCTCAACTGCGCGAGTCCCACGTCGGCCGTCGGGACACCCAGTCGTGTCGACGCCAGCGGTCCGATGGTCGACCCGCACGGTACGTTGTTTCGGCTGACGAAGGTCTGCCACGGGAGCCCAGCCGCCTCACACGATCGCGCGAACAGTGCGGCCGTCTCCGCTGAGGTGGCGTACCGCTGGTTGGCGTTGATCTTCAGGACCGGACCCTGATCGAGTCGGGGGCGGTTGATCGGGTCGTGACGTTCGGGATAGTTGGGATGCACACCATGGGCGCAGTCGACCGACAAGCACGCCGAGCGCGACAGAGCGTCGTGCAGAGAGTGTCGCGAACCGCCGTGCAGACGTTCGAGAATCCATTCCAGCCAGGGTCCAGCGGCTCCGGTCGTGGAGTCCGATCCGACTTCCTCGTGATCGAACAGAGCAACGACGGCTGTAGGTCCGCCGTTCGTCGACGCGCGTTCGAGCAGGGCTCGAATCGAGGCCCAACACGAGACCTGATTGTCGATCCGACCCGACGCCAGAAGATCGCCGTCGACACCGAGTCGCGCCGCCGGTTGAACGTCGAACATCGAGATCTCGAACGAGCGAATGGAGCCCCTGGTGACTCCCGACCAATCGGCCAACAGGTCCTCGAATCGTGCACCGTCCTCACCGAGACCGACCACCGGAAGGAGATGCTGCTGTCGATCGAGTACGAGACCGCGTTCGTTCACGTCCCGGTCGAGATGCACCGCCAGTTGCGGTACCCGAGCCACGGCTCCCGGTGAACGCACCAGGTGTTCCCGTCCGTCGGCGTCGATGGCCACGCCGGCCACACCGAGGTCCCGGTCGAGCCAGGAGTTGTTCAGGATTCCGCCGTAGACCTCGACTCCCCATTGACGCCAGCCGTGTTGGGCCAGATCGGGTCGGGGTTTGATGCGCAGGCACGGCGAGTCGGTGTGGGCACCAGCGACCCGGAACCGATCGACGTCACCTCGCACCCAGGCGACCAACAATCCGGCGCGCGCGAGGAAGCCAAGCGGGGGAGGGTCCGACGCGAGATCCTCGACACCGACGAATCCGGCGGACGCGAGCACCCGAACCGCGTGGGCGACCGAGTGCCGAGGGCTGACCGATGCGTCGAGGTGGACCATCAACGAGGCCACATCGTCGGCGGGGTCGGAAGGCTGATCGACGAAGCGAGTGTTCACGACTGGAAGAGTCCCATGGGAAGTCCGGTACCTCGCAGATGAGGCGTCTCGTTGACCGTGACGATACTGCGCTCGCCGGATCGGGCCGCCGCCACCCGATGCACCGACGTGTAGTTGGGATAGAAGAAACCGCGCCGGGGGCCGAGCCCCAGCACGTGGGCGAGATAGGCGTTGATGACACCCCCGTGGCACACCACGAGAATTCGTTGTCCGGAGTGTCGGGCGACGAGCTCCTCGGTCGCCCCGACGACGCGTCGAACGAACTCCTCCTCGGTCTCCTCGGCCGAGGTCCACAGCCCGTCGCGAATCTCGAGCCACCGAGGGTCGTTGCTCGCCTTCAACTCCTCCACGGGGACGTAGGCGTTCGACGAGCGGTCGTACTCGGCCACTCCATCGACGACGTGCACCGGGAGCGAGAATCGGTCGGCGACCGGCGCCGCAGTCTCGCGAGCTCGCCGCAAAGGACTGCAGTAGATCGCGTCGAGAGTCTCGGTGGCGAGGTAGTCGGCCAACCGCCGTGCTTGTTCGTGCCCGGCGACGGAGAGTTCGGGATCGGCGACACCGTGATCGACTTCCCGTCGGACCGGGATGGCGTGGCGAACGAAGACGAGTTCCATGGGATGAGAAGAGAGATTCCAGTCGAAGAATGAGAGGTGGATGACCGTCCGGTAGACAGACGGCGTGATGCGACGATACGGCACCGAACCGTCGATTCTCGACACGCTGCGGATCCGGGAAGCTCACTGGCTGAAGGAAGGATCGACACCACATCCGGCGGTCGTGTTCGTGCACGGATCGATGGATCGTCAAGCAGCCTTCGTCCGCGTGTTGCGTCACCTTCCCGACGTCACCACGGCCGTCTACGACCGGCGGGGCTACGGCGCATCAGTCGACGTCGCCGGACCGTTCGACGTGGACGAGCAGGTGGCCGATCTGGATCGTGTCCTCGACGCCGTGGATCCCGCTCGGGATGGAGTCGTCCTGATCGGCCACAGCTTCGGTGGTGTGGTGTCGCTGACCATGGCGAGTCGTCGACCGGAACGTGTGCTCGCCGTCGGGGTGTACGAGAGCCCGATGAGTTGGGAGGCATGGTGGCCGTCGACGACCGGTGGGGCCCGCGCCGTCGCGACCCGTCATGATCCGGAGCTGGCCGCCGAGATCTTCCTCCGACGATTCATCGGTGAGGCTCGGTGGAACGAGTTGCCCGACGGCGTGAAGAATCGCCGGCGTCGGGAGGGTCGGGCCTTGGTCGGCGAACTCGGCGACATCCGACGAGCACGGCCGTATCACGTCGACGACATCGGATGCCCGGTCGTCTCGGCCGTCGGCTCACTGGCGCCGGAGCACATGCGCCGGGGTGCGCAGATGTTGGCGGACGAGTGTTCGTCTCGACCCATGGTGGTGATCGACGGCGCACGACACGACGCTCCGGCCTCCCACCCGCAGATGTTCGCCGACGCCGTCGTGAGGGCGACTCTGGCATCGGTCACCGGTCGATGAAGGCGAACGGCCTCAGATCTCGAAGTCGAAGTCGAAGCCGAGGATCGAACACGAGGCCTCGAGAGAAGCACCCTCTCGATCGAACGAGTCGACGCACTCGTCCACCGCCGCCCGTTGGGTGAAAACGACGACTCCGAGAACGATCGCCACGACGATCAGAAGGCTTCGCACCACGGCACTGACCGCGAATTTGAAAAGAACGAGAGCCACGACGAGCGGAAGAAACGAGCCGGCCGTCAACACGTTCTTCACGAGATCGGGATCGACGGCCGAGATCACAGAGGCACCCTAGCGAGGACCGACGGGCCGCTCTAGCCTTTCCTCGATGAGCGACGTGAACCCCATCCACCTCACGACGAGTGGACCGCCCGAGACCC
>JBDLRN010000065.1:0-7911 GCA_039800005.1 Actinomycetota bacterium | reverse complement strand
CCAGCGTCCGATCCTGGACCCAGAACGCCGAGGATTGTCAGAGGCCGGCGAGGTGATCGCCGGGGGGATCACAGTCCGGCGAGGTAGTCGCCGCTGACGGAGTCGCCGGAGTCAGCATCGCCGGAGTCGGCCGAGTCGGCGGGGGTGAACGCTGCGTAGCCGTCGCGCTCGAGCACATCGGCCAATTCGGGACCACCCGTCGTGACGATGCGACCTTTGACGAGAATGTGCACCTTGCTCGGGGTGAGTTCTTCGAGCAGACGGCTGTAGTGCGTGATAACCAACGCACCCAAGTTGTCTTCACGGGTCGCATCCATCACCCGGCGCGCGCAGTCGCGAAGTGCGTCGATGTCGAGACCCGAGTCGAGTTCGTCGAGGATGGCGATCTTGGGCTTCAGGATCGCCATCTGCATGGTCTCGTTGCGCTTCTTCTCGCCACCCGAGAGGTCGACGTTGAGTGCACGATCGAGGAACTTCTCGTCGAAGTTGATGCGCGCCGCCTCGGTGCGCAACATCTCGCCCAGACGCGCGACTTCGTGGTCGCGTCCGCGATCCTTCAGAGCCTCGCCCAACACGGCGTCGAGCATCACGCCCGGCACTTCCGTGGGGTACTGCATGATGAGATGCAAGCCGGCCGCCGCACGCTGCCACGTGGGCAGAGCGAGCATGTCGACGCCGTCGAGCAACACCTGCCCCCCGGTCACGGTGTAACCGGGCTTGCCCATCACCACGGCCGACAACGTGCTCTTGCCAGCGCCATTCGGGCCCATGACCGCATGCACTTCACCCGACGAAATGGTGAGATTCACGCCGTTCAGAATCTGCTTGCCGGCCACCGTGGCCGTGAGATCGCGGATCTCGAGAGTGCTCACGACCCGACCTCCACGTCGACCTTGCCGTCGACCACACGCGCCACGTACACCGGCACCGGCTGGGTGGCTGGGAGAGTCTCGGGGACTCCGGTCACGAGACTGAAGGCACTGGAATGACGCGGGCACTCGAGTTGTTTGGTCTCGCACCACACCTCGCCGTCAGAGAGCGACACATTGGCGTGACTGCAGATGTCGCCGATGGCGTACACCTCGTCGTCGATGCGCACCACAGCGACCGGCTTGCCGTTCACGTCGAAGCGCTTGGCGGTTCCGGACTCGAGTTCGTCGAACTTGCAGACGACGGTCATGACGCACCTCCGATCGAAAGCTTCTTCGACACCTCGGCCCGCAATGACTGAGCGAGTTCGCCCACCGGCAACTGCGCGATGACCTCGTCGAAGAATCCGAGCACCACGAGACGCTGGGCAACGTCGGGGCGCACACCGCGACTCTCGAGATAGAACAGCTGATCTTCGTCGATCGGACCGACCGTGGAAGCGTGGCTGCACTTCACGTCGTTGGTCTCGATCTCGAGATTGGGAACGCTCTCGGCCCACGCACCCTGCGACAGCGTGAGGTTGCGGTTGGTCTGATAGGCCTGCGAGCCCTTGGCGTTGGCATCGATCTTGATCAGGCCGGTGTAAACGCTCTTGGCGTGATCCTGCACGGCACCCTTGAACAGCAGATCGCTGGTGGTACGCGGCGCGGAATGCTGCTGCAGGGTGCGGAAGTCGTGCATCTGCGTGCCGCCGGCGAAATAGAGCGCCACCTGACGGGTGTTGCCACCCTGCTCGAGCAACTGGGCGGCTGTCGACACGCGCGCGTAGTCGCCACCAAGCGCAACGGTGGCGAGAAGCGTGTCGGAGTCACGATGACCGGCCGCGAACTGCTCTCCGATCATCCATGACGAGTCACCGAGTTGGTTGATGCCGAGGTACCGCACTCGCGCGCCCTGCGCCGCGCGCACGTCGAGAGCGGGCACCACGAGCACTTCGTCGTCGTCGGGCGAGATGAATCGTTCGACGACGGTGACTTCGGAGTTTTCTCCGGCGTCGATGACGATGCGCGGGAAAAACGCGTGACCGTCACCCGAAAGCCGATGAGTGACGACGATCGGCTCGGCCACCACCTTCCCGCGCGGCACGTGCACCACGACCACATCCATGTGGGCGAGATTGAGAGCCGAGAACAGTTCGAGTTCGTCTGCAGGAATCGCGAAGAGGTCGGCCAAACTCGCGTCGACCGAAGCCGCCGCTGCGGACACCTGGGTGACTTCGGCGGGGGCCGATCCGCCGCTCACCGAGGTTGGCGTGGGTGTGGGCACGTAGTCGCCGAGGTTCAACTCGTCGATGCGGCTGTAGCGCCAATGCTCGGCGTCGGTCGTGGGAAAAGGTGCTGCAGCGGCCCGCTCGAGGGCGGGGGTACGCACCTGTGACCAGGTGTTTCCCGAACTGCGCACCATGTCGGGGGTCAACACGGGCACAGCGGAAATATTACTACCGAGATAGTGCAAATTCCCCGGCTGGAACGGTCAGTTTTTCGGCCGACGACGGAACGCCCGCTTCCAGCGCGGCTTCGAATTCCACTCCCGCTCAGCGGCCACGTCGGCCATCACCTGCGCGCCGATCGAGTTGACGATGTCTTCGGCTTGATCGAGCACCGCGGCCGCCGACCCGTCGTCGAGTCCGGGCGGTTCGTCGGGTGTGCGCGGTGTGACGAGCGAGCCGTAACTCCAACCGGCATCGGGGCGACGGTCGTAGGCGGGACAATTGTCCGGGCATCGCCACGGCGCATCGGGAGCGAGATCGAGATTGCACTTCCGCACGGTGTCACCGTTCGGATAGGTGCGACTTTCGAAGTGCTTGCACTCCTGACGCATCGGCATAACTCTCGAAACCTTAGCGTGGTGTTCTGGTGAGAAAAATTCACCGCATAGGTGAAGTTCGCGCACCAGATTGCCGAGCTCTCGGGTCAGCCGACCGAGCCTTCCATCTGAAGTTCGATCAGACGGCTCCACTCGACCGCGTACTCCATGGGCAACGTACGCGTGACCGGCTCGATGAAGCCGTTCACGACCATGCTCATCGCCTGTTCCTGCGACAGGCCGCGGCTCTGCAGGTAGAAAAGTTGCTCGTCGGCGATCTTCGACACGGTGGCCTCGTGGCCGATCTGCGCATCCTTCTCGCCCACTTCCATGTACGGAAGCGTGCGGCTCTCGCTCGTCTCGTCGAGGATCAGCGCATCGCACTGCACATGGCTCTTGCAGCCGTACGCACCTTCGTCGACCCGCACCAGCCCGCGGTACGTGGTGATACCGCCGTCCTTGCTGATCGACTTCGACACGATCTTCGACGTGGTCTCGGGCGCAGCGTGCACCATCTTGGCGCCGGCGTCCTGGTGCTGACCGGCGCCGGCGTAGGCCACCGACAGCACTTCTCCCGTGGCCTTCGGACCCACGAGATACACGCTCGGGTACTTCATGGTGAGCTTCGACCCGATGTTTCCGTCGATCCACTCCATGTGGCCTTCGGCTTCGACACGCGCCCGCTTGGTGACGAGGTTGTACACGTTGGGCGACCAGTTCTGAATGGTCGTGTAAGTGACACGCGCGCTCGGCTTCACCACGATCTCGACCACGGCCGAGTGCAGCGAATCGTTGGTGTACACCGGCGCCGAACAACCTTCGATGTAGTGAACTTTGGAGCCCTCGTCGGCGATGATGAGTGTGCGCTCGAACTGGCCAGCGTTCTCGGCGTTGATGCGGAAGTAGGCCTGTAGTGGCATCTCGCATTCGACGCCCGGCGGCACGTAGATGAACGATCCACCCGACCACACGGCACTGTTGAGCGCAGAGAACTTGTTGTCACCGGGCGGGATGACGGTGCCGAAGTACTGCTTCACCAGTTCGGGATACTCACGCAAGGCGGTGTCCATGTCGCAGAACAGAATTCCCTGTGCCTCGAGATCCTCCCGATTGCGGTGGTACACGACTTCGCTTTCGAACTGTGCGGTCACACCGGCGAGGTACTTGCGCTCGGCCTCAGGGATACCCAACTTCTCGTAGGTGGCCTTCATCTGCTCGGGCAGATCGTCCCACTGGTCGACTTGATCGGTGGCCGGACGGAGGTAGTAGTAGATGTCCTGGAAGTCGATGTCGGGCATGTTCTCGGCGAACCACGGCGCCATCGGCTTCTTGTCGAACAAGCGCAGGCTGCGGAGGCGGAACTGGGTCATCCAGCGGGGCTCACCCTTCCACCACGAGATCTGATCGACGACACGGTCGTTCAAGCCCTTTTCGGGCGTGAAGGCGTACTCGACGTCGTCGCTCCAGCCGAGGGAGTACTTGCTGAGATCCAGGTCAAATGAGGTCATCGTGGGTCTCCGTGAAGGTTCTCTGAGGGGTGTCCGACCGGGATCACCCCGGAGGAATTTGCACTACCGGGATAGTAACAATTGCGTGGGCCGTTGCCCACCCGGGGTCAGGCCGATGCCGTCAGCTGACCGGCCGACGCCGGGCCGGCGATGGCCTGACCCGCAGCCGTGACCGCCTCGATGAAGATGCACTCGCCGGGGCAGGCCTCGGCGGCGTCGACGACCGATTGGTAGTGCTTCTCGGCCACCCAGGCCAGGCTCCCCGACCCACCCGGATCGTTGAGCGGCTCGCCCATCTCGGCCACGTAGGCGATGCCGTCCTCGAGTTGCACGAACACATCGGGGCAGTGATCGATGCACAGGCCGTCGCCCGTGCACAAGTCCTGATCGATCCACACCCGCACGACGAGGACGCTAATGGGCGGTCGGGCCGACCCAACGAGGCGGAGATCGTCGTGTGCGACACATACCCTGTCCCTGATGGCGGAACTCACTCCCCCGGTCGCCCCTCCGATCGCCCCTCGCAAACCCCACGTGCACGATCGGCCCACCGGCCCTGTCGACGACCCCTACCACTGGCTTCGCCACAAGGACGATCCCGACACCATCACCTATCTCACCGCCGAGAACACCTATGCCGACACATGGTTCGCGCCACACGACGCATTGGTGGAGACGATCTTCGGGGAGATCAAGTCACGTATTCAGGAAACCGACCAGAGCGTGCCCACGTTCAAGGACGGCTGGTGGTACGTGACCCGCACCGAAGAGGGTGCGCAGTACGCGATTCATTGCCGCGGAGAGTCGCGCGAGACGGCGACCTCGACGGTGTTGCTCGACGAGAACGCGGAAGCCGACGGACACGAGTACTTCTCGGTCGGCGCGTTCGACGTGAGTCCGTCGTCGCAACTGCTCGCCTGGTCGCTCGACGTGGACGGCTCGGAACATTTCACGATGCACGTCCGCGATCTCGCAACGGGTACCGATCTCGCCGACGAGATCCACGACACGTCGTGGGCCGGCACCGCATGGAGCACCGACTCACGCTTCCTCTTCTACGTCACCTACGACGAACAAGAACGCCCGTCGACGGTGTGGCGGCACGAGATCGGCACGTCGCAGTCGGCCGACGTGCAGGTGTTCCACGAATCCGACGAGCGCTTCTACGTCGGCATCGACCTCACCCGCAGCGGAGAGTGGATCATCATCGACTCCGACTCCAAGACGTCGAGCGAGACGTGGCTGATCCCGGCTTCTTCGCCATTGTCGGCGCCGGCCGTCGTGCGCCCACGTGACGCCGACCTCGAGTACCACCTCGATCACTGGGGTGACCGGTTCGTGATCCTCACCAATCTCGACGCCGTCGACTTCCGGGTGATGACCGCGCCAGTGTCGTCGCCGGGCATCTGGAGCGACTTCCTTCCGCACGTGGAGGGCAACCGCATCACCCGGGTCGACACGTTCGCGTCGCATCTCGTCGTGCACGAATGGGTCGACGCCCAACCCCGTCTGAAGATCGTGCACCGCGACGGGCGCATCGACGTGCTCGATCTGGGCGATGCGCCGCACGACGTCGATCTGGCGTCGAATCCCGAGTGGAGCACCGAGTGGCTGCGCTTCGCCACCGAGAGCATGATCTCGCCGGCAACCGTGTGGGAGCACAACGTGGTCACCGGCGAGCGGAACTTGTTGAAGCGCGCGCCCACGCCCAACGTCGATCTGTCGCTCTACACGAGCGCGCGTTACTGGGCCACGTCGCCCGACGGAACGAAGGTTCCCTACGACGTCGTTCGTCTGGTGGCCCCTGCTTCGCCTGCACCCGGTCCGGCGGTGGTGTACGGCTACGGCAGCTACGAGGCGTCGATGCCCCCGTGGTTCAGCGTGGCCCGGCTGTCACTCGTCGACCGCGGCTGGACGTGGGTGCTCGCACACCCACGCGGTGGCGGAGAGATGGGACGGCGCTGGTACCTCGACGGCAAGTTGCTGAACAAGCGCAACACCTTCGACGACACCAACGCGGTGGCCGACGACTTGGTGGCACGGGGATTGGCCGACGGCGCTCGGCTCGCCGTGCGAGGCGGAAGCGCCGGCGGGCTGTTGGTGGGTGCGTGCATCTCTCTCCGTCCCGATCGTTGGGCCGCGGCCGTGGCCGAGGTTCCCTTCGTCGACGTGGTGAGCACCATGAGCGACCCGTCGCTTCCGCTCACCGTGACCGAGTGGGAGGAATGGGGCGACCCGCGAGCCGAACCCTTCGCGTCGTACATCGCGTCGTACTCGCCGTACGACAACACGACGGCTCGTGCGTATCCGGCTTTGTTCGTGACGGCTGGCCTCAACGATCCGCGCGTGTCGTACCACGAGCCGGCCAAGTGGGTGGCACGGATCCGCGCTCTGCGCACCAACGACGCGCCGCTCGTGCTGCGCACCGAGATGGGAGCCGGGCACGGTGGGCAAAGCGGTCGCTACGAGCAGTGGCGTGACGAGGCGCGCGTGTGCGCGTTCCTGCACGCCTCTATCGGGTGATCCCTCGTGTGGTGTGCGTCGATCAGCCAACGGCGCCGACGTAGGCGAGCACGGCCAGCGCCATGAAGGCCACGTTGCGCACGACGTGACCCCAACCGAGCGGCTTGGCGCTCCACGATCCGAAACACGCACACACGGGCCGATGGCCGCGTCCGAGATTCACGACGATCAGCAACGTGAAGATCTGCAGCACGATCAAGGCCACGATCGAAACGGCCGCCGTGGCGACCTGGGCGATGAGCAGCGCTCCGACCACGATCTCGACCCGCGGCACCACGGGCAGCACAGCCGGAGGTGCCCCGAGATTGCGGCCCTGTTCGATCCACGCGCGTCCCATGCGGATCTTGCTCGCCCCGGCCGCACACATCACGAGGCCGAGAGCGATCGAGGCGACGAGTCGCAGAACGTCCACGGCTAGGCGGACGGCATGTCGATCTTGGCGACCTTGCCGCGGAAGAAGATCATGGCGTTGTCGACGTCGGCACCGTGCTCCATGGAATGCACGCGGCCTTCGACGAAGAGGTGATCACCGGCCTCGATCGACACCTCGATCGAACAGTCGATCCAGCCGATCACGCCGGGAAGAATCGGCGAGCCGCTGGCCGACGGCGTCCAGTCGACGCCGTCGAACTTGCTCTCACCTTCGGCCGGCTCCTTGGCGAAGCGCCAACACAACTCGTCCTGTCCGGCGCCGAGGATGTTGACGCAGAAAGATCCCGATTCGGCGATGGCCGGCCAACTGCGCGAGTTCTTGCCGGGCAGGAACCCGACGAGGGGCGGATCGAGCGACACCGACACGAACGAGCCGATCGTGATGCCGTGCGGACGACCTTGTCCGTCGAGACCGGTCACCACCGTGACGCCGGTGGGGAAATGGCCGAGGACGTTTCGGAAATGGCGAGAGTCGATCGACGGTTCGGTCACGTCGTCACCCTAATCGGCCGGAATTCTGGCGCGAGATCTCGACCTGTACGGTGAATTTTCCTCACCAGAACTCCGGTTCAGACGGTGAGGGTGAGGCCCTCGTGGGCGGCGATCACGTGCACACCGGCGGCGGCGCCCTCGCGCACCACCCGTTCGAGGATGGCGTCGAGCTCGTCGTCGTGGCGACCCGGATCGTGGTGGAACAGCACGAGCGTTTTCA
>JBDLRN010000064.1:0-73727 GCA_039800005.1 Actinomycetota bacterium | reverse complement strand
CCACGATCAGCCAACGTCTTGGAAATCGCCGCCGTCAACGTCGTCTTCCCATGGTCGATATGACCCATCGTCCCAATATTCACATGAGGCTTCGTACGCTCGAACTTCGCCTTCGACATGGTGGATTTCCTTTTCTTTCTGTCGCGACCGTTCTTGCGAACGCTCGTGTGTTTGTGGATTAGTAGCGGCGATCGGGATCGAACCGATGACCTTTCGATTATGAGCCGAATGCTCTGACCAACTGAGCTACGCCGCCAGGCGCACAGCCGTCGGGCTGCCCGGTGTGTCACCCGTGACCGGGTGGTGAGCCCTCTGTGGGAATCGAACCCACGACCTTTTCCTTACCATGGAAATGCTCTGCCGACTGAGCTAAGAGGGCGCGGTGCGCAGCAACGCCACGAGCCGGCTTGGCATGCTACCTGCGCCTTTCGTCGGAAACGACCAGTAAGTTGGCGACCGTGACGACCCCGGCCGAATCCGGTTCCCCGGCCCCGACCATCCGGGTCCGGGCGGCCACGGCGGCCGACGCCGAAGGCATTCGGAACATCTACAACCACGAGGTCGAGAACACCACGGCCACCATGGACCTGGTCACCCGGACCCTGGCCGACCAGGTCGAGTGGCTGGCCGCCCGGAGCGGGGCGTTCACCGCCCTGGTGGCCGTCCGACCGGCCTCAGCCGGGGCCGACCCCCGGTTCGTGGTCGCCGGCACCTCCGCCGGTGGCGGGACCGAGAGCGACTCCGAGGAGATCCTGGGTTTCGCCAGCCTCAGCCCCTACAAGGAGCGGGCCGCCTACCGCCCCACGGTCGAGGACTCGGTGTACGTCCGGCGTGACCTGGCCCGACACGGTGTGGGTCGGATCCTGCTCGAGGAATTGATCGACCGGGCCCGCTCATCGGGGTTCCACTCGATGATGGCCCGGATCGAGGCGTCCGGGGCGGCCAGCCGGGGACTGCATTCGGCCTGTGGCTTCCGGGAAGTGGGGATCGAGCGGGAGGTCGGCCGCAAGTTCAACCGCTGGCTCGACGTGGTCCTGATGCAGAAAATGCTCTGAGTCCCGAGTCGAGCGGGACCGTTCTTGGCGTTCTGGGTCTGGAATCGGACACCAGGTGTCGTTTCACAGACCCAGAACGCCGGTTTCTGGTGGGCCGAGAAGGATTCGAACCTCCGTAGGCAATGCCGGCAGATTTACAGTCTGCTCCCTTTGGCCGCTCGGGCATCGACCCAGATATGCACCCTGGTGGGCGCCCTGAGCGTATCGGCCTCGGGTCACGACCGACCACCCCGTACGATCTTCCCCATGCCCTCGTTCGACATCGTCTCCGACGTGGACCGCCAAGAGATTCGCAACGCCGTCGATCAGGCCCAGCGCGAGATCTCGACCCGGTTCGACTTCAAGAACACCAACTCCACGATCGAGCAGAAGGATCTGGCGATCACTCTGCACACCGTGAGCGAGGATCGCCTGAAGGCCCTCCGGCTCGTCCTCGAGGAGCGCCTCGTGAAGCGCGGCGTGTCGTTGAAAGGACTCGATTGGGGCAAGGTCGACGAGGCCACCCAGAACACCGTGCGCCAGGTGGTCACCATCAAGGTGGGCATCTCGTCCGACAAGGCCCGCGAGATCAACAAGATGATCAAGGAGAAGGGTCCGAAAGGTGTGAGCAGTCAGACCCAGGGCGAGTCGGTGCGCGTCACGAGCAAGAAGCGCGACGATCTGCAAGACGTGATCGCCATGTTGAAGGGCGCCGATCTCGGCATCCCGTTGCAGTTCGAGAACTTCCGCGACTGAACGACGTCTTCGTCGCTCGGCCAAAACCGTTCAATCCTCGCTCGGCGCCTCCGAGGCGCGACGCTTCAATTCGTCGACCACACCGGCGTCGGCGAGAGTGGTCGTGTCACCGAGATTGCGACCCTCGGCGACGTCGCGCAGCAGACGCCGCATGATCTTGCCACTGCGCGTCTTGGGAAGATCGGGTGTGAAGTAGATCGTCTTCGGTTTGGCGATCGCGCCGATCTCCTTGGCCACGTGATCGCGCAGATCCTTCTCGTCGACCTGTGACGTGCCGCGCAACGTCACGTAGGCGATGATGGCCTGACCGGTGGTGGGATCGTTGGCCCCCACCACAGCGGCTTCGGCCACGCTCGGATGCGACACCAGCGCACTCTCGACCTCGGTGGTCGAGATGCGATGACCGCTCACGTTCATCACGTCGTCGACGCGTCCGAGCAACCAGAGATAGCCGTCGGCGTCGAGCTTCGCCCCGTCGCCGGCGAAGTAGCGATCGGGGAAACGACTCCAGTAGGTCTCGCGGTAGCGCTCGCCGTCACCCCAGATGCCGCGCAACATGCCCGGCCACGGACGCGTGAGCGTGAGATAGCCCCCACCCTGCTCGATGCGCTGGCCGGCGTCGTCGACCACTTCGGCCGACACGCCGGGCAAGGGAAACGTGGCCG
Organism: Actinomycetota bacterium; assembly: GCA_039800005.1. Taxonomy (GTDB): domain Bacteria; phylum Actinomycetota; class Acidimicrobiia; order Acidimicrobiales; family Ilumatobacteraceae; genus Casp-actino8. The sequence goes on along the minus strand of JBDLRN010000064.1, from coordinate 71,272 downwards.
AACCGGGCTTCAACGTCGTGGCGCCCGGCAACGGACTGATCATGATGCCGCCGGTCTCGGTCTGCCACCAGGTGTCGACCACCGGACACGTTCCGCCACCGATGTGTTCGCGATACCACATCCACGCTTCGGGATTGATCGGCTCACCCACCGAACCGAGCAATCGCAACGACGACAGATCGTGCTTTGCGGGCTCGTCGGTCCCCCACTTCATGAAGGTGCGAATCGCCGTGGGCGCGGTGTAGAAGATGGTGACCTTGTACTTCTCGACGATCGACCAGAAGCGATCGTTGCCGGGAAAGTTGGGCACACCTTCGTACATCACCTGCGTGGCACCGTTGGCCAAAGGCCCGTACACGATGTAACTGTGCCCGGTGATCCAACCGACGTCGGCCGTGCACCAGTACACGTCGGCTTCGGGGTGCAGATCGAACACGTATTTGTGGGTGTAGGCAACGTGCGTGAGATACCCACCTGTCGTGTGCATGATGCCTTTGGGCTTGCCGGTGGTGCCCGAGGTGTAGAGCAGGAACAACAACTGCTCGCTGTCCATCGGCTCGGCCGGGCAGTCGTTCGACGCCGTGGCCATGAGGTCGTGATACCAGTGATCGCGGCCCGACGTCATGTCGACGGCGTTGCCGCCACGCTTCACGACGACCACGTGCTCGATGGTGGGCGTGTTGACCAATGCCTCGTCGGCAGCCGTCTTCAGCGGGAACACTTCGCCACGGCGATACCCGCCATCGGCGGTGATCAACACCTTGGCCTCCGCGTCGTTGATGCGATCGGCCAGCGCCTGCGACGAGAAGCCCCCGAACACGACGCTGTGCGCGGCACCGATACGGGCGCAGGCGAGCATCGCCACCGCCGCCTCGGGAATCATCGGCAGATAGATGTTGATGCGGTCGCCCTTCTGTACGCCGAGCGACTTCAACACGTTGGCGAACTTCTTCACCTCGTCGAGCAATTCGGCGTAGGTGATGGTGCGCGTGTCGCCGGGCTCGCCTTCCCAGTGAATGGCGACCTTGCTCCCGCGGCCGGCGTCGACGTGACGATCGAGACAGTTGTGGGCGACGTTGAGGCGTCCGCCCACGAACCACTTCGCATAGGGAAGATTCCACTCGCAGATGGTGTGCCAGTCGGTGTCCCAGTCGAGCAGTTCGGCGGCCTGACGCGCCCAGAACCCTTCGTCGTCACGCGCCGCCTCGTCGTAGAGATGCGTCCCGGCGACCAGGCTGCGGTTCTGGAAATCGGCCGACGGCGGGAACTTGCGGTTCTCGAGCAGCAAATCGTCGATGTTGGTCGTCTCGTCGTTCGACATGGATCCCCCCAGGTCGCGAATGAACTGTTGTCGGGCGACTCTAGGCGACCAGAATGGAGAGGCCATGGCCGAATCCGTCACTGCAACGTCGAGCGAGGCCTCGTTCCGGTTCGGTCCGGCGGAATGGGGATTGTCGGCGGTCATCGCCGTGGTGTGGGGTAGTTCGTTCCTCTGGATCTCGATCGCGATCGATCACGTCGAGGCGCCCGTGGTGCCACTCGGTCGAAATCTCTTCGGGGCTCTGGCTCTCGCATTCTTCCCCGTGGCACGACGGGGGATCGATCGTTGCGACTGGTGGCGGATCGGGCTGTTGTCGTTGGTGTGGATGGGAATTCCGTTCTTACTGTTCCCGATCGCCGAGGAGACCGTGTCGTCGGGCGTCACCGGAATGTTGAACGGTGGCCTCCCCGTCGTCGGCGTGGTGGTGACAGCGATGTGGGCCCGACGAGTTCCGTCGATTCATCGCATGGTCGCTGTCGTGGTCGGTTTCGTCGGCATCGCCGTCATCTCGTTCTCGTCGATCAACGCCGAGGACGACGGTCCGACAGCCGACGTCAAGGGGGTGTCACTGCTGCTGATCTCGCTGATGTGCTACGCCTCGGCGGTCAACATCGCCGCGCCACTGCGCGAGAAGTACGGATCGTTGCGCCTCATGTTCTGGACCGAGTTCGCAGCCGTGCTGTGGGCCCTCCCGCTCGGAGTGCCGGCGATGTTCCGCAGCGAGCACACACTGAGCGCTTGGAGTTCGATCTTCGTGCTGGGGGCGGTCGGTACCGGCGTGGCCTTCGCGGTGTACGGCGTCCTGCTCGGTCGTGCCGGTCCGGTTCGCAGCATGATCGGCAACTTCTTCACACCCATCGTGAGCGTGATCCTCGGTGTCTCGTTTCGCGACGAACACATTTCGTGGTGGGCCTTGCTCGGCATGGCCGTCGTGGTGGTGGGAGCCGTGATGACATCCCGACCCGAGCCGGCCGAATCTGGTGCGTGATCTTCACCTATACGGTGAAAATTCCTCACCAGATCACCATGTGAGGGCAGTAAAGGAGCCGAGAGAGGCCGGGTCGAGAAGGGCTTCGGCTTCGCTCACCCGACTGCGCATCGTCATCGCGCGCAGTCCAGGGCGCGCCGCCTCGGTGGCCCACACCCGTTTGCCTTCCTCGACCAACTCCTCGATCCCCCACAGCTGGAGGAACTGGGCCTGGGACCGCACGGCTCGCGCCGCACCGAGTCCGGCCTCGAGTTGATCGACGCACACCTCGGTGGTGACGTCCTGCTTCCCGACGTCGCGCAGGTAGTGCGCGCCGCGCTCCTGGCCGCGATACGTACGCAACCATTCGCGCCACGGTCGCTGCGCCAACGACGCCGTGACCGGCACCATGTAGTCGATCACCAACAGATGTCCGTCGAGTCGATCCGACACGTCGCGCAACATCTGCACTCCGCGTTCGTGCCACGGCACCCGGGCACCGTGCGGCGCTCGATCGGGCAGGCGCACCGGGATCTCACCGTCGACGTCGCGCAACACTTCACTCGCGTTCTCGCCGTCGCGCAGCACCCACGATTCGCGCCATCCACCATCGAACACCAGCATGCGGAACGGCACGTTGTCGAGCAGTTCGTTGGCGATCACCACTCCCGTGAGCCGTGACCCGTCGCCTCGGCCCCCGATCTCACTCACCGAGGTGATGCCCTCGGGGTGACGGGCCCGCTGTTCGGCCGACACCTCCACCGCCACGTAACGCGACGCGTCACCACCCAGACACTCTGGCGCGGAGGCGAGGATCGAGCGGGCCAGGGTCCCCGGACCCGCACCCAGGTCGTACACGCAGAAGTCCGACGGTTCGCCGAGTTCACGCCACATGGCGTCGCACCAACGCGCGAGCACCGCTCCGAACAACGGGCCCACTTCGGGTGACGTGATGAAGTCGCCCCGCCGACCGGCTCGGCCACCGGTGGTGTAGAAGCCGCTCGGCCCGTAGAGCGCGTCGTCGAGGAACTCGTCGAAGCGGACGAGGGCCGGTTCGTCGGCCATGAACGCCGGATCAGCCGCCGAAGGCGCCGACCAGATCGGACAGATCGCCGAAGCGCAACACCGATCCCGGCAGCACACCGAGCACGACGGTGGCCGCACCAGTGATGGTGAGGGCCGCCACGAGGGAACCCGGCGTGCGCACGGCAGTCGTCTCACCGTGAGGCGTGGGACGCATCCAGATCTCGCGCATGACGTTGCCGTAGTAGCCGAAGGCGACGACCGAGTTGACGGCACCGATCACGGCGATGGCGTAGGCCCAACCGTTGCCGGCCTCGAGTACGGCACGGAAAGCGGCGAACTTGGCGATCCAACCGCCGAGAGGCGGGATGCCGGCCAACGACGCGAGGAACAATGTCATCAACACGCCGAGTCCGGGCGCGTACGAGAAGAGTCCACCGAGACTCGAGATCTCACCACTGCGCGTGGTGCGGCTCACGGCGATGACCACCGCGAACATGCCGAGATTCATCGCCGCGTACACGAGCAGATACACGACCACGGCCTGCAGAGCCGGTTCGGCGGCGTCGCCGATCCCGGCCACTGCGAGCGGCATGAGGATGAAGCCGCCCTGGCTGATCGACGAGTAGGCGAGCATGCGCACGATGTTGGTCTGACGCAGCGCGACCAAGTTGCCCACCGTCATGGTGAGAGCGGCCATCACCCAGAGGAACGGTTGCCACACATCGGACGCCTGCGGGAAGCCGACGTAGATCACGGTCACCAGAGCGATGAAACCAGCCGCCTTGCTCGCCACCGACAAGAAGGCGGTGATGGGCGTGGGCGCACCTTCGTACGTGTCGGGAGCCCAGGTGTGGAACGGAACCGCCGACACCTTGAAGGCGAAGCCGACGATCACGAACACCACGGCCAGCACGTGAACCCCGCCGAAGTCGCCGTCGACCGTGATGCTCCGGCCGATGTCGGTCAGGAGAGTCGAACCTGTGACGCCGTAGAGAAGACTCATGCCGTACAACATGACCGCCGAGGCGAACACGCCGAGCAGGTAGTACTTCACGCCGGCTTCGTTGCTCTTGCGGTCACGCTTGCGCCACGCGGCGAGCATGTAGGCCGGAATGCTCAGGAACTCGAGAGCGACGAAGATGCTGACGAGATCACGGCTCGACGCCATCATCGCCATACCGGTGAGCGACGTGAGCAACAAGATGTAGTACTCGCCCTGGTGATAGTCGCCTTCTTCCACGTGATTCTGAGAGAGCAGGACCACCACGTAACCGGCGATGAGGAAGAGTGCTTTCAGAGTGAGCGAGAACTCGTCGATCACGTACCGTCCGTCGAACAGCGAACGAACGTCGGAGTCGTGAACGGCGAGCGTGACGACCGGCAACAGCGCGCCGAGCAGTACGAAGCCGGTCAGGGACGCAGCGATCCACTTCTTCGTCTCACCGACCACGAGGTCGACGACGATGACGAGGCAGATACCGGCCGCCAGCACGATCTCGGGCGCGAGCGCGTGATAGTCGACCGTCGGCGCCTGCCACGGCACCTGGGCGAGAATCGACGACAACACTGATCAGCCTCCGAACGCCGACAGCGCGACTTCGACCGCCGGGTCGAAGATCTCGAACATGAGTTGCGGGTACACACCGAACACCACGATGGCGATGAGGAACGGGGTCCAGGCGATCCACTCGTAGGTGTTCACGTCGTGCAGGTCGTCGTGACCGTGATCATCGTGGCCGTGACCATGATCGCCGTGCGATCCGTGACCGCCACCGGCGAACTCGGGCTTGGGCTCACCGAACGCGGTGCGCTGGAACATCCACAAGAGATAGGCCGCGGCGAACACCGTGCCGATGGCGGCGATGATCATGTAGGTGCGGAAGGTCTCGACCGGGAGACCATCGGCCGGCGAGTAGGCGGCGAGGATGGCCGGGAACTCGCCCCAGAAACCGGCCAGGCCCGGCAGGCCGAGCGACGCCATGGCGCTGAAACCGAGGATCCATCCCAACTTCGGCATCTGCTTCAGCATGCCGCCGAGGCGCGCGATCTCGAGCGTGTGGTAGCGCTCCTTCACACTTCCCGCCACGAAGAACAACATGCCGGTGATGAGACCATGGGCGACCATGCCGAACAGGGCGGCGTTGAAACCCATCGGCGTGAGGGTCGAGATGCCGAGCATCACGAAACCCATGTGCGCCACCGACGAGAAGGCGATGAGCCGCTTCATGTCGGTCTGGGCGAGACAGCCGAAGGCGCCGTAGATGATGCCGATCACGGCCAACAAGCCGATCCAGGGCGCCCATTCCTTGGCCGCTTCGGGAAGGATCGGAATGGCGATACGCACGAAGCCGTAGGTTCCGAGCTTCAGGAGGATGGCGGCCAGGATGACCGAACCCTGCGTGGGCGCCTGCGTGTGAGCATCGGGCAACCACGTGTGGAACGGGAACATCGGAACTTTGACGGCGAATCCGATGAACATGCCGGCGAAGATCCAGACCTGCGCCGAACGGCCGAGCAATCCGCCGTATTCGGTGAGCATCGGAATCGAGAACGACGGCTCGACACCTTCGGGCAGCGCGCCGCGTACCTTGAAGAAGAGAGCGATGAAAGCGACCAACATGAGGGCCGATCCGAACATCGTGTAGAGAAAGAACTTGAGCGACGCGTACTGACGCTGTTCGCCACCCCACACGCCGATCATGAAGTACATCGGCAGGAGCACCACTTCGAAGAACACGAAGAAGAGGATGAGGTCCTGCGCGACGAAGGTTCCGGCCATACCCGTTTGCAGGATCAACATGAGGCTGAGGAAGGCCTTCGGGTTGCCCGGCGACGGGATGTGGTTCCAGGAGTAGATCATCACCAGGAAGGTGACGATCATCGACAGGACGTAGAGCGGCAGGCTCATGCCGTCGAGACCGATCGTGTAATTGCTCGAGATGACCTTGATCCACTCGGTGTCGGCGAAGAACTGCAGCTTCTCGGACTGGTCGAAGTCGAACTGGGTGAGGGTGTAGATGCCGACTCCCAGCGTGGCCGCAGCGGTGACGAGAGCGACCAACTTGTGGAGCTCTTCGTCGGCCTTGGGAATGAACAGCATCACCAGCACGCCGACCAGCGGCAAGAATGTGCCGACGGTCAGTAGCCAGTTTTGGTCACGGAGTACTTCCATGCCGTGTCTCCTCAGGTGTTGATGATGACGAGTACGAGAGCGCCGATGGCGGCCGCAGCGAACAGCAGCGCTCCGTACTGATTGACCTTGCCGGACTGGATGGGACGCAGGGCCCCACCCGTGCCTCGGGCCGCGGCGCCCGAGGTGTTCACCGCGCCGTCGACGACGCGTTGATCGATGTTGCGATACACCCAGCCTGCGATGCGGCGGGAGATGCGACCGGAACCGTTGACCACTCCGTCGATGGCGTTCTGGTTGAACCAGTTGGTGGCCTTGGCGATCGGATAGGCGACGGCGCGCACGATGTACTTCTCGTAGAGAACGTCGAGGTAGTACTTGTTCCAGAGGAACTGATAGCCACCGCGCAACACGCGGCTGCGTTCGGTGAGCCCCACGAGTCGACGGTTACGACGCGTGTAGTACTGAACGCTGAAGACCCAACTCGACACCAGGCCGGCGGCCACGATCGCGAGCGACAAGAGACCCTTGCTCCACTTGAACTTGGCATGGCTGACGGCCGGGAAGTAGCAGACCTCGCCCGCAGGCGGGTTCTCGTACGAGCAACCGGCCTTGGCCTCTTCCCCGCCACCTTCGGTGGCCGTGGTGGCCTCGACGATGCGGATCGCTTCACCGGGACCGGTGGCCATGGTGGACTCGGCGACCACGAAGGCCGGACTCGGTTCGACGTACTTCTTGAAACGTTCCCAACTCGATCCGAACGGCGTGGCGTTGGCCAGACCGGCGGTGAGGGCGAGCGCGGCCAGGATCACCAGCGGCACGGTGATGAGCTTGGGGCTCTCGTGCGGGCCGTGAGCATCATGACCATCGTGTCCGTGATCGTCGTGCGCTCCGTGCGCCGCGTGAGCATCGTGTCCGTGATCGTCGGCGTGACCGTGATCGGCATGTGCATCGGCATGGTCGTCGTGATGTTCACCGGCCGCCGCACCGCGTGCTTCACCGAAGAAGGTGAGGTACGTCGCGCGGGTCATGTAGGCGGCGGTGAGGAAGGCCCCGCACAGACCGACGATCATGAAGACCTGGTAGCCGTTGTGGCCGACGTTGTCGATGATCTCGTCCTTGGAGAAGAAACCGGCCAGCGGGAACACGCCCGCCAGGGCGAGCGTGGAAATGATCCACGTGGTCGCCGTGATGGGCATCTTCTTGGCCAAACCGCCCATGTCCTTCTTCATGTCGAAGGAGTGATGCGAACCCGAATGGCTCACCGAGCCGGCGGCGAGGAACAGACACGCCTTGAAGAAGGCGTGCGTGAAGATGTGGAACACAGCCGGCAACCAGGCGCCGGCACCGAGGCCGAGCATCATGTAGCCGAGCTGCGACACCGTTGAGTACGCCAGCACCTTCTTGATGTCGTGCTGCACGAACGCCAGCAGCGCGGCGATCACGATGGTGACACCGCCGATGAGGGCGATGAAGTTGATGTTAGTGTCGGTGATCTCGAGGCCTTCCCAGAAGACCGGGTACACGCGAGCGACCAGGAACACGCCGGCCACGACCATGGTGCTCGAGTGGAGCAGCGAACTGACCGGCGTGGGTCCGGCCATGGCGTCGGGCAACCAGGTGTGCAGCGGGAACTGGCCGGACTTGCCGATGCAGGCGATGAAGAGGGCGACCGCGCCCCACGTGAGCGCGCTCTGGCTCGCCGCACCCGACATGGCCCAGGCCGACAGACCCGAGATGTTGAAACCGCTGACGCCCAGGTTCTGCTGCGTCCAGGCATTGGCCGAGAAGAAGAGGACCCCGGTACCCACCAGCAAGCCGACGTCGCCGACGCGCACGGTGAAGAAGGCTTTCAGGGCGGCGCGGGCGTTGGCCTGGTCCTCCCACCAGTGCCCGATCAACATGAACGAGCAGAGGCCCATGATCTCCCAGCCGAGGATGAGCTGCACCATGTTGGGTGCGAGCACCATGCTCAACATGCCGGCCGAGAACAGCGTGAGCGCGGCGAAGAAGTGGGTGTAGCGACGATCTCCGCGCAGGTACTCGAGCGAGTAGAACTGCACCAGCGTCGAGATGAAGGCGACCACCACGAGGAGCGTGAGCGCGAGTCCGTCGATGTGCTGGCCGATTCCGAACTCGAGGCCGCCGCTCTGCCACCAGGTCCATTCACGGATGACCGGACCCACGAACGGCGACGATTCGCCACCGGCCTTCATCAACGACGCGGCACTGTGGCCGGACGCGTCGTCGACGCGCTGGATCCACTGATATGCCGCGCCGAGCGCGAGCACGAGCGAACCGATCATCGACGCGACGCCCAGTTCGCTGCCCTTCATCGGCAGACGCTTGCCGAAGAAGATGATGAGCACGAACGCGACCGCCGGAACGATCGGGATGATCCAGGCGTGCTCGAGGAACCAGCCGGCGGAATGGGACATGACGTGGGAGGCTTCGGCAGCGATCATCGATCAGCCCTTCATCTCGGACAGTTCGTCGAGCGCGATGGAGCGCCGGTTGCGGTAGATCAGGAGCACGAGGGCCAGACCCACGCCCACTTCGGCCGCTGCGATGGCGATCACGTACAAGGCGAAGGTGTTGCCGTCGATCGACTGGAGTCGATAGGCGAAGGCGATGAGGTTCAAGTTGACCGCGTTCAGGATCAACTCGATCGACATGAGGACCATGACCGCGTTCTTGCGAGCGAGTACGCCGTACACGCCGATCGAGAACAGGATCGCGGCCAACAGGAGGAACTGGACGGTCAGCATGGCTCTCAGTCCTTCCTGGCCAGAACGATGGCACCGATGACGGCGGCGAGCAGGACGAACGACAGGGCCCAGAAGGGCAGGAGGTACGGGCCGAAGATGTCGTCACTCAACACCTGAACGGGCACCTGGCCGGCTTCGTCAGGGTTCGGAAGCCGGTCGTCACCGAAACCGTCGATCAGTACCCACGAGATCACGCCGAGCATGACCAGCGACACCGGAACGGCGATACCCCAGTTCTTGTTGTTCAGGTCGGCCTCGGCACCGATCTTGGCGCGGGTGAGCATGGTGCCGAACAGGAACAGCACCATCACCGCTCCCACGTAGACGAGCACCTGGGTCACCGCCACGAATTCGGCCGACAGCAGCAGGTACTGGGCGGCGGCACCCGAGAGGACGATGACCAGCCAGAGAGCGGCATGAACGACGTTCTTCACGGTGACGACTCGTAGGGCGCCGACGATCATCAACAACGAGATGATCCCGAACCCGACGTTCTGGGCCACGAGGACGTCGGCGGCGACCATCACTTCTTGCCCTTCTTCTCGGCGCCGGCCTCGAGAGCCGGAGCCTCGGGCACGGTTTCCATCCACTCGCCCAATTTGTTCTTGTCGTGGAGCAGATCGGCGATGTGCGGTTCGCTGTACTCGTACTCGGGGCTCCAGAAGAGAGCGTCGAAGGGGCACACTTCCACGCAGATGCCGCAGTACATGCACAGCGCGTAGTCGATGTCGAAGCGGTCGAGCTTGTTCACCTGACGGGGCTTGCCACCAGCGCGGCGCGGCGGAGCGAGTTCCTTGTGACCCTCGATGTAGATGCACCAGTCGGGACACGAGCGCGCGCACAACATGCACGACGTGCAATTGTCTTCGCGCAGGGCGATGACACCGCGCGCGCGCAGCGGCGGTGCTTCCTTCTCGTGCGGGTACTGCACGGTGTTGGCACCCTGCGTCGTCGTACGGACGAGCGTGTTGAGGGTGACACCGAGACCTTTGATGAGACCGGGGACCTTGGGCATCAGAACGCCACCTTCAGAATCGCGGTGAACATGATGTTGATCAACGACACGGGAACGAGCACCTTCCACGCGAACTTCTGCAACTGGTCCTCGCGGAAACGCGGATAACTGAAACGGACCCACATGATGATGAAGGCGAGCAGCATCATCTTGGCGACCATGATCAGCGGGCCGACGACGTTCATCCAGTCGTCGACGTCGTTCAGCGTCTCCCAACCGAACCAGGCGAACGGAATGCCCCAGCCACCGAGGAACAGCACCGAGGCGATGAGCGAGAACACGCCTGCGGTGGCGAACTCGGCGATGAAGAAGGTCAGGAAGCGGAATCCCGAGTACTCGGTCATGTAACCCGACACGAGTTCGGATTCGGCGATCGGCATGTCGAACGGCGCCTGGGTGAGTTCGGCCTGGACGGCGATCATGAAGACGAGGAAGCCCACGAACTGAGTGAGCAGATACGGATTGCCCAGACCGTCCCAGCCGAACATCGAGCCGGCGTTCTGCGCGAACACGATCTGCTGGAGGTTCATGCTGCCGGCCTGGATGATCACACCGACCACGGCGAGCACCATCGGCAACTCGTAGGCGATGAGCTGACCGGCGGCTCGCAAACCGCCGAGGAGCGAGTACTTGTTGGCACTGGCCCAGCCCGCCATGATGATGCCGAGCACGCTCACCGAACCCACCGCGAGCATGTAGAAGACACCGGCTTCGAAGTCGGTGAACCACGCATCGGGACCGAACGGCACGACTGCCACCAACAAGAACGTCGAGACCAGCACCACCAACGGCGCGGCCTTGAAGATGAACCGATCGGCCCGCTCCGGAGTGATGTCCTCCTTCTGCAGCCACTTGCCGACTTCGGCCACCAACTGGAGAGAACCGAAGGGTCCGGCTTCCATGGGTCCGAGTCGGCTCTGCATGAACGACATCATCTTGAAGAGGAAGACGTAGACGATCGTGCCGGCCGGCAGGAGCACGGCGACGATTCCACCGAGGACGCGCAGGAGCGACTGCGCCCAGTACGGCAGGTCGACGGCGAGGAGCGAGGCGGCGTTCATCAGCGATCGATGTCTCCGAGGATGAAGTACAGCGACGCCAGGATCGTGATGATGTCGGGGACGTAGACACCCTTCAGCACCCACGGCACGATCGAGATGTTGTTGAAGCTCGCCGAGCGGATCTTGGTGCGGAACGGTCCGAGGTCGCCCTTGCTCACGACGTAGTAGCCCATCTCGCCGAGCGGGTTCTCGGTCGAGACCCACGCCTCACCTTCGGGCACCTTGATGATGCGCGGCACCTTGGCCATGACCGGGCCGGACGGAATCGAGTCGAGCAGCTGGTCGACGATGAGCGTCGCTTCCCGCGTCTCCTGGAGACGCACCCAGCAACGAGCGAACGAGTCGCCGTCGGGATGGGTCCAGACCTTCCAGTCGACCTTGTTCCAGGCCATGGGAAGCGACTGATCACGGCGCAGGTCCCAGTCGACACCGCTCGCGCGCAGGTTGGCGCCCGACAGGCCGTACTGCAGAGCGACGTCCTTCGGGATCACACCGATGCCACGCATACGACTCTGGAAGATCTCGTTGCCGAACAGCAGGTTTTCGATCTCGTCGCAGAAGTTGCGCAACTTCTTCATCACGGCGCGGGTCTCGTCGACGAATCCGGCCGGCAGATCGTCCTTCAAGCCGCCGATACGGTCGAAGTTGGGATGGAAGCGACCACCCGTGGCTCCTTCGATGAGGTTGAGCACGTATTCGCGGTCGCGGAACGCCATGAACACCGGTGTGATGGCACCCATCTGCACACCGAGGTCGCCGAGGAACAACGACACGTTGGCGATGCGCGACAACTCGAAGAGGATCGTGCGGATCCACTGGGCACGCGGCGGTGCCTCGATACCCATCAACTTCTCGGCCGCCAGGATGAACGGCACCTCGTTGGCGAACGATCCGAGCCAGTCGATGCGGTTGACGAGAGTGGTCACCTGCGGATAGGTGCGCACTTCGGTGAGCTTCTCGTATCCGCGGTGCATGTAGCCGCACGACGGCTCGGCCCACACCACCTGTTCGCCGTCGAGACGGGCGATGATGCGCAGGGTCCCGTGCGTGGCCGGGTGCTGCGGTCCGATGTTGAGGGTCATGCCCTCGGTCTCGAGTTCGACGTTGAGACGGGCATCGGAGGCCTGGGCCGCGATGTACGCCATCTGACGACGGTCGATCAGCGATTCGGTCGAGGTCATTCTCCGTCACCTTCCTCGTCGTCGCCGCCACCGGGGAGGGGTTCCACGTCGACGATGCCCGGCCACGGTTTGACCATGCGCGCGAGCAGCGGGAAGTCCTTGCGAAGCGGATGACCCTCGAAGTCGGTGGGCAGGTACATGTTGCGCAGATCGGGGTGGCCGTTGAATCCGATGCCGAACATCTCGTGTGTCTCGCGCTCGTGCCAATTGGCGCCGGCGTACACGGGGATCCACGAATCGACGACCGGCTGAGCGTCGTCGAGGTCACACTTCACGTTGACGCCCACATGGAGTGTCGGATGCGTGACTCGAGCCAGCATCTGGAACCGAGTGTCACCACCGGCGTAACCCTGGCGGATGGTGTCGTCGCGCTCGGGCGGCGGGGCGGTGGGGTCGTCTTCACCCTTGCCGTACGGCGACGGCATCCAGTCGATGGCCGAGAGGAAGCAGAAGTAATCGAAGCCCATCTGCTGACGAAGAGTCCGCGCGGTGTCGAGCCAGGCGTCGGGGCGAACGCGCACCCACACGTCGTCACCCGGCTTCACCAGGCTGTCGACGAGGGCGTCGCCGATGTGCGAGCGCAGGTCGTCGACGATGCGTTCGCGAAGTGTGTCGCCGGGAATCTCGGCGACCGGGGCGTCAGACGACACTCGGCTCACCCGCCTTCAGGCTGCGACGTCCACGGTCCTCGACGACGATGGGCTTGGAGCCCTCGCCACGCCAACGGGCACCCATGTCCTCGTTGCGAATGCGCTGCTGCAGAAGAACCACACCTTCGAGGAGTGCTTCGGGCCGCGGCGGACAACCCGGGATGTACACGTCGACCGGGATCAACTGATCGACTCCCTTGGTGACCGAGTAGCTGTCCCAGTACGGGCCGCCGCAGTTGGCGCACGAACCCATCGAGATCACGTATTTCGGATCGGGCATCTGCTCGTAGAGACGCTTGATGGCCGGTGCCATCTTGTCGGTCACGGTTCCCGAGATCACGACCAGGTCGGCCTGACGAGGGCTGGCGGGCAACGGGATCACACCGAGACGCATCACGTCGTAACGCGGTGAGCCGAACGCCGCGCCCATCTCGATGGCGCAACACGCGAGTCCCCACTGATACACCCACATCGAGTAGGAGCGTCCGAGGTTGAGCAGTGAATTCAGCGGCTTGGGGAGCCGCCCGCGGTCGACGAGACCCATGTGACTCCTTTGTGATTACACCCAGCGAAGGACGCCCTTGCGCCAGGCGTAGACGAGACCGAGCAAGAGAACTCCGACGAAGACACCCATTTCGACCAGGCCGAAGGTGCCATAGCGCTCGAGTTGAGTGGCCCACGGGAAGATGAAGACGGCTTCCACGTCGAACACGACGAACAACAGGGCGAAGACGTAATAACGAATCTGGCTCTGCGTCCAGCCGTCACCGACCGGATCGACACCGCTCTCGTAGGTGAGCAACTTCTCCCGGGTGGGACGTACCGGGCGGATGAGGGCGGAGATCCCCAACAAGAGGGAGGCCAAAAGGAGGGCCGCCAGCCCGAACCAGAAGACGGTGAGGTACGACCTCAGAAAGTCCGACATCGTCGTGAGACGCTACTACGAGGGTCGAACCACGACCCAACTTCGGCCCAGCGTGTGACCTCTATTCGCTCGTCGCGACCCGGACCCCGACTCGTCCCAGGTGCTGTTCGACGAACCAGTCGACCAGAGCTTCGGCCCGCGGGCGGCTGGCCACGACCTCGCGTCGGGTGTCGGCCATGATCTGGTCGGGGTCGAGGCCCAACCGGATGAGGTCGTCGGGGTCACCCGAGGTCCACTGCGACAACATGGTCTCGGTCGCTTCCGGATGGAACTGGGTGGCCAGCAGCCGTGGACCCACCATGGCCTGGGGTCCCGACGGGCTGCGGGCGATCTCGGTGAGCCCGGCTGGGACGGTGAAGGTGTCGAAATGCCACTGCAACCAGGGGCCGGACTCGATCAGATCGGGCCGATCGCTGTCGACGCGGTGCCAGCCGACCTCGGGGCGCCGAGCCCGCTCGACCGTCCCACCCAGGGCTTTCGCGGTGATCTGGGCCCCGAAACAGATGGCGAAGACCGGGGTCCCCCGCCGAACGGCCTCGTTCACGAGCGCACATTCGGCTCGGACCGAGTCGGCCACCTGGTCCCAATAGACGCTCCACTCCGACCCGAGCAGGAGGACCAGGTCTCGGCCGGCCAGATCGGGCCAGTCGCCGGGGTGCTCCCGGAATCCGTCGGCGAAGGCCACCCCGTGGTGGCGGAACCGCTCCCCCACGATCCCGGGATCGGCGTCGTCGGCGTTGGCGATCACGAGGGCGCGCACACCGGTACGGTAGACCGCGCATGGGGAAGAGCGGGGTCCCGGAGATCACCCGGGCGCAGATCGACGCGGCCCGGGCCGCCGGCGTCGGGGTCGTCCAACACACGCCGATCACCGGGTCGTACACGCTGTCGCAGCGCACGGGCGGCCAGGTGGTGCTGAAAGCCGAAAACCTGCAACGCACCGGGAGTTTCAAGATTCGCGGCGCGATGAACAAACTGGCCTCGCTCGGCGATGCGGCGCGCTGCGGGGTCACGGCCGGTAGTGCGGGAAATCACGCACAGTCACTCGCCTTCGCCGCCCGCGAGTTCGGCGCACCGTGCGACATCTTCGTGCCGACCAATGCCCCGATCGCCAAGATCGCGGCGTGTCGCGAATTCGGCGCCAACGTCATCGAAGGTGGCGATTCACTCGACGACGCCGTCGGCTTCGCGCGCCAGCACTCGAGCGAAACCGGAATGACGTTCTGCCATCCGTACGACGATCCGATCGTAATCGCCGGACAGGCCACGCTCGGACTCGAATTGATCGACGACGTGTCGGATTTGCGTCGAGTGATCGTTCCCCTCGGCGGTGGTGGACTGGCGACCGGTGTGGCGATCGCCGTGAAGATGCACGACCCTTCGATCAAGGTGATCGGCGTCCAAGTGGAGGCGTGCGCGCCGTACGCCAACGGCGTCGTGCCGTCGGGTCCGGTCGTCACTCTCGCCGACGGGATCGCGGTGAAGCGTCCGGGCCAGTACACCGAGCCGCTCGTCGAGAACTGGATCGACGACGTGGTGGTGGTCGACGAAGACGCGGTCGCCGATTCGATGGTGTATCTCATGGAGCGCGCCAAGTTGTACGTGGAAGGCGCTGGTGCGGTCGGTGTGGCCGCACTTCTGTCGGAACGCGTCGCACCGGCGCGTCATGGCACCACCTGCGTCGTGCTGTCGGGAGGCAACGTCGATCTCGGCGTGGTGCCCGGCCTCATCCGACGTCACGAGACCCAAGCCGGGCGTCGACTCATCCTCTTCGTGCGGGTGAGCGACCGCCCTGGTGGACTCGCCAAACTGCTCACGGTCTTCGCCGACAACGGCGCGAGTGTGATCGACATCGAGCACGTGCGCGAGGGGGTCGACCTGCACGTGCGTGAAACAGGTGTGAACGCCGTTCTCGAGGTGCGCGGACCCGAACACGCCGAACGCATCGTCGACGCTGTTCGCGCGGCCGGTTACGACCTACGCGACTGAGCCGCGACCGTCACGATCGTCACTCGGTGACGAAACCCGGCCAGTTGCGCATGTAGCCGACGAACGAGTCGGACAACCCTTCGCTCTTCAGCGTCTCGGGAGAGACCGGGAGATCGCGCATCACGAACTGGGCGTCGTCCTTCGCGAGTCGGGGGAAGTCGTGGTGCAGGATCGCTGCGCGTCCGAGTACCGCGATGTCGGCTCCGGCGTCGATGGCGCGTTGCGCATCGGCCGCTGAGTACAACTTGCCGGCCACCGCGAGACGAGTTCGCCCCCGCGGCAATTCGGCGAAGACGTCGATCAGCCGTCGACCGGCGAAGTCGGGATCGGCCGGTTCCTTGAACACGTCCCACAACGACATGTCGACGAAATCGACTCCCGCGTCGACCAACGAGCCGAACACTTCACGGATCTCCGGGGTGCGCATACCGAATCGCTCGGGTGACAGTCGAACGGACAGATTGAAGTCGGAGCGACAGTCGCGGCGGATCCCGGCCACGATCTCCATCAACAGTCGCGATCGGTTCTCCAACGACCCACCGTAGTGATCGGTACGTCGGTTGAGTTCCGGGTTGAGGTACTCGCAGATCATGTAGTCGTGGGCGCCGTGCAGTTCGACACCGTCGAAACCGGCTCGATCGCAGCGCACCGCGGCGGCCACGAAATCGGCGATCAACTGCTCGGTCTCCTCAGTGGAAAGCGCACGCGCTCCGGTCTCCGGATCGTCCGACGGACAGACCGGCGCTTCACCGATCAGGTCCTTGGGCGAACGATGCCCGGCGTGATGCAACTGCACCACGGCCACACTGCCGTGACTCTTGATGGCACTCGCCAGACCGGCGAGACCCGGCACGTGATCGTCGGCGAACGTGCCGAGTTGTCCGGGGAATCCCTGTCCGCGCTTCTGCACGTGAGCGGCACAGGTCATCACCAGACCGAATCCGCCCTCGGCCCGCTTCACGAGCCAATTCTTCTCGTCGTCGGACAACGTTCCGTCGGCGTGACTCTGCATGTTGGTGAGCGGCGCAAGCATGAAGCGATTGGGCATGGACGGTCCGTGGGCGAACGACACGGTGTCGAAGAGTGAACTCATGGAGACATCATGCCGTGTCGCCCACCTGGCACAATGATCCGATGACGTCACCACTCGTGTCGATCGTCGGACGGGAGATGCCCGAAGGACCGGGGGTGCGCGGCGAGGCCTTCGGAGCCGGACGGCGCTACTCCGAAGCCGTCGCCCGCGCCGGTGGTACTCCGGTCATCGTTCCCCCACTCGACTTCGACCGTGCGTCGATCGACCGACTCGTCGCCGCGTGCGACGCGCTCGTGTTGCACGGCGGCGGTGACGTGAATCCGGCTCGCTACGGGCAGGAGACGAACGCACCACAGCTGTACGGCGTCAACGATCGGCACGACGCCGTCGAGCTCGCGGTCGTCGACGCCTTCTGGCGGGCCGACAAGCCGATCCTGGCCATCTGTCGCGGCATCCAGATCCTGAACGTGTCGCTCGGTGGAACCCTCGTGCAGCACATCACCGCACCGGGGCACACCAAGGAGTTCCATCCGGTCGAACTCGAGGGCGGCTCTCGGGTCGCCGAGGCCATGGCGACCGCACGTCCGGCTCGCTGCCATTCGTACCATCATCAATGCCTCGATCGCGTCGCCGACGATCTGCACGTGGTCGGCCGTCACGACGACGGAACGATCGAAGCCGTCGAAGCCACCCGCAAGACCTGGGTCGTCGGTGTGCAGTGGCATCCCGAGGACTCGGCCGATGTCGACCCCGAACAGCAACGACTGTTCGACAGGTTGATCCGCGTCGCGCGCTGAACTACTTCTGGTGGGCCGGACACTGGGGCTTGAAATAACACCAGTCGCAGAGTTTGGTCACGTTGCATTCGAACTCGCCACGATCACACGCCGCGTCGATGGCTTCCTTGGTCTCGACGATGGTTCCCTGGGCGATGGCCAACTTCACCGGCGTGACGGTGACGTCGTGCCGGACCCCGTCCTTCAGATAGAGCAACTCGACGCGTGACGTCTCTTCCTGATCGGATTCGCGCAACATGAGCGCGTAGGTGAGCAACTGGAAGAACTTGGCGTCTTCGGACGTGAAGCGCGGATTGGGTACCTTGCCGGTCTTGTAGTCGCCGATCACGACCGCCCCGTCGTCACCGATCAGGAAGCGATCGATGAATCCGCGCAGAGCGACTCCCTCGACGGACACCTTGACTTCGTGCTCCATGCCCATCAGTTCGACCTCACGGGGCTCCTCGAGCTTCCAGAGGTTCTGCATGCACGCAAAGGCCTGGACCTTGAAGTCCTTGATCTCACCGGGCCGGTTCTCGAGGGCCAGGACCGCGGCTTCCCAATCGCTGATCCGCCACCGCTCCCCCGCCAGCGTGCGAACTGCGTCGACGGTGCGTTCGTCGGGATCGAGTTGGTAGAGGTGTTCGAGCACCTCGTGGACGAAGGTTCCGAGGTGGGTGGCCCAGGTGGGTGGCTCTTTCAGTCCGTCGATGCGCGAGAACTTGAATTTCTGCGGGCAGTCCCGATACGTACCGATCGACGACGGCGAGAGATAGGCCGGGGGTGTCAGCACGACGCCAGTCTGTCACGCAGGTGTGTGCCCGTCGGGACACACCGCAACACTGGGGCCGGAACAGAGAATCAGCGAACAACGGCCAGCGCGTCACGACTGGCGTCGATCAGCCAGCCCGGGAACACACCGGCCACGATCGTGAAGATCACCGCGGCCAGGATCACGATCGCCGAGGTGAACGGAACGGCAACCTTCTCGCGAGTTTCGTCGCCTGTTTCGGCGTCCGACAGCCACATGCTGATCATGATGCGTAGGTAGAGGACGGCAGCGATGACCGAGGCGACCATGGCCACGATGGCGACGGCGTAACTCTGGTTGTCGGCCGCCGCCTTGATCACGCCGAACTTGGCGATGAAGCCGGACGTGACCGGCATTCCGGCCTGGGCGAAGAGGAACACCGTCATGGCCAGCGCCAAGGCCGGTCGCTCTTTCGACAGCCCACGGAACGAAGCCAGATCGGTGCGACCGTCACCGGTACGACTCACGAGGGAGATCACCGTGAACGTGCCGACGACGAGGACCGAATAGAGCATCAGGTACAGGAGAGCCGACGGCAGACCGGCGGTGTCGCCACTGTGTCCGGCCGCTTCCACGCCGATGAGGATGAAACCGGCGTGGCTGATCGACGAGTAGGCGAGCATGCGCTTCACGTCGGTCTGGGCCACGGCGAGGATCGAGCCGATCACGACCGACGCGATGGCCATCACCCAGACGACCGGACGCCAGTCGTCGGCGCGAGTGGGCAGCGCCACGAGCAGGACACGCAACATCGCGGCGAAGGCCGCGAACTTGCCGATCGACGCCATGAACGACGTGGTGGGCGTCGGTGCACCCTGGTACACGTCGGGTGTCCAGAAGTGGAACGGCACGGCGGCGATCTTGAAGCCGAGACCCACCAACAACAGGGCCAGTCCGGCGAGGAGCATGGCGTCGTCACCGTCGAGGAACACTTGCCCTCTGAGGAACTCGCCCATACCCGACAGGTTGGTGGTGCCGGTCGAGCCGTAGAGGAGCGCGATGCCGTAGAGGAAGAAAGCCGACGCGAAGCCACCGAGAACGAAGTACTTGAGACCGCTCTCTTGGCTCTCGGCGCGACGACGATGGCTCGCCGCCAATACGTAGAGGGCGATCGACAGGGTCTCCAGACCGAGGAACATCACGACGAAGTCGTTGGCCGAGGCCATGACCATGGCACCGATGGCGGCGGCGAGGTACATGGCGTAGGTCTCGGGGCCGTCGAGTTCTTCTCGACGCAGGTACTCCGACGTCGACAAGGCGACCAGACCCACGGCGACGGTGATTCCGATCCAGGCGAACAGCGTCAGACGATCGATCGAGAGCGCGTCGTCGACGATGGACACCGGCCCTTCGTGCCCGACTCGGTTCCAGAGCACCATCTCCAGAATCACGGCCGGCACGACGACAGCCACGGTGACGAGGGCGTAGAGCGAGCGCGGCCACATGCGGGTGAGCGATCCGACCACGAGCAGAACGAGTGCCCCGACGAGCACCACGATCATGGGCGAGACGGCCAGCCAGTCGATCGCGGGATAGTCGATGGGGGGCATCAGCCTTCACCCTTCTCGTTGTCGGACTCGTCGTGGGACTCGCCGTGGGACTCGTCGTCGGAATCGCCATGCATGTCGCCGTGGGAGTGATCACCGGTCGACGTCTGGAAGCCTGTCCGTTCCTCCACCCGTTCGAGCAGAACCTTCACACTCGGCTCGATGCGATCGAGCATGGGCTTGGGGTAGAGACCGCAGAACACGATGAGGCCGATGAAGGGCAAGAGCACTGCACCCTCTCGCAGGCGCAACTCGCGGAACGACGAGTTGGCCTCGTCGGGCTCACCGTGGAAGACCCGCTGGTAGGCCCAGAGCAGATAGAGCGCGGCGAGGATCACACCGACCGTGCCGATCACGACCCACCAGCGAGCGGTCGAGAAGCTCCCGATGAGGACCAGGAACTCGCCCACGAAACCGTTGAGGCCGGGAACACCGATGCTCGAGAGCATCACGACCATGAACGCGGCGGCGAAGATCGGCGCGACCTTCTGCAGGCCCTTCAACTCGGCGATGGCCCGCGTGTGGCGTCGTTCGTAGATCATGCCGACCAGGAGGAAGAGTGCACCGGTCGACACACCATGGTTGACCATCTGCATCACCCCGCCGCTGATGGCTTCGGTGGTGAAGGCGAACGTACCGAGCACGATGAAACCGAGGTGAGCCACCGACGAATAGGCGACCAGTCGCTTCAGATCGGTCTGCATGGTCGCGGCGATCGCTCCCCAGAGAATGCCGATCACGGCGAGAGTGAGGAACAACTCGCGGCTCCACACGGCGGCCTCGGGGAACAAGTACACGCCGAAGCGCACCAGGCCGTAGGTGCCGAGCTTCAGCAATACACCGGCCAAGATGACCGAACCGGCCGTCGGGGCCTGAGTGTGCGCATCGGGCAACCACGTGTGCAATGGGAAGAGCGGAACCTTCACGGCGAAGGCGATGGCAAAGGCGAAGAACAGCCAACGACCGGTGCTCGCCGCGAAGTTGGCGCCCTCGGCGATCTCGACCAGATCGAACGTGACTCCGCCGAGCTGGTCCGATGCCAGCAGAGCCGTGGTGACGATGCCCACCAACATGAACGCCGAACCCACCATCGTGTACAGGAAGAACTTGGTGGCGGCGTACACGCGCTGGTCGTAACCCCAACGACCGATGAGGAAGTACATGGGCACGAGCACGATCTCGAAGAAGAGGAAGAACAGGACGAGGTCGAGGCTCAGGAACGAACCCATGACTCCGGCCTCGAGCATCAGGATCCAGGCCAAGTAGGGCTTCTCGTCGTGATGTGGATCGCAGCCGACGATGGCGAGCGGGAACAGCACTCCGGTGAGCACGACGAGGAACAGCGAGATCCCGTCGACACCGAGATGCCAACCGATCCCCCACGACTGGATCCACTCGTGCTTCGACACGAACTGGAATCCGGCGTCACCGGTCTCGAACGACGCGAGCAACCACAGGCTCATTCCGCCGGTGACCACCGATGAGAAGAGAGCCACCATCTTGGTGATCTCGGGACGACGCGCTGTCGTGAAGAGAGTGGCGATCGCACCGATCAGCGGGACCAGCACGAGCGCGGTCAGGATGGGGAACGAGAGGGCTTCACCGGTTCCGGAAGCGAGTAGCGACATCAGAGCACCACCCCTCGCACGAAGAACCAGACCAGCAAGGCGACCACCGCCACACCGATGAACGCCGCGTAGTTACGCACCGCGCCGGTCTGACCACGACGCAAGGTGCCACCGGCCACCTGCACGACGCGACCCACACCGTTGACCGCACCGTCGACCACGTTGCGGTCGACCCAAGCGACACCGTCGAACGCCTTGCGACCCGGGCCGCCCATGAAGCGCGCGATGGCCGAGTCGTAGTACCAGCCGTCGGCGAGCAGCTTCGGCTCGACGGCGGCGATCTTCTTCCTGGCGTAGACGGCGACCGACACGGCGATGCCGACCAACGCCACCACCACGGCCACGCCGAGCAAGACGTACTTGTTGTCGTAGGCCCAGGTGCCCTTGATGTCGGCCTCGCCGAATTCGACCACCGGATGCAACCACTCCTCGAGGAAGTGCAGATCCTTGCTGAACGGCAATTGCATCGCCCCACCGACGACCGACAGACCGGCCAGGACGACGAGCGGGATCAACATGACGACCGGGCTCTCGTGGGGCTTGAAGTCGCCGTGCGCGCCGTGCTCCTCGCTGTGATCGTTCCAACGGGCCTCGCCGAAGAACACCATGATCACCTGACGCGTCATGTAGTAGGCGGTGAGCAACGCGGTGACCATTCCGACCGCATAGAGGATCGGGCTCTCGGCGAACGCATAGAGGAGAATCTCGTCCTTGCTCCAGAACCCGGCGAACGGCGGCACGCCGGCGATGGCGAGCCAACCGATGATGAAGGTGAACGCAGTGACCGGCATGAGTACCCGCAACGCCCCCATCTTGCGCATGTCCTGTTCGTGGTGCATGCCGTGGATGACCGAACCCGAACCGAGGAACAGCAGCGCTTTGAAGAAGGCGTGGGTCACCATGTGGAAGATGGCGGCCACGTAGGCACCCGAGCCGACGGCGAGGAACATGAAGCCCAACTGGCTCACGGTCGAGTACGCCAGCACCTTCTTGATGTCGTTCTGCGCGACCGCGATGGTCGCGGCGAACAAGGCGGTGGCGACACCGACGATCGCGATGATGGTGGGCGCCCAGTCGTAGGCGACTTCCAGCACCGGATTGACGCGGGTCATGAGGAACACACCCGCGGTGACCATGGTGGCGGCGTGGATGAGCGCCGACACCGGGGTGGGGCCTTCCATGGCGTCGGGCAACCACACGTACAACGGCAACTGCGCGCTCTTGCCGGCCGCGCCGACGAACAGCATGAGGCCGATCGCCGTGGCGGTGACACCCGAGATGATTCCCTCTTCGGCGGCGTGGTTGATACCGGAATAGCTGAGCGTGCCGGCCGCACCGAAGGCCAGGAACATGGCCATCATGACGCCCCAGTCGCCGACACGGTTGGTGACGAAGGCCTTCTTGCCGGCCGTGGCCGCACTCTCACGCGTGTGCCAGAACGAGATGAGGAAGTACGAGCAGGCACCCACACCTTCCCAACCGAGGAAGGTGACGAGCAGGTTCTCGCCGAGCACCAACATCAACATCGAGAAGACGAAAAGGTTGAGGTACAGGAAGAACTTCGAGAACTTCGGGTCACCGTGCATGTAGCCGATGGCGTAGAGGTGGATGAGCGAACCGATTCCCGTGACGAAGAGGGCCATCGTGATGCTCAGAGGATCGGCGAGGAAGGCCAAGTCGACCTGCAGCGACCCGACCGGCATCCAGGTGAAGAGCTTCTCGACATGAGCACGTTCGGCTTCGGGGCGCGAGAGCAGGTCGAAGAAGACTCCGGCCGTGACGGCGAACGATCCGCCGACCATCGCCGTGGCGAGGAAACCAGCCTTGGGTTCACCGAGGAGTCGGCCGAAGAGGAGAATGATCACGAAGCCGGCCAGCGGCAGGGCAGGAACGAGCCAGATGAGATCGAGCATGGGTCAGCCCTTCAGCGCCGCGATGTCGTCGGCGGTCGCTCCGGGGCGCCGTCGCATGATGGACACGATGATGCCGAGACCGACCACGACTTCGGCGGCCGCCACGACCATCACGAAGAACACGGTGGTCTGACCTCCGATGTCGCCCAGGCGCTTGGCCAGGGCCACGAAGCTCAGGTTCACGGCGTTGAGCATCAGTTCGATGCACATGAACATGACGAGGGGATTCCGACGCACGAGCACACCGACTGCTCCGATACCGAACAGAACGGCGGCCAGTACGAGGTACCAGGTGGTCGTGGGTGTGGCGGCAGACAGAAGGGGGTTCACGAGCGACCCTTTCCGCTCTTGATCCGGCGGGTCAACATCACCGTTCCGACCACGGCCACCACGAGCAGCACCGAGGTGAGTTCGAAGGCCGCGACGTAATCGGTGAAGACGCTGCGGGCGATCTGACGAATGTTGGAGTCGTTGTCGCCGGTGACGGTGGGGATGTCGAGACCGGCACCGGTTCCCGTGCCGATGGCGTCACGCGACGCCGACACCGACGCGACGACCAGGCCGACCACACCGAGGCCGACCACGGCGGCCAACGGACGCTGGACACGGAACGGCTCGATCTTGATGTCCTCGGTGCGGTCGACGCCGAGGAGCATGATCACGAACAGGAACAGAACGACGATGGCGCCGGCGTAGACGATCACCTGCACGGCAGCGAGGAAATGAGCCTCTTGGGCGACGAAGAGCACCGCGATGCCGAACAAGGTGAGGACGAGACTCAGCGCGGCGTGCACCGGATTGCTGCGCACGATCACGCCGATCGCCCCGACGAGGATCATCGCCGCCGCCAGGACGAAGACGACGAGTTCCATCACGAGCGCTCCTTGTCGTTCTCGGCGGGGTCGTTCTCGGCGGGGTCGTTGTCGGCCCGGTCACGCTCGGCCTGCGCCGGTTCGGGGGCGCGAACACCGTAGCCGAGCTCACCGCTCCAGCCCACGACTCCCTCGAACGTCGCATCGCCCGACGGCGCCGTGGCACGCACCCAACCCGACGTGTGCAGGTCTTCGCCGTCGCGCCAGTCCTCCCACGGCATGTGCTGCGGCTTTCCATCGTCGCCCACGAGAAGTTCGGTCTTGGTGTAGATCGCGTCGCGTCGATTGGTGAACGAGAACTCGAACAACTTCGATTCCGTGATGGCTTCGGTGGGGCAGGCTTCCACGCACAGGTCGCAGTGGATGCACCGCAAGTAGTTGATCTCGTAGACGAACCCGAAACGCTCCCCAGGCGAGGTGGGGTTCTCGGGATCGTTGTCGGCCCCGCGCACGTAGATGCACTTGGCCGGGCACACACCGGCGCAGAGTTCGCAGCCGATGCACTTCTCCATCCCGTCCTCGTACCGATTGAGAACGTGACGACCGTGCAGACGCTCCGGCTTGGGGGCCTTCTCGTCGCGATGCGGCTTGCCCTTCTTGAACTCTCGACCACCCGAATATTCGCGGGTCATCTTGTTGCGACGACCGACCTGGCTGATCGAGACGAGGAATCCTCCGAGGTAGCCCATCAGAACATCGCCCCTTCCCGCTCGCGATTGCTTCGACTCACCTTCATGGCGGCCGCGATCAAGCCTGCGCAAGCGATCAGAACGACCGCCGCCACCACCGCCACCGCGACGGCGTTCCAGTCCTGGTCGCGGCCGAGTCGCAAAGCCGCCATCAACAAGAACCAGCCGAGCGCGGCTGGGATGAGAATCTTCCAGCCGAGATCCATGAGCTGGTCGTAGCGGAACCGTGGCAACGTGGCGCGGAACCACACGTACACATAGAGGAACACGAGGGTCTTGGCGATGAACCAGACGGTGCCTTCGATCGCACCCGGGATCACCGGGATGTCGAACAGTCCCTGCGGGCCGCCCCAGAACAGCGTGACGATGATGCCGCTCATGGTGACCGCATTCATGAATTCAGCGAGGAAGAAGAGGCCGAAGCGGATGCTGGAGTACTCGGTGTTGAAGCCGCCCACGAGTTCCTGTTCGGCTTCGACGAGGTCGAAGGGAGGGCGATTCAGTTCGGCGGTGGCCGCCATGAGGAAGATCACGAAGGGCACGACGCCAGTCGACACCACGTGCCAGTCGAGGAACCGATCCTGATTGGCGACGATGCCACTGGTGGACAGCGTGCCGGCGAGGAGGAGAACCGTGCCGAGACTCAGCCCGAGCGCCGCTTCGTACGACACCATCTGCGCCGACGCGCGCACCGAACCGAGCAGCGGGTACTTCGAGCCGCTCGACCAGCCGGCGAGCATGATGCCGTACACCGCGATCGACGACATGGCGAGCACGAGCAGGATGCCGATCGGCGGATCGGCGAGCTGCACCCGTGTGGTCTCGCCGAACCAGGTCACGAGGCCGTCCTTGCCGTCGGAGAAATCGCCGCCGAGCGGGATGACCGCCCACACGAGAAAGGCCGGCACGAACGCGAGGTACGGCGCCAACTTGAAGACGAAACGATCGGCGCGATCGGGAATCAGATCTTCCTTGAAGAAGAGCTTGATGCCGTCGGCGAGGGTCTGAAGGAGTCCGAACGGGCCGGCCTTGTTCGGACCGATGCGGTTCTGCATCCCAGCGATGGCCTTGCGCTCGAACCACACCATGAACATGGTGACGACGAGGCCGACGACGAAGATGCCGACGACCTTCAGGAGGATGATGAGAAGCGGCGTCCACACGAGGTCGCCGATCGCGATCGGATCGAGAGCGAGGATTCGAGTCATCAGAGCGTCTCCACTCGCACGTCGTTCACCGGTCGCGTGGCATCGATGAGTTCACCGATGTTGGCACCGGGCTGGTTCCACGGGGCCCACGCCGTGTTGCGCTGAACCGAAGGATCGGACACGACCTTCATGACGATGGACGTGCGATCACTGATCACCTTGACCTGTGCCCCTTCGGGTGCGCCGAGGCGATCGAGGTCGAGTGGGTGGAGGTGCAGAGCCGCTCCAGTGGCGAGACCGGCGAGCGACGGCGACTTCTCGACGTTGCGACCGCCGTCGTACAACTTGCGGCTGACCACCAACCGATAGGCGAACCCCGCCCGCTCGTTGGGCGTTCTGGTGGCAATTTCGTGACGGCTTTCGCGGGATGCCGCCACCAGGATGCCGTCGGGACGTTCGCGCAATGCATCGCGCGACACCGGGGCGAACTCCGGCACCGAACGCACCATGGCGTCGTGCACCTCGTGCACCGAGCCGATCGGCAGTTCGGCACCCGACACATCGGCCAGTTCGACCGCGATCATCCAGTCGGGGCGAGCGGTGCCGTGCACCGTGACCTTGCGCGCCAACTGCGTGACGCGACCTTCGAGATTGGTGGTCGTGCCGTCCTTCTCGGCGAAGGCTGCCGCCGGCAGGATCACGTCGGCATTCTGATTCGACGCTGTCATGAAGGTGTCGACGCTGATGAGACGCGGTACGGCTGCCATGGCGCGTCGAGCCAGATCGGAGTCGGGCACGTCGGCGATCGGATCGGCACCGACGAGGATCAGACAGTTGACTCGACCTTCGGTCGCCGCCTGAAGGACACCGACCGCATCGGAACTCGAGAGACCGGCGTGGATCGCGCCGCGCACATTTCCTCGACGCAACACGGGAAGAACTTTGGCGTCGGGCACACGACTGGTGAGACGCTGCAGGGCGGCCATGGTGAATTCGGGTGCTTCGGCCAGATTGGCCCGACCCACCACTACGACGACCGAACCCGAAGCGATCTGCGCGGCGACTTTCGGATCGTCGAGCAACGCGTCGACCGCGTCCACCTGATGTCCGGGTTCGTACAGATGGCTGTTCCAGGCGTACCGAGTGAGGCCGGTCTCCTTGGGCGACAACTCGACGAGACGCGAACGCTTCTTCTCCGCCGCATCGCGCAGACGCAGATGCAGCACAGGAAGCTCTTCTTTCAGGTCGGGTCCGAGGAGGATGACCGTCTTGGCCGAGGCCGCTTCGTCGATCGTGGCCTGCGGGTAGCCGAACACCGAGGCCGGCAGGCCGTCGGCGAGTTGCGCGTCGGTGAGCGTGACGCCGAGGGAACGGGCGAACGACGCCCACGCAAAAGCGTCCTCGTTGGTACCACGAGCACCGCCGAGAATCGCCACACTCGAGGCACCGCCTTCGGCGATGGCGGCCGACACCAGAGCAGCAGCCTGACGCATCGCCACACTCCACGACACCGGAGTGAGCGTTCCGTCCCGTGACACCAGTGGTTCGCCGAGACGATCGACTGATTCGACGGCTTCGAAGTTGAAGCGACCCTTGTCGCACAGCCAACTCCAGTTGACCGGATCACTGTCGACGCCTTGGTAGCGGAGCAATTGATCGCGGCTCGACTCGACGGTGATGCGACAGCCGACCGAACACGTGGTGCAGGTGCTCTCGGTCTTGTCGAGGTCCCAGGGACGAGCCTTGAAGCGGTAGGGCTTCGCAGTGAGCGCACCCACCGGGCAGATCTGCACCGTGTTGCCGGAGAAGTAGCTGCTGAACGGCTCGTCGGGGAACGTGAGAACCTGGGTGTTGTTGCCGCGGGACGTGAAATGAATGAGAGCGTCGCCGGCGACCTCGTCGGCGAAGCGCGTGCAGCGATCGCACAGAATGCACCGCTCGCGATCGAGCAACACCAGATCGGAGATCGGAATCGGCTTCTCGTAGTGTCGCTTCTCTTCGATGAAGCGACTCTCCCCCGGCCCGTGGCTGAAGGCCTGGTCCTGAAGTGGGCACTCGCCGCCCTTGTCGCAGACCGGACAGTCGAGTGGGTGATTGGCGAGCAACAACTCGAGGATTCCCTCGTGAGCTCGCTTCACCTGCGGCGTGTCGGTGCGCACGATCTGGCCGTCGGCGACCGGCGTCATGCACGACACCACCATCATCGGACCGCGAGGCCCTTCGACTTCGACGAGACACTGGCGGCACATGCCGACCGAGTTCATGCGCGGGTGGTAGCAGAAGCGCGGGATGTAGTCGCCACTGCGATCGGCCGCGGCGATGATCCACTCGCCCTTGCGCGCCTCGACCTCACGACCGTTGATCGTGATGCGCACCGCGTTGGGGTCGGCCGGCGGGAGATTCTCGTCGGGAGTGGTTTCGGTCGTGCTCACGATGACGCTCCGGATGCGGTGACAGGGATGCGATGGCGTTTGGTCACCCGTGACTCGAATTCCTCACGGAAGAGAGTGAGTGCCGAGTGGATCGGCGCGTATGCCGACGGTCCGACGAAGCAGATCGTGTTCATGCGATACGGGAACGGAGTGGCCGACAGCCCGAGCTTGGAAC
The DNA here is from genome assembly GCA_039800005.1 of Actinomycetota bacterium. Classification (GTDB taxonomy): domain Bacteria; phylum Actinomycetota; class Acidimicrobiia; order Acidimicrobiales; family Ilumatobacteraceae; genus Casp-actino8. Next base: position 42,215 of record JBDLRN010000064.1, on the reverse strand, counting down.
TCGACGCGTGCGGGAAGGCGCCGGGACAGATCGACTCGCCGACTTCGAACAGTTGCTCGATGTCGGCATCGGTGCCCTTGCCGTCGACGATGCGCGACAGGATGCGCTCGAGCCACGTGCCGCCTTCACGGCACGGGGTGCACTTGCCGCACGACTCGTGGGCGTAGAAACGCGTGAGGGTGAGCGCGGCGCGCGGAATGTCGGTGGTGTGGTCCATCACCATGATGGCGCCCGAACCGAGCATCGACCCGGCTGGTCCGATCTGGCTGGCTTCGAACGGGAGGTCGAGTTGTTCGGGTGTGAACCACGGAGCCGATCCACCACCGGGGACGAAAGCCTTCAGTTCGTTGCCGTTGCGGATGCCGCCGCAGAACTCGTCGCCGTAGATCAGATCGCGGAAGGTCGTGGTGCCGTTGACGATCTCGTACACACCGGGACGATTCACGTGTCCGGACACCGCGACCATGCGAGTGCCCGGCGACGTGGCGGTCCCGATGGCGGTGTACGCCGCCACACCGTTGCGCGCGATCCAGGGCAGGTTGGCCAGAGTCTCGACGTTGTTGACGATCGTGGGCTGCCCGTAGAGACCGATGGCGGCCGGGAAGTACGGCGGCTTCAAACGCGGCATACCCCGGTTGCCTTCGAGACTCTCGATGAGAGCGGTCTCTTCGCCGACCACGTAGGCACCGGCTCCCCAGTGAAGAGTGATGTCGATCGAGAAGCGACTGCCGAGCACGTTCTTGCCCACGTAACCGGCGGCGTAGGCCTCGTTCAGAGCCGCGGCCACGCGCTCTTGGGCCAGCGCCATCTCGCCACGGATGTAGAGGAAGCACTGCGACAGACCCGCGGCGTAACACGCGATCAGACAACCCTCGATGAGCTGATGAGGATCGCGCTCCATGAGCAGACGGTCCTTGTAGGTGCCCGGCTCGCTCTCGTCACCGTTGACGACGAGGTAACGCGGAAACACGCCCTGCGGAGTGAGGCCCCACTTGGTGCCGGCCGGGAATCCCGCGCCTCCGCGTCCGAGAACGGTCGCGCCTTTGACATCGTCGTGGATCTCGGAAGCCGGGCGCGCCAAGGCTCGTCGCAATCCCTGATAGCCATCGGTGGCGAGGTAACGCTCGAGGGTGTGCGAGTCCTCGTATTCGAACCGCGAGGTGACGATCCGTGGCCGATCACCGACGAAGAATCCCGGTGCGTGTGCGTAACTGCCCTGCGCGCTCACAGTGCCGCCTTCCCGTCCATCCAGACCGGTGCTTCGGTCACGTCCTCCGGAGGAACCGCTCCGACCATTCGGTCGGGTGTGACGCGCTGACGCACACGGGCCACGGTGCCATGAGCCGGGATCTCGGCGTCGAGTCGCCCCGCCGCCAGATCGTCGACGAGGCCGTCGAACTCGGCGGGCGTGACGCGATACCGATAGCGATAGTTGACCTGGAGGCACGGGGCCTCGGTGCAGGCCGCCTGGCACTCGGCACGCTCGAGAGTGAAGTTGCCGTCGGCCGTGGTGCCACCCAATTTCACGCCCAAGCGATCCTCGGCGTGATGGATGAGTTCCTCGGCACCCATCAGCGCGCACGACATGGTGCCGCAGATGTTGATGAGGTACTTGCCGACCGGTTCGAACTTGAACATCTCGTAGAACGAGGCGGTGCCGTACACCTCGGCGGACGTGGCTCCGACCAGTTCGCCGATGTGAGCCATGGCCTCGTTGGTCACGTACCCGTCCTGCTGCTGCGCGAGATGCAGCAACGGAATGGTGGCCGAGCGCGAGCGCGGGTAACGCGCGATGATCTCGCGCGCCAGGCGGACGTTGTCTTCAGTGAGGCGGGCCATCAGCGATCGACGTCTCCGAGAACGGGGTCGACCGACGAGATCACGGCGACCGCATCGGCGACCAGACCACCGCGCATCATGTGCGGCAGTGCTTGGATGTTGACGAAACTCGGGGCACGCATGTGGATGCGATAGGGCTTGGGGCCTCCGTCGCTCACGATGTAGCAACCGATCTCGCCGCGCGGGCTCTCGATTCCCACGTACACCTCGCCTTCGGGCACTTTGAAGCCCTCGGTGAAGATCTTGAAGTGGTGGATGAGTGCCTCCATCGACTCGTCGATGCGGGCTCGCGGCGGCGGTGTGACCTTCTTGTTCTGGATGCGATAGTCACCCGACGGCATACGGTCGAGGATCTGGTGGACGATCTTGATCGACTCGCGCACCTCGTTGAGACGAATCGCATAGCGATCGAAAGCGTCACCGTACGATCCGACGATCACGTCGAAGTCGAGTTCGTCGTAGTGCATGTACGGCATGTCACGACGAAGGTCGAATGGCACCCCGGTCGAGCGGAGGATCGGGCCGGTGGTTCCGAGGGCGAGAGCTTCCTCGGCCGTGATGACACCCACACCTTGCAGGCGTTCGCGCCAGATGGGCTGGTTGGTCATGAGGACGTCGTATTCCTCGAGGCGCGACGGCAGCATCTCGAGAATCGACAGCACGTCGTCGCGCCAACCCGGCGGCAAGTCGGCGGCGAGCCCACCGGGTCGGATGAAGTTGTGGTTCATCCGCAGTCCGGTGACCTTCTGGAAGAACCGCAACACCTCTTCGCGTTCGCGCCAGCCGTAGAGCATCATCGACACCGCGCCGAGGTCCATGCCGTTGGTGGCGAGGAAGAGAAGGTGACTGCTCATGCGGTTCATCTCCGAGAGCAGCATGCGCATCCAGACCGCACGCTCGGGAATGTCGCCGTCGATGCCGAGCAACTTCTCGGTGGCCATCGAGAACACCAATTCGTTGTTCAGCGGACTGAGGTAGTCCATGCGCGTGACGTTGGTGCCACCCTGGAGGAAGGTGAGTTCCTCACCGGTCTTCTCCATGCCGGTGTGCAGGTAGCCGATGATCGGCTTGCAGCGCAGAACCGTCTCGCCCTGCAATTCGAGCATGAGGCGCAACACACCGTGGGTGCTGGGGTGCTGCGGACCCATGTTGATGATCATCGTCTGGTCTTCGTCGTCGGCGGGCAACTCACCGAGGCGAGCCGCTTCGGCTTCGCTCATACGGAGCACCGCACCGACTTCGCGCATCAGTTCCTTGGCCCCGAGTTCGCTTCGGGGCTTCATCTCCTGCGCGCCTTCGCTCGTGAGACGGACGTTTTCGACGGCGGTCACGAGTGGGCTCCCTTGAACTGGACCGGGATCCGGCCGATGGCGTAGTCCTTGCGCAAGGGGTGCCCCTCCCAGTCCTCGGGCATGAGGATGCGGGTGAGATCGGGGTGGCCGTCGAAACGCACACCGAACATGTCGAACACTTCGCGCTCCATGGCCTCGGTGCCCGGCCACAAGTCGAAGCACGATGCGATGGTGGGATCGGACTCGGGTACCTGCACGCGAACACGCAGTCGCTCACGCTTGGTGATCGACAACAGATTGAGCACGACCTCGAACCGCTCGGCGTTCACACCGGCCGGGAGAGCGCGCCCGGGATGCGTGAGGTAGTCGGCCGCCGTGAGATCGGCGCACATGGTGAAACCTTCGTCGATCAACTTCTTCAGCAGCACGACGTACTGATCACGCGACGGATGAACGACCTTCTGGTCACGTGAATACGTGACTGGGCAACCGTGAAGAGATTCGGGCAATGACTCGTCGTCGGCGGCTGAGGCCGGAGTGTCGCTCATGCCGTCACGCTCCGCAACGACGAACCGAGCGACACCGGCACCTGCTCGGGCGCGATCTCGGTGATGTGGATCTCGGCACCCGCACCCGTCTCACGACGACGACGCATGATCTCGCCGTCCTCGATCTTCTGATGAAGGGTCTCGATGGCGTGGATGAGGGTCTCGGGAGTCGGGGGGCATCCAGGGGCGTACACGTCGACCGGCACGACCTGGTCGACGCCCTGCACGATGGCGTAGTTGTTGAACATGCCGCCGCTCGATGCGCACACGCCCATCGAGATGACCCACTTCGGTTCCATCATCTGGTCGTACACCTGGCGAAGAACGGGCGCCATCTTCTGACTCACGCGGCCGGCGACGATGAGAATGTCGGCCTGACGCGGAGAGGCGCGGAACACTTCCATTCCGAAACGCGCGATGTCGTAGTGCGCGCCACCGGTGCCCATCATCTCGATGGCACAGCAGGCCAGACCGAAGGTCGCACCCCAACTCGAGCGACTGCGCGACCACTTGACGAGGTCCTCGATCTTGCCGGTGAGGAAGTTGTGCTGGATCCCACCGAGACCGTCGTCGAGGACGTTGCGAACAAGACTCATGTCAAACCTCCGCCGTCAGGCCGCCTGGTCGGCGTCGACGCGTCCTTCCAGACCGACGCGACGAATCGTCGAAGTGGACGTCCGTTCGGACGTCACACCGTCCACCAGGCGGCGCGCCTTGGCCACCGGACCCCAATCGAGCGCACCGCGGGCGATCACGTACACGAAAGCGGCGAAGAAGACTGCGCTGAAGGCGACCATCTCCCAGAAGGCGAAGGCTCCGAGTTCACCACGGCTCACGGCGTAGGGATAGATGAACACGATCTCGATGTCGAACATGATGAACAACATCGCCACTATGTAGAAGCTCACCGGGAAACGTTCCGGGTTCTCTCGGCTCGGCACGATGCCACACTCGTAGGGAGCTTCCTTGGCCACCGACGGGCGACGAGGCGCGAGCAATCGCGACGCCACGAAACTGAGTACGCCGAACAGAACCCCCAGGATCATGAGCGCGATGACCGGAAGGTACTGTCCCATGGCTCAGCTCCGGGCCGGGACGACAGCACCCGAGAGGTGGCGGGCCAACACCCGATCTCGGCGGTGGAGCACCCAGCAGCTCACCAGGAAGATGATCGTCGAACCGATGGTGATGAACGCAGCCGGCTGACGCTTGGTGCCGAGATCGCGGAGCATCACCACGTACTGATGAGGCTGTGCCTCGTCGATCACCGGACGGGCCGGAGCGCGACCAGGCTCGACGCGCTGAGGGACGACCGGGGCGATCTCGACGACGGCGTAATGCGGGTCGTGGAAGAAAGCGAGGAAGTCGATGTTGTCGCCGATCTTGGGCCAACGCTCTCCGCCACGGGTGTACACCGCCACGGCCTGATATTCCCCGGCTGCGAACAATTCGGCCTCGACCTGGATGATCTCGTCGGCGGCGGCCACCGCCTGCCCTCGGCCCTGATCGTCGTCGGGCAACTTGGTCCAGCCGTCGGTGACGAGCGCCTCCTCGGTCGCCGAAGCGATTTCGGTGTACGACTCACCACCGTCCACGATCACGGGCGTGTCGAGAACCTCCGCGTCGAGCAGTCGCGGTCCCTCACGCACGATGGTGAAGGGCTGGGCCGGCTCCCACGTCGGCATACGGCCGGTGAGACCGATGCCGTATGCCCACCAGATCGCGCCCATGGTCGCCATCCAGCCGAACAGCCCGGCGAAGGCGACGAGGAAACCGAGCCGAATTCCCATGTTGGTGGCGAGAAGCAGATAGACGCTGCCCCCCAAAGCCACCGCACCGATGATGACGGTGAGAAGGCCACGAATTTCGGGCTCCCAGCCGATGCTCAAGATCGCACTCACAGCTCGCTCCGTACGTAGTTCACGATCTCGCGGATCTGGTCATCGGTGAGGGTGCTGCCGAATCCCGGCATGCGGCCGCTGCCCTGGCCCTGGACACCGTACTTGGCGCCGTACACCGAACCGGCCTTGATGAAGTCGATCATCTCCTGCTCGGTGGCGAAGTGCGAGTTGGTCGCTCCACCAGTGAGGTTCCAACCAAAGGCGCCGGCTCCTGTTTCGCCAGGTTCGCCCCAGCTCCAACCCGGCGTGTGACACCGCGCGCAACTGTACGCGCCGGAACCGAGCTCGAGATTGAACAGTGCTTCACCGATGCTGCTGTAGGTGCCGTCGTCCACTGATCGCTCGGCGGCGGCCTGAATGTCGTCCTGCACGGAAGCGGGCAGATGTCCGCCGTCACAATTGAGCGGATCGGCATCGGCCACGATGCAGTTCTCACGCGGCACCTGAATGCTCTTCAAGTAGTAGATCAAGTTGTTGATCTGCTGATCGTTCATCGGGCCACCGCCACGAACACCCCAAGGAGACATGGGCGAGAACGGGCGGCCGTACTCGAGAATGAATCGCACCTCGTCTTCACTGAAGCGGTAGAACACGGTGTTGAGCGCCGGTGCCTTCCAGGACACCGCCTTGACCTGGCCGGTCTTGGAGTCGGTCACGGTGTACTCGGCCGCACCACCCGTGGCGTTCATGCCACCGTGGCAACCGGCGCAGTTGAAGCCACCGTTGGCCGTCACGTCGAACAACTGCGATCCCCAACTGGCGAATCGATTCTCGAACCCTTCGGTCGCGTTGGCCTGACGCTCCGGCTCGTAGAGCCAATACACCGGCAGACCGATGGTGATGGTGGCGAGCAACAAGACACCGAGGAACTGCACACGCTCGAGGCGCTTGCCTTCGAGGACTTCGTCGTCGTAATACGGCTTGCGGTTGGCGGCCAGCTCGATCTCGGAACCGATCTCGGCCCGACCCGACGCCCAGTTGAAAAAGGCGTAGACGCCCCAGGCGAGAGTGACCGTGACGGCGATGAGGATCGCGATGGTGGTCGTGGCGAGGGCGAACATGATCAGTGGCCTCCTCCGCCGGTGATGCAGTGCGGACCTTCCGCTTCCTGACCGGTCGTGTTGGTACCGATCGGAGCGCCGTTGAACACCGTGCCGGTGTCGACGATGACGTTTCCGTTGCTGATCGACACGCCGAAACGATCCATACCGCGCGGGGCCGGACCGGCCTTCTTCTCACCCGAACGGTCGTACTGCGAACCGTGACACGGGCATTCGAACCACTGCGAGCTCTTGCACTCGGGCACACGGCATCCGAGGTGCGGGCACTTCTGGTACAGCGCCGAGATGCCCGCTTCCATTCCGGCGAGCACCGACGGCTGAGCGGCGTAGGCCGCCCGAGCCTTGGGAAGTGCACCGGCCGGATAGGCGGTGAGCCAGGTGCGGGCTTCGGGCTTGTAGACGAAGCCCTTTTCGTTGCGGATCTGCACGAGCAGGTCGTCGAGACGACCGACGTTCACCTTGGAACCGAAACCTCCGCCGGCACGCGGCCAGAGGAACGCCACGACCGCCACTCCGAAAGCACCGATACTGGCGCTCATCATGGTGACCGCAGCGCGGTTGAAGAATTGACGACGCGAGACGCCGACCGCTTCCTCGTCGGGAGCGACCCAGGCGACCGGAGCGACCTCGGGGGCCTTTTCGAGCGCCTGCGAGCGAGTGGCCACTTCGGCCGATTCGAACGAGGCACCGGACGCGACCGACACCTTGTCTTCGGAGCGGTAGGCGGCCTTGTCGCGCTTCACGGTTTCTCGTGACAGAGCCCCGGCACCGCGCACGTCGGAACGACGAGCGGTCGTGACGAACACGACGCCGGCCAACACGACGATGGCGACGATGACGATGGCGATGGTTGCTGCTGAGCTCATGGGATCTACCTCACAACTCGAAGAAGAGGCCGTCGCGCCAGGGGAACACGAAGTTGAATCCGGGGCCCCGGAAGAAGGAACCGATCATCACCAGCACCGCCCAGAACATGAGGTGGACCGTCATCAATGACGTGGCGAACTTGCGGTCCTCCGGCTTGTTGGACGGGTTCTTGTCGATGTACGGCGCCAGGATCAAGGCGAAGAGAGCGATACCCGGAATGGTCACACCGGCCACCATCGGATGGAACATGGTGAGCAATTCCTGCAGACCGAGGAAGTACCACGGGGCCTTCGACGGGTTGGGCGTCTGGTTGGGGTTGGCCAACTGGAGCAGAGGTGCGTTCACGAAGATCGAGAAGAAGAACAGGAACGCCGTACAGGCCAACGCCGCCACGAATTCGACGGCGAGCAGATGCGGCCAGGTGTGCACCTTGTCGACCGGCGTGGCCTTCACGTCCTGGATCGAACCCGACTTCACGACGGTGAGCAGACGCTGCGTGTGGCCGCCGGGTCCGGCGCCCACGGGCACGCCGCCGGCAGACGGCGCAGCAGTCACGAGGGCGGCGACCTTCTCGGCGACGGCCACGGCACCGCCGTCGCCCTCGGTCTTGGCCTTGGCGGCGCGACTGCGCTCGAGCAAATGCGCGGGGATGCGCGGATCGGAAGCCGGCGCGTCGCCGGAGCCGCTCGCCGCATCTCCTTGCTCGGATGCCGCCTTCTCGCGAGCCGCCTGGGCTCGCTTCAGCAGGTGTTCGGGGATCTCGGTCATGGTTCTCTCGTGCGTCCTTTCGGCTCTCGGATCACAGCGGACCCGAGATGCCTCCGTCCTTACGAACTCGCCAGAAGTGGATCGCCATGAAGATGACGATCACGAAGGGAAGCATCAGCACATGCAACACGTACCAACGCAACAGAGTTTCGGAGCCGATCTCGACACCGCCGAGCAGCACGAAACGAACTTGCGAACCGAACACCGGTGTGTACCCCATCATGTTGGTACCCACGGCGACGGCCCACATGGCCAACTGGTCCCACGGCAGCAGATAGCCGGTGAACGACAGCAACAACGTGAGAGTGAGCAGCACGACGCCGATCACCCAGTTGAACTCTCGCGGCGGCTTGTACGCACCGTGGTAGAAGACGCGCGCCATGTGCAAGAACACCGAGAGCACCATCAGGTGGGCTCCCCAGCGATGCATGTTGCGCACCAGCAATCCGAAAGCCACCGACGTCTGCAGACTCTTGATGTCGTTCCAGGCCGCCGTGGCTTCGGGGCGGTAGAAGAACATCAAGAAGATGCCGGTGACGGTGAGCAGGATGAAGAGGAAGAAGCTGAGTCCACCGAGGCAGAGCGTGTAGCTCACCTTGACGGCGTGACGCTTCACCTTCACGGGGTGCAAGTGGTAGAGCACCGAGTTCATCACCACGTACGAACGATTACGTGGGCTGTCGGTGTAGCCCTTGCGGAAGATCGATCCGGGTCGGAAGATCGAGTTCCAGGCTTGGCTGCCCTGAACCGATTCGATCGTCTTGTTCAGACGCTCCTTGGCGGTGGGGCGGGGGTTGTCGATGACCTTGGCCATAGTTCGTCGTCTCCTAGAAACGCATTCCGTAGGCGTAACCGTGGTTGTTGGTGCGCATGTGGGTGTCACCCGTGGCGAGGGCCGCGCCGGCCTTGCCGAGGATGATCACACCAGTGGGGCAGCGATCGACGCACAGTGCACAACGCGTGCACACGTCGTCGTCGATGATGAAGATCACGTTGTCGTTGGGGTCGAGACCCGGCCTCTCGGTGCCGGTGGCTTCGACGATCGCCTCGGGCTGCACCATGTGGATGCACTTCCAGGGGCAGATGTCGACGCAACCCTCGCACATGATGCATTCGGACTGATCGATGTGGATGAACTGCTTGGGCTTGACGGCCTTGGTCAGGTAATCGGCATCGACCTCGACCAGTTGGTACTGGTCGGTGTACGGCATCATCGGCGGATTGGCGTCGGTGCGAGCCATGTCAGACCTTCTTCACCAACGGGCGGCCGTACGTGGACTTCTCGAGTTCGGTGGAGGCCGACTTGCCCCGCTTCTGCCACCACACCCAGATGTAGATCTGCAGACCGAGGAAGAGTCCGTAGATGCCGGTCACGAGGATGTCGCCGACCTGCAGGTAGTTGATGTCGAAGGGAAAGCTTCCACCCTTCGCCTGTGACTTGAAGATGTCGCCAGGGCCGTAGAGCATCTTGTCGGACTGCCAGCCGAGTTCGTTCTGGACGTGAACCAGCCACTGGTGCGGCACCACGCCGTAGGCCAGGAACATCACGAAGAACGCGTAGACCGAGCCGATCATCGCCTCACCCCACGAGACCGGGGTGCCGAGCGGACGGCGCTTGCCGTACACGAAGACGAGGCCGGTGAGCACGAGCGTGAGCGCAAAGGTGAAGAGGAAAGCCTGATTCATCCCCGGCCATTTCAGAATGTCGATCGCCAGCATCGTGCCGGTCATCCCTTCTGTGCCCCGTCGGGCCGCGTGAACTGGTCGTTTGTCGAAGGCGAACCGTCGCACAGGACGATGCACCACCGTGTGGATACTTTCGCGACCTTAGTCGGCAGGGGTTCTCGACCACCCAACTCGCCACGACCGGAACCGACGACGTCGGTCACGTTCGGCGACCTTGGCGGGGCCACCGGGAGGGCGGAGGGTGCGAGAACCGACCCGGCGACGTACCGACCGAGAGAGGTTCCAACGGTGTGGTCTATCAGGTTCGACCGCTCGACAGGGGTGGTTGTGAACTCGTGTTCGATCACTCACTGCGACGACCCGACAGGGGTACCGTGACGTCGGTCCGGGAATTCCCGTTCCGGACCGCCGGGGCTCTATTCTGTGCAGTCGTTCGTGCCCCCATCGGGTCCCCCGAAAGGACTGGTCAGTGACCGAGATTCCCGAACACCTTCTGAAGCGCTCTCGCGACCGCCGTGCTGGCGGAGCGTCGAGCGACAGCTCGGCATCGTCGGGGTCGGCCGAGGGAGCCTCGGCCCCCGTCCCGGCCACCACGTCGGCCAGCCCGGCCCCGCGAGCCGAGGCTCCGGCCCCGGTCACCCCGCCGGTCACGCCGGACCCGGCCTACGTCACCGCCGCCAAGACGCGGACTCGCATCCCCTCCTGGGCCATGTTGACCCTGGCCCTGCTGCCCATCTTCTTGTTCATGTACGTCCGGGGTCTCCAGCCCCAAAAAGCCGAGGCCAGCGGCCCGATTGCCATCGGCATCGAGAACTACGGCACCTGCGCGTCCTGCCACGGTGGGGACGGCGGTGGCGGAGCCGGTCGCGTGCTGAGCGGTGGCGAATCGTTGAAGACCTTCCCGCACATCGAGGACATGCTTTTGTGGGTCTACGCAGGGACGGAAGCCTGGGAAGCGGCGGGCGTCGCCACCTACGGCGACCCGGATCGTGAGGGTGGTGCCCACGCCCCCCGGTCCTACAACGGCAGCCCCATGCCGGCCCAGGGAGCCACGTACGGTGGGGCCCTGACCGAGTACGAGATCCTGGGCGTGGTCTGCCACATCCGCTACGACCTCTCCGGAGCCGATGAGGGTGGCGAGTGGGCCGAGGAGTACGAGAAGTGGTGTAGCGAGGAGAGCGAGATCTTCCTCGGTCTCGAGAATGGTTCTTTGACCTTCGACAGCCCCGAAGTCGGGGTCGGCACCGAGCCCCGCCTCGGCACGACCGCCGGTACCGAATACGGCATGTGAGCCGCAGCGGCCCGGGCCCTGCGCCTGAGTCGCTCGTCACCCCATCAGAGCTCGCCCGCCTGGGCGGTGGAGTCCGTCAGCCGACACACTGACGCCCATGTCGACTTCAACGGTCCATGACGGCTCTCATCACGACGTCCTGGTGATCGGGGCCGGTCCGGCCGGTTCAGCGGCCGGGTACTGGTTGGCTCGCCACGGCCTCGACGTGGTCATGGTCGACAAGAAGACCTTCCCGCGCGAGAAGACCTGTGGTGACGGTCTGACCCCGCGAGCGGTGAAACAGCTCGGCGACATGGGCCTGGCCGACGAGTTGTCGCAGTTCCATCGGTACGAAGGTCTGCGGGCCACGGCGCACGGACGTGAACTCGAACTGCAGTGGCCCACCCATCCGATCTACCCACAGCACGGCTACGTCGTGCGTCGTCGGGAACTCGACACGATGGTGGCGCGCAACGCCGAGCGAGCCGGCGCAACCCTTCTCGAAGGTCACGAAGCCGGAGCACCGATTCTCGATCGAGGTTTCGTGCGTGGCGCGACGCTCACCAACAAGGACGGAAAGTCGATCGACGTGTCGGCCAACTACGTGGTCGTGGCCGATGGTGCCAACAGTCGTTTCGGTCGCGCGCTCGGAACCTTCCGCACCAAGGAATGGCCTTACGGAACGGCGATTCGCACGTACTGGGAGACGCCCCGTCACGCCGATCCCTGGATCGAATCGGCTCTCGACGTGAAGGATCGCAACGGAAACCCGTTGCCCGGTTACGGCTGGATCTTCCCGGTGGGCGACGGCACGGTGAACATCGGTGTCGGATTGCTCTCCACGTTCCGCGACTTCAAGAGCGTCAACACGACTCACCTGCTCAACGAGTACGCACACATGGTGGCCGACAAGTGGGAGATCGATCCCGACAATCCCACCAACAAGGCCACGTCGGGTCGTATCCCCATGGGCGGTTCGGTCGGACCGAAGTGGGGCCCCACGTATCTCGTCGTCGGCGACGCCGCCGGAAGTGTGAACCCCTTCAACGGCGAAGGGATCGACTATGCGTACGAGACCGCGCGCATCGCCGCCGATGTTCTGTATCAAGCGATCAGTGAGAACGATCCGGCTGCGTTGCAGCAGTACCAGCAGTTGCTCGACGCCGAGTACGGCCAGTACTTCAAGGTGGCTCGACTGTTCGCACGCATCATCGGCCGTCCGGTCATCATGCGCGAGTTGAGTCGGGTGGGCATGCACAGTCGCACGCTCATGGAATGGGTGTTGCGTATCATGGCCAACCTGCTGCGTCCCGACGAGATCGGTCCGGCCGAAGCCGCCTACAAGGCCGCGGCGACCATCGTGCGTCTGGCGCCCAACGCCTGAGGCGCGACCTCGCTCGCTGCGATCAGTTCTCGAGACAGCGAACGGCCGACACCTGGGCGCGATCGAGATCGACGATGGTGGCGTGTCGATCGGCGAACCGTTGCACGAATGCCGTCAGATTCGGTGATTCGGTCTCGCATCGCCGGACGACGCGGTCGAGAAGCGGAATCTCCCAGCCGTTGTCGAGTCGAGCGAACGTGACTCCCTCGAGTAATTCGACGATGGGTGGCAGTTCGAGTTCGTTCGACGCACTCGGCGGAGCCGGCAGCAGCGCGAACCACACGACACCGTCGCCCAGAGTGTCGGCCAACAGAACGCACGCGTTCGTGACGTCGGGATAGAGACACGAACTCTCGCCGATCGTTCCGTCGGTCAGGCGGATCACTCGTCCGTTCGCGAGGACCACGGTGGCGTCTCCGACCATCGCACCACCGGACACGAACCACGGCGCATCGGATCGGATCGTGGCGGTGAGCGAGATCAGATCGACACGTCGCGACGTGACGACGTCGACATCTGTCGAATCGGCCTCGGAGCCGAGACAGCCTCGTAACACGAGTGTCACGACGACGAGAGTGGCGATGGTCGCCCAGAATCGCCACGTGGCGAACTGTCGCATGGGTCGAGCGTAGATCGGCGCGGTCGGCGTCAGGCCGACGCGCCGGAGCCCGATCGCGGAACGATCTGCAGGGTCGACGCTCGCTTCTGTTCGTAGTAGCTGAGGATCTGCAGTTCGAGAGCCAGGTCGACCTTGCGAACGGTCACACCGCGCGGCACCGACAGGACCACCGGGGCGAAGTTCAGAATGCTGGTGACACCGGCCCGCACGAGACGATCGGCCGCGTCCTGAGCGGCGACCGGCGGTACCGCCACGACGCCGATCGAGACCTGACGGGCGGCGACGATCTGCGGCAGGTCGTCGATGTGACGCACCCGAACTCCTCCGATCACCGAACCCACCTTCTCGGTGTCGACGTCGACGATGCCTGCCACCGGGAAGCCGCGCTGTCCGAAACCGGCGTAGCCGGACAGGGCCTGACCCAGGTTGCCGGCACCGATGATCACGATCGGCCACTCGTGGTTGAGGCCGAGTTCGCGCTGTATCTGGTACACGAGATACGACACTTCGTACCCCACGCCTCGCGTGCCATAACTGCCGAGGTAGCTCAGGTCCTTGCGGACCTTGGCGGCGTTGACGCCGGCCAGTTCGGCCAGACGATCCGACGACAGGTGCTCGACCCCCTCGTCGGCCACCTCGTTGAGGATGCGCAGGTACAGGGGCAGACGGATGACCGTGGCTTCGGGAATGCGGCGTCGGGGGCGATCGACCATCGTTCCGAAACGCTAGGGCGACGTTCGCAAATTCACGAAGTCACGATCGATTCACCGGCCGGTCATCGGTCACCGTGGCCGGGCCGAACGTCTCTGCCGGGTCGCGACCGATCGCGACCGGCCACACCAGGACTTTTCACCTCGGTCACTTCTAACGTGGAAGCGTGACTCTCGATGCCGCACTGGCCGCCTCGGCAACTCTCGTGGCGTCGGCGTTCGCGCTGTCGACCTTCGATCGCTGGTTGCGTCGTCGTCGTGCCCACGAAGCGGCCTGGACCGTGTCACTCGTCTTGTTCGCTCTGGGTTCGGCGGCACTGTGGTGGGCCGAGGCCCGCGGCTGGAGTCGATCCTCGTTCCGCGTCTTCTATCTCGCCGGGGCGATTCTCAACGTCCCGTGGCTGGCCCTCGGCACGGTGTACCTGCTCGGCGGTCGTGTTCTCGGCGATCGAGTTCGCGCCTGGCTCGTCGGGCTCTCGGGCGCCGCGGTCGGCGTCACGCTCGTCGCCCCGATGAAGTGGGTCGACGTCGAAGGAAGTGCGATGCCTCAGGGCAGCGAACTGTTCGACGCCGCACCGCGTGCGTTCGCCGCCGTGGGGTCGGGTGTGGCGGCGCTCGTGATCATCGTGGGTGCCCTGTGGTCGGTCGCTCGATCGCTTCGCGGGCGAATACCCGCTCTGTCCGGTGCGACGCGGCAGATCTCCGACGTTCGTCGACACACCGTCGCCAACGTGCTCATCGCGGTCGGAACCCTCGTGTTGTCCGCGAGTGGTTCGTTCGCCGGTCGACTGGGCGAGGATCGCGCCTTCGCGGTCACGCTGGTGGTCGGAGTGGTGATCCTGTTCGCCGGTTTCCTGGTGGCATCGTCACAACGAGCGACGGAGCAGCTTGCCGAAGTGGTTGTGCGGTAGCGCGTCGACGATCAACACCTTGGTCGGGCACTTGTAGCGCGCGACGTGATCGTGACAGTGGTCGATGAGAGCGTCCTCGTCGGCTTCGGCTCCCGGCTTCAGCACCACGTAGGCGCGCACCGCTTCGCCCGTCTGCGGATGCGGAACACCGATCACTCCGGCTTCGAACACCGCTGGATGACGCATGAGCACTTCCTCCACCTCGGCGGGGAAGACGTTGAATCCCGACACGATGATCAGGTCCTTGGCTCGATCGAGCAAATAGAGGTAGCCGTCACCGTCGACCGTCGCGATGTCGCCGGTGTGCAGCCAGCCGTCGACGTCGAGTACGCGAGCCGTCGCCTCGGCATCGTTCCAATAGCCGACGAACACGTTGTCACCGCGCACGAGTACTTCACCACTGTCACCGGCGAGGATGTCGTCGCCCTCGGAATCGACGACGCGTACCTCGACACCGGGTACCACCTGACCGACCGAATCGCGCCGGGGCTCGATTCCCACCGAACTCGTGACCACGGGTGCGGCTTCGGTGAGTCCGTAGCCCTCGCGCAGCACGAGTCCGAACTTGCGCTCGAGTCGCTCGATGGCGTCACCGGGCATACGCGACGCACCAGTGAGGGCCAGACGAACCGTTGTGAAGTGGGACGCGTCGAAACCCTCGAGGAGTGACAAAGCGACCCAGACCGGCGGCGCACCCGGCAGCACGGTGATGCCCCGTTCGGAAAGCGTCTCGACGGCCGCCACCGGATCGAAACGTTGAATGAGAACCACACACGCTCCGGCGTGGAGCGACATTCCGACGACCACGTTGAGTCCGAAGATGTGGAACACCGGAAGAACGCCGAACACCACGTCGTCGGCACGCACGTGGTCGGGCATGCGCTCGTTCTGCTCGATGTTGGCGAGCAAGTTGCCGTGAGTGAGGATCGCGGCCCGCGGCGCGCCAGCTGTTCCGCTGGTGAACATCAGCACGGCCGGCTGCCTCGGATCGACGTCGGCGATCGGAACCGGAGATCCGGCGAGCAGTGCGTCGAACGAATGAGTGGCGAGCGGGGCCGGAAACTCGACGTTCTGATCGTCAGTGAGGATCACGTCCCGCAACGTCGGGAGACGATCGAACGAGAGACCGGAGAACGAGGGGCGACCCGACACTTCGACGACTGCGGCCGTCGGGGTCACGACCTCGAGTTCGCGCTGCAATTCGGGTGTGGGGGCGAGTGGGTTGAGCGGCACGGCGATGGCGCCGAGACCGATGGTCGCCAGGTACGACACCACGAAGGCCCGGCTGTTGCCGCACACGAGAGCGACCCGGTCGTTGCGCTGCACGCCGAGCGCGGCGAGTGATCCGCGCAGACCGTCGATCTGCGCGCGCAGAGTTCCGTAATCGGTGGTGCGTCCACGGCTGATGATGGCTGGGCGGGCGGCGGCGTGCGTGGCGACGATGGACGCAAGGTTCACGGCACCACGTCACAGACTCAGGAGTGACACGATCCCGGCGATGAAGATCCCCGCCAGCAACAGCGCAACGGTGAGAGTGGTCGCCGGCCTCACGCCCCTCACGCTAGCCACCCCCGGTGTTCTGGTGAGGATTCTTCACCGCATAGGTGAAGATCCCGCACCAGATTCGACTCGGGCTTCGACTCAGGATCGCAATGTCACCGGGACCGTCACGCCACCGGGCCCCTCGGCTGGTGACAGACGTACCGCGTCTCCCTCACCGAGGCCGAGTTCTCGGGACGCCGACGCTCGATCGAAGGCCAGGGCGAGCAGACCTGACGCGTCGATCACCAAGCCGAAGGCGCCGGTACCGAGCGCGCCGAAGGCCGTGACGATCTCGACGTTGCGCAGCTCGTCGCCGAAAGCGATGCGAACTCGGGAGGTATCGGGTCCGAACACACCGAGGACGTCGTCGTACGACACGTTGATCTGACAGTTGCCGAAACGATCGACCCAGAGGATCTCGCACGCCAAGGTTCCGTCCTCCTCTCGTGGAATCGGGACCACACTCGGGAGCAACGATCCCGGATCGATCGGCGAACCGAGCTCCGACATGTCGACGCCGCGAGCGAGAGCCGCCGTCACGGGAGCCAACACGTCGCGCGCGGCGAACGTGGCACCCGGTGACGCGAGATGGTGTTCGTCTCGATCGAGAATGACGGCGCGTTCGGCACCACCAGCCAGCGCCACACCCGTCGCCAACAATCCGTTGTCGGGTCCGAGGAACACCCCGTTTCCACCCGCCACTTCGATCGCCACGAGTCGACGATCGGTGCCGGCGCCCGGGTCGACACACGCCACGACGATTCCGCTCGGCACGTACGCCACGGCCCGGGCGAGCGCGAGTGATCCGGCACGCACGTCGAACGGTGGGACGTCGTGTGTGATGTCGACGACGTGAAGTCCAGGGGCCAGATCGCGCAACAATGCGTGAACGACACCGACGGCATCGGATCCCTGTCCGAGATCGGAGAGGAACGACACGGTGTCGTAGGTACGTCCGTTCACCATCGTGGGCAGTGTGTCAGTGACGACTCGTGAATGCGACATGCACCGCGAACTCGCGAGCGATGGAGCGACGGCGACGTCGGGGGAAGATCCCGGAAATGCGAAAGGGCCGGTGCCAACCCCCCGATGGCACCGGCCCTTTCGGCGCTTCCCTTGCGGGTGCGTCTCCCGGCTGCGATGAGCCGGTGGTCTTGTGACCTGTGCGACAGATTAGGCACGTTCGTCACGTGCTCCCAAGTGCGTCGAGCACATTTTTCGTCAATCGTTGCACACTGCAGAAAAACGTGCTTTTGCACTAAATCGTTGACCTGCGACGACTACGAAATCATCGGAGAAAAACGGCGAAAAAAATCCTGCTCAGGAACCGAGTTCACGACTGCGCGCCGTTGCCGCCGCCACTGCGGCGACGAACGCCTCGCGCACACCGCGACCGTCGAGAACGCCGAGGCCGGCCGCCGTCGTTCCACCGGGTGACGTGACGCGCACACGTAGGTCGGCCGGGTCGTCTCCGACGGCCAGAAGTCGCGCCGCACCGGTGAAGAGCTGACGCACCATGGCGTCGACCACGAGGTCATCGATGCCTTCGGCCCGACCGGCCGCCATCAACGACTCGGCCACGAGGAAGAGATACGCCGGACCGCTGCCGATGAGTCCGGTCACCGCGTCGAGACGATCCTCCGGCACGCGCACCACGAGTCCGACCGAGCCGAGAATGCGTTCGGCCCACGACACATCGGCCTCGGAAGCCGACGATCCGGCCGCGATCGCCGAGGCACCCTCGCCGACGAGCGCAGGCGTGTTGGGCATGGCGCGAACGACGGCGACACCGGCACCCGACGCCGCTTCGAGACGCGCAATCGTGATGCCGGCGGCGATCGACAGAACACGACGCGCCCCCGCGGCGACGGCCGCGGTGCACGCCGCCGCCACATCGGGTGGCTTGACGGCGATGAGGGCTTCCGTGCACACCGGGATCGACTCGGTGACCGCCACACCGGGGAACGAAGCCACCAGATGGGCCCGGCGTTCCGGCGAGACCTCGACGATCACCACCCCGGAAGGAGAAACGACTCCGGAGGAGAGGAGGCCGCCCACCAGTGCGGCGCCCATGTTGCCGCCGCCGACGACGGCGAGCACGGAATCGGTGGCAGCGGATCCGGAGGAAGAAGTCACGGCCTCACGCTAACCACCCGCCACGACGTGACGATGCGGAGATCGATCGGGAATGCTCCACCGGCACGACTTCCCGATCTCGCCGGTGGAGCCGCCGAAGGTGGGAACGAGCTCAGGCCGAACGGAAGCGCGAGGCGAAACCGAGGGCGAGCAACGGCCGGAAGCACTGCTCGACGTAGGCGTAGAGCGAACCGACGATGCGATCGAGTTCGGCTTCGTTCAACGCCGTGAGCGGAAGGTCGCCACGAAGGAACACGGCGTCTTCGGCGCCGATCGAGAAGTGAGCGCCCACCAACCTCTCGTTGCGACGCAGGAGGTTGTCGAAGAACTCCACGAAGTTCTCCTCCGGTGCCGGCATCACGTAGGTCTCGTAACGCAATGTGCGCTGACCGAGCGTGATCCACAACGTGGTGAAGTCCTTGCTCTCGCCCTTCATGCGGACGTACCACCGGGCCCGGAACGCCGATTCGGGTTCGGCCCGGTCGATGGCCACGATCGCCGAGTTGCTGGAACGCAACGAGCCGAGCCACTCGTCGATTCGCCGTTCGAGTACGGCGAGCGATTCGTCGTCGTGCAGATCACTCACGAGCAGTTGACGAGGGAACGCGAGGTGACGTCGGTGTAGAGCCGGCGGAGGCGAGCGGCGGCGAAACTCCACGTGTAGCGGCGACCGCCTTCGGCAGCAGCCACCGACATGCGGGTGCGCAGATCGGAGTCGCCGAGAAGTTCGGCGGTGTGCCGAGCGAACATCTCTGGATCGCGGCCCGGGACCAGGAAACCGGTGCGCTCGTGTTCGATGAGCGACACCAATCCGCCCACGGCGTTGGCGACCACGGGGACGCCGCAGGCCGCAGCTTCGAGAGCGACCAGTCCGAAACTCTCGGAACGACTGGGCACCCACACCGCATCGGCCGCGCGGTAGTAGGTCGACAAGATGTGGTGCGCCTGCGGAGGCACGAAGTGGACGCGCGAACGCAGACCGAGATCGTCGATCAGACGATTCACTCCGTCGACGTACGAATCGCCTTCGGCCCCACTCGATCCACCCACCACGTAGAGCGAGGCGTCGGACCGACCGAGGGCCGCCAGAGCTCGCACCGCCACGTCGACACCCTTCAACGGCTGCAGACGCCCGACGAACAGGATCATCGGACCGTCGCCGATGCCGAGTGCGTGGCGCGCTCCGCGCTGATCACCGGGGGTGAAGAAAGCGTGCTCGACGCCAGGAGCCACGATCTCCATACGCCCAGGCGGATCACCGTAAAGACGACGGAACTGCTCTTCCTCTTCGTCGCACGACACGCAGATCGCGTCGGAGCATCCGATGATCGAGGCCTCGGCGACTTCGCGGCGCGCCGACTCGGGATCGCCACCTTCGGCCTTCACACGGGCGAGGGTGTGGAAGGTGCTGACGAGCGGAACGCCCAATTCGTGCTTGATCGAGTGGCCGGCCAGACCCGACAACCAGTAGTTGGCGTGGACGACGTCGGTCGACGACTGGCCGCGCAGATCGTCGAGAACGAAGTCGGTGAATGCCGGCACCACCGACTCGAGTTCTTCCTTTGGCAGATCGAAGCGTCCGGCCGGCACGTGAACCACGCGGTGGTTCGGCTCGACGAGGATCTCGCGCGGCAGATCGCGATTCCACTGTCGCGTGTACGTGGTGCACTCGATTCCGGCGTGGGCGAGCGCGGCCACGAGTTCGCGTACGTAGACATTCATGCCACCGGAATCACCAGCACCGGGTTGGACCAACGGCGAGGTGTGCAGGGAGAGCATCGCCACACGAGTCACAGAAGGGTGAACCTACCGGCCCCCCGAAAAGAACGCTCAGTCGGGCCCGCTGGCCAGGGCAAGACGTTGATGAGAGGTCGTGATCAGCCCTGCAGGAGCGAATCGACCGACGCGTCACCGTCGCGATACCTGCGCACCAATTCGGCGGTGAGGGCGTCGATCCGATCGAAGAGTTCTCGGCGCCGCGTCGACAGGCGTGCCTCGAAGGACGCAAGTCCGTCGCCGAGCCGGGCGAGTGCCGCGTCGTCGAGATCGGCCATGTCGTCGAAGCCGAGGGAATCGCACAGACGATCGAACTCGTCGACCAACGGATGGTCGGCCGCGACCTCGGTGTCGCGCGGCGGTCGACTGGATCCGGTGCTCGGAGCGGGACCCACACCAGATCGGATGATCTCGGCGGCCGAACCGCTCCCGCCCGATCCCCGATGCGTCCGAACGGCCGCCACGAGATCGACTCGACCTTGAGCCAGACGACGAACGAACGACACCGCATCCTCTTCGGTGCGCAACGCGTCGCGTTCGGCGCGCAAGTCGGGCAAGGGCATCGACGTGAGATCGTTCGTGCTCATCGACATCCTCCCGAGACCGGCGGCAACACCGCCACCTCATCTTTGTCGGTGACCGGAGTCGTCGGGGGGACTTCCTCGCCGTTCAACCACACGCGACAGGTGGGCAGCAAAGCGACGAAGCGTTCGCCGAACTTCTCGCCCGCCGCTCGCACGACCTCGTCGACGGTGGATCCGGAGATCTCGTCACGCGAGGTGCCCGCTGCTTCTCGCGCCTGGGCGAAGAGTCGCACGGTGACCACGGGCCGAGCGTAGCGGGGGTACCGTGGACGACCGTGTCCGCCCCCGACTCTCATGACGTCACGAGTGACAACGCTCGTGACGTCACCCGTGTTCTCGTCGTGCGTCACGGACAGAGCGAATGGAACGCGCTCGGCCGATGGCAAGGGCAAGCCGACCCGCCTCTCACCACCCTCGGTCGTCTGCAGGCTCGCCAAGCGGGCTCCCTTCTGGCCTCGGAATGCCCACCTTTCGATCTCGTGATCTCCAGTGACCTCGAACGCGCCTCGGTGACCGCAGACCTTCTGGCCGAGGTTCTCGGATGCCCCCACCGTCGCATCGACCGCCGTTGGCGCGAGAACCACGCCGGCGAATGGCAGGGACTGACCCGCCAAGAGATCCAGACGGAATGGCCCGGATGGCTCGAAGCCGATCGTCGGCCACCGGGCTTCGAGGCCGCCGACTCCACACAAGCGCGTGCGATGGCAGCTTTCACCGACATCGTCGACTACCACCGCGGCGGATGCATCCTCGTGGTGTCGCACGGTGGAGTCCTCCGTCTGTTGCGGCGTTTGCTCACCGGCTCCGAGCATCGTTTCCCGAATCTCGGTGGTTCGTGGTTCGAACACCACGCCACCGAGGGTTGGTCGGCCGGCTCGCTGCTGTTCCCGCTCGAACTCATCGCCGAGGAACTCCGAAATCACGGGGCCGTGGAGTGACGATTCCGTTCCGCGTGGAGGTGGTCCGCTCGACCCGCCGCAAGCGAAGTGTGGGCGCCCGGCTCGAGAGCGGTGTCGTGAAGGTCACCGTTCCGTCGTGGATGTCACGTGCCGAAGAGGAAGACGCCGTGCGCGAGATGGTGCGGCGCTTCGAACGCAAGGTCGCCTCGGAGAACGTCGACCTCATGTCCCGCGCCCACGAACTCGCTTCGGCCCACATGCTTCCACTTCCCACATCGATCACCTGGTCCGACAAACTCACCGCGGTCTGGGGTCTGTGCACACCTCACGACGGCCAGATCAGGATCTCGACACGGATGGTCGGCTTCCCGAACTGGGTTCTCGACTACGTGATCGTGCACGAACTCGCGCATCTCGTGATCGCCGATCATGGTGCCGACTTCTGGCACGTGGTGAACCGCTATCCCCGAACCGAACGGGCCATCGGATATTTGATCGCAAAGAGCGGCGAGGAAGATCCGTCGTGCTGATCGATCGACTCCTCGACGACACGTATCCCGAAGAGACACGTCGCCACGTCGTCGCCCTCACCGTGGCGCGTCTCACCACCAACGGCAGTTTTCGTTTCGCGCCACCGTTCCTCGCCAGCATCTCCGACGATCTGTCGACGAGTCTGAGTCGCATCGGTGTCGCTCTCATGATCACCGAACTCATGATGATCGTGTCGCCCGTGATCGGGTCGTACGTCGACCGCATGCACCGTCGTACGTCGATGGTGGCGGGTCTCTCGGGGGTGACAGCCGCCGCCGCACTCGCAGCGACGAGTCCAGGTCTGATCGTCTTCGTCGCCGCCATCGCCTTGCTCGGTATGTCGAAACTCGTGTTCGACGTCGGACTCACGGCATGGGTCAACGATCACGTCGACTACGAGCGACGCGGCCGAGTGATCGGTATCACCGAGACGTCGTGGGCTCTCGGCCTTCTCCTCGGAGTCACGATCATGGGGCTCGTCGCGTCGGCGAGCAGTTGGCGATGGGGCTACGTGACCGGAGCCGCGGCGACCGCGGCGATGGCCGTGGTCGTGGCACGCCGACTCGGACCCGACGCACCGCATCAAGTCGCCCGCCACGATCGTTCACGACCTTCCCGACTCACTGCGCACAGCTATTGGGTGATCCTGTCGATGTTCTTCCTCATGGCGGCCAGCCAGTGCATGTTCGTGACCTTCGGGTCGTGGCTCGACGAGGACTTCGGCGTCTCCGAAGCAGGAATCGCCGCCGTGGCGTTCGGTCTCGGCACCTTCGAACTCTTGGCTTCGATCACCAGCGCGCGACGCACCGACGTGTGGGGCAAGGAGCGCAGCACGATCTTGGGCGCCGCGCTCATCGTTCCGAGTGGAATACTCCTCGCTCTCACGAGTTCGCACCTGCCGCTCGGACTGATCTTTCTCGCCGTGTTCCTCCTCGGCTTCGAGTTCGGAATCGTGAGTCTGCTCCCCCTCGCCGCCAACATGATCCCCGACTCACCGGCGCGCGGACTCGGGTATGCCATCGGCGGGGGCACGCTCGGACGGGCCGTCATGTCGTTGGTGGCCACGGCCGCTTTCGACGCCTACGGCATCGCTGTGCCCGCGATCATCGGATCGACATGTGCACTGGTGATGATCGCCTGCCTGACGGCGTACGGACGACGGGTCAGCCCCGATAGCCGTTCGTGATCGGCAGTCGACGGTCCTTGCCGAACGCCTTCGCCGACACGCGCACACCAGGCGGGCACTGACGCCGCTTGTATTCGTTCAGGTCGACGAGTCGCGCGATGCGGCGGACGACGGCCTCGTCGTGCCCACGATGAACGATCTCGGCCGCCGTCAGATCTTGCTCCACGTACAACTCGAGGATCGGGTCGAGAACGTCGTACGGCGGCAGCGACTGATCGTCGCGCTGATCGGGACGGAGTTCCGCCGAGGGTGGCTTGGTGAGCACCGATTCCGGGATCAACACGCGACCGGCACGATCGTTCACGAAGCGACTGAGTGCGAACACGTCGGTCTTGAGCAAGTCCTTGATCACGGCGTAGCCACCGACCGAGTCGCCGTAGATGGTGAAGTAGCCGACCGCCATCTCGCTCTTGTTGCCGGTGGTGAGAACCATCCAGCCGAACTTGTTCGAGAGAGCCATGAGGATCTGACCACGGCAGCGGCTCTGCAGATTCTCCTCGGTGAGATCGGGGTCGCGTCCGTCGAAGCTGGGTGCGAGCAGATCGAGATAGGCCTGGAACGCGGGTTCGATGGAGATGGTGCGCACGTCGATCCCGAGCGCGGCGGCCAGTGCGTAGGCATCGTCTTTCGACCCTTGCGACGAATACCGCGACGGCATGGCCACACCGTGCACGTGTTCGACTCCGAGGGCGTCGACCGCCACACAGGCCACGAGCGAACTGTCGATTCCACCCGACAGACCGATCACCACGTCGGTGAAGCGGTTCTTGGTGACGTAGTCGCGCGTACCGAGGACCAGCGCCTCGTACATCTCGGCCGATCGATCGAGGATCGGCGTGAGGGAACCAGGCCGCGGCGACCCGACAGCCCGTGACGATCGGGAGATCGTGGTGACGGGGAACGTGACGGGAGTGTCGTCGCGATCGTCGACTCGAACGTCGACGACGTGCAGATCGGACACGAACTGCGGTCGACGGTCGACGACTTCACCATGTGCGTCGACCACCATCGACGCACCGTCGAAGACGAGTTCGTCCTGACCGCCCACCTGATTCACGTAGACGATCGCGCAGCGGTTGGTACGGGCGCGCTCCGACAACATGCGCTCACGCTGTTCGACCTTGCGACGATGAAACGGGGAGCCGTTGATGTTGACGTTGAGACGCGCTCCACCGCGTGCCTGCTCGGCCACCGGTCCGTCTTCGAACCAGATGTCCTCGCAGATCGAGACACCCACGGGCACACCGGCGATCTCGTACAGATGATGCGGTCCGGATCCAGGTTCGAAAGTGCGCTCTTCGTCGAACACGTCGTAGTTGGGAAGGATGCGCTTGTGGTACACGCCGCGCACCACCCCGTGCGAGCAGATCGCCGCCGCGTTGAACAAGACGTCACGTCCGGTGGCCGGATCGATTCGGCCGCTGCGATCGACGAATCCGACGACGGCGACGCAGTCGCCGGTCTCGGCTGCGATCTGATCGAGAACGGCGCGGTTGTCGCGGACGAAACCGGGTTTCAGGACGAGATCCTCGGGCGGATAACCGGTGACCGACAGTTCACCGAACACCACGACGTCGCAGCCCTCGTCGGCCGCCGCACGATACGTGGTCAGGATCGAGTCGCGATTGCCGGCCAGATCGCCCACCAGGGGATTCGACTGAGCCAGACCGACTCGCAGGACCGTCACGGCTCCGCAGGCTAACGGCGACCGACCGCTGCCCTTCCGGCGTCGAAGTCCCTGACCAGGACGTCGACCCGGACCTCGACTCGGAACCTTCACCGATCTCGGTTCACACAGCGTTCACAATCGGGCAACGGTCGGGAAACGGCTCGCTGCGAGAGTAGAGGTGCCCCAAACAGAACCGGACTTCGAAGCCGGCCAACACCCATGGAGGACCCCCACAACATGGCCTACCAAGCCGAATACATCTGGGTCGACGGCACCGAGCCGACGCCCCTTCTCCGTTCGAAGACCAAGATCATCGACGACTCGGTCACCGAGCCCCCGATCTGGGGTTTCGACGGTTCGTCGACCAACCAGGCTCCTGGCGACAAGTCGGACTGCGCGCTGCACCCGGTCTTCACCTGCCCCGATCCGATCCGCGGTGGCCGCAACATTCTCGTGCTCTGCGAAGTGATGCTCGCCCAGACGGGCAAGCCGCACCCCACCAACACTCGCGCCGCCTGCGCGAAGACCGCCAAGAAGTTCGCCTCCGACGAGATGATCTTCGGCATCGAGCAGGAGTACACGATGCTCCGCCTGGACGGTACGCCGCTCGGATTCCCGGTCGGTGGCTTCGCCGCTCCGCAGGGTCCGTACTACTGCGGTGTCGGTACGGGTCGTGTCGTCGGTCGCGACATCATCGAAGAGCACACGCAGGCGTGTCTCGACGCCGGACTTCTGATCGAGGGAACCAACGCCGAAGTCATGCCCGGCCAGTGGGAGTTCCAGATCGGCGCAGCCGACGCTCTCACCGTGAGTGATCACCTCACGGTCGCTCGTTGGTTGCTGCATCGCATCGCCGAGGACTACGACGTGGTGATCTCGCTCGCCGCCAAGCCCCAGAAGGGCGACTGGAACGGCGCCGGTGCTCACACCAACTTCTCGACCAAGGCGATGCGCAACGACAAGGACATGAAGGCCATCAAGGCGGCGTGCGAAGCCATCGGCAAGAAGGTCGATCTGCACGTCAAGAACTACGGACACGACATCGAGAGTCGCCTCACGGGTGCACACGAGACGGCCCCGTACAACAAGTTCAGCTACGGCGTTTCGAACCGCGGCGCCTCGATCCGTATCCCGTGGTCGGTCGAGAAGACGGGCAAGGGCTACGCCGAGGACCGTCGTCCGAACGCCAACATGGATCCCTACACCGTGACCCGCCTCCTCATCGAGACGGTCTGCGGCTGAGTTCGTACGACTCGAATTGCAGTGGCGAGAGCCGGGGGCCCGTCCCCCGGCTCTCGTGTTTTTCCGACAGGACCGGCAGAATGAGGCCATGAACATGATGGATCAGCAGCGTGACTACGTCCTGCGAACGGTCGAAGAACGCGGCGTGCGCCTGATCCGTCTCTGGTTCACTGACGTTCTCGGCAGTCTGAAGAGTTTCGCCATCAGCCCGGCCGAACTCGAGAACGCCCTCGAAGACGGCATGACCTTCGACGGTTCGTCGATCGACGGCTTCTCGCGCATCCAGGAGAGCGACGTTCTGGCGATCCCCGACCCGAACACGTTCGTGACTCTTCCGTGGGCCGACGCCAAGGCGCCCGAGGCCCGCATCTTCTGCGACATCCACGATCTCGACGGCGCGCCCTTCGGCGGCGACCCTCGTCAGGTGTTGCGTCGCAACCTGCAGCGCGCGCACGCATCGGGGTACGACTTCCTGATCGCGCCCGACATCGAGTTCTTCTACTTCGCGCCACCCGAGCCCGGACAGGCGCCGCGACCACTCGACGAGGCGTCGTTCTTCGATCTCACCACCACCGACGTGACCGGAAGTCTGCGCAAGGAGACGATTCGCACTCTCGAGACTCTCTCGATCCCGGTCGAGTACTCGTTCCACGAGGACGCTCCGTCGCAACACGAGATCGACTTGCGCCACACCGACGCCCTCACCATGGCCGACAGCGTGATGACCTTCCGCCTCGTGGTGAAGGAAGTGGCTGCCGCGCAAGGAGTGCACGCCACCTTCATGCCCAAGCCGTTGGAAGGCGTGCAGGGAAGCGGCATGCATCTGCATCTGTCGCTCTCCGACGGCGAGGGCAACGCCTTCTACTCTCCCGACGACGCCTACAACCTCTCACCGGTCGCCAAGCACTTCATGGCCGGCCTCTTGTTCCACGCGAGTGAGATCACCGCGGTCACCAACCAGACCGTGAACAGTTACAAGCGTTTGGTTCCCGGTTTCGAAGCGCCCGTGCACGTGTCGTGGGCCCGCAACAACCGCAGTGGCCTGATTCGAGTGCCGATTCCGAAGCGGGCCAATCCGCTGGCCACCCGCATCGAGTACCGTTCCCCCGACCCGGCCTGCAACCCGTACCTGGCCTTCTCGGTCATCCTCGCCGCCGGATTGCGCGGGATCGAGCAGAAGTACGAATTGCCGGCCGAGGCCGACGCCAACCTCTTCGAGATGGGCGACGATGCACTCACCAAGTTGGGCATCGATCAACTGCCGCAGTCGCTGTCGGACGCTCTCAAGGTGATGGAGAACTCGAGCCTCGTGCACGAAGCGCTCGGTGAGCACATCTTCGAGTGGTTCCTCCGCAACAAGCGTTCCGAGTGGCGGGGTTACAAGACTCAAGTCACCCCGTTCGAGTTGAGTCGGTACCTGAGGTCGCTCTGACCATGACCAGCGATCTGATCGCCGTCTTTCCCGAGCCGCCGCCGCCGGAACTCGCGCGCACGCTCGATCTCGCCGGCTATCGGTGGAAGGCCTTCTCGTCGGCCGACGAACTCTCGAAGGCCGAGATCGCCGACGGCTGGATGGGTGCGATCGTGTGCGGTGACGCCGATCTCGAAGCGGCGTGGGCGTTCTGCCGAGTGCTGCGAAAGAAGGATTCGGTCGTCGTTCCTCTGCTCGTGCTGGTGACCGGGGCTCAACTCGACGAACTCACCTTGCGCGACGAGTTGTTCGACGACTTCTGTCTGCAGCCGTTCCATCCGCGCGAACTCGAGGCTCGCCTGCGACATCTCTTCTCGTACACGACCACCGCTCCACGAGCCGAGCTCGTCGACTACGGCGAACTGGTGCTCAACCTCGAGACGTATCAGGCTTCGGTCGAAGGACGTCCACTCGATCTCACCTACATGGAGTACGAGTTGCTGAAGTTCCTCGTGCAGAACCCGGGCAAGGTGTTCACACGCGAGATGTTGCTGTCACGGGTTTGGGGATACGACTACTACGGCGGCGCGCGCACGGTCGACGTGCACATCCGACGCCTGCGCGCCAAGTTGGGCGAGGAGCACGCCAACCTCATTCAGACCGTGCGCAGCGTCGGCTACCGCTTCGGCCAATCCCCCCGCTGGTCCCCCTGACCGGTGATCTGGTGAGGATTTTTCACCGTATGGGTAAAGATCGCGCACCAGAAAAATCGTTGTTCAACGCGGTGAGCCGTCACCGCGCTTTCTGGTGAGACTTATCGACCCATACGGTGAAAAATCCTCACCAGATCACCGAGTTGCAGCCCGTCGAGGGTGGGGAGAAGAGTGAGATAGCCGACGGATTCGGGGAGATCGGCCACGTCGGCCGGAATGTCGACCACGTGCGGTACGCCGATCACTCGACAACCCGCGGCCAGTGCCGAGCGCACACCCGTCGGTGAATCCTCGATGGCCACGCACTGATCGGCACGCACACCGAGACGTTCGGCGGCGAGCAAGTACGGCTCGGGATGCGGTTTGCCTCGCACCACTTCGTCACCGGTCACCGACACCGTGAAACTGCCGCTCGGCAGACAGTTCACCACTTCGTCGGAGAACCGCTTCCACGACATGGTCACGAGCGCGGTGTCGACCCCCGCGCCGCGCACCGCACCCAACAACTCGCGAGCTCCCGGTCGCCACGGCACCTCGGCCCGAACCCGAGCCACCACGCGGTCGAGCAACATCTCGACGATCTCGGCCGGCGATCGATCGACACCACCGTGCTCGCGGATGTAGGCACCGGAGTCGAGAAGATCGGATCCGACCAGAGCCTTGGCGTGGTCGTGACTCCACGTGCCACCGTGCATCTCGACGATGTCGAACTCGGCGTCGATCCAGTAGGGCTCGGTGTCGACCAACGTGCCGTCCATGTCCCAGAGGACGGCGTGAGGAAAGTTCGATTCAGTCACGGGCATCGAGTCGTTGGATTCGACGACTCTCGACGGCGTGACGATGCAGCACGTCGTCGAGTCGCGGGTCGACGATCAAGCCGTCACGCACCACCGAACGTCCGTGCACGATCGTGTGGTGGGCACCGATCGGTCCACAACGCAACCAGGCCTCGATCGGATCGGCCAGCGCTCCGGCGAACTGCGGACCGGTGAGACGCCACACAGCGACGTCTCCCACCGCACCGACGCTCAACTCGCCGATCTCTCCTTCGCGACCGAGACAACCGGCTCCACCGCGCGTGGCCACTTCGAGCGCCATACGTGCCGTACCGGCCGCGGCCCCGTCACGCAGTTTGGCCAACAACATCGCCTGACGCGCCTCGAGCCACAGCGAGGCCGAGTCGGCCGACGACGACCCGTCGACACCGAGGCCCACCTTGGCTCCGGCACGACGCAACGGAACGATCGGCGAGATCCCCGAGGCGAGGATCAGATTGCTGCTCGGGCAGTGCGCCACTCCTACACCGGCCGCACCCAGACGCTGCACCTCGTGTTCGTTGGGCATCACGCAATGCGCGACCCACGTGCGATCGGTGCACCAGCCCGTGCGCTCGAGATACTCCATGGGCCGGCAGCCGAAGGTGGCCAACGAGAACTCGTCGTCCTCGGCGTTCTCGGCGAAGTGCGTGTGCAGCCTCACGTCGAGTTTCTCGGCGAGTTCGGCCGAGCGAACCATGAGATCTTCGGTCACGCTGAACGGCGAACACGGTGCGAGCGCGATGCGCACCATCGCACCGTGCGAACGGTCGTGATGTCGATGCACCGCTCGTTCGCTCTCGGCGAGAATCTCGTCGTCGTCGGCCACCACGTCGTCGGGAGGCAGACCACCGTCCTTCTCCGACAACGACATCGACCCACGTGTGGGATGGAAACGCATGCCGAGATCACGCGCCGCGGCGATTTCGGCGCCGAGCAGATCACCGGCCCCGCGCGGATGCAGATACAGATGGTCGGTGCTGGTGGTGCACCCCGACATCGCCAACTCGGCGAGACCGGCGAACGCGCTCACGTACACCGACTCCTCGTCGATCCCTCGCCACAACGGGTACAGCGACTGCAACCACCCGAACAACGGCTTGTCGGTCATGGGCGGATAGGCACGCGTGAGGTTCTGGTAGATGTGATGGTGGGTGTTGACGAGACCCGGGGTCACGAGACAGTCGGTCGCGTCGA
Source organism: Actinomycetota bacterium (assembly GCA_039800005.1). Lineage (GTDB taxonomy): Bacteria > Actinomycetota > Acidimicrobiia > Acidimicrobiales > Ilumatobacteraceae > Casp-actino8. The sequence continues at coordinate 11,658 of JBDLRN010000064.1, read as the reverse complement.
TCACTTCTCGGGCCGACGGCGGTTCCTGGGTCGACGATCCGACGGCCGACACGAGTCCGTCGGTGATGGCCACCCAACCGCCTGCCAGTTCACGTCGCTGGTCGTCCATGGTCGCCACGAGCGACGCATTGCGAATCAGAAGATCGACGATGGCAGGTGCAGTCATGGGATCAGGCGAGCGACGACGCTCACTCGATCAGGTGTTCAGATCGAGAAGTTCGCTGCCCTCGTGACGGGCTTCGCCGTCCTTCCAGAGCAGATGACCGAGCAAAGCGGCGATGGCGACCGAACTCAGACCCACGATCACCGGGAAGGCGAACAGAGCGATGACGAGGACGATGGCACCGGGCACGACGTCACCCTACTTTCGGCTCTTCGTGGCCGGCGACTTCTTGGCGGTCTTCTTGGCGCCTGTCTTGGCGGCCGACTTCTTGGCCGGCTTCTTCGCCGCGCTCTTCTTCGCCGGGGCCAGGGGCTTGTAGGCCCAGGCCTCGATCTCGACCGCGCCGCCGAAGGGCAGTGCTGCCACACCGATGGTCGACCGGGCCGGACGCGACGAACCGAAACCGGCCACATAGGCGTCGTTGAACGTGGGAAAGGTGTCCATGTCGGTGAGGAAGCACAAGGTCTTCGACACGTCGGAGATCGACGCACCGGCTTCTTTCAGACGCGCCTTCAGGTTGACGACGGCCTGCGCGGTCTGGGCGGCCACACCACCGGAGACCAACTTTCCGTCGGCGATACCGAGCTGGCCGGACACGATGATCCAGTCACCGGCGCGAACGACCGGGGTGTAGGGACCGATGGGCTGAGCGGGTTTCGAAGACGCCATGCCGACACGCTAGCGGTCGGCTCAACGGCGAGCCGACGGCCAGTGCGAGGGCCAACCGTCGTGACGCCAGACTGCAGCGGCCACGGCGGCGAAGACCGCATCGCTCCCGTTGACAGGCGTGGCGTCGTCGCCGTCGCCCGGGGCGAGGATCTCGATCGACACGTGAGGTGTGTCGCTCGCCCGCACGATGCCGAACGACCTCATCGTGAGGTCGTGCACGGTTCCCTGCTCGTCGACGGCCAGGCCTTCGGACCGCACCCAACCGAGAGCCATGTGAGCGGCGCCGATGCAATACGAGCGAAGCACGGTCTCGTCGAGGTTCTCACCGCAACGAACTCGAACGTGCACCCCGGACTCGTCGACCTGCGCCCACGCCTCTGCACCGTCAGGTGACACGACGTGGTCCCACGGGTCATCACGTGATGACGACACCAGCGCGGCGATCTCGGCCCACACCGCACCGCGACGGTCGAGAGTGGTGGGCGGCCCGGGTGCGTCGACTTCGTGAACGACCCAGTCAGGGAAGATCGACCGAACGAGTTCGACCACTCCGTCGGTACGACGCACGTACACCACACCCGAACCGTCGGCGCGAACACCAGCGGCTAGTGGAGGTCGCTTCGCGCCACGACGAACCACGTCTTCGCGCGACATCACCACTCGCACCGTTCGATCGTGTTCGTCGGCGAGTCGGCTCGCCTCGCCTCGCAGCCATGTCGACATCTTCGAGCCGAACGCACCACCGTTCGTCGACGGACCCACCGGATCGTCCCCCGGTCGACACCACACCGCATCAGGTTCGAGATATCCCGGCTCGACCCAGGTCGTCGTGAGCGTGCGCACGAAGTCACTCGAGTCGGATCGAACACCGGGCAGTTCGATCGGCCACGACACACCGAGCGTCGACCGTCGGCCTTGCACCACACCAGCCCGCTCCCGAGCCTCGGTCACCGTCGATGCGACGACCCACTCCCCCGATGGTGCGAGTATCGCCGCCAGGGCGTCGGCTGGTGCCGTGTCGTCGGCGAAGCCACCCGCGCCGAGAGCGACGTCGGGAGCGACTCGTTGCGGAGATCTCCCTTCGATCGTCGCTCGCCGCGATGCCGCCGCGAGATCACGAGACGACCCACGAGAGAACGTCCGTCGATCTCCCGTCGCCACCGTGACTGCGGCATCGACGATCGTCTGCCATCCGGTGCACCGACACACGTGCGCGGTGAGACTGTTGGCGATCTCGGCGCGATCGCCGTTCGTATGTCGCGCGGCGGTCAGGCGCATCACGATGCCCGGTGTGCAGAACCCGCATTGGCTGCCACCGGTGTCGCACAGCGCCTCGGCCCAGTCGTCGCGCACATGCGCATCGAGACCGTCGATGGTGGTGATCGAACGGCCGGCCACTCGCGCGATGGGCGTCACGCAACTGACGCGAGGTTCACCGTCGACCCACACCGTGCAGCATCCGCACTGACCTTGCGGAGCGCAACCGTCCTTGGCCGAACGGATTCCGAGTTCGTCGCGCAGTGCGGCGAGCAACGTACCCCGGCCCGACACCGTCACCGGGCGCCCGTCGAGCACGAACTCCACGGGCCGCACGTCTCCACTCACCCCTCCATGTCACACGCTGGCGACCGGTCGGCACAAGGACCCTCGGGATATGTTCGCTCCGTGACACCCGAACACCGGCTCTTGTCTCGTCGACGTCTGCTCCACCTCGGTGCAACGACCGTCGTCGGACTCCCGGTGATCGCCCTGTTGAACGCGTGCGGCGAGTCCACGAGCAGTTCGGGGGACCGGTCGACGAACGGTTCGACCGATGGTGCGACGGGTGGTGCAGCGCTCCCGCCCGAGGCGATCCTCGCCGCGCGCTGGATCCCCACCGAACTCGGACCCGGGTCACAGCGACTCCCCGTGTCGGTCGGTGATGCCGCTGGCTTGTCTCAGGAGGGTCCCGATCGCCTCCTCGCCGACGTGATCTCGTTGGCCGACGATTCGACGGTCGTCGAACGACTCTTCGCCGACCGTCGATCCCTCGGCGAGGGCACGATTCCGTTCTGGACCTTCCGCACCTCACTCACCGAACCGGGCTTCTACGCCCTCGTCGTCGACGGTGGACCGGCCGAAGGGGCCGCGTTCCAGATCCAGGATCCGGCCGATCTGGTGGTGAACCGCGCCGGCGACCGACTCGACGGTTTCGACACGCCGACGTTCGACGACCCACGCGGCGTGGAAGTGATCTGCACACGCCAACCCGAACCGTGTCCGTTCCACGATCTCACGCTCACCGAAGCGTTGGCGACCGGCAAACCGGTCGTGTATCTCGTGGGCACACCCGCGCACTGCCAGACCGGTGTGTGCGGGCCGGTGCTCGACCAGTTGATGGAACTCGCCGACGAACTCGGCGACTCAGTGGTGTTCGTTCACGCCGACGTGTACGCCGACGTCGCGGCCACCGAACCGGCCCCGGCCGTGACCGCGGCCAAACTCACCTTCGAGCCGGTGTTGTTCGTCACCGACGCGACGGGACGCATCGTCGAGCGACTCGACGCGGTGTGGGACGTCGACGAAGTGCGGGCGCTGCTGAACTGACGATCGAGTTCAGCTGAACGACTGGCCGCAACCGCACGAGCGAGTCGCGTTGGGGTTCGTGATGTTGAACCCGGCCTGGTTGAGGCCGTCCTTGTAATCGAGCGTCGCGCCCTCGAGCAGCTGAGCCGAGGCGGGATCGACGACCACGCGCACTGCGTCACCGTAGGTGGCCTGAAGATCGTCGGTGGCGATGTCGCCGTCGAAGAACATCTCGTACGAGAAGCCACTGCACCCACCGGGACGAACCGCGACTCGAAGCGCGAGATCGTCGGCGCCCTCGGCGGCGAGCAACTCCTTGACCTTGACGGCTGCTGAATCGGTGAGAGTGATCATCGTGGTGTCTCCTCGTGGACGACGAATCATGGAGGTCGAAACGAGATGGTGCCCGTTCGGTCGGCTCTGACCGACGAGAACAATTTACTGGCTGCTCGCACATCTCGACAGTCGGAAATCGCCGGTACCCTTCGCCCATGGCGTCGACTGGCGTGCCTCCCTCCCCCAGTCCTCTCACTCCAGCGGTGGTGACCGAACTCCTGCGTGCCGTGATCGACCCTGAACTCGGATCCGACGTCGTCGATCTCGGCATGGCCTCGTGCCGCTCGGTGTCCGACGACGGTTTCGTGGTGGTCGACGTGAAGCTCACGATCGGCGGGTGCCCGTTGCGGGCCCAGATCAAGAAAGACATCGAGACCCGTGTCGCCACTCATCCGGGTGTGCGGGGCGTGAAGATCGAGTGGGGCGAGATGACGGGCGAGGAGCGTTCGGCCACCATGTCGAAGGCCCGCTGGAACGCCCGGGAGCGCGCTCCCGACACGGCGATCGCACCGTCGACGCGCATCCTCGCCATCTCCTCGGGTAAGGGCGGAGTCGGCAAGAGTTCGGTCACGGTCAATCTCGCCGCCGCCATCGCCGCCGAAGGATTCACCGTCGGTGTGCTCGACGCCGACATCTGGGGCTTCTCGGTGCCACGCATGCTCGGGATCGACCGCCGCCTCCAGGCCGAGGCCGACGCGGTGACCGGACGCCCGAAGATCCAGCCCAACACGCGCTCGGTCGGACGCGGATCGTTGAAGGTGGTGTCGACCGGATTCCTCGTCGACGACGAGGGAACCGCTCTCATGTGGCGCGGTCTCATGCTCACCAAGGCCCTCGAGCAGTTCCTGCGCGACGTGGCGTGGGGACATCTCGACTACCTCGTGATCGACATGCCACCCGGGACCGGTGACGTGCAGATGGGTCTGGCCCGCATGCTCCCGCGTACCGACATGATCATCGTGACCACGCCAGCCGTCAGCGCCCAGAAGGTCGCCATCCGCGCCGCCGACATGGCGCGCCGCTCGTTCCTGCGCATCGCCGGCGTCATCGAGAACATGAGCGAATTCATCTGCGATCACGGTGAGCGGTACCCGCTCTTCGGGCGCGGGGGCGGCCAGGCGCTGGCCGACGAGATCGGTGTCCCGTTGCTCGGTCAGATCCCACTCGAACCGTCGGTGGCCGCCGGTTCCGACGTCGGTGAGCCGGTGGCCCTGACCGGCACCGGTCCGGCCGCCGAAGCCTTCCGAGCAGTCGCCCACCAGATCGTCACCGAGACCGTGCCACCGGTGCAAATGGACGACTGTTCGGCCCGCCAGGGTCCCGACGACACCGGGGGGTACACCGAGGTGACCGTGGGTGAGGCCGGAGTGGTGATCGAATCGGTGACACCGGTGTCGTTGCGGGGTGGACAGTAGATACCCCCAAGGGTATGGTGTGGGGCGACCGACAGGAGGCCCCATGCAACTCCCCGACGACACCCTCGACGAACTGACCCGGCGTCTGCGACGCATCGAAGGCCAGGTACGCGGCATCCAGCAGATGCTCACCGAGAGCCGCGAGTGCCGCGACATCGTCGCCCAGGTCTCGGCGGCGAGCAAGGCCCTCGATCAGGTGGGGTTCAAACTGCTCGCCACCGGACTCAGTCACTGTTTGGCCGATCCGGTCGCCGCGGCCGAGAACGGTTTCGACCTCGCCGAAGTCGAGAAACTCTTCTTGAAGTTGGCCTGACCCCATGGCCCTGCACCTGACTCAGCACTATCTGGCCTGTCTCTCGCACGCTTCGTACGTGGTGGCCGACACCGAGAGCAAGGTCGCCGTCGTCGTCGATCCTCAGCGCGACATCTCGGCCTACCTCACCGAGGCGGCCGAGAACGGGTTCACCATCCGGCACGTGATCGAGACGCACTTCCACGCCGACTTCCTGTCGGGCCATCTCGAACTCGCCGAAGCGACCGGTGCCACCATCGTGTTCGGTGCCGCGGCCGCCGGTCGCACCGACTTCGCCATCGATGCGAAGTCGCACGGTTCGGTGATCGTGCTCGGTGACTCCGACGCCAACGTTCGCCTCGAGATCCTCGAGACCCCCGGCCACACTCCTGAGTCGATCTCGGTGGTCGTGAAAGAGAACGCGACGGCCACTCCGCACGCCGTGTTCACGGGCGACACTCTGTTCATCGGCGACGTCGGCCGCCCCGACTTGCTGGCCGCCGTCGGCCACACCGCCGAGGACCTCGGTCGCATGCTGTTCCATTCGCTGCACGAGAAGTTGATGAAGTTGCCCGACACGACGCTCGTGTATCCCGCGCACGGTGCGGGCAGCGCATGTGGAAAGAACCTGTCGACGAACACGGTCAGCACCATCGGCGAACAGCGCACCACGAACTACGCCCTCGCTCCGATGACCGAGGATCAGTTCGTGGCGGCCGTCACCGAAGGCCAGTCGACGGCCCCGATGTACTTCCTGCACGCCGCGACGACCAACCGTATGGCCCGCGAAACTTTCGACGAGGACGCACCTATCACTGCGATGACGATGGCCGACGCGATCGCCGCCCGAGCATCGGGCGCCGCCCTCGTCGACACGCGCGACGATGCCGACTTCGCGCTCGGCCACTTGCGTGGTTCGATCAACGTCGGACTCGGCGGACGCTTCGCCGAGTACACCGGTGAAGTGGTCACGGCCGGCACGCCGATCGTGATCGTCGCCGACCCCGGTAAGGAGCGCGAAGCGACCACCCGTCTGGCCCGCATCGGTTTCGACTCGGTGATCGGCTACCTCGACGATCCCGTGAAGGCCTTCATCGAGAATCCGCGCGAGGTGGTGATGGCGTCACGACTCACCGCGCACGAGTTCGGTGCTCGCCGCGATTCCATCGCAGGCCTTCAGCTCGTCGACGTCCGCAACCCCGGCGAGTTCAAACTCGGAACGATCGAGGGGGCTCAGCACATCGAACTGGCCGGCCTCACACGTCGCCTGTCGGAACTCGATCCGACTCGTCCGACCGTGGTGTTCTGCGCTGGCGGCTATCGGTCGTCGATCGCCGCCAGCACCTTGCGCGCCAACGGTTTCGTCGACGTGAGCGACATCCTCGGTGGCTACAACGCCTGGTCGGCTCTGATCACGGCCTGACCCGCCTCTTCGTCGAGATCCTTCAACGTTCGGGAACGTCGTCGTACCCGTCGTCGCCCGGCATGAGCAGGTTCACGATGCGGCCGTCGTCGCCCCACACGACCTTCGGGAGGATGCGCGGCGGAGCGCCGACCCGACGAGCAGCGTGCATCGCGTCGTCGACGGTGCGGTGATCGGCGAGGAAACGCAGATTGGCCATGGTGGGCGGCAACATCAACAACTCACCCGACGCAGCGCGCTCGAGCGCATCGGAAGGTCGGACCCACAGACTGTCGACGGTCTCGATGTCGTCGTGCAACGGATCCTGATCGTCGGGCATCGCAGCCACGAAGAATCGCGTGTCGAAGCGTCGAACCTCGCCGAACGGGGTGATCCAATGAGCGACCCACGCCAGATCTTCGAATCGGGGCGTCAGCCCTTCGGCGGCGAGAACGCTCGCCATGCTCTGCTCTCCGGCGTGAACCGTGTGGCGGTACGCCGTGAACCGCGACTGCACATCGGGTGAATCGAAGCGAACCGTGCATCCGTCGCGATCACAGGCCAGGAGCACCCCCGCCTCTTCGAAACACTCACGTATCGATGCCATCTCGTACGTCGAGTCACCGATCGTCGAGTCACCGATCGTCGAGTCAGCGGCGTCGACTGCACCGCCCGGAAAGACGTACATCCCACCGGCGAAGGCCGCTTTGGTGGTGCGCCGCATCATGAACACCTCGAGTGATCCGAACGTGTCGCGCACGAGCATGACCGTGGCAGCCGGTCGGATCGGAACACTGGCGGGATCGAAAGGTTGTGACGACGACACGATTCAGATCTCGCCCCGGGGCTCAGTGCCGTCGGTGTCAATGAAGTCACCGTCGATACGACTGCGACGTGTGCTGGTTCCATCTCGACTCGACACGGGTCCGAATCCACCGAGAATCACCGAACCTCGGCTGGCCCGCGCCAACAACATCCGTCGGAACACGAGTCGCGTGGGCGGGAACAGCACGAGCAGGCCCAGCGCATCGGTGAGGAAGCCAGGCGCGAGCAACAATGCTCCGGCCATCATGATCAGCACCCCGTCGACGATTTCGCGAGTGGGAACTCGGCCCTGCATCACCGACTCGTTGAACTTGCGCCAGACGCGTAGGCCCTCTCGCTTCACGAGCCAACTGCCGACGACCGCCACGAGAACGATGAGTCCGAGCGTGTTGAGAAAACCGATCGACGAGCCGACCCTGATGATCACGTACAACTCCGCCGCCGGAAAGACGATGAAGAGCAGGAACAGGACCACGAGATCACCCTAACCAGCCTGGTCACTCGACCGGATCTCAATCCTCGGTCGCGGGACTAGCGTTCGACACGATGTCCGGTGACACCACCCCGTCGAGTCCACCGTCACGCCCTCAGTCTCGCCCTCCGTCGGTCGACACGTTGGCTCGCTCTCTTGCGCACACCGGGCTGCCACATCCACTGCTGGTCGACGTGGCCCGGCGGGCCATCGCATCTGGCGACCATCGGCAAGCCGAGCGAATGGCTCTCACGCTGCGGGCTTCGCTGCTACGACCGGTCGTCAATGCCACCGGTGTGATCGCTCACACCAACCTCGGACGTTCGCCGGTCGAGATCCACCAGTCGGCCCGCGCCCAGAATCTCGAGTTCGATCTGAACACGGGTCAGCGAGGCAGCCGTCAGACCGGAGTCGGTGCTCTGATCGCCCGAGCCGTCGGCGCCGAGGCGGCGATGGTGGTCAACAACAACGCGGCCGCCGTTCTGCTCGTTCTGGCCGCCCTCGCCCAGGGTCGCGACGTCGCAGTGAGCCGTGGTGAGAGCGTCGAGATCGGCGGCAGCTTCCGGGTACCGGAAGTGATGGAGCAATCCGGCGCGCGTCTCGTCGACGTGGGCACCACCAATCGCACGCGCGTGGGCGACTACCGCAAAGCGATCGAACGGAAGAACAACGATGTGGCACTGGTGCTCAAGGTGCATCCGTCGAACTACCGCGTCGAAGGTTTCGTGGAGGAGACGACCGTTCGCGAACTCTCGACCCTCGGAGTCGACGTCGTGGCCGACATCGGATCGGGTCTGCTGGACGAATCGTGCCCTTGGCTCGACTCCGGACCGCCGGCCTGGTTACGCGGTGAGCCGGCGGCCCGCCAGACCCTCGAAGCCGGTGCGTCGCTCCTGACCTTCAGCGCCGACAAGCTTCTCGGCGGACCGCAGGCCGGCATCATTGCCGGGCGTGCCGACCTCGTCGCCCGATGTGCAAATCATCCACTGGCTCGTGCCCTTCGTCCGGGTGGTCTCGTGCTCGCAGCGTTGCATGACGTGATGACGGCGTATCTCGACCGAACGGTCACCACTCGCGTGCCCTTTTGGCGCATGGCCACTCTCCCGGTCGACGTGTTACGCGATCGGGCTCACCGAGTGGTGTCGGCGTCCGGGACCGGCGGGGTGATCGACTGCGATTCCCTGCCCGGTGCGGGCAGCACTCCCGGTGCGCACATCCCGTCGTGTGGTGTCGCCCTCGACGGCGACGTGTCGAACGCACTACGTGATCGCGAGTTGCCGATCATCGCTCGAGTGCGCGACGACCGAACCATTCTCGATCTGCGCACCGTGTCACCCGACGACGATCACGAACTCGTCGCCGCGCTCACGAGTCTCACGAAGCCTTCGAGTCAGAGCACTCAGCCCGGTTCATGACCGTTCTCGCCACTGCCGGACACGTCGACCACGGCAAGTCGACCTTGGTGAAGACGCTCACCGGCACCGACCCCGACCGCTGGGCCGAGGAACGTGAACGCGGTCTGACCATCGATCTGGGCTTCGCCCATCTGGTCACACCAACGGGTCGAGACGTCTCGTTCGTCGACGTTCCCGGTCACGTGCGTTTCATCGGCAACATGTTGGCCGGCGTGGGTGCGATCCAAGGCTGCCTCTTCGTGGTCGACGTACGCGAAGGCTGGATGCCCCAATCCGAAGAACACCTACGGGTTCTCGATCTGCTCGGTGTCGAGCGGGGCATCGTCGTTCTCACCAAGGTCGACCTGGTCGACGACGACCCTGATCATCGCGACCTCGTGACTCTCGATCTTGAAGATCGCGTGCGCGGCACGTTCCTGGAGGGCGCGGCGATCGTTCCCGTTTCGAGTCACACCGGTGCTGGCATCGCCGATCTCCTGGCCGCGATCGACATGCTGCTCGCCGATGCTCCCGATCCCCGCGACCGCGGTCGACCCCGGCTCTACGTCGACCGCGTGTTCGCCGCCAAGGGCAGCGGCACCGTGGTGACCGGAACGTCGGCCGACGGCGAGTTCCGGGTGGGCGACACCATGATCGTCGGTTCGGGAAGTCACGGACCGGGACGGCGTGAATGCCGAGTGCGGTCGATCCAGACCCACGGTCACACCGTCGAGTCGATCGGTCCGGGTCATCGTGTCGCGCTCAATCTGTCGGGCGTCGAGCACACCGAGATCGAACGCGGTGACGTTCTCACCCGGCGCGACGAGTGGCATCACACCGATCGCTTCGACGCCTCTCTCACCGTTCTGGCCTCGCTCGATCACCCCGTCTCTCGGCGCGGCGCCTACAGCGTGCACATCGGTTCGGCCGACGTGCCGGCACGCCTGCGCGTGATCGGTCCCGACACGATCGCCGCCGGATCCACCGGCACGGTGCGCATCCACCTCGACCGTCCATTCCCCCTGTTGCCGGGTGATCGCTTCGTCGTTCGCGAGAGCGGACGTCAGGAGACCGTCGGTGGAGGTGAGATTCTCGACGTCGATCCGATCCTCCCGGTGTCACGTGCGCGTCCCGATCGCTCGGTCGAACGAGTGATCGTCGAACGGGGCTGGATCGCCGTCGACGAGTTCATGCGACTGACCGGCGAACACCGTCCAGCCGACGTGAACGGCTGGATCGTCGATCCCGAGGTTCTCGATCGTATGAGAGACGAGTTGTCGCGCTTGGTCGACACATCAGGTGAGTCCGGACTCGACCTCGGTTCCCTCGACGAGCGCCGACGCGCCGTTCTGTCGACGATTCCGGAGTTCGTGATCGACGGCGATCGGGTCCGGCGTCCCGGGGTGGTCGACCCGCTCCTCACTCATCCGGTGATCGAGACTCTGCGGGCGCAGGGCTGCGCGCCGAATCAACCGGAGGGGGTCGCGCCCGGTGATCTTCGTCGTCTGGCTCGACTCGGCCTCTTGTTCGAACGCGACGGAATCTGGTTCCACGTCGCAGCTCTCGACACGGCACGAGATGCTGCCCGACGACTTCTCGACGAGGACCCGAACGGATTCACCATGTCGCAGTTCCGCGACCGGCTCGGCATCACTCGCAAGCACGCGGTTCCGCTGGCCACCGAGCTCGACACCCGCGGTATGACCCGACGCCGTGACGATCTACGTATCGAAGGACCTCGACTCAGGAGTGGATCCAGCGGAACGTGAGATTGATGCGGGCCTCGGTCACTCGCTTCTGCTTGGGAACCGAGTGCATCCATGCGCTCTGGCACGCACCGCTCATCACGAGGAGCGATCCACCGGTGAGGTCGTGATCGACGATCGTTCGAGTCCGGCGGTGTCGAAACTTGAACCGACGGGTCGCGCCCAGGCTCAACGACGCGATCACCGGCGACGGACCGAGTTCGGGTTCGTCGTCAGCGTGCCACCCCATGCTGTCGTCGCCGCTTCGGTACAGGTTCACCAGGACCGAGTTGAAACGGGATCGGGACAGGTCCTGGCAGAGAATCCTCAACTCGTCGAGATCGGGTGTGAGAGGTCTCGGGGCGAGCGTGACACCCGAG
>JBDLRN010000063.1:0-33115 GCA_039800005.1 Actinomycetota bacterium | reverse complement strand
GAATGCGCGGACCTTCGGCCGCATCCCCCACCGTCGACGATTGTCGTGGCACCGATTCCCCGTTCGGGAACGTGTTCGCCGAACCGCCGAGTCCCATCGGCAGGAGACCGAGAGGCGGGAGCGAACCCACACCGGCCAGCGTGACCGGAACGTCGACCGTCACCTTTGTCTCGACGGACGCGGACGGGGACGGCGACGAACAGGCGACCAGCGATCCGGCGACGACGACCCAACCGGCCATTCGCGCGAGGAACCGACGTCGGCCGCGTCGGATCACGTGGGCTCGCCACCGGCGCGACGAGCGCGCAGTTCGTCGCGAATCTCGGTGAGCAGATCGATTTCGGAGGGCGACGTGCGAGCCGGCGCGTCAGCTTCTCGGGTGGCCATCGCCCGGTTGTACACCTTCATGATCAAGAAGAGCACGAAGGCGACGAGAACGAACGTCACGGCCACCGTGAGAAACGCTCCGAAACGCACTTCGGCGTCATTGACCCGCAGGATGAACACACCGTCGAAATTCGGCTTGCCGAACGGGATGGCCACGATCGGCATGATCACGTTCTCGACCAAGGCGGTCACGAGTCCGGTGAAGGTGGCTCCCATCACGAAACCGATGGCCACCACCAGCAGGTTGCCGCGGTTGATGAACTCCTTGAATTCGCCCAGGAAGTTCTTGATGGGGTGCATCGCCATGTCTCAACCGTACCGAGAGCGCGATGCTCACCACGGTCACCGATTCGCCGGATCGAGTTCCTCGAAGGTGTCGACCCGTCGCAAAGACGGAAAGAAGACCGAGTACACCGCCACCACGCCGAGAGTCGCGACCCCTCCACCGATCACGGCTGTCTGAGTTCCGAAGGCCTGGGCCGCCACTCCGCTCTCGAAGGCCCCCAACTCGTTGCTCGCGCCGATGAACACGTTCTCGACCGCCATCACACGACCGCGCTTGTCGTCGGGCGTGACGAGGGGAACCAGCGAACCGCGGATGTACACGCTGATCATGTCGGCAGCCGAGAGCACCACGAGCGCCCCGAAGGCCACCACGAAACTCGTCGTGAGGCCGAGAACCACAGTGGCGGCTCCGAAGACACCGACGACCAGCAGAAGCACCCGACCGATCCGGCGAGTGACCGGGAACGACGCGAGAACGAGGGCCATGATCGCCGCACCGATACCCGGGGCGGCCCGCAGCCATCCGTAGGCCACGTCGCCGACGCCGAGACGGTCTTCCGCGATTGCCGGAAGCAGCGCGACCGCTCCCCCGAACAAGACGGCGAAGAGGTCGAGCGAGATCGCCGCCAACAAGATGGGAGTCCGGCGGATGAAGCGCAACCCCTCGAGAGCCGAATACAACGAAACCTTGTCACCCGGTGCGGGTGGCTCGGGCTGTCGAAGGAAGCGAATACGCGTCAACTGCCACACGCCGAGAAGCATGAGCCCGGCGGCCGACCAATAGGCCACCGAGGGATCGATGGCGTACAACACACCGCTCATCGCCGGCCCGGCGATCGCCGCACCCGTCCACGTGGCCGAATACAACGCGATCGTGCGCGGCACGGCTCCCTCTGGTGCCACCATCGGTGGCATCGATCGCGTCGACGGAGCCGCGAAGGCACGCGAGGCGCCGAACAGGACCGCGATCACGAACAGCGGCCACACCGCGGTGGGCTCCGACATGGCGTACAGAGCGAGTGCGATCGAGCACGCGAACTCGCCGGTGACCGCGAGCGTGGCAACCACTCGACGATTGAAGCGATCGGCCACCGAACCGGTCACGAGGACCAAGAGGGCGGCCGGCAGGAATTCGGCCAGCCCCAACAAACCGATGTCGAGTTCGCGTCCGGTGATGTCGTAGATCTGCTTGCCGAGGGCCGTGGCCTGCAACAGCACCCCGGCGTTGACCGCCGTGCTGTAACCCAGAAGGTTGCGCACCGGGGCGAACGAGACGAGGGCACGATTGCTGGTTGCCGCGTCGGCCGGCGGTTCGGGCAGGGGGCGAAGAGTGGGCACTTCTTTCCACGGTAACCCTCACGTGCTAACACGAAGGAATGAGTTCGCTCGCCGACGACACCCGATGGATGGACGCCACGGCTCAGGCCGACCTGGTGGCGAAAGGTGAGGTGTCACCGCGTGAACTCGTCGACGCCGCCATCGAGCGGGTCGAGAGGTACGACCCGGCCCTCAACGCACTCACCTATCGGTGGTTCGACGACGCTCGTCGGCTGGCCGACGACTCGAATCTGCCGAAGGGTCCCTTCCGCGGGGTGCCCTTCCTCCTGAAAGATCTGCACGCCGCCGAAGCCGGCCGACCGCTCAGCAACGGCAACAAGGCCTACAAGGCGGCCGGCTACGTGTCGGATGCCGACACCGAACTCGTCGCGCGTTACAAGCGTGCCGGACTCGTGACACTCGGTCGCACCAACAGCCCTGAACTCGGGAGCGTCCCAGTGACCGAACCCGAGGCCTGGGGACCCACCCGCAACCCGTGGGATCTGTCACGCACACCGGGTGGATCGAGTGGCGGCGCCGGCGCCGCCGTGGCCGCCGGCATCGTTCCGTTCGCGCACGCGAGCGACGGTGGCGGATCGATTCGCATTCCCGCCGCATGTTGCGGGCTGGTCGGACTCAAGCCGTCACAAGGACGCATCACGATGGCACCGTTCCGCGACGAGAGCGGCCTCGGTGTCGAACACTGCGTGAGTCGCACGGTGCGCGACACCGCACGGCTTCTCGACGCGACACACGGACCCGGAGTCGGCGACACCGTCATCGCTCCGGCACCCGCGCGACCCTACGTCGACGAACTCGGCGCCCACCCCGGCCGTCTGCGGATCGGCATCCTCGATCACAGCCCCCGCGGATTCGCCGTGCATCAGGACTGCGTGACCGGTGTGCACGCAACGGCCAAGCTTCTCGAATCGCTCGGCCACCACGTCGAACCCGGTTGGCCGGCGGTGCTCGCCGACCCGGCGCTCGGCCAGTCGTTCGGCGCGATGTGGAGCACCAACATGGGAGTCTCGTTGCGTCGCTTCGCCGATGCGCTCGGGCGCGAGTTGACGGTCGACGACGTCGAACTCATGAACTGGGTGCAGGCCGAGTACGCCAAGAACGTGTCGGGAGTCGACTACGCACTCGCCCTCGCCGCCGCCTCGTCGTTCCGCCGGTCGGTTCAGCAATGGTGGAGCGACGGCTGGGATCTGCTCCTCACGCCGACGCTGTCGGAACCGCCGCTTCCCGTGGGCACCATCGTCAACAGCACCGAGCGCGCCATGGCGCCGCTCGTGCGGTCGGGCGAATGGGTCACCTTCACCAACCAGTTCAACATGAGCGGTCAACCGGCCATCAGCCTGCCGTTGCACCGCACGGCGACCGGCGTGCCGATCGGCATCCAGTTGGTGGCCGCCTACGGTCGCGAAGATCTGCTCATCCGCGTCGCGTCGCAACTCGAAGCCGCACAGCCCTGGGTGCACCTCACTCCGAACCTCGACTGAATCACCGCGACTGATCAGGGCGGTGTCACGTCGCGAGTGTCGACCACCGCGGTGACCTCGAGCGGTCCGTACACGTGCGGGAAGTCGTCGGGCGCACCGTCGGGTCGCTCGACCACGACCGGCGACGACAGCCGTGACTCGTCGACCACCAAGAGGATCAACTCGTCGTCGTGCAGATCGGCGTAGAACCGCTCGCGCACCCCACGCCACTGATGCTCGAAACTGGCATGCACGTATCCGACCTGTTCGACGGTGAGACCGCGCGTCGACCACGGGTACACGCCCGACTCGCGCGCGGCATCCCAGTCGGTACGCAGGGCGAGGTGCAGGATCACCGGGCGGTCCAGCCGCCGTCGACCACGACCGACGATCCGACCATGAACGACGCCGCATCGGACGCGAGCAGCAACAGTGCTCCGTCGAGTTCGGGCAATTCGCCGAGCCTCGGCAACGGCGACATCTGACGGACGAAATCCATGCTCGCCTCGTCGTTCATGCCGACCGTCATCTCCGACGGGAACCAACCCGGACACAGGGCGTTCACCCGAATTCCCTTGCGGGCCCACTGGAGTCCGAGTTCACGGGACAGATTGATCACCGCGCCTTTCGAGGCGCAGTAGTGCGCCTGCTTGACGGGCGATGCACCCACCATGCCGAACATCGAGGCGATGTTGACGATGTTGCCGCTCCCGGCGTCGATCATGTGCGGCGCGCAGAGCTTCGACAGATGCCAAATGGCGGTGACGTTCACTTCCATCACTTCGCGGAACCAATCGAGTTCCTCCTTCTCGACCGGCACCTTGTAACCGATCCCGGCGTTGTTCACGAGAATGCGCGGCACCCCGACCTCGGCGACCGTGCGCTCGATCAGCCGCTCGCGATCGTCGGCTCGGCTGAGATCGGCCTCCATCGCGACGGCACCGGGCAGGTCGGCCACGAGCGACTCGAGCCGCTCGAGTCGCCTCGCCGCCACCACGACCCGGGCCCCGGCACCGTGAAGGACCCGCGCGAAATGTGCACCGAGGCCGGCCGACGCACCGGTGACGATGGCCACGCGACCGTCGAGACGAAAGACGTTCAGCGGATCGGTGACGGGCGTGCTGGCGGCGGACATGACGATCAGATTACGAGCGAGGGACTCGAATGTTCCGATTCGATGACATCCACATCAGTTTGGTGAAAGCGCTTCAATTTTTCGCGAGATGTCGGCATGATCGTCCTCCCACAGGGCATGAACTTCGAGGCCACCATGTTGACGATCCATCCACTCGACCGAACCCGCGAAATCAAGCCTGTTCGCGTGCCGATGGTTCACCGAGTGCCCACTCATCGTCTGGCTCTGGTCGTCAGCGCCGTGGCCGCCGTCGTAGCCGGCGTCTTGCAGAGTGCCACGGCGATCGCCGACGGATCCATCGTGCTCGGCACCGTGTCGGTGGCCTTCGCTCTGAGCTGGATCAACTCGGCCCTGCCGTCTCGCCGATAGTCGAACCGACCCGGCTCGGGCGGACACCGGGTCGATGTGCCACGCTGGCGTCATGTCGTCCCGTCTCGTCGTTCTCGTCCACGGTGCCTGGCACGGCGCCTGGTGCTGGGCTCCCCTCCAAACCGAACTCGACCGTCGAGGCGTGGCGAGTCTGGCCGTCGATCTGCCCGGTCACGGTTCGACGGGCACCTCCTTCACCGATCTGCACGGTGACGCCCAGGCGGTGATCGACGTGATCGCCGCCCAGGCTGCCCTCGGACGCACCGCTCCCATCCTCGTCGGACACAGCTACGGAGGCGCGGTGATCACCGAGGTGGCGTCGCGACACGGCGACGTCGCCCATCTCGTCTATCTGGCGGCCTTCGCTCTCGAGAAGGACGAGACGGTCATGAGTGCTCTCACCTCGATGCCGAGACGCGAAGTCGGCCTGAGCGCCGCCATGCGACCCGGTGACGACGGCACGTCGGTTCTCGATCCAGCCACGGCCGTTCCCGCGCTCTACGGAGCGTGCGACCCGACCGTAGCGGCCGCTGCCGTCGCTCGACTCTCCCCGCAACCGATGGCCACCATGGTGCAGCCGGTCACCGGCTCACCGCTCGCCACCGTTCCGTCCACCTACGTGGTGTGCACACAGGACGATGCCGTGCATCCCGATCATCAGGTGATCATGGCGACGCGTTGCCGCGAGGTCGTCACGTTCGACACCGATCACTCACCGTTCGCGTCGATGCCCGCCCAGACCGCCGATCTCATCGCACGGATCGCTCGGTCATGAAGATTCGTGTCGGCATCGGACTCGGGGTCCGCACCACGCTCAACGACGCAGGGTTTCTCGACGTCGTCGACGCGCTCGAGTCGCTGCGCTACGACAGCCTGTGGTTGAGCGAACGCATCGGTGGTGAAGCACCCGATCCGATCGTGGCCATGTCGATGGCGGCGGCCCGCACCAAGAAGTTGAAGTTCGGCACGAGTGTGATGGTCCTGCCCGGACGCAACCCCATCGTGCTCGCCAAGGAACTGGCCACTCTCGATCGCATGTCCCAGGGCCGTGTCCTGCCCGCCTTCGGACTCGGCGCCGTCGATCCGCACGAACAGCAAGCCTTCGGAGTCGTTCGCGAAGAACGCGCCAAGCGATTCGACGAGGCGATTCGCATCATGCGCGCCTGCTGGACCCAGGATTCGGTCACCCATCACGGCACCCATTTCCACTACGACGACGTGCGCGTGCTCCCCAAGCCCGTTCAACAGCCGATCGACGTGTGGCTGGGCGGCATCGCGCCGAGCGAGTTGCGACGCGTGGGTCGACTCGCCGACGGCTGGATCCCGAGTTTCGTGACGCCGTCCGACGTGGCGATCGGCAAGCAGGAAGTGGAGCGCGTGACCGCCGAATTCGAGCGCGAAATCGATCCCGAACATTTCGGTGCGCTGATTCCGTACGCGCACGGCCCGTTGCCCGACGCGTTGATGGGGGCCTTGAAGGCGCGCCGACCCGACCTCGACGACGTCAGCCGACTGGTCCCACAAGGGTGGGGCGCACTGGTGCGAACCATCGAAGAATTCGTGTCGGTCGGTTTCTCGAAATTCGTGGTGCTACCGATCGTCGAACCGCCGAGCGCCTCGGCCTGGGTCGATCATCTGGCCGAGGCAGCCGGCCATCTCATGCCGTTGCAGACCTGAGTCGAGCCGATCACCGATCGTCGGAGCCGGTTCAGTGACCGGCGAGGCCGCCCAGCCAGGCGTGCACGTTGCGCCCGATGGCTTCGATGTCGTAGCCACCTTCTTGCAGCACGACGGTGGGAAGCCCGAGTTGTCGCACGATCGCCCCGCAACGTCGATAGCCGTCGGTGGTGAGCGCGAAATCGCTGATCGGATCGTTCCAATAGGTGTCGACACCGAGTGACACGACGAGGAAGTCCGGGCCGAAATCAGCAATCGCGGCACACGCATCGGCGAGACGCAATTCGTACGTCTCGTCGGGCGTCTCGGCCGGTAACGGCAAGTTGAGAGTGCGCCCTCGTCCGGCGCCGGTGCCGATCTCGTCGGCGAAGCCGGTGTACCACGGATACGCGCGAACGGGATCGCCGTGCAACGACACGAACTGCACGTCGTCGCGATCGAAGAAGATCTGCTGGGTGCCGTTGCCGTGGTGGTAGTCGACGTCGAGCACGGTGACCTTCGAGCCGGTGGTGAGCGCGAGATGTTCGGCGACGATCGCCGCGTTGTTGAAGAAGCAGAAGCCGCCGTAGACGTCGGAGGCCGCGTGATGACCCGGCGGGCGGCACAACCCGTAGGCGTGTGATGCACCATTGCGCACGATCTCGGCGGCGGTGAGTGCCACGTCGACCGAAGCACGGGCCGCCACGTACGTCCCCTCGACCAAGGGCGTGGCCGTCTCGTAGCACCAGTAGCCGAACCCGGTGATCGCCGACCGCGGCAGAGGGGCCGGCCCCATTCCGTCGCGAAGTCCCGAGTGCAACACGACCTCGGGGAAGTACTCGTCACGTCCGGTGGCCGCGTGGAGTTCGGCCCACCCGGTCTCGAGAAACGAGATCAGTCCGGAATGATGCACGGCTTCGATGGGCGCACGCCCGAACTCTCGTCGGTCGACGAAGTGGAAACGATCGTCGGTGCGCAACTGATCGTGGATGGTGTCGGCGCGACTCGGTCGTTCGTAGGTCGGGATGGGCTGCCCCATGTTGACCTCGTGACGCGGTGCGTGACGACGATGGAGATCGGTCCAGACGACGTCCATCACCGATCCCTCACGTCGATCTCAACGGGCCGGGTCGTGATACGGCGTGTCGAGGAACGGAGGAACGTCGCCACCCCCGTGCACTTCGATCGTCGCACCGCTCACGTACGACGCCAGCGATGAGCACAGGAACACGCACACGTCTCCGATCTCGGTCGGCCACGCCAATCGTCCGATGGGAACCTGCGCGCCGACGCGCTGCACACCTTCTTCACTGCCGTAGTGCAGATGCGCTTGCTCGGTACGCACCATGCCGACCGTCACCAGATTGGCGCGCACCTTGGGCAACCATTCCTGTCCGATCGTGCGCGTGTAATTGGCGAGGCCGGCCTTGGCCGCGCCGTAGGCGGCCACGGTGGGGGCCGGTCGTTCGGCCGACACGCTGCCGATGTTGACGATCGCACCGCCGTCGGCCTGCGTCTGCATGTGCTGATTGGCGGCCTGGCTCGCCCAGATCGCCGACAGGAGATTGATGGCGACGATCTTCTGCTGGAACGATGCCGACGCCGTGGCGGTGTCGGCGGGTGGCGCGCCACCGGCGTTGTTCACCAGGAAATCGAGCCGTCCGAATCGCGCCACCACTTCGTCGACGAAAGCGGTCGCCTGATCGGGTTCGCGCAAGTCGACCGGGAGGGCCGTCCAGCCAGCCGGCACGTCGTCGGGGATCCGTCGCGAACAGACCACGACGGTGGCTCCGGCGTCGGCGAAACGCTGGGCGATACCTCGCCCGACCCCTTTGGTGCCGCCGGTGATCAGAGCAACGCGTCCGGAATAGTCGATCGTCAACGCCACGGTGCGACCCTACTCGCCACTCTTGCGGTCGACCGGCCGTTTCTGACGGGTCGTCAGATGGGCAGTACGATCGACCCGTGCCGATCAACTCCGCCCTCGATTCCCGTGGCATCGCCGAAGTGGTCATGGACTGCCCACCGGTCAACGCCCTCACCGTCGCCGAATGGTTCGAACTCGCCGACACCATCACGGCCTTCGGGCGCGATCCGAAGTGCCGCGTCGTCGTGTTGCGGGCCGAAGGTCGCGGTTTCAACGCCGGAGTCGACATCAAGGAGATGCAGAACACCGAGGGTTTCGACGCACTGATCGGGGCCAACAAGGGCTGCTTCGCCGCCTTCGCCGCGGTGTACGACTGTCCGGTGCCCGTGATCTCGGCGGTGGCCGGCTTCTGCGTGGGCGGTGGCATCGGGCTCGTGGGCAACAGCGACGTCATCGTGGCCAGTGACGACGCCTTCTTCGGACTGCCCGAGGTCGATCGCGGTGCACTGGGCGCGGCCACTCACCTCGCTCGCCTCGTGCCGCAGCACAAGATGCGCGCGATGGTCTACACCTCGGCCACCGCGACCGCTGCCGAACTGCACGCCTTCGGCAGCGTGCTCCAAGTGGTCCCGCGCGCCGAACTGCGCGACGCGGCCATGACGGTGGCCGAGAACATCGCGGCCAAGCACCCCACCGTGATCCGCGCCGCGAAGGAGAGTCTGAACGGCATCGATCTGTGGGACGTGAAGCGCAGCTACCGCTTCGAACAGGGTTTCACGTTCGAGCTCAATCTCACCGGCGTGTCCGACGAACTGCGCGACGACTTCGCCGGCACCGACAAGAAGAACACCGACAAGAAGAGCAAGGACAAGTCATGAGCGCCGCCCCTCGCAACAAGGTGATGACCGAGGACCAGGCGGTCGCCACGATCGAGAGCGGCATGACCGTCGGCATCGGCGGCTGGGGCAGTCGACGCAAGCCCATGAGTCTGGTGCGTGCCCTTCTGCGCACCGACGCGCGCGACCTCACGGTGGTGTCGTACGGCGGCCCCGACGTCGGCCTCTTGTGTGCGGCCGGCAAGGTGAAACGTCTGGTGTACGGCTTCGTGTCGCTCGATTCGATCGCTCTCGAACCGCACTTCCGCACCGCTCGCCAGAACGGATCGATCCCCGAGCCCGTCGAGTACGACGAGGGTATGTTGCAGTGGGCGCTCTACGCCGGATCGTTGCGACTGCCGTTCCTGCCCACGCGCGCCGGACTCGGCAGTGGCGTGATGGACGTCAATCCGTCGCTCAAGACCGTGCGCTCGCCCTACGCCGACGGCGAGGATCTGCTCGCTGTGCCGGCCATTCGCCTCGACGCCGCCTTCGTGCACCTCAATCGCTCCGATGCCCGCGGCAACGCGCAATTCCTCGGCCCCGACCTCTACTTCGACGATCTGTTCCTCGCCGCGTGCGAGCCCGGACGTCGCTTCGTGAGCACCGAGAGGATCGTGCCCACCGAAGAGTTGTTGAAGGAGGGCACGTTCCACACGCTGAAGATCAATCGCTCGATGGTCGACGGAGTGATCGAAGCGCCGAACGGCGCTCACTTCACCACGTGCGAACCCGACTACGGACGCGACGAGGCGTTCCAGAAGGCCTACGTCGAGGCGGCGCGTGATGCCGATTCGTGGAAGGCGTTCCACGATCGTTTCCTCGCCGGATCGGAAGACGACTACCAGACCGCGGTGACCGCCTGGAGAGCCGAAGCCGCCGCTGCGAAGGAGGCCCGCTCATGAGTCGTGACGTCACCGTTCCGGCACTCGCCGACGTCGTCGCCGTCGCCTGTGCCGAAGCCTGGCGCGGCGACGGAGAGATCTTCGCGTCGGGAATGGGCACCATTCCGATGCTCGGTGCGCGTCTGGCTCGCGCCACCTTCGAACCCGACCTCATGGTCTCCGACGGCGAAGCGTTCTTCGTGGCCGGCGATCTGCCGATCGGTTCCACACAGAAGACCGTCGAAGGATGGATCCCGTTCCGCCAGGTGTTCGACACGCTGTGGGGCGGCCGTCGTCACGTGATGATGGGCGCCAGCCAGATCGATCGCTTCGGCAACACCAACATCGCCAACATCGGCCCGTGGGAGAAGCCGAAGGCGCAGTTACTCGGCGTGCGCGGCGGTCCGGGCAACACCGTCAACAACGCCACCAGTTTCTTCATTCCCAAGCATCAGTCGTCGGTATTCGTTCCGAAGGTCGACATGGTGAGCGGCGTCGGCTACGACCGCGCGCGCGAGCTCGGTGGCTTCATCGCCGCCCGCCACGATCTGCGCCGGGTGGTCACCAACCTCGCCGTGCTCGATTTCGGCGGACCCGACAACGCCATGCGACTCGTGTCGGTGCACCCGGGCGTGTCGATCGACGACGTCGTGTCGAACACCGGCTTCGAACTCGTCGTGCCGTCGTCGGTTCCCGAGAGTCGCGGCCCCACCGACGACGAGGCGGCCGCCATCGAGCGCATCGACCCGCGTGGTTTCCGCCACAAAGAACTACCGTCATGAACATGCATCCGCGTCTGCACACGTCGCTCTGCGATCTGGTCGGCATCGAATATCCGATCGTCCAGACCGGGATGGGTTGGGTCGCCGGGCCGAAACTGGTGAGTGCCACCGCCAATGCCGGTGCGCTCGGCATCCTGGCCAGTGCGACCATGGACTTCGCGCAGACGAAGGCGTCGATCGCCGAGGTGAAGTCGCGCACCGACAAGCCGTTCGGCGTGAACCTGCGCGCCGATTCGGCCGACGTGAACGACCGCATCTCGTTGATGATCGACGAAGGAGTGAAGGTCGCGTCCTTCGCCCAGGCTCCGAAGCCCGATCTGATCGCGCGTCTGAAGGACGCCGGCTTGGTTGTCATTCCGTCGATCGGCGCCAAGCGCCACGCCGAGAAGGTGCTCGAGTGGGGTGTCGACGCCGTGCTCGTGCAAGGCGGTGAAGGCGGCGGTCACACCGGTGCCGTTCCCACCACGATCCTCCTGCCGCAGGTGGTCGACGCCGTTCAAGGTCGCGTGCCGGTGATCGCCGCCGGTGGCTTCTTCGACGGGCGCGGTCTGGTGGCCGCGCTGGCCTACGGCGCATCCGGCATCGCGATGGGCACTCGATTCCTGCTCACCAGCGACTCGTCGGTGCCGCAGGCCGTGAAGGACTACTACCTCGGCAAGGGTGTGCTCGACACCGTGGTGAGCGTGCAGGTCGACGGAGTTCCGCACCGTGTTCTGCGCACCGAACTGGTCGACCAACTGGAAGGGAGTGGCGCCAAGTTGGTCGCTCTCCCCCGGGCGGCCGTCAACGCACTTCGCTTCAAGAAGATGACCGGCACTCCGCTCGCCGCGATGCTGCGCGAAGGCCTCGCCATGCGCAAGTCGATGGACCTCACCTGGACCCAGATGATCATGGCCGCCAACACCCCCATGCTTCTCAAGGCGTCGCTCGTCGACGGACGTACCGAGAGCGGCGTGATGGCGAGCGGGCAGGTCGTCGGCGTGATCGACGACCTCCCGACGTGCGCCGAACTCGTGCAGCGCATCGTGCGCGAGGCGGGCGACGTCCTCGAATCCCTCACCGGTTCGCCGGTCCGCTGACAGGAGCATCATGGCCGCCACCGTTCTGAACGGGCCCGACGAAGTACGCGCCCACCTCGGCCGTCACCTCGGCCACAGCGAGTGGATCACCGTCGAACAGGATCGAGTGAACCTCTTCGCCGACGCGACGGGCGATCACCAATGGATCCACGTCGACTTGGATCGGGCGGCCCAAGGTCCCTTCGGTGCCCCGATCGCCCACGGATATCTCACGTTGTCGCTCTCCAATTTCTTCCTGCCCCAGATCGTCGAGGTGCAGGGCTTCTCCGCGGGCGTGAACTACGGCGTCGACAAAGTTCGTTTCCCGTCGCCCGTCAAAGTCGGCTCGCGCGTTCGAGCCGGCGCCGAACTCACTGCGGTCTCGGAAGTCACCGGGGGCCTGCAGACCACCATCGTCATCACCATCGAAGTGGAAGGCTCGAGCAAGCCCGCGTGCGTGATCGAGTCGCTCAGTCGCTGGCTCGTCTAGGAGGCAATCATGAGTGTCCGCTCGATGTTCGACATGACGGGGCGCGTGGCCCTGCTCTCGGGTGCTGGCCGTGGTATCGGTGCCGCCAGCGCTCTCGCTCTCGCCGAAGCCGGCGCCGACATCGCCGTGCTCGCCCGAAGTGCGGACCAACTCGAAGCCGTCGCCGAGCGAGCGCGGGACATGGGTCGACGCGCGATCGCCATTCCCACCGACGCCAACGATGCCGATGCCGTCGAGACGGCCGTGGCGCGTACGGTCGCCGAACTCGGACGTCTCGACGCGGTCGTCGGTGTGGTGGGTGGAGCGATGCCCCAGCCCTTCATGAACACGTCCGACAAAGACCTGCGGAACTCCTTCGAGAACAACGTCGTCAACGGATTGCGTCTCGTGCGTGCGTGCGTGCCGCATCTCGTCGCCGCCAGTGACGGTCGCGTCGGCGCGTCGTCGGTGGTGATGGTGTCGTCGGCGATCGGACACGTGGTCGGTCGCGGCTACGTCGCGTACGGCAGTGCCAAAGCGGCGCTCGATCACGCCGTGCACCTGATGGCCGCCGATCTCAATCCGAAGATCCGCGTGAACGCCGTCGCGCCAGGTGCCATTCTCACCGAGGCACTCGAAGTCGTCGCGGCCAACCCCGCTCTGAAAAAAGGCATCGAGGACGCCACTCCCCTTCGTCGCCTGGGCGAACCCGACGACATCGCCGCCGCCGTGTTGTATCTCGCGTCGAATGCGTCGAGCTACGTCACCGGACAAGTGCTCGCCGTCGACGGAGGAGTCCTCACCACCAACTTCAACTTCCCGATCCCCGACCTGTGACCGGCACCGAATCGAAGCGACGCGGCTCTCTCGCCGCCCTTCGCCATCGCGAGTTCCGCTACTTCTTCACGGCCGCCGCCATCAGCAATGCCGGCGGCTGGATGCAGATGGTCGCGGTGCCGGCTCTGCTCTTCGACCTCACCAATTCGTCCACGTGGCTCGGCGTGTCGTCGGTGGCCGCACTGATTCCGGCCGTGTTCCTCACCCCCTACGCGGGTGTGCTCGCCGATCGCCACAGCCGTCGCACGATCCTGGTCGTCACCCAAGCGGTGCACATGATCGCCGCGTCTCTCTTGTGGCTCACCTACGCCACCGACCGCATCACTCCCGGGCTCATCATCGGTCTCGGACTCGTGTCGGGTGTCGCCACCGGTTTCCAGACCGCGGCCTGGCAGAGTTTCGTTCCGCTTCTCGTGCCGCCCGACGAGATGCTCGACGCGGTGCGACTCAACTCGGTGCAATTCACCCTCGCCCGCGCCATCGGACCTGGTCTCGCCGGATTGGTGATCGCCACGCTCGGAACCGGTGCCGCCATATTCGTCAACGCGTCCACCTATCTGCTGGTGATCGGCGCTCTGATCGTGGCCCGGCCTCGCCAGTCGATCGCCGCTCACGGCGATCGCAAGGTGGGCGAGATCCTGCGGGAAGGCGGTCGCTACGTCTGGAACAAGCGGCCTCTGCGCATCGCCGTGATCCTCGCGTTCGTCGGATCCCTGTGCGGGCAGTCGTTGCAGTACGTCACGCCGGCCATCGCGAGTCGCATCTTCGATCGCCCGTCCACCGACAACGCCGGCCTTCTCGTCGCGCTCGGCGTGGGTGCCGTCGCCTCCTCGATCTTCTCGGTCGCCCTCGGTGAGCGAGTCAAGCGCTCCACCATCGTCGTCGTCTCGCTGATCCTCTTCACCGTCAACGCGGGCTTGGTTGCCCTCTCGTCGTGGTACTGGCTCGGCGTCGTCGCCTATTTCGTGGGCGGTCTCGCCCATCTGCAAATGGCCGTATCGCTCAACACTCTCGTGCAAGGTGCCGTGCCCGATCACATGCGCGGGCGAACCATGAGTTTCTACGTCCTCGGCATTCTCGGCGGCATCCCCCTCGGTGCCTTCGTCCTCGGCCGACTGGGAGACGTGGTCTCGATGCGCTTCGCCGTCGCCGCCAACGGGGCGACCCTCGCCGCCGTGATCGTGCTCATGGTCACGCGAGGTTGGTTACGCGAATTGAACACGACGAGAATCGAAGAGTGAGCCACCCCGAAGGAATCGATCCGGTCTACGACGCGGCGCGCACACGACTCGGGGCCGCCGTGCGCCGACTCGGACATGCCGCCATCGGTCACGAATCCTCTCTCGACGACATGAACGCAGCCTCCGCCGAACTCGAGGTGATCGCCGAGCGACTCGAAGCCGATCCGCACCGCGTGCGCGACCTCTCGCACTTCGGGAAGTCGTTGCAGAACGTCGCCCTCGACGGTGAACGGCTGGCCAGCCATCTGGGTCGTCCGGGATCCGGGGCCGGCAGCCCGCACGGCCTCGACATGGTCGTTCATCGTGAGGGTGATCGCATTCGCGCTCGGTTCCACTTCGGCCCGGCCGACGAAGGTCCGCCTCAGCGCGCCCACGGCGGCATGGTGGCTCTGGCCTTCGACGACGCTTTGGGCTTCGTCCTCAACATGCACCAGATCATCGCCTACACGGGGCAGCTCTCGGTCCGATACCTCGGCGGGTCGCCCCTCGGAACACCGCTCGTGATCACGGCGTGGCTCGACCGACGAGAACGACGCAAACTCTTCATCGAGTCCGAGTTGCGGGAGGACCGCCCCGACGCTCCGCTCATCGCCACCTGCTCGGCCATCTTCATCGAAATGGCCGATCACCCCGGCATGTCTGGCACAATTTCCTGAACCGGGCGGGAGGGGGTCCCCTCGGTGGCACGAGGGGGCAGTCATGACGGCACTGGGGGACCACGTTCGCACCACCACCGAACGCTTTCCACGCGATCTCGTTCGCCGCATGGTCGACAACTACCGAGGCAAGACACTCGAGCACGCGCCACACGCCATGGTCGAGCCGGCGAGCGTGTTCACCGACCCGGCCCGCTTCGAGAAAGAACTCGACGTGTTCTTCCGACGCGGATCGCACGTGATCGGCTGGACCGGCGAGCTGCCACGACCGGGCACCTTCGTGACCAAGAACGTGGCCGGCCATCCCGTTCTCGTCACTCGAGCCGACGACGGCGTGCTACGCGCCTTCAAGAACGCATGCACTCATCGCGGCGCCCAGGTGGCCGACGGGTGCGGTGAAGCCCGCCGTCTCACGTGTCCGTATCACGCGTGGTCGTTCGCCCTCGACGGATCGCTCGCCGGACAACCCGACGCCTACGCCTTCGACGAGATCGACCGCATGACACTCGGTCTCGAACCGCTGCCGATCGCCGACGTGGCCGGACTGATCGCCGTGGGTCTCAGCGAGAGCGACGATCCGGCCGGGGCGTTCGCCGACGTCGAACCCGAACTCCGTTGGTGCAGTTACGACACGCACGAAGTGGTGTGTCATCACTCGTGGAATCTGAAGGCGAACTGGAAGATCGCCTTCGACGTCAACCTCGAGACGTATCACGTCAACTATCTGCATCGCGAGACGCTGTTCGAACTCGTGCTCCATCATCCGATCTTCGATTCCTTCGGTCGCCACGGACGCTGGGGGTTCCCCACCAAGGGCATCGAAGCGATCGCCGATCTTCCCGAGGAGCACTGGCCCGACATCGCACCCATCAGCATCGTGCACACGTTGTTCCCGTCGGTCGTGCTCCTCGAAACACCGGTGAGCTGTCAGATGTTCCGGATCTACCCGGGTCGGACCCCCGGCGAGTGCACCGTCGATCTCACCGAGGCCTCCATTCGACCGACGCAGAGCGACGAGGAACGGACCGCCCGCAAGGCCGGGGCCGACTTCGCCGCCGTCGTGGTGGGCAAGGAGGACTTCCCGGCCGCCGAGCAGTGTCAGCGGGGCGCCGAGATGGGCCTGAAGAACTTCGTTTTCGGAACCAACGAGCCGATGTTGCAACATTGGCATCGCACCTGGCGCGCCGCGCTCGACGCCGACTGACTTCTGATCTCACCCCTTCGCACACGGAGAACCACCATGGCCATCGTCTCGATCATGCAAGCCCTCGCCGACAAGGCGGCCGAGAACCCCAATCGGGCGGCCATCACGTGCGGCGACGACAGCGTGACCCGAAGCGAACTCGAGTCGCGCACCAATCGTCTGGCGCGCGCCTTCGCCGGCCTCGGCGTGACTCACGGAAGTTTCGTCACCGTGGCGTTGCCCAACTCGGTGGCGTTCTACGAAGCGTGCATCGCCGCCTGGAAACTCGGCGCCATTCCCCAACCGGTCAGCTACCGACTGCCCGACCGTGAGCGACAGGCGATCGTGGAGTTGGCCGACTCGTCGCTCGTGGTCGGCGTCGATGCTTCCGCCCACCCGAATCGCAAGACGGTGCCCATCGGGTTCACCCCCGACCCGTCGATCGACGACTCACCGCTCCCCGACACGACCGCACCGGCCATGAAGGCCCCCACCTCGGGCGGGTCGACCGGTCGGCCCAAGTTGATCGTGGCCGGCGATCCGGGAGTCGTGAACGAAGGCGCACCCGGCATGGGTCAGCGCGTCGACGGTGTGGTGTGCATCCCCGGACCGCTGTATCACAACGCACCGTTCTCGTTCGGGGCCGGTTCGCTCTTCCACGGCAATCATCTGGTGATCCTGCCCAGCTTCGATGCCGAGGCGACGTTGGCCGCCATCGAACGTCATCGCGCCGACTGGATCCTCTTCGTGCCGACCATGATGTCGCGCATCTCGCGACTGCCCGACGACGTCAAGAACCGCTACGACCTGTCGTCGCTCGCCGTCGTGTGGCACATGGCGGCCCCGTGCCCACCGTGGCTGAAAGAGGAGTGGTGCCTCTGGCTCGGTGGCGAGAAGATCTTCGAGTTGTACGCCGGAACCGAGGCTCAGGCCGTCACCATCATTCGCGGTGACGAGTGGCTCGCTCACCGCGGCTCGGTCGGACGTGTCGTGACCGGCGAG
Organism: Actinomycetota bacterium; assembly: GCA_039800005.1. GTDB lineage: Bacteria > Actinomycetota > Acidimicrobiia > Acidimicrobiales > Ilumatobacteraceae > Casp-actino8. The sequence goes on along the minus strand of JBDLRN010000063.1, from coordinate 15,631 downwards.
ATGAAGGTGCTCGATCCCGACACCTACGAAGAACTGCCGCGTGGGACTGTCGGCGAGATCTTCATGCGCAACGATCGCGTCACCTATCGCTACCTCGGCGCCGACGCGCGTCGCTCCCCCGACGGTTGGGAGAGCCTCGGCGACATGGGCCGAATCGACGACGAGGGCTACGTGTACCTCACCGATCGTCGCGGTGACATGATCCTGTCGGGCGGAGCGAACATCTATCCGGCCGAGATCGAGAACGCCCTGTCGGAGCATCCCCTCGTCGTGTCGTCGGCCGTGATCGGCCTTCCCGACGAAGATCTCGGCAATCGGGTGCACGCCATGGTGCAGGTCTCCAGCCCGGTCTCCGACGACGAGATGCGGACGTTCCTGGCCGATCGACTGGTGCGCTACAAGATTCCGCGTACCTTCGAGTTCGTCGATCACGCGGTGCGCGACGACGCCGGGAAGGTACGGCGTTCGGCCCTTCGCGACGAACGTTCCTGATCGTTCGTCGCGTCGCGCGACTCAGATCGCGTCGAAACGAATCGGCAACGAGTGGATGCCGCGCACGAACGACGCGTGGCTGTACTCGGGTTCGAAGTCCGGATCGGCGAAGCGAACGTTCTTCATCCGAGTGAGCATTTCGCGGAAGATCGAGCGCAGTTCCAAGCGGGCCAGACTGGCTCCCAGACAGAGATGCGGCCCCCAACCGAAAGCGATGTGCGGATTGGGTGACCGTCGCGCGTCGAATTCGTCGGCTCGGTCGAACACCTCCTCGTCGCGATTGGCCGAGAGGTAGTGCATCAACACCTGTGAACCGGCCGGAATGGTGACGCCCCGCACCTCGACGTCCTGGGTCGTCGTGCGATTCATCTGATTGATCGGCGTGACCCAGCGCAGCATCTCCTCCATCGCCGACTCGAAGTTCTCGGGCGACGCCGCCGCCCAGGCCAATTGATCGGGACGACGAATCAGCGCTTCGAAACCACCGGCGATGACGTTGCGGGTGGTCTCGTTGCCGCCAACGAGAAGAAGAAGGGCGTTGCCCATCACGTGCGCGTCGTCGAGCGACTCACCCTCGGCTCCACCATGCATGAACTTGCTGACCAGATCGTCACCCGGCTTCGAACGACGCTCCTCCATCACCTGGCTGATGTATCCGTAGTAGTCGAGGGCGGCATTCATGACGTCCTCGGTCACGTTCTCGGCTTTGTCGGAACCGGCGATCATGCGATCGCTCCAGGTCTGCAATCTCTCGAAATCGCTCTCGGGGGCACCCAACATCTCGCCGATGAGCGTCATGGGAAGCGGCCGGGCGATGTCGGCAACCACGTCGCATTCGCCCGTGTCGATCACCGCGTCGACCAAACGGCGACTCACTTCCACCACGTGGTCTTCGTAAGCCTTCATCTGTCGCGGTCCGAAACCGCGGGCCACGACTCGACGCTGATCGGCGTGGCTCGGATCGTCGGCGTCGATCATCGACGGCTGGGTCTGTCCGTTGGGTCGTGATCCGTTGATCTCACTGCTGAAGAGCTGCGCCTGTCGCTCGGCCCACCGCACGTCGTCGTGCTTGGTGAGCGCCCACATGCCGTTCACGTCGCAGTAGACGGGCTCGTTGGCGCGGATCCACGCCAATTCGGCGAACGGCCCTCGCTGGTACCAGTCTCGATCGAGGATGTCGATGCGCACGTGCCCTCCTGGTCGGCTCGAGACGACAGTAGCCAGCGAGGGTCGCCGAATGAATTCGCCGGAGTGGGCAATCGGACATCGAGGTCGGACACAATGGGGACATGCCCCGCACCCCCCGTCTCGTTCTCGTCGCCCTGACCCCGCTGCTCGCCGCGGCCTGCGCCAATCGGGCCGACGACTCCACCCCGGCCTCCACTGTCGCTCCCACCGAAGTCACGACGGCACCCACCGACTCGACCACGCCGGTCGAGACCACTGCCCCCGAACCCCCTGCGGTCACCTTCGGCGATCTCGCGTCGCCGTGCGGTCCGTCCCCCGAGGGCGTCACTCCTGTCGTGGCGGCCGCCGAGGCCGGCGGTTCTCCCGATCGCATCCGTCTGGCCGCCGCGTCCGACAAGGGCAACGTGGCCGTACCCGGACTCAACGCCGAGTTGTACGACGCGGCGGTGGCCTTCGCCGGCTGGTGCAACGAGCAAGGCGGTATCGCCGGACTTCCCATCGAGATCATCGACGCCGACTCCAGATTGTTCGAAGTTCCGGCGCAGATGGAAGTGATCTGCGACAACGCCTTTGCGATGGCCGGCGGAGGGTACGCCTTCGACGACCAGGAGTTCCCGCGCTTCCACGAGTGCGACATGATCGACTTCGCCGGTTTCGTGGTCACGGCCGGCAAGTCGAAGTCCGACGGTATGTTCACGCCGATGCCCAACCCGTCCGACCACAAGGACGGCGGTTGGTTCAAGTGGGCGCAATCTGCGTACCCCGACGCCATGCAGTCGTTCGGCACCGTGTACTCCGATCTGCTCACCGCTCAGATCGTCGAGCAGCAGTACGTGGAACTGATCGACAAGATCGGCGGCATCGACGTCACGACGCGAATTCCCTACAGCTCCCTCGGCGAGGCCAACTGGATTCCCATCGCGCAGCAGTTGAAGTCGAACGGCGTGCGCGCGTTGGCCTTCGTCGGTGTCCCTGAGGTTCTGCCGCAACTCACCAAGGCCATGGACGAACTCAACTACCGTCCCGATCTCATCATGGCCGACGCCGGCTTCTACGCCGACGTGTTGCTCGAGCGGGGCGGAGCGAGCGTGGAAGGCGTGTACGTGCGCACCGCGTACTCGCTCATCGAGGAAGCCGATCGCGTGACGGCGGTGCAGGACTATCTCGACATGATCGACACTCACCAGCCCGGTGGCAAGGTCTCGGGTCTCGGCATGCAGGGTCTGTCGGCCATGTTCCTCTTCGCCACGGCGGCCAAGCCGTGTGTGGAAAGTGGCGAACTCACCCGCGCTTGCGTGGCCGAACAGGCCTCGACCATCACCGGCTGGACTGGTGGTGGTCTGCACGCTCCGGCCGATCCGGGCACCAACACGCCGAGCCCGTGCTACCAGATGATCGTCGTGAAGGATGGCGCCTTCACCCGTTCGTATCCGCCGGTTCCGCCGACCGACGCCGACCGGGCTCTCGTGCCCTCCGTCGAGATCACCGACGATGGTTGGGCCTGCGACGACACCACGTTGCTGCGTCTCGACGGCGACTACGGCGACACCACCATCGGTTTGCGCCCGTGATCGAACTCAGGTGAGGGGTGCGACCTCGACCGACGTGTCGTAGAAGGCCACACCGCCACCCCAGTCGGCGGCGGTGTCATTGGTGAGATCGTTGACGGCGAGTCCGTCGCGCGTGCGATCACCCACCCAGCCGAACGGCACGATCACGAGGCCGGGCCGGACGCGCGGCGTCCGACTCACTCGAGCCACCGCGCGCAGGCGAGCCCGATCGTTGAGCACGACGACCTCGTCGCCGTCGACAACTCCGCGAGCGGCGGCGTCGTCGGGATGGAGTTCGCAGAAGAGTTCGCCTTCCGAACGGGCGTGACCCTCGAGATGCGAATACGAGGCGTTCAAGAAGCGCTGGTGGAACTTGGGCGACATGAGCGACAGCGGGTATCGATCACCACCGCCGATCGTTCCCTCGGAGGCGCGACGGTAGGTGGGCAGACGTCCGTGCCCCTGTCGTTCGAGATCGGCGTTGGCGAAGGGCAGGCGGCCGTCCGGGAACGGGAAGCCGTCGGCGAAGGGTCGCAGATCCTCCGGCAGTGGCAACCGAATCCACCCACGTCGCTTCAACTCGTCGACGTCGAAACCGCTGACGCACGTGGCGATCAATTCTTCGTCGGTGGCGAAGAGTTCGGGCTCGGTGAAGCCCATCGCCCTCGACAATCGGCGCCACAACTCGGTGTTCGACACGCTCTCGCCCAGTGGTTCGATGGCCTTGTGGTTCCACCCCAGGTAGAGGTGGCCCCAGGCCGGCATCACGTCGTCCTGTTCGATCTGGGTGCAGGCCGGAAAGATCACGTCGGCGTAGCGCGCGGTGTCGGTGAGGAACTGCTCGGAGACCACGGTGAACACGTCGGGCCGTGACAACCCGCGTCGGAGCAACGACGCTTCCGGGGCGGTGACGACCGGGTTCCCGTTCCACACGAACACCGCCTCGATCGGTGGGTCGAGAGTCTCGTCGAGCAGGGCTCGTCCGAGACGGTTCATGCTGATCGAGCGCCGTTCGCGTCGTCCCGACAGGTGAGGCGCAGCGAATTTCGAGATGTCGACGAAATCGTTGCCGTACGAGCCGACACTGCGGGCGAAGCCTCCACCGCGATGCTTCCACGCGCCGACGAGCGCCGGGAGCAGTGACACCGTACGGAAGAACTGCGCTCCGCTCTCGCGATGTTCGGCTCCGATGAGCGTGCGAATGAAGGCCGGGGTGATGGTCGCGTATTCGTGCGCGAACCGCTCGATGTCGTCGGCGTCGACACCGCACTCGGCGGCCGCGCGTTCGGGGGTCCAGTCACGGACGTGCTCGACCAGTTCGTCGAAACCCGAGGTGTACTGCGCGACGTAGTCGTGGTCGACCAGATCGTCGCGCACGATCACGTGCATGACGGCCAGCGCGAAGGCCACGTCGGTGCCGGGCTTCAGTTGCAGGAACCAGTCGGCGGAGTCGGCGGTGACGGTGCGGACCGGATCGATCACGACGACCTTGGCACCATCGGTGCGGGCCTTCTCGACGTAGGGCCACAGGTGGCGATTGGTCAAGCGAGTGTTGGTGCCCCAGAGCACCACGAATTTCGCGTACTGCACGTCGAGCGGATCGGATGCGAGAGGCGTGCCGAGCGACGAGGCCGTGCCCACTCCAGCGGTCGCACCACACAACGAGTCGACCTGACGAGACGAGCCCAGGCGGGCGAAGAAGCGCTGGCTCAGCGAATCCATCTGGAGGGCACCTTGGGTGCCGGCATCGCCCCACGGCACGATCGCCTCGCCACCCCAGCGATCGATGACGTCGTGCAAGCGCTCGGCGACCAGACGCAGCGCCTCGTCCCACGAGGCCGGTCGATACCGTCCCGATCCCTTCGGGCCGTCGACGATCAACGGGGTGAGGATGCGATCGGGGCTGTACACACGGTCGAGGAAGCGGTTGACCTTCGGGCAGAGTTCGCCCTGCGAGTACGGGTGGTCGGGGTTGCCTCGCATCTTGACGGCGCGACCGTCCTCGACCGTGACCTCCCAACCGCAGGAGTCGGGACAGTCGTGATGGCACGTGCCGAGGACGATGCGGGTCGACGAAACGTGCGAAGTCATCGGATCATTCTGCCAAAGGCTCTCCCCCGTGACCGGCGGTTTATGATCGGGATCGATGTCGACCGGGTGTGTCGACACGACAACAGGGGGAAACATGTCGAACGAAGCTCTCGACCGAGCACTCATCGCCGATCTTCTGAGCCGCTACACCTGGGCGCTGTCCGACCGCAATTGGGACGCCTGGGTCGAGGTGTTCGCTCCCGATGCACACGTCGACTATTCGACGGCCGGCGGACCGGTCGGTGATCCGAAGTCGGCCGCCGAGACCTTCCGCGGCATGATGTCGATGTTCGACGTGTCGTTGTCGTCGGGCTCGAACGTCACCGTCTCGTTCACCGACGCCGACACCGCCAAGGTGCGTTCGATGTACACGATGATGCTCCGCATTCCCGGTGCCGATGGCGCCCAGCCGAACTACATGCAGGCGAGCGGCTGGTACGACGACGTCGTCGTGCGCACCGAACGTGGGTGGCTGATCAAGAACCGTTTCGAGCAGCTCGTCTACGGCAAGCCGGCCTGAGATGCCTCTTCCCTCGAAGCGAGATCCCGAGCAGTTGGCTCACACGCTCGAGCCGTGGTTCGCGGCGCGACTCGGTGCCTCGTGCCGCATCACCGACGTGGCGATTCCCGAGGGAACGGGCATGAGCAGCGAGACCCTGCTCTTCACGGTGCACCACGGCGATCGAAGCGACGCCGTCGTCACGCGACTGCGTCCCGACATGAGCGATTGGCCGGTGTTCCCGATCTACGACCTGGCCGCCCAGGCCGGGGCCATGCGTCTCGTCGCTCGGTACACGTCGGTGCCGGTACCGAACGTGCGCTTCGTGGAGGACGACGAGTCACTCCTCGGTTCGCCGTTCCTCGTCATGGACCGAGTCGGCGGGCGCGCCCTTCCCGACATGCCGCCCTATGTGTTCGGCGGAAGCTTCCTCGACGAGTTCTCGGTCGACCAACAACGCGATCTGGCGCGCACGGTCGCGTCGCTGCAGGCACAGATCCACGCCATCGATCTCGATCGGGCACGGCGCGACGGCGTCGACCTGTCGTTCCTGCCACCGTCCGGCGGCGACGACATCGCCCGCCTGCTCGCCGAACAGCGCGCCTACTACGACTGGGCGCGCGGTGATCTCCGATTGCCGATCATCGAACGGGCGCTCGAGTGGCTGGCTGCCCACGCACCGAAGAACCCTGGTCCCACTGTTCTGAACTGGGGCGACGCCCGACCGGGCAACGTGATGTTCGACGGCCTCACCCCCACCGCGGTGCTCGACTGGGAGATGGTCAACTCCGGGCCGGCCGGTGTCGACGTGGGTTGGCTGGTGTTCATGCACCAGTTCTTCCAGTCTCTGGCCGACGTGTTCCAGCTACCCGGCTTCCCCGACTTCTGCCGGGCCGACGACGTACAACAGGCCTACGTGGCCGCCGGCGGACGCGAGATCGACGACTTCCACTGGTACGTGGTGTACGGCAGCCTGCGCTTCGCGGCCATCGCCATCCGCACCTCGTTGCGCGAAGCGGCCTACGGCAACCGCGAGATGCCCGACGATCCCGAGGATCTGATCATGCACAAGGCGATGCTCTACGAGCAGATCGGCGCGTGACGATCAGGCCTTCAGAAGTTCGGGCCGGTTGAACGCGATCTGACGGCGGATGCCGTCGCGCCAGTCGACCGTGGTGCGGAATCCACGGTCGTGCAACTTCGTCAAGTCGGGGATGATCGCCGCGATGGTGGCGGTGGTGGGATTGAAACTGGGTGTGAGGCCGGTGAGGCGTCCCATCTCCTCGCACCAGTCCTCGATCGAGACGATCTGGTCGCCACCCCAGTTGACGATCTCGGCCGGCGTGGACGCGTACGACAAGAGATACGGAATGCTGCGCGCGATGTCGTCGGCGTGAATCGGCGTGTAGCTGGTGGGCTGGTCGACGTGCACGGGCACCGGGATGTTGCGCTCCATCATCATGAGATGGAAGAGCATCCAGCCGTACTGGTCGCCGTAGGGCACGTTCAGTCGAGCGATGACGGTGGGCACGCCGAGTCGCTTGGCCGTGTGCTGCACCAGCACCTCCCCGGCGATCTTGGAGATGCTGTAGGTGGGCATGCCCGGCATGGGCCGATGACTGTCACCGAGCAGGTCGGTCTCGACCCGGGGATCGTGATCGTGCGGTGCGTACACCGCGGTCGACGAACAATGGAAGAAGGTCATGCGATCGCTACGCGACGCCGCCGTCTCCATGAGGTCGGCACTGCCGTGAGCGTTGCTCGCGAAGGCCTCGGTGAAGTCGTTGCTCTTGGCCACGGCGAAGTGCAGCACCAGATCGAGATCGGTCGGCACTTCGTCGAGGCGACCCTTCTCGAGGTCGATGCTGACCGTCGACACACCTTTGGCCTCCCACGGCTCGCGTTGGGCCGGATCGCGGAAACGGGCCGCGCCGAACACCGTGTTGCCCGCCGCGGCGAGAGATTCGGCCAGCGGGCCGGCGACCCAGCCGGTCACTCCGGTGACGAGAATGCGACGACCAACGATCGGTTCCATGTGTCCCCCCTGATTCGACGTGATCAGCGATCTACCAGAGCTGATCGGTGTAGGTGTCGGTACCGAACACCGTATTGATGAACGGACTCGTCCACAAGTGAGTGGCCAGACCACTGGCCTCGAGGTCGGCGCCGAAGCGCCCGTAGCCCTTGTCCCAGGCGAGTGCCGGATCGTGATCGACGAAGTGAATCTGCAAGAAGCGCTGCTCGGCACGAGGTACACGGGGCACGTCGGGCGGAGCGTCGTCGAGCAGAGGCAGCAAGGTCGCGTAGTTGAACACGTCAGGACCCCAGCCCTTCACGCTCGCGTCGACGGCCCACACCTCGTTCATCCAGTTCCACATCTGGTCGTGAGTGACACCGGGCTTCAGTTCACCCACGTTCACGACGATGCCGGGGTAGCCCCGGTCGAGCGCCAATTCGATGGGCGTTCCGGTCTCTGTGCGGGTGCGCGACCAGCGGTTGTCGTAGAGCTGGGTGTGGATGTGCGTACGCTCCGGGAACATACGTCCGGTCGCGTGCAGAGTCTTCACCGTGTCGACACTCCAACGATTCCAGTCGTCGTGATGACCCTTGAGCACCCAGTAGATCGCCAGATACGACGCCGACATCGGATCGGGAGTCATCGGACTGTCGGCCGGATACCGCAGCTTCTTCAGGTCTCGCGTGCACACGAAACGATCGCCGGCGAAGGAGTATTCGCCCACCAACACGCCGCCGTAGAAGTGATCGCGCTCGTACCAGCGGTTGTATTCGACCTCGTGCCCTTTGTGGGGCTCGACCATCGTGTAGAGAAGGGTCCCCAACTCGATCGGATACTTCTTCATCTCCCACCCCTTCGGATGTCGCCCCGGTACGAACGTACCCCCACGGGTGAACCGAACATTACGAGAATCGATCAGCCGATGACGATTCTCGGTTCCTCGGTGATCACCCAGCAGATGTTGCTGGTGTCGAGGAAGCGCTCGGTGTCGGCCATGACCTCGGGGAAATCGGGCTCCCCCATGTGGGCGAAGAAATCCTGCGCCGAGTCGAAGTACTGGATCGTCACCCCGTCGAAATCGGGCTCGGGTTGACGACTGCCCTCCGGCGGCCAGACCGCCGGGTGCTGTTCGTAGCGGCGCACGTACTTGGCCGCCGAGCAGTTGCGGATCAGCGGGCCATGGGTGTCGAACCAGTAGTCGAGGAATTCCTGGTGCGTGGTGCCGGGCTTGCGCTTCAACATCGAGACGAGTCGGATCATGTCCCCTCCTTGAACCGAAGGCGATCTTGGCACATACGACGACCGACCTCACGGGTGGGTCAGAGTCCGAGGAACGATCCCCCGTCGCAGACGATGGTCTGACCGGTCACGTAGGACGAGTCGTCGCCGGCCAGGAAGAGGGCCACCGAACCGATGTCGTCGGTGATGTCGCCCACCCGACCGAGCGGCGTGCGAGCCTCGATCGCCTGCTGCAGAGCCGGATTGCGATCGAAGGCGGTGAGCAACGACGGGCTCGCCGCGACCGGGGCGATGCAGTTGACGTTGATGCCGTCGGGCCCCCATTCACGCGCCAGGCTCTTGGCGATGGCGCGCTGCGCGGCCTTGGCCGGCGAGTAGAGCGGGATGTTGGCGCTGCCCTCGACTCCCGACGGCGACGTGATGAGCACGTATCGACCCGCACCCTCGCCGCGCGGACGGCGCGACGCCGCCGCCAGGTGCGGATGGGCCTCGCGGGCGCACTGCAAACTGGCCCAACCAGCCGTGAGCGACATGCCCTTCCAGTGCTTGTCGAGCACGGCCTCTTCGAGACGATGCGGGATCGCCCCGGTGAAGGCGTTGTGCACCACGATGTCGAGACGACCGAACTCTTCGACGGCGCGCGCCACACAGGCGGCGATCGACACTCCCTTGGTGACGTCGGTTTCGATGCACACCGCACGACCGCCCTCGCTGCGGATGGCCTCGGCGACCGGTTCGCCGGTCGCAGCGCGGCGGGCGGCGACCACGACGATCGCGCCGTGTTGCGCGAGACGCCGCGCGATGCCCTCGCCCACCCCTTGACCCGCACCGGTCACGATGGCCACGCGACCGTCGAGAGACGTTCCGCGCGCGCTCACATCCACAGCCCTCCGTCGCAGACGAACGTCTGGCCGGTCACGTGCGCGGCCGCCTCACTGCACAGGAACGACACCGTTGCCACCGGGTCGACGTCGCCCTCGAGGGCGCGGGGCGCAATCGAGACCGGGCCCGACACCGCGGCGTCGACACCGAACGCTTCGGGAGCCAGGGCTACGGCATTGACAGTGATCCCACTCGTGCCCCACTGTCGAGCCGCCGACTTCACCAACACGCGCATGGCTTCGGCAGCCGCCGACACGGCGGCGTACTGCGCACCACCCGACATGCCGGTGGTGGGCACCACGACGACGATGCGTCGACAGCCCTCGGAGTGAGCGCGCTGCAATTCGGTGATGACGGTTCGCATGGGCTGCTCCCACAACCGATCGATCTGCTCGTCGGTGATCTGCGCCACCGGCACCGACTCGACGACCAACGGGGCGACGATCACCCGGGCCGTGGTGTCGGAGACGACACGTTCACGAAGCGTGTCGGCCACCCGCCCGCGCCCGAAGATCCCCACGGTCATGACGCGTCTCCCCCTGCCGCACGCAAGTGATGCGAGGTGTCGCCGTAGTGGTCGACCAGCATCGTGCGTCGCACGAATCGCCAACGATCGGTCTTCTCGAAGCGATCGTGATACCGACCCGATGCCACCATCTGCAGCGGGAATCGACCCGGCACGCACTGAGTCACCGTGAAATACGAGCGTGTCGCGACACGGTCGGCGCTCTCGGTCTCGACGATCGTGTTGGTGACGAGGTGTTTGGTGTGCGGAGAACCGTCGTACAACACGACGAACCTCTTCATCACCTGACCCACCATCGTTCCGGGCACGGCCGGTCGATCGGGACCGCCCATGAAGACCTCGGCGCCGTCGAACAGCGCTGACACCCCGTCGAAATCGCCGGTGTCGACGAGTTCGGCGTAACGGAAGAGCAGGTTCAGAATCTCGCGCTCGTCCGCGGAAGTCAACATGCCGTCACCGTAGACGAACTACCGTGGACTCCGTGAGTGCTGAATCCCCCAACGTCCCCGACCCCACACCGGCCGGTCTCCAGCTCGGTGATCAGACGACCGAACTCGTCCGCTCGGCGTTCCCGCTTCGGCTCGGTCTCGTCGAAGGCAAAGTCGCCGTCGTCACCGGCGCGGCGCGCGGAATCGGCGAAGCAGCGGCCCGTCTCTTCGCGGCGGAAGGTGCCGCGGTCGTGCTCGTCGACAAGGACGTGGCGGCCGCCGAAGCGGTCGTGGCGTCGATTCGCAGCCGGGGCGAAGAAGCGATGGCGGTCGGTGCCGATCTCACCAACGAAGCCGACGTCGACGCCATGGTGCGATCGACGATCGACACCTACGGGCGCATCGACTGCGCGTTCAACAATGCCGGCATCTCCGGAAAGTTCGGTTCGTTCATCGATCTCGATCTCGCCGAATGGCAGCGCATGATCGACATGAACCTCACCAGCGTGTTCCTGTGCATGAAGTACGAACTCGCCGTGATGGCCGCACAAGGACACGGTGCCATCGTCAACGCCTCGTCCGGTGCGGGAGTGGTGGCGGCGCCCGGGCTTCCCCACTACACCGCGGCCAAGCACGGTGTGCTCGGTCTCACCAAGTGCGCGGCGCAGGAGTTCGCCGCCAAGGGAGTGCGCGTGAACGCGATCCTGCCCGGCACCACGCGCACCCCGATGATCGAAGGGTTCATCAACGGTGACCCGAACATCGAGAAGATGGTCAGTCGCGGTATCGGCCGGGGTTACCTCGGCGAACCGGCCGAGATCGCCGAGGCGGCGGTGTGGCTCTGCAGCGATCGGGCGAGTTTCGTGAGTGGTGCTTCACTGTCGGTCGACGGCTCCACCGTCAATCGCTGACGACGATCACTTCCCGTCGATTCGCCGACTCACGACCACGAGGCGAGCACGTCGGCGACGGCGTGAGCGCCCGGATGGACCGGACGGCCGGCGAAGGCCGCTGAACGCGAGAAGCGCGGGGCCGGCTGGGCCTGCAGCACACCGTTGATCACGGTCGTGGTGCCACGGGCCGCCATGTGCGGATGTTCGGGCACCTCGTCAGGAGCGAGAACCGGCGCGAAACACGCATCGCTACCGTCGTAGATCGCGCACCACTCGTCGCGCGTGCGGGTGGCGAACACGTCGGCGACGCGTCGTTTGGCCTCGGTCCAGATCGTCCGGTCCATCTGGCGCGACGCGGCGAAGAGTTCTTCGTCGGCCAGCCCCAACTTCTGCACGAACTCGGCGTAGAACTGCGGTTCGATCGCTCCGACCGACACCCACTTGCCGTCGGACGTGCCGTACACGTTGTAGAAGTGCGCGCCGCCGTCGAGATGATTGGTGCCGCGCGTCCCCCAGAAGCCGTTGGCGACTGCCGAGAAGAACGGGCCGAGGATCATGGCCGCACCGTCGACCATCGCGGTGTCGATCACCTGGCCGCGTCCGCTGCGCTGACGTTCGACCAAGGCCGCCGCCACACCGAAGGCGAGCACCAGACCGCCACCGGCGAAATCACCGAGCAGGTTGATGGGCATGGTGGGCGGCTGACCTTCGTAGCCGATGGTGTGGAGTGCACCCGAGAGCGCGATGTAGTTGATGTCGTGTCCGGCGGCCTGCGCCATGGGGCCGTCCTGTCCCCAACCGGTCATGCGTCCGTAGATCAGTCGCTCGTTGCGCGTGCACAACACCTCGGGGCCGAAACCGAGACGTTCGCACACACCCGGTCGGAACGGATCGACGAACACGTCGGCCCGATCGACGAGGGTCAGCAACTGCTCCCGATGGTCGGGGTTCTTCAGATCGAGAGCGATTCCTCGCTTGCCGCGCATCATCGGATTGGTGGCCGGCTTCTGGGTGTTGGCGCGCGCGGCGAGCTCCGGACGATCGACGGCCACCACGTCGGCGCCGAGGTCGGCGAGGATCATCGCACCGTACGGTCCGGGGCCTTGGCCCACCAGTTCGACGACTCGCGTTCCGGCGAGTGGCCCGGTGTGCGCCGACGCGTCGGCAGCGCTCATGACGCGTCGGCCGTGGCGACCTGCTTGGCCCAGCGATAGTCGCTCTTGCCCGATGGCGAGCGCACCATCTGCTCGACCAAGGTGAGTTGGCGCGGCACCTTGTAACCGGCCACGTGCTTGCGGCAGTACTCCTGAACGCTCTCGAGCGTGGGCGTGGTGCCGGGGCGTGGCTGCACGACCGCGGCGACCCGTTCGCCCCATCGCTCGTCGGCCACGCCCACGACCACCGCGTCGTACACCTCGGGATGGCCCTTCAACGCGTTCTCGACCTCCTCGGGGAAGATCTTCTCGCCGCCCGAGTTGATGCACACCGACCCGCGGCCGATGAGCGTGATGGTGCCGTCGTCGTTCATCACGGCGAAGTCGCCCGGGATCACGTAGCGCGTTCCGTCGGGAGCGGTCACGAAAGTCGCCGCCGACTTCTCCGGATCCTTGTGATAGCGCAACGGGATGTTGCCGGTGCGGGCCAGACGGCCCATCACTCCCGGCGGGGTCGGGCGCAGATCGTCGTCGAGCACCGTCGAGTCACGCGCGCCCTTCACACGCAGGCCGGTCTCGACCGTTCCGCCCTTGGTCACTTGTGTGATGCCGTTGGCGCCGCCCTCGCTCGAGCCGATGGCGTCGGTGACGACGAGATTCGGGAAGTGTTCGATGAACTGGTCCTTGCAGGTCTGCGAGAACAGCACCGCGCTCGACGACACCGCGAAGAGCGACGACACGTCGTACTGATCCTTCGCCTTCTCGTATTCCTCGAGCAACGGCCGGGCCATGGCGTCACCGGTGATCATGATGAGGTTGGCCTTCTCCTGGCCGATCGTGCGCCACACGTCGGACGCGTCGAACTTGGCGCGCAGCACGACCTTGTTGCCGAGGAAGCTCTGGCCCATCACGCTCCATTGCGAGGCTCCGTGCATGAGCGGCGGCAGCGGATAGCTGACGAGCGGGAAACCGTTGCGACCCTTCTCGACGAAGCCGGTCGGACTCTGCATCTTGTCGCCGGTGAACACGTCGATGCCGCCACCGAGCGCCATCACCACGTCGGCATGGCGCCAGACGACGCCCTTGGGCATGCCGGTGGTTCCACCGGTGAAGAGGATGTAGAGATCGTCGTTCGAGCGAGGGTCGAAGTCGCGCGCCTCGCTCTGCGATGCAAGAGCCGCTTCGTAGTCGGGTCCGATCACCAGTTGTGGGAGGTTCGGCGCGACGACGCGGGCTCGGTCGGCGAACTCGGGTTCGACGATCAGGTACGTGAGGTCGGCGTTGTCGAACAGATACGCCAACTCGTCTTCCACGTAGCGGTAGTTGATGTTGATCCAGACCGCACGAATCTTGAAGATGGCCCAGAGGGCCTCGACCCATTCGACACGATTGAGCGCATAGATGCCGACGTGCTCACCGGGCTTCACGCCCTGGGCGAGCAGATGATGGGCCAGACGGTTGGCCCGCCGATCCATCTCGGCGAAGGTGCGCCGCTCACGCTCGTCGACGATGTACTCGCGATCGGGCCATTCGTCGACCGCCGCTTCGAAGAGATCGGCCAAGTTGAAAGTGTTCGCCCCCATGGGGGAATTCTCGCGCACCGACCCCGATTGGTACCCACCGGTGGCTTGCGTAGTACAAGTGGAAGCGATCGCCGACGAGGGAGGCTCCATGACGTCCACCGAACACCTGCTGGTCGAGAAGAAGGGCAACGTGCTCGTCGTGACCATGAATCGACCCGAGGCCAAGAACGCGCTGAGTCCGGCGATGATCGTGGGACTGGCCGACGCCTGGGTGCAATTGAACGAAGACGACGACCTGCGGTGCGCCGTGCTCACGGGGTCGGGCGGATCGTTCTGCACCGGGATGGATCTGAAGGCCCGGGCCAACGACGACGCCGGACCCAATCCGTATCAGGAGCGCTGGGCGGCCGATCCCGATCTGCACTGGAAGGCGCTGTTGCGCCATTACCGACTGCGCAAGCCCTTGGTGGCGGCCGTCGAGGGGTACGCGGTCGCCGGGGGCACCGAGATCCTGCAGGCCACGCACATCCGAGTGGCGGGCGAGTCGGCCACCTTCGGCGTGTTCGAGGCGCGACGCGGCCTCTTCCCGGTGGGTGGCAGCACGGTGCGTCTGCAGAAGCAGATCGGCTACACCAACGCCATGGAGATGCTGCTCACGGCTCGCGGCTACACGGCCGCCGAAGCCAAGGAGATCGGCCTGATCGGCCACGTGGTGCCCGACGGACAGGCGCTCGCCAAGGCCATGGAACTGGCCGAGATGGTGGCGGCCAACGGTCCGCTGGCCGTGGAGGCGATCCTGCGGTCGGTGCAGGAGACGGCGGGGATGTCGGAGGAAGAGGGCCTGAAGCGGGAGTTCGAGATCGGCTGGCCGATCTTTGCGACCAACGACTCCAAGGAGGGCCCCCGCGCCTTCGCCGAGAAGCGCTCCCCCCACTGGACCCGCACCTGAGGATTTCACCCACTCTGTAGCGCGGGCTGCGGTTTGAGGCAGCCTGCGCTACAGAGTGGGTGATTTGTGAGGGTTTGGGGGTCAGGGTTTGAGGGAGGAGACGAGCCACATGGCGAAGAACTGGCTGCCGCCGCCGTAGGCGTGGCCCACCGCCTTCTTCGCCCCGTCGATCTGGTGCTCGCCGGCCTTGCCCATCACCT
>JBDLRN010000062.1:0-36864 GCA_039800005.1 Actinomycetota bacterium | reverse complement strand
CCGTGGAAGAGGTGCACGCCGAGGGCGATGTTGGCGACGATGTAGAAGATGGCCACCGGGATGCGGTCGAACGAGTAGACGACCGCGCCGTACACATCTTTCAATCCGGCATCGGGACCGTCGGTCACCTTGGTGCCGGTGTAACTGTTCACGGTGCCGAAGGTGAGGTCGAGAAGGTGCCAGACGATGAAGAGCAGCACCACCACACCGGTGATGCGCATCGAGCGGCTCGCGAAGTTGGCGACTTCGTAGTCACGCGAACTCTGGTATTTCACGGCCCGTGCCTTGCGGTTGAGGGCGGTGAGGGTGACTGCGGCGTGAACGTGCAGCACGGCCATCACGATGAGGCCGGCGCGCAGGATCCAGAGCATGACCTTCTCGGGCAGGATCGGGTACAGCAGCTTCTCGAGGAAGTGGGCGTACTCGTTGAGGTCGGTCGCCCCCATGTACATCTTCAGGTTGCCGATCATGTGGAAGACGACGAAGCCGATCAGACCGATACCGGTGATCGCCATCACGTACTTCTTGCCGACCGCGGTGCTGTAGAGGTCGAGGAGGAAGGGCTTGCGTCGGCGGGTCGACCGGGCCGTGCCGGTGACCGGACCGCGAGCCTGTCTCGTCAGAGTCTGGGCCATGAGTCGTGAACCTTTCCCGCGAGGCCGAACACTCCGACCCCGACCCACCATTCGGCGAGTCGGACCCGACGCTACCCCTGGGCCCCGACCTGCCCCGAAACGGACCCTGTGAAAGGCGTTGCAGAAACCGGCCCCACTCCGGCCCCCGGCCTTCCCCATCGAACTGGCCGTCGAACTGGCCGGCGAACTGGCCGGCGAACCGGCCCAAATGTGCCGGAAGCACCCGGGGTTCTCTACACTCTCCGAAGCCCCGAACGGGCGGCAACCGGCCGCCCCATCTGTCTCGAGGAGTTATCTGGTGACTTCACTCATTGCCGCAGAAGGCGGTTGGCAGGACTTCACGCTCCGAGGAGGTGAGTGGGCGGTTCTGTGGTTGTCAGCAGCGGCTGCCATCCTCGCTCTCGGCGTCGGATTCTTCCTCGTCAAGAAGGTCATGGCCGAGGACGCCGGCTCTCCCAAGATGCGCGAGATCGCGTCGGCGATTCAGGAAGGCGCCTGGGCCTACCTGAAGCGCCAGTTCAAGACCATCGCCGTGATCCTGATCCCGTTGGCCGTGATCGTGTTCGTGACCTCGACCGCCATCGACAAGACCTCGGGTGAAGAAGCCCTGTCGTTCGGTCAATCCGGCCTGTGGCGCACCTTGGCATTCGTGCTCGGCTGTCTGGCCTCGGGCCTCACCGGCTACATCGGCATGACGTTGGCCACCCGCGGCAACGTTCGTACGGCGGCTGCCGCCCTGTCGAACTCCATGCCCCGTGCACTCACCGTCGCCTTCCGCACCGGTGGCATCGCCGGCATGTTCACCGTCGGCCTCGGCCTCCTCGGTGCCACCCTCATCATCATGGCGTTCCAGAACACCTCGTCGGTGATCCTGGTCGGCTTCGGCTTCGGTGGTTCGCTGCTCGCCCTCTTCCTCCGTGTCGGAGGCGGCATCTTCACCAAGGCGGCCGACGTGGGCGCCGACCTGGTGGGCAAGGTCGAAGCCGGCATCCCCGAAGACGACCCCCGCAACCCGGCCACCATTGCCGACAACGTGGGCGACAACGTGGGCGACTGCGCCGGTATGGCCGCCGACCTCTTCGAGTCGTACGAAGTCACCCTGGTGGCCTCGATCATCCTCGGTGTGGCGGCCTTCAACTCGATCGGCGCCAACCCGGCCCTCGGTCTGGTGTTCCCGCTCGCGGCCCGCGCCATCGGCGTGGTCGCTTCGATCGCCGGTGTGTTCGCCGTGAAGGCCCGCGCCGACGAAACCGACCCGCTGAAGCCCATCAACCGCGGCTTCCTCGTGGCCGGCGTGCTCACCCTCGTGGGCACCCTCATCGTGTCGCTCGCCTACGTGGGGAACGACAACTCGAACGCTGGTTGGAAGGTGTTCGGTGCCGTGGCCATCGGCCTGGTGCTCGCTCAGTTGGTGAGCCGCCTGACCGAGTACTACACCGGCACGCACTACAACCCGGTGAAGGAGATCGCCGAGTCGTCGGAGACCGGACCGGCCACCGTCGTGTTGTCGGGCACCTCGAGTGGTCTCGAGAGCTCGGTGTACGCCGTGGTCGCCATCGCGATCGCCATCGGCGCCGCCCTCGCTCTCGGCGACGGCAACCTCACCTTCTCGCTCTACCTCGTCGCCCTGTGCGGCATGGGCATGCTCGCCACCACCGGCGTGATCGTGTCGGAGGACACCTTCGGTCCGGTGTCCGACAATGCGGCCGGTATCGCCGAGATGTCGGGCGAGTTCCATGGTGAGCCGGAGCGCATCATGGTGAGCCTCGACGCGGTGGGCAACACCACCAAGGCCGTCACCAAGGGCTTCGCCATCGGTTCGGCCGTGATCGCCGCCGTGGCGCTGTTCGCTTCGTACATCGAGATCGCCGGCGCCGAACTCGGCGTCAAGGCCGAGAACCTGAAGGACGGCGTGTTCAAGGAGCTCGAGCTCCAGATCAACGTGGCCGATCCGAAGGTGTTCATCGGACTTCTCATCGGTGGTGCCGTGCCGTTCCTCTTCTCGGCACTGGCCATCCGCGCGGTGGGTCGCACCGCCGGTGTCGTGGTGCAGGAAGTGCGCAACCAGTTCGCCGACGGCGGCATCATGGCCGGCACCAAGCAGCCCGACTACGGCCCGGTCATCGACATCTGCACCAAGGCGTCGTTGCGTGAACTCACCACGCCGGCTCTGCTCGCCGTGCTCACGCCGGTCGTCATCGGTTTCGGTATCGGTTGGCAGGCGCTCGGCGCCTTCCTCGCCGCCGTGATTCTCGTGGGTCAGCTGTTGGCCAACTACCTGAGCAACGCCGGTGGCGCGTGGGACAACGCCAAGAAGTACATCGAGGACGGCCACCACGGCGGCAAGGGCAGCGAGGCGCACAAGGCCGCCGTCATCGGCGACACCGTCGGCGACCCCTTCAAGGACACCGCTGGTCCGGCTCTCAACCCGCTGATCAAGGTGATGAACCTGGTGTCACTGCTGGTGCTGCCGGCCATCATCAACCTGAAGGACGACGACGGCCCGCGTTTGCTCGTGGCCGTGGCCGCGCTCGTGGTGTTGATCGGTTCGATCGCGTTCTCGAGTCGCAAGACCGAGAGCATCGCTTCACAGGCCGCTGCCGCCAAGTAATCCTCGAAGCGGTCTCTGACCGCTCGACATGCACTCCGAAGGGCGCCCGTGAGGGCGCCCTTCGTCGTTCAGGTACGGCGAGCGAGTCCGTCGGGAGTGAGAACGAGATCGAGTGTCGTCTCGTCGCGGAAGCGGAAGGCGAGTCGCCGTCCGAGGTGTGCCACGCCCCCACTGTCGAACAACGGTGGCAACGCCGTCGCCTTCGTCCACCGATGCGTGCGCACCGACCGGACCTCGGGCACCGTGACCACACCTCGAACGGTTTCGATGTCACCCATCAACACACCGAGTTGCGCACAACCGTGCGGGATCACGCTCGCTCGCTCAGTGGCGTACCACTCGAGATCGCTGGCGATCGGCACGGCGTTCCCGTACCCGCGCCCCAATCCTTCGGCCGGATCGTCCAGTTCCACGGCGTAGGTTTCGTTGCCGACGGTCCACTGCTCGAACGGCGACTCGCAGGTGTACTCGGCCCAGAACGCCTCGGCCTTGGCGATCATCGGATCGCGCCGCAGTGCGATGTCGCACTCCACCACCTGCACGAACGGCTCGTCGACGCGGCTCAGTCCCCAGCAGTACCAAGCACCCCGGCGACCGAACAGCCGATACATCGTGAACCCCGCCATCGACGCGTCGGGGGCCCACCACGAAAAAGTCCATTCCTCGATCTCGACGCCCTCGTGCACGCGATCGTCGGCTCGAGTGAAGCCGTCGGGTGGCTCGTGGATCGCCGAGTCGGTGTCGATCAGGGCAGACTAGGAGCGTGAACGAGCCCCGCGTCCGCTATCTCAGCCTCGAGTGGATCGATGCCCTGTCGCGCGAGGTCGCAGCGAGCGGCGCGCTCACCGAACTGGCGGCCACGCACACGGTCGGTATCACCCAAGTCGTGTCGAACGGACCCGAGGGCAACGTGCTCTATCACCTGCAGATCGGCGACGGGCGCGCCGAGTTCGGACCCGGCGCCGCCGATCCCGAAGACGTTCGCTTCGAACAGGACTGGGACACTGCAGTGGCCGTGGCCACCGAACAGCTGAACGCGCAACAGGCCTTCATCACCGGTCGCATTCGACTCACCGGCGATCAGCAGAGGTTGCTCGAATCCACGCCGGTGTTCCAGGCCCTCGACGCCGTGTTCACCACGGTTCGGGCTCGAACCGATTACGTCTGAGCAACCGTGCGCCGGCGTCGCGTGTCGTCGGCCAGCACCACGGCCAACGCCACTGCACACAGCGCCGCGCCAACCGTGTACGGCGCGCCGATCGACACTTCGTCGTAGAGCACACCGGCCAGCGCCGGCCCAGCCACCCGCCCCACCGCATTCACACCTTGCTGGAAGCCGAGCGCTTCACCACGGCGATGCGAGTCGACACGCCCCGACACCAGTGACGACAGATTCGGTGTGATGAGCCCCTGTCCGACGGTGAGCAGAGCGAGCGACGGCACGAGCACCACCCACGAATCGGCCACGGCGAGCAGCAGCAACCCGATTCCGTTCAACACGAGTCCGGCCCGCACCGACCCTTCGGTCCCGGCGCGTCGATTGACCGGTGCGATCAACGTGGTCTGCACCACGACCAACAGCAGTCCGACGCCCACGAACACGGCAGCGATTCCGGCTTCGGTGAGATCGAATCGATCTCCCGCCAGGAGTGAGAAGGTCGCTTCGAATCCGCTGAAGGCCACGATGCCGATGAAGCCCACGACGGCGATGCCCCACAATCGCACCCGCGCACCCGTGGATGCCGAGGCTTCGGCTCGGCGTACTTCGGCCGGACGCGTCTCGGGCAACCGGAACCACGCCACCACGGCGTTGATCGCAGCCAGTGTGCCGGCCACGACGAAGGGCACGTGCTCGCCGCCGAGCGCCGCCAGTCCACCGAGGGCCGGACCGATCACGAACCCGAGACCGAACGCCGCGCCGATGAGTCCGAGCAAACGCGGCCGATCGGCCGGTGACGCCACGTCGGTGACCGCGCTCTGCGCGACCGACACGCTCGCGCCCGAACCGCCGTCGAGAATGCGTCCGAGGAAGAGCACCCACAGTGAGTTGGCGGCTCCGGTCACGAACGAACCGACGGCGGTGCCGATCAACGAAATCAAGATGACGGGTTTGCGACCGATGCGGTCGGACAGTCGTCCGAGGATCGGTGTGAAGACGAGTTGCGCGAGCGAGAACGAAGCGAACAGCAGACCCACTTCGAAACCACTGGCGCCGAAACGCTCGGCGTAGCGACCGAGGATCGGCACGACGATGCCGAAACCCACCAGGTCGAGTGCGACCGTGAACCACAGGATGCGAAAACCGGGCGGAAGTTCCGCCAGCCGTCGTGTGGTGGTGGCACTCCCCTCGCTCATCAGCGTCGGACCGACGTGCCCGCCTTGGTGGTTTCGACGATCCACCCGTCGGCCTGCAACTCGGCGCGCAGCGCGTCGGCGGTGGCGAAGTCCTTGGCGGCTCGAGCCGCGTCGAGGGCCTGGGCCTTGGCGGCCACGTCGGCCGGAACCTCGGCGGCGCCTTTCAACTCGAGACCGAAGGCTCGGCAGATCTCGTGCACGGCGGCCACCAACGCCGACGCCGTGGCATCACCCGCGTCGATGGCCACGTTGGCGCGACGGACCGTGTCGAACAACAGAGCGGTGGCCGACGGTGTGTCGAGGTCGTCGTCCATCCGTTCGCGGAACGATGCCATGACCTCGGAGTCCGGATCGGTCGAATCCAGAGAAGCGGCGCGCGCGGCGAAGGCGTCGAGGCCGGCGAGCGCACTCACCGCGGCGTCGATGTTGTCGGCCCCGACACGCACCGGACTGCGGTAATGCGTCTGCAACAGCACCATGCGATATGCGCGCGGGTCGTAATGCTCCATGAGGTCGAGCAGATTGGCCACGTTGCCGAGACTCTTCGACATCTTCTCGCCCTCGGCGTCGACCACGAAACCGTTGTGCATCCAGTGATTGGCGAACTCCTTGCCGAGGGCCACGGCCTGCGCACGCTCGTTCTCGTGGTGCGGGAACTTGAGATCCATGCCGCCGCAATGAAGATCGAAACCTTCACCGAGCAACTCGAGGCTCATGACCACGCACTCGCTGTGCCAACCCGGTCGACCGTCACCCCAGGGCGACGGCCACGACGGCTCGCCGGGTTTCGAGAACTTCCACAAGGCGAAATCGGCCGGGTGGCGCTTGTTGCCGGCGCCGAACACTTCGCGCTCGCCGCCGCCCGACAGCATGTCGTCGAGGCTCTGATGGGCGAGCAATCCGTAGTTCTCGATGCCCTCGACCGACAGGTACACGCCGTCGGTAGTCGCATAGGCCCGATCTCGCTCGACGAGGGTCGCGATCATGTCGACCATCTGCTGCACGTATTCGGTGGCGTGCGGGACGTCGGTGGGTCGCAGCACGTTGAGCTTCTCCATGGCGCGGAACCAGACGTCCTCGCACTTGTTGGTGATCTCCTGCCACGGCCGCTCTTCGCGGTTCGCGCGATCGATGATCTTGTCGTCGATGTCGGTGATGTTCGACACCAGGCGGACCTCGAGGCCCGACCATTCGAGGTAGCGACGCAGGATGTCGTACACCAGCGTGGCGCGTCCGTGGCCGAGATGGGGCGGCCCGTACACCGTGGGCCCGCAGAGGTAGATCCCGACCCGACCCGGTGTGCGCAACCGCAGCTCACGGACCTCGGACGTGGCGCTGTCGTAGAGCCGGAACATAGGTGACCAGCCTACGCTCGCCTAGCCTGGCGACCCATGGCAGAGATCCCCGAGAAGCCCACCCTCGACGGAATCGAGCCTCTCTGGATCGAGTCGTGGGAGGCCGAAGGCGTGTATCGCTTCGACCGCACGGCCGGTCGTGAGCAGGTGTACGCGATCGACACCCCGCCGCCCACCGTGTCGGGTTCGCTGCACATGGGGCACGTGTTCTCGTACACCCACACCGACACCATCGCGCGCTATCAACGCATGCGCGGCAAGTCGGTCTTCTACCCGATGGGTTGGGACGACAACGGCCTGCCCACCGAGCGCCGCGTGCAGAACTTCTTCGGCGTGCGTTGCGATCCGTCGGTGCCCTATCAGCCCGGTTTCCAGCCTCCGTTCCGCGGCGATCCGCCCAAGGACCATCAGGCGGTCTCGATCTCGCGTCCCAACTTCATCGAGTTGTGCGAAGAACTCACGCACCAGGACGAGAAGATCTTCGAGGATCTGTTCCGACGGCTCGGCCTGTCGGTCGACTGGACGTATCTCTACGCCACCATCGACGAGCGCAGCCGCCGCGTGAGCCAGCGCGCGTTCCTGCGCAACCTGGCCCGCGGCGAGGCCTACACACAGGAAGCGCCCACGCTGTGGGACGTCGACTTCAAGACGGCAGTCGCGCAGGCCGAACTCGAGGATCGTGAACGTCCGGGCGCCTACCACCAGGTGAAGTTCGCGCGCACCGATGGCGACGGCGACGTGATCATCGACACCACCCGTCCGGTGCTCATCGCCGCGTGTGTCGCCCTCGTCGCGCATCCCGACGACGAGCGCTACCAGCCTCTCTTCGGATCCACCGTGCGCACGCCCCTCTACGGAGTCGAAGTGCCGATCCTCGCCCATCCGCTGGCGCAGATCGACAAGGGCACCGGTATCGCCATGATCTGCACCTTCGGCGACGTCACCGACGTGACGTGGTGGCGCGAACTGAACCTGCCCACGCGAGCCATCATCGGCCGCGACGGGCGCATCGTCGCCACTCCCCCGTCGGGACTCGACTCGCCCGACGGGGTGGCTGCGTTCGAGCAGATCGCCGGGCTCTACGTGAATCAGGCCCAGAACAAGGTCGTGGAGGCCTTGCGCGAATCGGGGGCGATGATCGGCGAACCGCGCCCGATCACCCACCCGGTGAAGTTCTTCGAAAAGGGCGATCGTCCGCTCGAGATCGTCACGAGTCGCCAGTGGTACATCCGCAACGGCGGCCGTGGCGCCGAACTGCGACGCGATCTGCTCGCGCGCGGCGAGAGTCTCACGTGGCATCCCGATCACATGCGACACCGTTACGCCAACTGGGTCGAAGGCTTGAACGGCGACTGGCTCATCAGCCGTCAGCGCTACTTCGGCGTTCCGATCCCGGTGTGGTATCCGGTCGACGCACACGGCGAGACCGACTACGACCGACCGATCGTGCCCGACGAATCGATGCTGCCGATCGATCCGTCCACCGACGTGCCACCGGGGTACTCGACCGATCAGCGCGATCAGCCCAACGGCTTCACCGGCGATCCCGACGTGATGGACACGTGGGCCACCTCGTCGTTGTCGCCGCAGATCGCCGCCCAGTGGGAAGACGATGCCGATCTGTTCGCGCGCGTGTTCCCCATGGATCTGCGTCCGCAGGCACACGACATCATCCGCACGTGGCTGTTCAGCACCGTGGTGCGTTCGCACTTCGAACACGACTCTCTTCCGTGGACCAATGCCGCACTGTCGGGCTGGATCCTCGACCCCGATCGCAAGAAGATGTCGAAGTCGAAGGGCAACGTGGTCACGCCGCTCGACCTGTTCGACAAGTTCGGCTCCGATGCGGTGCGCTACTGGGCAGCGTCGGCTCGCCCCGGAGTCGACACTGCGTTCAGCGAGGAGCAGATGAAGGTCGGCCGCAAATTGGCCACCAAATTGCTCAACGCCTCGAAGTTCGTGCTCGGCTTCGGCGAACCTCCGGCCGACGCGACGCCCACCTCGCCCGTCGACCTCGCCATGCTCGCCCGCATCGCCGACACCGTCGACGAGGCCACCCGCGCCTTCGACGAATACGACTACGCGCGCGCCCTCGAGCGAACCGAGGCCACGTTCTGGTGGTTCTGCGACGATCATCTCGAACTCGTGAAGGGCCGCGCCTACAACGTGCACGGCACCGAGGGAGCCGTCTCGGCTCAGGTCGCATTGCGTTCGGCCTTGTCGGCTCTGCAGCGACTTCTCGCTCCGTTCATCCCCTTCGCCACCGAGTCGGTGTGGCGCTGGTGGCAGAACGGTTCGGTGCATCGCGCCTCGTGGCCCACTCGCGCCGAACTCGGGAACACGGGTGACGTGGCGATCCTCGATCCGATCGGTGAGGTGCTCGCGCAGATTCGTCGGAGCAAGACCGAGGCCAAGACGTCGCAGAAGACTCCGGTCGCTCTGGCGTCGGTGCGGGCTTCGGCGGCTCACGTCGCAGCCGTCGAATCGGCCCGTGTCGAACTGACCGATGCCGGCAGTGTCGAGAACTGGGCCTTCACGATCGACGACGCCCAGTCGACCCCCGTGGTCGAGGTGACGTTGTCGACCGACGGCACCCCCGACTGACCCCGGCCCCTCGGTGCCCGCCGGTAACTTGGACCCGTTGTGAACGACCGTCCCCGCAAACGTCGCCGAAC
Organism: Actinomycetota bacterium; assembly: GCA_039800005.1. Taxonomy (GTDB): domain Bacteria; phylum Actinomycetota; class Acidimicrobiia; order Acidimicrobiales; family Ilumatobacteraceae; genus Casp-actino8. The sequence goes on along the minus strand of JBDLRN010000062.1, from coordinate 27,233 downwards.
CTGGCCGCAACGGTTCGTTCTCGGACTCAACCTGCTCGTCGTGATCGCGTGTTTCGGCGCCGCGCTCGCCATCTATTACGGCAACGAGAAGGCCAACGATCGCAAGGTCGTCAGCCTGGTGAGTGCCACCGGCCCCAAACTCACCCTTCCTCCGTCCACACAACCCGACGGCACTCCCGACACCGCGGTCGACGTCACCCTCGTGGCCGGACCGGTCGACATGTCGGCGCGCAACTTCCTCATCACCGGCAGCGACAACGGGGCGTGCGTCGATCCCGACTCTCCATATGCCGACGCCTTCGGCAATCGCAACGGACTCGGCGAGCGCGCCGACACGATCATGATCCTGCGGCTCGATCCCACCACCAATGCGTCGGCGGTGCTGTCGTTCCCGCGCGACCTATGGGTGAAGATCGCCGGCCGGTCGTCGCGTAGTCGCATCAACAGTGCGTTCAACCGCGACGATCCGAACACGCTCATCCTCACCATCTGGGAGAACTTCGGCATCCCGGTCGACCACTACGTGAACGTCGACTTCTGCGCGTTCAAGCAGATCGTCGACGCCGTCGGAGGGGTGCGCGTTCCCTTCGCCACCGGCATTCGCGACCGCAACACGGGTCTGCTCATCGAGGATCCGGGCTGTCACACCTTCGGCGGCGAGGAAGGTCTCGCCTACGTCCGCTCGCGCAAGCTGCAGTACTTCGACGAGGACGCCGGGAAGTGGAAAGAGGATCCGGCGGCCGATCGCGGACGCATCTCGCGCCAGCAGGACTTCCTGCGTCGCGCCCTGCAGAAGGCTCTCGATGTGGGAGCGGGTAGCCCCACGGTGGCCAAGCAGTTGATCGATGCCGGACTGCAGTACGTGATCCTCGACGACCAACTCACCCCCGGCAAGTTGCTCGAATTGGCGCAGGCGATGAGCGATCTCGACCCGGCGACCATGAACACGTATCAGATCGAGGGAACCGGCAAGATGATCAACGGCAACTCCGTGATCGAGCCCAATCTGAAGAGCGACTCGATGCAAGCGGTGTTGGCGGTCTTCCGTGGCGAGGCGCGTCTGGTCGATGCACCCGAGCAATTGTTCGAGGCTCCGGTCGAGTCGACCACCACGACCCGCGCTCCGTCGGGCTCGAGCACGACGGTGGCGGGAAGCACCACGACCACGACCACGCTTCCCCCGGTGTTCGTGGAGTCGAACGAGGTCGGCGTGCTGCCGACCGACGATCCCGCCTGCCGCTAGTCGCTAAATCGAACGGATGTCGACGAGATGTCGAATCGCAGTGAGATCGGCTGAGTTCCTTGTGTAGAGCGGCATCCGATGGTGAAGTGCAGTCGCGGCGATCATCATGTCGAGGGTCTTCGCTCCTCGAATCGCTCGACCTTCACTCTTGATCTCGCCGTACAAGCGACCAAAAACACGTGCGACTTGGGTGTCGAAGGGCAACGGGTCCAGAGACGACTCGAGTCGTTGGAGCAACTCCTGACGTCGTGCTCGATCAGCCGAGGTCTTCGCCGCATGAGGTCCGGCAGACAATTCAGCGAACGTGATCGCAGAAACTGCGATTTCGTTCGGAAGCAATTGTCTGTCGATCACACCGAGGTCGATGACCGCCGAGGTGTCGAGTAATCCGACAGTTCGATCCATCTCATTCGTCCCAAATCAACGAATCATCGAGGTCTTCCGCGAGGTCCTGCCTGAGTTGTCGGAAGTCGACTCGTGGCGCACCTTCGAACGCTTCGAGCAACGCCTCCCTACTGACAAGACGTTGCTTACGTAGCGGGATCAGTTGACCGACCGGCTGCCCGTTGCGCGTGACGATGAACGTCTCGCCTTCGTCGAGCCTGCGCATGATCTCGCCCGACTCGTTACGAAGTTCTCGTTGAGAGATGACGGAGGCCACCGACGCAGTGTAGCACGTTGTGCTACATCTTCAGTCGCCGAGGGCGATTTGGAGGGCGGCCGGAACCTCGCTCGGTCCGTGAATGGTGGCGATGCGAGCACCGATCTCGGCGGCCAGGGCCTGGGCCTCGGCGTCGTCCTCGGCCGGGGCAATGATCACCACTTCGTCGAGGGCCCGAGCGGCGGCGGCCACGTCGCCTTCCACGGTCGCCCGACAGTCACTCAACACCACGGTGATTCGTCGTCCGGCCCGCGAGCGGCCGAGCTGCTCTCCTGCCGTTCGTAGAGCACCGGCCAGGTCGGTCGTACCGAATCCGCGCAGCGACAGAACGTCGTCGACGACGAGCTCGCCGCCCTTCGACGACTCCTGGCTCTTCACCACCACCACGTCCTTGCCGAAGGTGATCACGCTGTAGTCCTCTGGACTGCGCCAGGCGACGGCGGCCGCGGCCACTGCCGAAGTGGCCAACGGTTCACCACCCATCGAACCACTGCGATCGACGCAGAGTGCGATGGCCGTTCCCGGTCGCACCCACGTGCGCACCTTCAACTCTTCGGGGTCGATGGCCGAACGCGCGGCACGGGCCTCGACGATGCCCGACATCGACGCATCCAGATCGATGTCACCGGCATCGGGTCGATACGGAAGCGTCGCCATCTTGCCGATGCCTCGCGGGCGGATCGGACCGCGCTTGGCGAGATCGAGAAACAGCCGACCAGCGAGTCGTTTGGCGAGTTCCCGCAACTTCGGATCGGTCGCGGCGGTGAGATCGGCGAGTAACGCGAGCATCGCATCGGGATCCTCGTCCATTCCTTCGTCGACGGCGCTCTCGTCGAGCTCACCGACTTCGGGCGACACCTGCTCGAACTGATCGTGCTTGGCGAGTTCACGACGCGACAACGTGCGCTTCGACGCCTCCGACACCGCCTGGTCGGCGGCCGCGCCTTCCTTGGCTAGTGGGTCGCCCCCGTCGGGGCGGTCGCTTTTCCCCCGTTGGCCTCGGTGGCCGGTGCGAACACCTCGTTCCAGAGATCGGTGATCACGTCCTCGGAGGTGCGGGTGCTTCCCTCACGCAGACGCACGCGGCCCGACAGGGCCACGAGGGCGGCGTCGAGCGACACGTCGCGATCGGTGACCGCACCTCCACGCACCGAGGCGAGCGACGACGCGACCGCCGCCATGTCGATGGCACCGCGCACCGACGAACCGACGCGCAGATCGGGGTGCGAGCGGGTGCGACGAACGAGTTCGACCACCTTGTCGAGCCAGCCGGCCGGCAATCCATCGGTGGTGCGTGACGCGATGTTCACCTCGTCGGCCGCCGACTGGTAGCCCATCGACACGCGACACACGCGGTCGTAGACCGCGCCCGAGATCCGCGCGGTTCCCACGGCGTCGAAGGGGTTCATGGCGGCCACGAGCCGAAAGCCGTCGGAGGCGACCACGCGGCCGTAACGCGGCACGTTCAGTTCGCCTTCGCTCATCACGGTGATGAGCACGTTCAACGTCTCTTCGGGAATGCGGTTGATCTCCTCGACGTACAGCAGCGAGCCGTCACGCATGGCGGTGACGAGTGGGCCGTCGACGAACACGTCGGGCTCGTAACCCTCGTTCAGCACGCGGGCCGGATCGAAGTGACCCACCAGACGGGCCGGGGTCAGCTCGGCGTTGCCCTCCGCGAAGACGAATCCGATACCGAGCCCTTCGGCGACGGCGCGCAACAACGTGCTCTTGCCGGTGCCAGGTGGACCTTCGAGCAGAACGTGTCGATCGGCGTCGAGCGCGGCGACCACTAGTTCGACTTCACGACGACGTCCGACGACGGATGAGTCGAGCGAGTCGAGAAGAGCGCGACGAGACGTCACTTGACGATGACGCCACGAATGTTCGTGCCGTCGCGCATCGCCTGATATCCCTCGTTGATCTTCTCGAGCGGATAGGTCTTGGTGATGAGTTCGTCGAGCTTCAACTGACCGGCGCGATACATGTCGAGCAGCGCGGGAATGTCGGCGCGCGGGTTGAGTGAACCGAAGATCGTGCCCTTGATCTCCTTGTTCCACATGGCGAGCTGGAACAGGTTGACCGACGCGGTCTCCGACGTCATCGGCGAGATGGCGGTGACCACCACGGTGCCGCCCTTGCCGGTGAGGTTCATTCCCTCGGCCATCATCTCGCCTTCGAGAACACCCGGGGTCATGATGACGCGGTCGGCCATCTGGCCGTAGGTCATCTCCATGACGGGAAGCATCGCCTCGGCCATCGACGAGAACGTGTGCGTGGCGCCGAACTCCATCGCCTTTTCGCGTTTGAACTCGACCGGGTCGACCGCAATCACGCGCTTGGCACCGGCCATGCGAGCACCCTGCACGGCGTTCATGCCGATGCCGCCGCAGCCGACCACGACGACGGTGTCGCCGGCCTGCGTGCCGGCGCGGTTGGCGGCCGAACCCCATCCGGTGGCCACACCGCACGACACCAGCGCGACGCACTCGAGCGGGATGTCCTTTTCGACCTTGATGATCGACTGCTCCGACACGCACGCGTACTCGCTGAACGTGCCGAGCTTGGCCATGAGAGTGACCGGCTGGCCCTTCACGAAGTGACGATGCGTGTCGTCGGTGATCATGCCGCCGATGAAGGTCTTGGCACCGTTGTCGCAGAGGTTCTGACGACCGGTCGAGCAGTAACGACAGCGACCGCACGACGGCACGAACGACGCCGACACGTGATCACCCACCGCGACCGAGGTGACACCCGGGCCGACCTCGACCACCACACCGGCGCCTTCATGGCCGCCGATGATCGGGAAGAAGTCGGTGATGCCCATGAGTTCCCACATCTCCTTGGGCGGAACCATGTCACCGGTGACGAGGTGCTCGTCGGAGTGGCACATACCGGCGGCTTTCCAATGCACGATCACTTCGCCCGCCTTGGGCGGATGGACCTCGATCTCCTCGATCGTCCAGTCCTGATTCAGACCCCACAGAACGGCGGCCTTGCTGGTGCGGATTCCCGACATGTCATCCCCCTGATCTGGCGTCACAGACGCCGTCGATGCAACGACCGAAACGCTAGCCACCCCGGTGTTCTGGTGAGGATTTTTGACCGCCGGGGTCAAAAAGGTGCACCAGATTCTCCGGGGTGGCAGGAAGTGTTCGCTAGGTCGGGCCCGACCGGGGAATCTGGTGCGGGATCTTGACCTATACGGTCAAAAATCCTCACCAGAACACCGGTTAGAAGACGAGGACGCCGCGGATGTTCTCGCCCTTGCGCATGGCCTCGTACCCGTCGTTGACCCCTTCGAGGGGGTAGGTGCGGGTGACGAGACCGTCGAGGTCGAGCTGACCCTCGCGGTACAGGCTCGCCAACTTCGGAATGTCGGCGCGCGGGTTGCCCGAGCCGAACAGCGAGCCGACGATCTGCTTCTCCATGAGGGTCACGTCGAGCAGGTTCACGTTGGCCGTCATCTCGAGGGCCGGGTGAATGTTGGTCACCACCACGCGACCGCGCTTGGACGCCAGAGCCATCGCCTCGGCGAGAACCTGACCGTCGCCCACACCCATGGTCATGATGACCTTGTTGGCCATCGTGCCCCACGTGATGTCCTTCAACAGCGGAATCGCTTCGGCCATCGACGACGCCGTGTGCGTGGCGCCGAACTCCATCGCCTTCTCGCGCTTGAACTCGATCGGATCGATCGCCACGATGCGCTTCGCGCCGGCGAGACGCGCACCCTGGATCGCGTTGGCGCCGATGCCACCCACGCCGACGACGGCCACGGTGTCACCGGGCTTCACCTGCGCCGCGTACACCGACGATCCCCAACCGGTGACCACACCGCAACCGAGCAAGCACATCTTGTCGAGCGGCAGGTCGTTGTCGATCTTGATGCACGACGCCTCGTTGACGACCGTGTGGTGGGCGAACGTTCCGAGCAGACACATGAGACCGAGGTCCTGTCCCTTGGCGTGATGACGTGCACCGCCGTCGGTGATCTGACGACCGCCGCCCATGAGCGCGCCGAGATCGCACAGGTTCTGATGGCCGGTCGAACAGCTCGGGCACCGACCGCACGACGGGATGAAACCGAAGACCACGTGATCGCCGGGAGCGAGCCAACTCACACCCTCGCCGACCTCGCGCACGATGCCGGCCCCTTCGTGACCGCCGATGATGGGCAAGGCGAAGGGCAGATCACCCGTCACCAGGTGCTCGTCGGAGTGGCACATTCCCGACGCCTTCATCTCGACCAGCACCTCACCGGCCTTGGGCGCGTCGAGTTCGATCTCTTCGATGCTCCACGGTGCGCCGACTTCCCACAACACTGCTGCCTTGGTCTTCATGAGATCCCCTTTTCCCCGGGGCCACCAGGTGGCCGAACCAACGACCCGAACGGTAGTCCCCCTCGGCCGGGTCGGTTGTACGCTTCTCGCATGGACAGCACCGTGACCCCCACCGTGACCGCCGACGACACGTCCGCTCTCTCCGGCGCCCGCCTCGGCTCCGATCAGGCCGTCATCGAGTCGTCCGCCAACGCCGCCGCCGACGAGTTGCTCATCGAAGAGATCTCGATCGACGGCATGTGCGGCGTCTACTGATCCGATATCCGTCCCCTGCCGTGGCCGTCGCGCTCGACTCGAGGCTCGAACTCCACCCCCAGGTGGCCGTTCGCCCCGAACCCTTCGGTGCTCTGGCCTACCACTACGGGAACCGCCGCCTCATCTTCTTGAAGCACCCCGACGTGGTGTCGGTCGTGAAGAACCTCGAACGGCACGCCACTCTCGCCGACACCCTCGACGCGTGCGGCGTGAGTCCCGATCGGTGGCCGTCGTTCGTCACCGCCCTGTCGTCCCTCGAATCATCGGAGATCGTCCGTGAGCGTCCAGCCCCTCGTTGAACAACTCAAAGGCGGACTCGATGCGCCGATCTGCCTCACCTGGGAGCTGACCTACGCCTGCAATCTGCAGTGCGTGCACTGCTTGTCGTCGAGTGGCCAGCGCGACCCGCGCGAGTTGTCGACAGTCGAGGCGATGCACGTGCTCGACGAGTTGCGCGACCTTCAGGTCTTCTACATCAACATCGGCGGCGGCGAGCCGATGGTGCGTCGCGACTTCTTCGACCTGGTCGAATACTCGGTGGGCAACGGCATCGGGGTGAAGTTCTCCACCAACGGCGCCTTCATCGACACCGACAAGGCACGTCGTCTGGCCGCCATGGACTACCTCGACATCCAGATCAGCCTCGACGGCGTCGACGAGGCGACCAACGACGCGGTGCGCGGTGCCGGCTCGTACCGCATGGCGCGCACGGCGATGGACAATCTGGCGTCGGCCGGCTTCGGTCCGTTCAAGATCTCGGTCGTCGTCACGCGCCACAACGTGCCGCAACTCGATGCCTTCAAGGATCTCGCCGATTCGTACGGTGCGCAGTTGCGCGTCACGCGTCTGCGCCCGGCCGGCCGTGGTGCCGACACGTGGCACGAGTTGCACCCCACGCTCGGCCAGCAACGTCAGATCTACGACTGGTTGATGGCTCACGGCGAGAACGTGCTCACCGGCGACTCGTTCTTCCACCTGAATGCGCTCGGTGATCCGCTGCCCGGTCTCAACATGTGCGGAGCAGGTCGCGTGGTGTGCCTCATCGATCCGATCGGCGACGTGTACGCGTGCCCGTTCGTGATCCACGACGAGTTTCGCGCCGGCAACGTGCGCGACCCGGGCGGTTTCGCCAAGGTGTGGAAAGAGAGCGATCTCTTCCGCTCGCTGCGTGAGCCGCAGTCGGCTGGTGCCTGCGCGTCGTGCGGCGCCTACGACGCCTGTCAGGGCGGATGCATGGCGGCCAAGTTCTTCACCGGCCTGCCGCTCGACGGCCCCGACCCCGAATGTGTGGGCGGCGAGGGCGAACATGCATTGCAGACGGTCGTTCCCGGTTCGGCTCCCAAGCCGAGCATGGATCACACCAAACCCGTTCGCTTGGTTCGCAAGCCGGTCACAGCGTCCTGATGCGCCTCACCGAGACGTTGTCGCTCGGCGCGCACACGGCGCCGAACCGGGTGATGTTCGGTCCGCACGTCACCAACCTGGGCGACGACGACCGTCGACTCACGAGCCGTCACGTCGCGTACTACGAACGTCGGGCTCGTGGGGGCTGCGGCATCGTGGTCGTCGAAGGTGCAAGCGTTCACGAGAGCGACTGGCCGTACGAACGAGCGCCTCTCGCATCGCGTTGCGGTGACGACTGGCGAGCGATCGCCGAGGCCTGTCATCGCCACGGCTCGCTGGTGATCGCGTCGCTCGATCACGCCGGCGGCCAAGGATCGTCGGCCTATTCGCAGCTACCGCTCTGGGCACCGTCACGTGTTCCCGAGGTCAACACCCGCGAGGTTCCGAAGTGGATGGAGCCCGACGACGTACGCGCGGTGCTCGACGGTTTCGCCGAGGCGGCTCGCCTCGCCGTGGCCTCAGGTGTCGACGGCGTCGAGATCAACGCCGGTCAGCACAGCCTGGTGCGCCAGTTCATGTCGGGCCTCACCAACCATCGCGGCGACGAATGGGCCGACAAACTCGCCTTCGCGCGCGAGGTGATCCGCGTCGTGCGCGCCGCCGTGGGTTCGTCGATCGTCGGCCTGCGTCTGTCGTGCGACGAACTCGCACCGTGGGCCGGCATCACCCCCGACATGGCACCGGAAATCGCCGCCGATCTCGCGACATGCGGACTCGACTACATCGTGGTGGTGCGCGGAGCGATCTTCTCGGCCGAGAAGACCCGCCCCGACTTCCACGAACCCACCGGTTTCAACATCGACGTGTGTCGTGCAGTGCGGGCCGCCGTTCCGACGTCGACCGCAGTGTTCCTCCAAGGTTCGATCGTCGACGTGGGCCAGGCCGAGTGGGCCGTCGGCGACGCCGTGTGCGACGGCGTGGAGATGACGAGGGCGCAGATCGCCGATCCCGATCTCGTGGCCAAGGTGCGAGCCGACGAGATCGATCGCATCCGACCGTGCATTCGCTGCAACCAGACGTGCCAGGTGCGCGACGCGCGCAATCCGATCGTGTCGTGTGTGGGCGAGCCGTCGTCGGGACACGAGTCCGACGATCCCGATTGGTACGAGAAGGCCTTCACGCCCAAGCGGATGCTCGTGATCGGTGGTGGTCCGGCCGGACTCGAGACGGCGCGTGTCGCTGCCACCCGCGGCCACTCCGTCACCGTCGTCGACACGGCGTCGTCCGTCGGCGGACTCGCGCGAGTCGCCGGGCCGGGTGCCTCGCTCGTCGACTGGCTGGAGCGCGAGTGCCGTCGACTCGGGGTGACCATCGAGACCGGTGTCGATGCGTCGGCCGTTGCGTCACGCAGCAAGGACTTCGACGTGGTCATCCAGGCCACCGGCTCGCGCCGCGGAATTCCCGACTACACCGTCGCCACGCCGGTGATCGACGTGGCCGATCTGCGTCGCGGTTCGGCGTCGCTTCCCGACCACGGAACAATCGTCGTCCTCGATCCGATCGGGGGTCCGATCGGCGTCGCCTTGGCCGAGGAACTCGGCGAGCGCGCGATTCTCGTGACACCCGACAACATCGCCGGTAACGAGTTGTCACGAACCGGAGACCTGGCCCCGGCCAACGTGCGGCTCGCTCAGCGCGGCGCACATGTGGTGAAGCGGGCGGTGGTGCGGGCCGTCGAACCGGCTGACTCCGGTGTGCGCGTGCGCGTTCAAGATCGGTTCTCGGGAGAGATTCGCACCGTCGACGGTTCGGCCGTGGTCGACGCCGGGTTCCGCCTGCCCACCGATCCGATGCCCGAGGCACAGCACCTGGTCGGCGACGCCGTGGCGCCGCGCACGTTGCTCGAAGCGATCTTGGAAGGCCGTCGCGCCGCGCGTTCGATGGGCTGAAACACCAATTGGATTCCCGTACACTTGCGGGGTGACCTCCCTCCACCGACGTCGAATCTCGATCGCATCCCTCCTCCTCACGATGGGCCTGACCCTGGCCCCGTCGCCTCTCTCCGCCGAGCCGATCGACGTCGAGTGGCTCACGACGACATCAGTCGGAATCGACGACTCGCAGGGTCGCTCCTTGGCCGTGCAACCCGACGGGAAGATCGTCGTCGCGGGCTACGCCATCCTCAGTGGGACCACGCGACACTTCATGATCGCTCGATACGAGGCCGACGGAACCCTCGACCCCACTTTCGGAACTGGCGGTGTGAGCATTCCGACGTTCGACGGCGCCGAACGAACGATCAACGACATTGCGATCGACTCCGTCGGTCGCATCGTCGTGGTCGGCTTCCACTACGTCTTTCCGAACAGGTACGCATCCATCGCTCGCTTCCGCTCCGATGGATCGCTCGACCCCAACTTCAATTCCGCAGGACCGACACCTGGTCTTCTGACCCTCGACCTGACCGGTGACGAGGAGATCTTTCAGTCCGTCGCCCTTCACCCGGACGATCGAATCGTTGCGGCGGGGTATACCTACGTCGCAAACGACGCCAATGCAGTTCTCGTTCGCTTGACCGCGAACGGCCTTCCGGACACGACCTTCGACACCGATGGGATCGTCGTACAGCCTCTCGCCAACGGAAACGACTTCGTTCGCTCCATCGAGATCGACGCCAACGGTCGGTACGTCCTGGCGGGATATGCGCAACAAGGTGCAGCCTCCGACATGTCGATCAGTCGCTACACGACGGCAGGCGCTCTCGACCTGAGTTTCGGCGTACAGGGCCGGGCCATCATCGCAGTCGGATCGGATACTTCGAGTACCGGCGACGTGGTCGTTCGACCCGATGGAAGCATCCTCGTCGCCGGGATGACGAATTTCCCTCTTCCCAACAAGATCGTCCTTGTGCGTCTTCTGAATGACGGCTCGCTCGATCCGGCTTTCGGTGCCAATGGGTTGTCGGTGTCGCAATTGGGCTACGCCCACCACCTGGTGGGTTCAGCAGCACTGACCGCCGACGGCCGAATCGTCGTCATCGGCAGTGCACAGCAGCCGAATCTGAGTTATGGCCTGCTCCTCACCCGCTTCACTGCCTCCGGGGACCTCGACACCAGTTTCGGAGACGGTGGTCACGTTCTTCGACAACTCGGCCCCGACGCGGACTTCTTCTTCGATGGAGCCGTGTTGCCCGACGGTTCCGTCGTCGCCTCAGGATATTCCTACGAAGGTACGAAGTACGACGTCGTCGTCGCGCGTTTCCGACCCCGTCCCACCGTCGTACCCGTGTACCGAGCCACTCTCGATCCGGCTGGCGGCACCTGCATCGACGAATCGAGCCGTTCGACGCCGTGGACATCCGTGTTCGTCGGTTATCGCTACCTCCCCAATGACACCGACTGCACTCGTCCCGGCCATGTCTTCACCGGCTGGAGCGACACCGCGACGGGTGAACCCGCCGAGTTGCCCCTCCTCACCGATCCGTCCGACGGCCAGAAGCGCTCCTTCGTGGCATCGAACCTCGACCTCACCGCCACGTGGCAACCGCTCCCGGGCGCGATCCCCGAATTCGTCGTGTTCGCCAACTTCTTGTGCCGCACCTGCACCACCGCCTGGCTGATCCATCGCCCGGCCGAGCATGCCACCGCCTACGAATACGCACTGAATGCCGCGACAACGACATGCAACCAATCCGGCGAAGTGTTCGGGCTGCGCGTCTGCGAACTGATCTCTCTGCCCACCAGCACACCACTCACCGTCACCGCCACTCCACGCAACGAACACGGAACCGGGCCGACATCGACCCGCTCGTTGACGCTGAACGGCTAACGCAGAGCGGCGATTCGCTCGACGGCATCGGGCGCGAACACATCGATCACAGCGCGGATCGTGCCCTCGCTCACCACTGCGTCGAGCACCGCACCGCCGCTCGCTCGCTCGGGCACGCCGGTGGTGAACACCACGAGCCCTTGACCGGTGACGGCCTTGACCGCCGCAGCACGACCCAACGTTCGCCACACCACATCACCGCGCTGAAGACCAGGGCGCACCGTGGTGTGGCCACCGGCCAGATCGAAAATCATCTCACGGCCGTCGGCCGAACGTGCGCGACCCGACACCTCGAAGTTCTGTGCCACGCGCACTCCCCACTCGACCGCGCCGAAGCCGGCCATTCGCAACGACGTGTCGACGATGTCGCGCAGAGTGCGCACTTCCCCCGCATCGTCGGCGACACCCTCGGTGCGAACCCGCTCGCGAGCGAGAGCCACGTACGCCGGGTCGGTGTCGAAGCCCAGGTATCGCCGTCCCGTGCGACGGGCGGCAACTGCGGTGGATCCCGATCCCATGAACGGATCGAGCACCAGGTCGCCGGCGAACGAATACAGGTGAATGCACCTTTCGACCAGGGCGACCGGGAACGGCGCCGGGTGATTCACCCGCGTCGCACTCTCGGGAGAGATCTCCCACACGTCGAGCGTGGCTTCCATGAACTCGTCGGCGGGCACCGTCGACTCGAACGGCAGGCCGAGCTTCTCGCGCTTGCCGACCGACAACGCGCGATCGAAGCGCGCCTTGCTCGCGATCACCAGCCGTTCGGTGGTGTCGCGCAGCACGGGATTGGTGGGCGATCGGTACGAGCCCCACGCGCAGTTTCCCGACGAACCGCGCTGCTTCATCCACACGACTTCGCCGCGCAGAAGCATTCCGAGGTCGTCTTGGAGGATGTCGGTCACGTCGGCGGCGAGTGAACGGAACGGGCGACGGCCCAGATTCGCCACGTTGACGACGATGCGCCCACCGGGTTCGAGTACTCGGACGCACTCGGCGAAAACGTCGCGCAACATGTCGAGATACGTCACGTAGTCGGCCGGGATGTGATCTTCCCCGAGGGCCGCTTCGTACGCCTTTCCGGCGAAATAGGGCGGAGACGTGACCACCAGCCCGACCGAGTTGTCGGGAACCTCGCGCATGTCACGCGAATCCCCGATCAGGATCCGATCGAGCACCGGGGCGACGAGCGCCGGATCGGCGACGGTCTCGTCGTCGGACACGTCGGGAGCCCGGAATCGCGCGTAGAACGCGCTGGCGTCGTGACCCTCGCGACGCGAGGCGCCGAACGACGACGTCGCGGTGGTGCGACGCGAGCGCGTCGCGCGTAGCGGCGTGTCGTCGGACATGCTCGGCAGGGTACCCCGGTGTGGATAAAGATGGGTTCGTGATTCTCTCGCTCGTGCTGCTTCCCTTCGCGTACCTGCTCGGAACGTTTCCGAGTGCGGTCCTGGTCGCGCGTGCACGAGGTATCGACATCACTTCCTCCGGATCCGGAAATCCCGGTGCCTCGAACGTGGGCCGACTGCTCGGCCGCAAACTCGGGATATTCGTCTTCGTTCTCGACGGACTGAAGGGTGCGTTGTCGGTGCTCGCCGGTTTCCTCGCCTTCGAGTACGCCGGCGCGCTGATGCTCGCCTGCGCCGCGGTGGTCGGCCACGTCTTCCCGATCACTCGGCGCTTCAAGGGTGGCAAGGGAGTCGCCACGGCGGGTGGCGCGATGCTCGCCCTCTATCCCTTGGTGAGCCTTGTCCTTCTGGTGCTGTGGCTCGCCGTCGTGAAGCTCAGCAAGAAGGCGTCCCTCGCCTCGCTCGCCATCGTGGTCGGACTACCGATCGGACTCGTGATCGTCGGACGCCCGGCCACCGAGATCGTCACGACGATCGGACTCGGGATCTTCGTGATCTGGCGTCACTGGCCGAACCTGAAGCGCCTCGTCCGCGGCGAAGAACTTTCGTCGCGCTAGCCGAGCGTCGGGTTCTGCTGCGCGGCGGCACGCTTCATGCGCTCGACCGGCAAATCGCGCATGTCGGGGTGAGTGAGGATCCAGAACTGGCCGTTCACGATCGCGTCGTGCACTTGGTTCGCCACGTCGGTGGCCGGGATCCCGCTCTCGACACCGTCGTGCAACGCCTGGTTCATCATGGCGCTGATGGGGTCGACGATCTCCTTCGGCTGTTCGCCGAGACGATCGGTCCAGTGCACGTTGCGCATCAGATCGGTCTTCACGAAACCCGGACACAGAACACTGCACGACACGTTCGAACCCTTGGCGGCGAGCTCGAGAAAGAGGCCTTCGCTGATGGCGATCACCGCGTGCTTGGTGGCGTTGTACGGACCGAAGCCCGGCATGGCCACGAGACCGGCCATCGACGCGGTGTTCACGATGTGTCCTTCGTTCTGGTCGAGCATGATCGGCAGGAACGACCGGATGCCGTGCACCACGCCGTAGACGTTGATGTTGACGACCCATTCCCACACGCTCATGGGACCGGTCCACTGATCACCGACTCCGGCCACACCGGCGTTGTTGCACAGCACGTGGGCGGCGCCGTAGGTCTCGAGGGTCCGGCGGGCAAGTTCTTCCATGCTCTCGCCGAGCGACACGTCGGCCACCACCGGCAGCACGTCGGCTCCGCCCTCGGAGAGTTCGGCTTCGACGGCCCGCAGCCGAACCTCGTCCATGTCGGCCAGCACGACTTTCATGCCCGCCGCCACGAAGCGATCGGTCAAGGCCCGGCCGATTCCACTGGCCGCGCCCGTGACCACGGCGACTTTCCCGTTCAGATCTCGCATAGCCGGACACCCTAGGCGAGCCGTAAGGTCTGGGTCCGTGGCGTACAAGTACCTGTGGACTCCGTTGCAGCTCGGACCGGTTGCCACCCGGAACCGCATCGTCTTCTCGGCGCACCTCACCAACTACGCCCGCGACGGCAAGCCCACCGATCAGCACGCCGCCTACTACGCGGCGCGGGCCGCCGGCGGGGCCGGGCTCATCATCACCGAGGAGCACTCGACCCATCCCACCGACTGGCCGTACGAGAAGTTGATCCACGGCTTCCACCGTGACGTGATTCCCGGATACCGCAAGATCACCGAGGCCGTGCACCGTCACCGTGTGCCGATCTTCGCTCAGATCAACCACAACGGTGGTCAGGCCTCGAGCATGTTCAGCCGCCTGCCCGTGTGGGCTCCGTCCCCCGTTGCCGATCCGCTCTTCCGTGAGGTGCCCAAGGCCGTCACCCACGCCGAGATCGACGAGATCGTGGCCGGTTACGCACTCGTCGCCGAACACTGTGCCGAAGGCGGATTCGACGGCATCGAACTGCAGTGCAGTCATTCGTCGATCGTGCGCGGATTCCTCTCGCCGGCCACCAACAAGCGCACTGACGAGTACGGCGGATCGCTCACCAATCGCGCACGCCTTCTCTTGCAGATCGTCGAGGCCGTACGTCGAGTCATCGGCAATCGTCTCGCACTCGGAGTGCGGTTGTGCGGCGACGAACTCATCGAGAACGGAACCACCATCGACGAGGCCGTCGAAGTGGCGCGTCTGGTCGAGGCGAGCGGGCACGTCGACTACATCAACACCTCGATCGGTGTGGCCACGGCGAGCCTGTTCATGATCGAGGCGAGCATGCACATCCCGCCGGGATACGCCATGTTCATTCCGAGTGCGATTCGCAAAGCGGTCGATCTGCCGGTCGTCGGCGTGGGCCGCTTCAAGGATCCGCTACAGGCCGAGCGCGCACTGGCCGAAGGCCACTGCGATCTCGTCGGCGTGGTGCGCGGGCAGATCGCCGATCCCGACTTCGCGGTGAAGGCGCGCGCCGGAGCAACCGACGAGATCCGTCTGTGCCTGTCGTGCAATCAAGAGTGCGTGGGCCGCATGGGCCTCAACCGGTGGCTCGGCTGCATCGAGAATCCGCGCACGGGTCGCGAACACGAATGGGCGGTCACCGACCACGTGTCGATCTCCCCCACGCCCAAGAAGGTCATGGTGGTGGGAGCCGGTCCGGCCGGACTCCAGGCCGCCATCGCGGCGGCGCGCAACGGACATCGCGTCACGGTGTACGAGAAGGAATCGGTCGCCGGCGGCCAGGTTCGTTGGGCGGCGAGTGTTCCCAATCGCGCCGAATTCGGCGACATGATCCGCAATCAGTTGAACGAGTGCAAGCGACTCGGCGTCGACATCGTGTTCGGTACCGGCGTGTGGCCGGGTCTGGTCGACGAGAAGCGCCCCGATCACGTGATCGTGGCCACCGGAGCCGAACCGGCCCGTCCGTGGTGGGTCGCCGATCCCGACGCCGACGAAACGGCGCGACGCGTGGTCGACGTGCGGGCGGTCCTCGACGGAACGGCTCCGCTCGGTGGCCCGCAATCGGGTGAGTCGGTCGTCGTGATCGACGAGATCGGATTCCACCACGCCACGTCGGTCGCCGAACTGCTCGCCGATCGCGGCTGTTCGGTCGAGATCGCCACGCCGGGCATGGTGGTCGGCCAAGACCTCGGCATCACGCTCGACATGGAGAACTGGTGGATTCGCGCCGGCGCCAAGGGCATCGTGCAATCGACCGATCTCGTTCCGATGGGATTCGCCGGCGGTGAACTCACCTTGTTGCACCACCCCACGGGAGTGAACCAGACGCGGCGTCCCGATTGGGTCGTGCTCGCCGTTCCCCCGTCCCCGGTCGAGTGGCTCTACAACGATTTGAAAGCTGCGGGAGTGAGTGTGGAGCGAGTGGGCGATTGCGTCGCACCGCGACGTGCTCATGCCGCGGTCGTCGACGGCGAACGAGCCGGATCCGGAGTGTGATCCGTCGGCGACGCCCGTGGCCGTCGCCGTCTTTCGCATCCGGGTCGCTCGACTCGGACGATTATCGTGTCGCTCGTGAGGGGACGCGAGCGAGGGCGGGCGCAACGACGCGCCATCGTCTGGTTACCGCTTTTTCTCTGCTCCCTCGCTCTCATGACCGGATTTCTCGACCGTCATCCCGACGATGCTCAGGCGACGCAGACGCGGGTCATCACCCCGGGTGCTTGGACGATGATGCACGACTGGTATCCGAGTGCCTTCTCACCGACCTACAACAATCCTTTGACCCTGGGTTTGCGACTCACCACCAGCGAGGACGGTTACGTCACGAAGGTTCTTTTCGCAAAAAGCCCCGACAACACCGGTTCGCACACTGCGACGGTGTGGGGTGCAAGCGGCCAGGTGTTGGGTCAACAACTCTTCACGAACGAAACGGCCGATGGCTGGCAAGAGGTGACGTTGGCGAGCCCGGTTCGTATCTTGGCTGGAGAGACCTTCACTGTCGGTTTTTCCCTCGACAATCACGTCTTCTCCAGCCAGTCGGATTGGCCCCGACGGACCAGCGGACCGCTGTCGGTCATCGGGTACGGGTTCTACAACTAC
The DNA here is from genome assembly GCA_039800005.1 of Actinomycetota bacterium. GTDB lineage: Bacteria > Actinomycetota > Acidimicrobiia > Acidimicrobiales > Ilumatobacteraceae > Casp-actino8. The sequence continues at coordinate 10,140 of JBDLRN010000062.1, read as the reverse complement.
TCGTCCGACGTGAGCGCCTTTCCCAACGGAACGACGTGGACCAACTACGGAATCGATCTGGAATTCATGTCCGACGTGTCGTCCCCGACGACATCCACGACGACCACGACATCCACGACATCCACGACGACGGCCACGACCACAACGACGACATCCACGACCACCACGACGACCACGACGACGGCAGCCCCCATCATTGCGCCCGTCACCACACCCATCACGACCACCGTCGCACCCACGACGACCACGAGTCCCCCCACGACGACTACAAGTGCCCCCACGACCACCACCACCGTCGCACCCACCACCAGCACGAGCGCACCGAGTGCGACCGTCGTCGCCACCGCCACGACGGTCGCCGACACCACGGCACCGACCACCAGTACCTCGATCGGCCCGACCCCCACGACTTCGATTCCCGACGATCCGCCGCCCGTGGATCCGACGGCTGGCGATGAGATCTCCGTCGAAGACGTCGACTCGGTGATCGAATCCCTCGATGCAGAGACTCTGGAGATGTCCGAAGTCGCAAGCATCGTCGACCAATTGCTCACTACCGGGGTGAACGGTGACCAGGCGACCGACTTGGCGGCGAGTCCGGCGGTCCTTGCGAGCATCGACCCGGGTCAGGCCGCCGCAATCTTCGAGGAGATTCCGGTCGACGGACTGTCGGCGGACCAAGAAGCAGAGCTCGTGGCGGCGGTCACCGACGCTCCCACGAACATCAAGAATGCGTTCGAGGCCGAGATCGACGTGTACGGAGCCGGTCTCGACGCCTACGTCCCGGTCGGATCGTCCATCGACGTCGGAGACCGACGAACCCTCATCGCGGCGACCACTGCCGTGGCCACCATCGCATCGGGCGTCGCAGCCGGCGCCGCATCGACGTCCGGAGGCTCATCGTCGGCGCCCCGTGACGGCGGCGGCAGTCGTTCGAGTGGCGAAGTCGTTCTCCCAGGAATGGAAGAGGACGTCGCGCGACGCCACGCCCGAAAGATGACGTCGCGAAATTCGCGACGGGGTACCGTTTGGTACCGGGACGTTCGACGAGCGATACGAGGGGACACGACTGCAATGGAAGCCTTCAGACGAGCTCTTCGGGTGATCGTCAGGGAGATCTCGGCGCTCGCCTTCACGCTCGCCGGAAGCATCATCGTGTTCTTCACCCTGTCCGGGCAGACGCGACGAATCGCACTCATCGCCACCGTCATCGCGCTGGTCCTTCACTTCACCAATGCGATTCTCGAGAACAACAAGGAGTCGACCTGACTCGTTCGCATCCCGAATCCGAACCCGCGACACGACGCGAGAACTAGAGTCCCCTCATGCTCGCAGCTTGGGGACCGATCGATGATCTCACCGAATGGCTGAAGGACATCTCGGGCAACTGGTGGTTCCTCGCCCTCATCCTCGTCATCGCTTTCTTCGACTCGGTGATCCCGGTCGTGCCCAGCGAGACCACGGTCATCATCGGTGGAGTGGCCGCCAGTGCGGCGGGCGACGGTCCGTATCCGGTGATCTTCGTGATCGTTTGCGGCGCGATCGGCGCGTTCCTCGGCGACAACCTCTCGTACCAGATCGGCTACAGCTTCAGTGACAACGTGCAACGACGGGCCGAACGAAAACCATCCACTGCCAAACGTCTCGCCTGGGCCGCCGACCAGATCGAAGAACGAGGCGGCCTGCTTCTCATCACCGCTCGGTTCATCCCAGGTGGTCGCACCGCCCTCACCTTGTCGAGCGGGCTCACGCGACAGTCGCACCGCTGGTTCGCCGGCTGGGTGGCGGTGGCCGCGTGCATCTGGGCGTCGTACGCGGCCATTCTCGGCTTCGCCTTCGGCGAGCGTTTCGAGGACGACCACACCTTGGCCTTCATCCTCGCCTTCTCGGCGGCGTTGGCCATCACGGTCCTCATCGAATTGGTTCGTTGGCTGAACAAGAAGCGCACCAAGACGGCCGCCGACCGCACCGCCGTGTGATACCCCTCAGGTCCGACAGGTCGTCCGACGGGAGCACTGACGTAATCTTGCGGGAATGAACGCCCAGGTCGGCCTGATCGCCGTGGTGCCGGTCCGCGACGGTGCGATTCCGGCCGGTGGTCTCGAGGCCCTGGCCGAATCCCGGGGCCACGGCGTCCTGGTGGGCACCGATCTCGAGGCCGCCGTCGTCGACACCCGTGGTGTGACGAGTCGTTTGATCCTCGCCCCCACCACGTCGTGCGCACCTCGGGTTCTCGCCGAGGCCGCGGCGGCCGCCCTCTCCGCCCATGCTCCCCATGTCGCGGTCGTGATCCCGGCATCACCCGACGGACGCGACCTTGCACCGTTGCTCGCGCGCCGGCTCGACCGAGCTCTGTACGCCGGAGCCACCGAAGTGGCCGAGCACCGTGTTCGCACGGCGCGCCAGGGCGGACTCGCAATCGCGCAATTCGACGTGCATCGGCCCTTCGTCGCCACGCTTCAGCCCGGTGTTCGCGGCGTCGACCAGCACTTCACCGATGATCCCGAGATCGTGCGGATCGATCCGTCGAACTCCATGCCGTCAGCGGTCACCACGGACGAAGTCCTTCCACCCGACGTCTCCACCATGGATCTCGCCGAAGCCCCTCGCATCGTCGGCGGCGGTGCCGGTCTCGACGGCGCCGAGCGATTCGCGAAGCTCGCCGAGGTGTCGAAGGCCCTCGACGCGTCGATGGGAGTGACGCGCGTGATCACCGACCGTGGCTGGGTCTCGCACGAGCGCCAGATCGGCACCACCGGAGTGGTGGTCGATCCGCGCTTGTACGTCTCGTTCGGCATCAGCGGTGCGGTGCAGCACACGAGCGGACTCGGCCAGCCCGATCACATCATCAGCGTCAACACCGACGCCCACTGTCCGATGATGCAGATGTCCGATCTGGCGATCGTCGCCGACGCCAACGACGTGCTCGAGGCGCTCGCAACCAAGCTGTCGATCGAGACCGAACGGGGTGTGGCGTGAGCGCCGACGCTCGTTTCGACGCCGACGTCATCGTGGTCGGTGCTGGTCCGGCCGGATCGTGCGCCGCGATCGAACTGGCGCGGGCCGGCCGTCGGGTGATCCTCGTCGAACGCGGTCCGTTCCCGGGCTCCAAGAACATGTACGGCGGTGTCGTGTACCCGCGCATCCTCGACGAGTTGATCCCGTCGTGGTGGGAGACCGCCCCCGTTCAACGATGGGTCGTGCGACGTTCGACGATGATCCTGTCGGAGTCGAACGCGCTCACCATCGACTACCGCAATCCCGCTTGGGCCGAGCCGCCGCACAACGGTGCCACTGCTTATCGACCCGACTTCGACAACTGGCTGGCGCAACACGCTGTCGAGGCCGGAGCCGTGCTCGTCACGTCCACCACCGTGACGGGATTGCTTCGCGATGCCGCCGGTCGCGTGTCGGGCGTGCGCACCGATCGTCCCGACGGCGACCTGCGCGCGCCGGTCGTGATCGCCTGCGACGGAGTCAACAGTTTCCTGGCCAAGGAAGCCGGTTTGTATCCGCACACCGATCCGGCCAACTTCACGCTCGGCGTCAAGGAGACTCTGGCGCTCCCCAAGCACGTGATCGACGAACGCTTCAACGTGCGCGACGACCAGGGTGTCGACATCGAGATCCTCGGCGGAACATCGGGCGTCAACGGCGGCGGTTTCGTGTACACCAACCTCGACACGGTGTCGCTCGGCGTGGTGCTGAAGTTGCCCAAGCTCGCCGCGCAGAAGAAGCGGCCCGAGGAGATCATCGCCGGATTGAAGAGCCACCCGGCCATCGCACCGCTCGTCGAAGGCGCCGAGGTGAAAGAGTACTCGGCACACGTCATTCCCGAGGCCGGCCTGTCGATGATGCCCACCATGGTGGCCGACGGACTGCTGGTGGCCGGTGACGCCGCCGCGCTGTGCTTGGCGGCCGGCATCTGGCTCGAAGGAGTCAACTTCGCCCTGGCGAGCGGCATGTACGCCGGACAGGCCGCCCACGAGGCGTTGACACGTCACGACGTGTCGGCGAAGTCACTGAAGGCTTACACCGAACGCTTGAACGCCACCTTCGTGCTGAGCGACCACAAGAAGTTGCGCAAGGTGCCCGGCCTCGTGTTGTCGGATCGCGTGCAACAGAAGTACCCCGGCTTCGTCACAGGAGTGGTCGAGCGCGTGTTCCGCGTCGACAATCCGAACCCCAAGCCCGGATTGCGCCGCATCGTTCGTGAAGAACGCAAACGAGCCGGGATCGGTCTGCGCGACCTGCTGAAGGACGGCTGGACGGGCATGCGAGGATTCGGCTGATGAAGATCTCCCGCGACACCACTTGGCCCGAGATCTCCTTCGAGGAGCGCATCGGCACCGCCGAGTTCCGCATCCACGAACGCGCTCACATCGTCGTCGACGGCGACACGTGCCGTGGCTGCTCCACTCGCGAATGCGTCACCGCGTGTCCGGCCAACCTCTTCGTCCCCACCAGCGACGGCGGCATCTTGTTCAACTACGAGAACTGCTTCGAATGCGGCACCTGTTACATGGTCTGCAACAAGGAAGGTGCGATCAGCTGGACGTACCCCGAGGGCGGCTTCGGTGTCGTCTTCCATCGGACGTGACCGCGTGAGCGTCGCCGTCTGCCTGAAGTGGGTCACGCCCGTCGGTCGTGACGACGATCGTTTCGCAGGAGTGTCGGCCGCCGATCAGGCCGCTCTCGAATCGGCTTTGATGTGGGCCGAGCGCACCGGCGCCGACGTGACGGTCGTGACCGTCGGACCGGTCGGTGCCGAGCGCGCGTTGCGCGACGCTCTCGCCTGCGGAGCCACGCGAGCGATTCGCATCGACGCCGACCCCAGTGCGCCATCTTCCGACGTCGCCCGAGTGGTCGCACCGCACGTCGCCTCGGCATCGATGGTGTGGTGCGGCGACTACTCCCTCGATCGGGGGTCTGGTTCATTCCCGGCCTTCCTCGCCGACACCCTCGGTATCGACCAGGCGCTCGGACTCGTCGACGTCGATCTCTCCGATCCTGAGCGCATTCGAGCCGTTCGTCGTCTCGACGGCGGGCGCCGTGAAGTTCTGTCGATCACCGCCCGCGCGGTCGTGTCGGTCGAAGGTTCGGTCGCCCGTCTCCGACGCGCTCCCCTCCGCGCTCTGCTCGCCACCAACGATGCCGCGATCTCCGTTCATGCGGCTGCCTTGATCGGCGAAGAGACGGCGCTGGTTCCGTTCCGGCCCCGCGCGAGAGTCCTGCCGGCGCCGGTGGGATCGAGCGCGCTCGACCGGGTGCGCACGCTCACCGATGCCGGTGGCACACCGTCGCGTTCGGAGACGGTCGAACTCTCCCCCGATGCAGCCGCCGATCGAATCCTCGCCGCCCTGCGAGAGTGGGGCTACCTCGCATGACCTCGGCCGAGGTCGCCGCGCCCGACTCGCCGGTCCTCCTCGTTCCGGTCGGATCGTTCGAACAACACGGTCCACACCTCCCCCTCGACACCGACACGCTCATCGCCGTTCGACTCGCTCGGTCGTCTCAGGAGCGCCTGACCGATCCGCGCGACGTCGACACGATGGTCGGTCCGTCCATCACCGTGTCGGCCAGCGGTGAACACCAAGGTTTCGTCGGCACGCTGTCGATCGGCACCGACGCGACCACGCTCACGCTCGTCGAACTGGTTCGCTCGGCCGACTGGGCGCACGGGGTCGTGTTCGTGAACGGCCACGGTGGCAATGCCGAAGCACTCGATCGAGCCCGTCGCGTGTTCGCGAACGAGAACCGTCACGTGTTGATCTGGTCCCCCTCAGCCACTGCCGACGACGACGCTCACGCCGGTCGAACCGAGACGTCCGTCATGGCGCACCTGTATCCCGACGCCGTTGACTGGGCTCGCGTGACCGTCGGCCGCACGACTCCTCTGTCCGAACTGGCCGACGATCTGCGTCGCCACGGTGTTCGTGCCGTGAGCGACAACGGAATTCTCGGCGATGCCACGGGTTCCTCGGCCGAACACGGGCGCATCGTCTTCGATCGTTGGTGCGACGATCTGGTCGCCGCGATTCGCGAGTGGAGCACGCGACGAGGTTCGAGATCATGACCTCTCGCTATCGACTCGATTCGTCGTGGTGGCGACGACGATCGTCGTCGTCGACCGCAGGTGGTGACGATGCACCGAGCGACGTCGTGGTCGCTGGCTCGCCATTGCGACTCTTTCGACTCGGGGCCGCCGGGAGTCGGTTGGCCGACGTCCTCGAGTCCGACGGCACGGTGCCACCCGGAGCCGAATCGCTCGCCGATCGCTTTCTCGAAGCGGGAGTCATCCACCCGGTGTACGAGGCCGACCCGAACGCACCGCACGATCGCGTGTCGGTGGTCGTTCCGGCCCACGACGAACGACACGATGATCTGACGGCTCTCGTCGCCGCCTTGCGGTCCGACGGGTTCGACGAGATCGTGATCGTCGACGATGGTTCTCGTTTTCCTCTTGCTCCGATCGACGGCGCGCTCGTCGTCCGCCGCGACACCGCCGGCGGCCCGGGCGTGGCGCGCAACACCGGCGTCGCCGTCACCACCCGCGAGATCGTGCTCTTTCTCGACGCCGACACCCGTTGGTCGTCCGGTGGTCTCGGCCTCCTCTGGCCGCACGTCGCCGACGACCGCGTCGCCGTGGTCGCGCCACGGGTGGCCAGTTCCGACGACGGTGGCCTGATCGCTGCCTATGAGACGGATTCGTCGCCGCTCGATCTCGGATCCGAACCGGCGCGAGTTCGTCCGTCGACCCGCGTGTCGTACGTGCCAGCGGCCGCCATGTTGGTGCGTCGTTCGGCCTTCGATGCGGTCGGCGGCTTCGAACCCTCGATGCGCTTCGGCGAGGACGTCGACTTCGTGTGGCGGATCGTGCGCGACGGACACGTGGTTCGCTACGAACCGTCGTGCGTCGTGCATCATCGTCCGCGCGGCTCCCTCGGTGCGCTCGCCCGACAGCGCTTCGGCTACGGATCGGCGGCAGCGCGACTCGAAGAGCGACACCCCGGCGCGGTCCGTCCGCTGCGCATCAACCGTTGGAGCGCGATCGGCTGGGGTCTGATCGGCGTCGGTCACCCGTTCGTCGGCACCGCAGTCGGAGTCGGATCCACGATCGCGCTGGCGCAGAAGCTACGCGACACTCCTGACCGCTGGTTGGTGGCTGGCCGGTTGGCCGGCCTGGGCAATCTGCACGCCGGCCGTCTGATCGCGTCGGCGATCACGCGTCCGTGGTGGCCGATCTTCGCCGTCATGGGAGTGGCGTCACGCCGTGCTCGTCGGGTCGTGCTGATCGCGGCCGTGGTTCCGAATCTGTGGCGTTGGTCGCGACGTCGGCCCGGTGTCGATCCGTTGCGCTACGTCGCGTTGCGCGTGTTCGACGACGTGAGTTACGGCGCCGGCGTGTGGCGTGGAGTTCTCGCCGAGAAGAACGTCGACGCGATCAGGCCGCGCTTCGATTGAGCCGACCGGTGATGTCGGCGCACTCGAGGCACACGCTCTCGGGCACGACACCGATGCGCATGAGTCCGGCGAACATCGTGCAACCGAGGCAGAAGCCGGCGAACGCTTCGAGGCTGGCGGCGCCGAGCAACATGGCGATCGCCACCACCGCGGCTCCATCGGCTCCGGCGAGTTCGAGCACGAGGGCGGTCACCGAGAACACCACGCCGATGGCCTGCGCGAATCGCTTCGGCGGACCGGGTACGTACTTCGGCTCCCGACCGAGTCGCGGCACGATCACCTCGGTGACGGCGAGGCCGAGCGGGCTGAAACGCGGACCGCTGGCCACTCGGGCGAGAAAGCCGTAGGCGAGCGGAACGAGAACCCACCATTCCCGGATCACGAGGAACAGCACGCTCTGGATCACCACACCGGTGGCCACCAGCCGGGCCGAAAGTTCGTTGACCGGATTGGGGAACGAGAAGAGGCCGCCCTGCGAGGCGAGCGGGAGCTCGGCCGATGTCGTGGTCCGGGAGTCGAGTCGAGGACTGGGGGTGCTGCTCATGTGGGCGAGACTAGGCCTCAATTCCCGACCTTCCAAGTCGCCTTTTCCGACAATCCCGCATCCCCGGCCCTGACCTCGGTGTTCTGGGTCGCAGAAACGGCAAGAAATGGTCCTTGTCTCGACCCAGAACCCCGGTTCGACACGGAGGAAATCGGGGTGGGGAGGGTTCTCGGTAGGGTCGCGGTGTGGCCCTGGTGCTCGAGGTCGATCGATCCCGCTGGGACACCCACGTGGCCACCACGGCCGCCCGAGTCTCCCGCCTCGTCCCGGTCGTGAAGGGCAACGGCTACGGACTCGGCCGCGACTGGCTGGCCGCCCGGGCCGCCACCCTGGCCCCCACCCTCGCCGTGGGCACCGTGCACGAGGTGGCCTCGGTCCCCCGCGGACGCCTGGCCTTGGTGCTCACCCCGACCCTCGACCCGAGTCCGCTCGACGACGCCGGTCTTGCCGGAGACGAAGTCGTGCTCACCATCGGGTCACGTGCCCATCTCGCCGCCCTCGGCTCGGCATCGCGTCGCGTCGTCGTGAAGGTCCGTTCGTCGATGCATCGCTACGGCGTGCCGATCAGCGAACTCGCCTCGTTCGTCGACGCCACTCGCTCCGCCGGACACTCCGTCGACGCCGTCTCGATCCATCTCCCGCTCGACGGCGACCCGAACGAAGCATCACGTCTGATCGACGACGTCGACCCATCGTTGCCGGTGCACCTGAGTCACGTGACGATCGAACAGTTCGACGACCTCGCAACGCGTCATGGGCGTCACTCCCTCCATCTGCGCCTCGGCACTCAGCTGTGGCACGGCGACAAGGAGGCACTGCAACTTCGCGCCGACGTCCTCGACACCGAAGTCGTGTCGGCCGGAACTCGGGTCGGATATCGATCCGTCGTCATGCCGCACGACGGCACGCTCGTGATGATCGGTTGCGGATCGTCTCATGGTGTGGCTCCGCTCCCCGACGGACGCAGCCCGTTCCATTTCGCGCGGCAACGGCTCGATCTCGTCGAGCCGCCGCACATGCACACGTCGATGGCGTCGACCCGTCCTGATCAACCGGTGCCGGCAGTCGGCGACCGGGTCGACGTACAGCGGCCGCTCACGCAGACCACACCCGATTCGATCGAGTGGATCTGACCACCGCATCATGACGATGCACGACTTCGATCGTCCGGCCGCGTCACTCACGACCAGTGGCACTCCGCGACTCGTCGCTCTCGACGTGGTGCGCGCCGTCGCCCTGATCGGCGTGGTCGCCATGAACTACGTGGGCGCGATGGTGAGGCCCGGCCTCGACCGCGGTTTCTGGGGGCGCGTGTTCGACCCCTACACCGGCCCGCTCTCCACTCGATTCGCCGCCACCTTCGTCCTCGTCGCCGGAATCGGCGTCACTCTCCTCACCGAACGAGCCCGACGAAACGACGATCCCGAGGAGATCCGACGCGCGCGCTTGCGTCTCGCCCGACGTGGCCTGCTTCTCTACCTCGTGGGTTACGTGCTCGACTTCACGTGGCCGGGCACGATCCTCTTCTACTACGGCGCCTATTTCCTTCTGGCCACCGTGCTCTTCCGTCTCGCCACTCGATGGCTCGTCGTGATCGGAATCAGCGCCGGGGTGACCGCCTCGTCGATCGCCACCTGGACGGCGTGGAAGCGTGATCGCTTCGAACCGGTCACCTGGCTCGGCTTCGATCGCATCGAGTCGATCCAGGATCTGGTGGTGCGTACGTTCCTCGACTACACGCATCCGATCTTCCCGTGGATCGCCTTCTTGTGCGCCGGGATGATCGTCGGCCGCCACCTGTCGACTCTCGCGACCTGGCGCTGGCGAGTCGCGTCGATCTCCGCGGCAGTGGTCGTCCTGATCTACGCAGTGGCCACCGTGCTCGATCGCACGTCGTCACGCGACGGAGTGATCGTTGCCCACCTCACCTCGCTGCAGACCTACGACCGCGGACTCCCGTATCTCGCCTCGACGCTCGGCATCGGGATCGTCGCCTTCTTGGTGATCTCGACGATCGCCGAACGCTGGTCGTCGACATCGCTCGTCGTGCATCTCCAACGGGCCGGGCAATTGACGCTCACCCTGTATCTGTTGCACGTGTTGACGTTTTCACTGGCCGTCAATCAGTTCGG
>JBDLRN010000061.1:0-14967 GCA_039800005.1 Actinomycetota bacterium | reverse complement strand
CCTGAGCGTCGGGTCGAACGTGATCGACGTCGAGGTGACCGCATCCGATCCCCGCTTCTCCACCACCTACACGATCACGATCGAGCGTGCTGCTCCGCCGATGAATTTCGGCGGCGGCTCGTCGACCAACGACCCGAAGACGCCGGCGCCCGGTCGGAATCTGCCCGACCCCGACACGGTCGATGCGCGGCCGAACACTCCGGTGACGATCGACCCGATCACCTCTGCACCACCTGCGGGAGACGAGTGGGACACCGAGACGATGCGCATCGTCGACCCGGTCACCGATCAACAGCTCTCCAAGGTGGTCACGCCTGACGGCACATGGGTTCTCGATCCGGTGACGGGTCTGGTGAACTTCACCCCGACGGAGGGTTTCTATGGTCGGGCCGAAGTCGAGTTCGTTGTCACCACGCGCAAGGGCGTCACCTACCGCTCGTTGCTCTCGGTGTACGTGGCCCGGTTGAACCCGACGATTCCGGTGACCGGCACCGAGTCGAGCACTCCTCTGGTGTGGGGTATGTGGCTGGTGGTGGCTGGTGTCTTGGCCGGCGCCCTTGGCCGCCGCCGCCAACGTCTGTTCTAACCGGTGTTCTGGTGAGGATTTTTCACCGCATAGGTGAACTTCCCGCGCCAGATTCTGGCCCCGGGTCCACCGCTCGAAAATCTGGTGCGCGATCTCGACCTATGCGGTGAAAAATCCTCACCGGAACACCACGCACCGGAACATCGGGTGTCAGAACGCGGTCAGTAGAACTCCGGTATGACCGACGCAACAGGGAGCGGGGGAGCACCGCTAGGTAAATCAAGCAGTGCTTGGTAGGGTTCTCGACATGAAGACACTCTCCCGCACCACCGTCATCGAGCGCCTCGAGCGCAACAACGAAGTGGCCCTGAAGGCCCTGGAGAAGGGCGTGACCACCGTCCGCACCGCGTCCAGCCTGGCCAAGGCCACCATCGCCACCCGCCTGCCCAAGGTCGACCTGCCCACCCTCCCGGTGCCGGCCGTCGTCGAGACCGCCATCGAGAAGAACGTCGAGTTCGCCAAGTCGGTCCTCCACACCCAGGCCGAGTTCGTGACCAAGGCCGTGCGCACCGTGGCCGGCAAGCCCGTCGTGGCCTCCAAGGCCAAGAAGGCTCGCAAGAAGGCTGCTCCCAAGGCCACAGCCGCCCAGGAAGCCGCATCCGCCTGATCCATGGCTGACGACTGGGAGCGCCGCCTCGGCGCACTCGGGTCCGCCATCCGTCATCAACGACAACTGGCGAAGATGAGCCTGCGTCAACTCTCGGAGTTGGCGCAGGTCTCGAACCCTTATCTCTCGCAGATCGAACGCGGACTGCACGAACCGTCGGTTCGGGTGGTCCGCTCGATCGCGAAGGCACTCAATGTGTCGGCCGAAGAACTGCTCGAACGGGCCGGCATGCTCGACGACGAACAATCGTCCTCGACGTCCAGCCTCGAAGACGCGATCGGATCCGACCCGCATCTCACCGTGGCCCAAAAAGAGGCGTTGATCGCGGTGTACCGGAGCTATCGCAACCAGAACGACGATCAGTGACGAAAGTCGGTGGTGGCCGTTCGTCGGCCCGATCGAAACTTGTCCACATGACCGATCTCGCTCGCACGCAACGCGACGTCGTCGAACACATGGTGGCGACTCGTCGCATCTCGGCCACCGAAGCCGACGACATCCTCAACGCGCCCCGCTTCACGATCCGTTGGCGCGAACTCGTGTCCTACATCGCCGTCCTCGTGATCGGGGTCGGACTCGTGCGACTGGTGATCGCGCTGTTCGAAGAAGCGTCCGAGACGATCATCGCCTTCTCACTCCTCGGAGCCTCGATCGTCAGCGGAGCGATCGCCTTCCAGCTGTGGCGGTACACCGGATGGCGACGACGAGCCGGCGAGTTCGCCGAGATCGTGTCGATCGGAACCCTGATTGCGAGCGGTGCGATGTTCCTCGCCAACGCCGATGTCGACGGAGCGATCATCGCCGTGAGTGGCGGATCACTCGGCGTCACGTGGTCGCTCCTGCGCATTCGCTTCACCGAGTTCTCGTCGACGATCGTCGTGATTCCCTCGACGCTCGCCGTGTGCGGCGGCGTGACGGCGTGGGCGGATCTCGACTTCGGGATGGGAGCAGTGCCGTTCCTCATCGGTGGTTCGCTGCTGATCGGACTGGGTCAGGGCGATTTCGGTGGTGCCTTTCTCATCCGTTCGGCGGGCGTCGTCACCGTGTTCTTCTCGGTCCCTCAATGGATCGACGAGTATTCCGGTCTCGACGGGCTTCTGCCCGCACTGGGTATCGGCGCACTCCTTCTCTGGACCGGCATGCAGTGGAACCGAATCGAGCAGATCGTCGGAGGCGCGGGCGTCTCGGTGATCTCGATCGTCGTCTACGTGGCCAACAACGTCGAGAACGACGTACTCCAAGGAGTGGTCATCATCGCCGTCGGCGTGCTGGCCCTCGTCCTCACCACTCTCCTGGTGAGGCGCCAGCGCCAACATCAGAGCGCGTACGTGACCACCACGGGTGCGTGATCCGACCAACGCTCGGCGTACGACGGCGCTCGATCGACGGCCGTGTCGACGGCGACGTCGGCCAAACCTGGTGACGCGATGTGGTAGTCGATGCGCCAACCGGCGTCGGTGTCGAACGCCTTGCCGCGCCACGACCACCACGAATACGGACCGGGGCCGTCACCGCTCAGTCGACGGGCCACGTCGACCAGTCCGAGGTCGTCGAACAACTCGTCGAACCACACGCGTTCTTCAGGTAGGAAGCCGGCGCTCTTCAAGTTGCCCTTCCAGTTCTTGAGATCGACTTCCTTGTGGGCCACGTTGAGGTCACCAGTCAGGAGTACGTGACGCTTCGACGCGAGCAACGCCTTCAACCGATCCTTGGCCGCCCACATGAAGGCCAACTTCTCCTTCATCTTGTCGGGCTGTTCGGCGTCACCGGTGTGCACGTAGGCCGAGATCACCGTGAGGCCTTTGCCGTCGGGCGTGTCGAGATCGGCCTCGATCCAACGCCCGGTGTCGTTGTAGGCCGAAGCGCTCTTCTTCGTGTGAACCTTCAGCCCGGCGCGTGACGCGGCGATCGGCTTCTTGGCCGCCACGGCGACGCCGGCGCGACCCTTGAATTCGCACTCGTCGTGCACGACCGACCACTTCGGTCCGGTGATCTGCCGCACGAGGTCGCCCACCATCGCATCGGGTGCCCGCACTTCCTGCATGGTCACGATGTCGGGCTGACGCTCGGCGACCCAGCCTTCCATTCCGTTGGTCACGGCGGCACGAATGCCGTTCACGTTGACGGTGGCGACGGTGAGGCGGGTCTTCTTGGGCACGCCTCCAGGTTGTCAGGTCGTCGGGGGATTGGCGAAGTCCCGGAACGCGGCGAAGGCGCGTGGTCCGTACACCGTGGCTGGTCCGCCGGTCATGAGCACCGCCACGCCGATCGTCTCGGCGACCTCGGCCTCGGTGGCCCCTTGTCTGGCGGCTCCACGGGCGTGCGACGCGATGCATCCGTCGCACTTCTCGACCACAGCAATGGCCAGCGCGATCAGTTCTTTGGTCTTGGTGTCGAGCGCCCCTGGCTTCATGGCTGCACTGTGGAGGTCGGAGAACTCCTTCATCACGTCGGGAATGGCGTGACGGAGATCCCGGGCGATGGGAATCAGTTCGTTCATGACGTGACTGCCGTGCGTGTGAGGGTCCATGAATGGCAGTCTTGTCGGTATGGACGTGGACACCGAGGGCCGAAAGTCACGATCGTCGCGTGATCGTCTCTTCCTCGGCGGTCCCCGGCTTCGTCGTCGTGAACTCCGCACGATCTTTCGCGTCACCCGAGAGATGCTCCGTGGCTTTCGCGGACTCCATTTCGCCGGGCCCTGCATCACCGTCTTCGGATCGGCCCGGGTGGGAGAGGACGACCCTCACTACCAGCTCGCCCGCCAGGTGGGTGCGGCGGCCAGTCACATGGGTTTCGCCGTCATGACCGGTGGTGGTCCCGGCATCATGGAAGCGGCAAACCGCGGGGCGAAAGAAGCCGGCGGTTGCAGCATCGGGTGCAACATCGAACTGCCACACGAACAGGTGCCCAATCCGTATCTCGACGTGAGTATCGACTTCAACTACTTCTTCGTGCGCAAGATGATGCTCGTCAAGTACTCCTATGCCTTCGTGGTGATGCCCGGCGGATTCGGCACCGTCGACGAACTCTTCGAAGCGCTCACCCTCATCCAGACCGGCAAGGTGCAGGACTTCCCGGTCGTGCTCATGGGCCGCGACTTTTGGTCGTCGCTCATCGAGCAGATCGACCACATGAACGAGACCAAGATGATCTCGCCACACGATCTCGATCTGCTGTTGATCACCGATGACGTGGAGGAAGCGATGGACCACATCAAGCAGCACTCGGTCGAGCGGTTCCGGCTCTACCACCGACTCCGTCCGATTCGCGTGATCGGCGAGACGACCACGGCGAGGGCGGCATGAGCCTCGTCGCCGTCGGCACATCGGGTGCCGAGGTGCATCCGGCCCTCGACGGACTCGACGGTCGCGCCGAACCCGACGCCCAGTGGTGCGTGAAGAAGTTGGGTGTCGAGTGGTGGAACGACGTCATGGGTTTCCAGCCCACCGGTCAGCAGATGGTGTCGCTCATGTCGTGGTTGCATCGATCCGATGCCGACGCGTGGTCACGGGCCACCCGCTTCTTTCAAGCCGAGGAGTTCGTGTCGTGGCGCGCGAGCGGTGAGTTCGTCACCACGTCCGACGTCGCCGCCCGCTCCGGATTGTGGTCACTCGTCGAGAAGAGATTCCACCCCGAGGTGCTGCGCCTGATCGACGCCGACCGCGACTGGTCGACCGCCCTGCCGACGGTGGTCGACTGATCGTCGACGACTAACCCTGATCGCGATACGTAGTCGGAAGGTCGATCAAGCCGCGACGAGAGGCGATCTTCCACGAACCGTTCTCGCGCGCGAGCCGGTCGACATGACGCCCCATCATGGTGAGCTTCGGTTCGCCGTCCTTTTGGCGATGTACCACCGTCCACATCACCTGCGAGGTCGCGTTGTCGTCGTCGACGAAAGTGACTTGTGGGCTGCTCACGATGTGGAACGAAGTTCCGACTCGACCTTCCATCGTGCGTGCCATGAGTGCCTCGATCTCCGCTGGCCCGACGGCCGTACCGATCGGACCCAGGTTCAATTCCCCCTGCTGAGCGAAGAGATTCGCATATGCGTGAAAATCACCGGCGTCCAGAGCCAACCCGTAGTCGACGAACAACTGATGGATGGCAAGGGTGTCTTCGAGACGTCGCAATCGCGCGACAAGATCGTCGGACATGGTGCGATCGTAGAGGCCATCGGGTAGACAGGGAGTCACGTTTCGCTTCCGAAACGTTCACGAATTGGACGATTGATGAACATCCTGGTGATCGGCGCAGGCGGCGTCGGGGCTTCCATGGCCTCGATCGCTGAAACCCGGTCCTTCTTCTCGGAGTTCGTGCTCGCCGATCTGTTCCTGTCCACGGCGCAGAAGGCGATTGCCGAGCTCGACGACCCGTCACGGTTCCGGGCCCTGCAGCTCGACGCCCGCGACAAGAAGGCCATCGTCGACGCGATCGCGGCCACCAAGGCCGACATCGTGGTCAACGCTTGCGATCCACGACTGAACGAGAACATCTTCGACGCCTGCTTCGAGGCCGGTACCAACTACCTCGACATGGCCATGAACCTGAGCAAGCCCCACCCCACCGACCCCTACAACAAGGTGGGTGTGCCCCTGGGCGAGGCGCAACTCGCGGCCGACCATGCCTGGCGCGACAAGGGCTTGCTGGCCCTCGTCGGAATGGGCGTCGAGCCCGGCCTCTCCGACGTATTCGCGCGTTACGCCGCTGACGTCTTGTTCGACACCATCGACGAGATCGGCGTGCGCGACGGATCGAACCTGTCGATCGACGGCTACGACTTCGCACCCACCTTCTCGATCTGGACGACCATCGAAGAGTGCCTCAATCCGCCGCTCGTCTGGGAGAAGCAACGCGGGCTCTTCACCACAGACTGTTTCAGCGAGCCCGAGATCTTCCACTTCCCGGCCGGTATCGGTCCGATCGAATGCGTGAACGTCGAGCACGAAGAAGTTCTGCTCATCCCGCGTGAGATCGACTGCAATCGGGTGACGTTCAAGTACGGACTCGGAGCCGAGTTCATCGACTGGCTCAAGACCTTCGCCTATCTCGGACTCGACTCAGTCGAGCCGGTGCGTGTGGGTGACGTGTCGGTGTCGCCGCGCGACGTGCTCGCCGCGGTGCTTCCCAATCCGGCCAAGCTCGGCCACCTCATGAACGGCAAGACCTGCGCCGGCATCTGGGTGAAGGGCACCTACGACGGCAACCCGCGTGAGGTGTACCTGTACCACGTGGCCGACAACGAGACCACCATGCGTGAGTGGGGATCGCAGGCCGTGCTGTGGCAGACCGCGATCTGCCCGGTGGTGGCCATCGAGTTGTTGTCGAGCGGCACGTGGAAGAGCACCGGCGTACGCGGTGCCGAAGCGTTCGAGGCCGCGCCGTATCTCAACCTGCTCGGTGAGTACGGGTCACATCACGGCATGGTCGAAATGGGACCAAGGCTGTGGCCGGGCCCGCGGCCGACTGGTCAGCCCGGCTGGGATCGTCCGGTGCGTCGCGCCATCAAACCCTGAGTCAGCGCGAACGTTCGAGTTCGTACAGCAGAACGCCACCACCGCGTCGCACCCAGAGTCCGGCTCCGGCCTGCACGAAATGCGGGTCGAGACGTTCGCGGTACCAGGCTCCCGATCGATGGTGGACGTCCATGTCGGTCGCACCGGGATCGACGACCGTTTGGAAGTCCAGTGCAGTGGGCACTTCGAGGTACAACACGTGTCGGCAGGCTGCCGCAATGTTCGCGATGGCCGCCGTGGTCGAGGCCGCGTCGGGGTACTGCAACACACCGTGGCAGATCACCAGATCGAACTGACGAGTAGGTGTCCACGTGGCGATGTCACGGTGCTCGTGTCCGTACTTGCGACAGGCGTACTGGCTCACGTCGGTCGACACGACCTTCACGCGCGGGTGCGTGTCGTGATACCAGTCGCGCCACAATCCGGTTCCGGCTCCCACGTCGAGCACCGATCGGGGAGTGACTCCCCACCACGCGCACATGCCGTGCACGGCCGAGGCGAGTTGCGCGATCTTCCGGCGATCGTGCACCCCGCCCTTGCCGTAGAACCTCCGGTA
Source organism: Actinomycetota bacterium (assembly GCA_039800005.1). GTDB lineage: Bacteria > Actinomycetota > Acidimicrobiia > Acidimicrobiales > Ilumatobacteraceae > Casp-actino8. The sequence goes on along the minus strand of JBDLRN010000061.1, from coordinate 7,699 downwards.
ATACCCCTCCCCAAACCGGTGTTCTGGTGAGGATTCTTCACCGTATAGGTCGAGATCACGCACCAGAAAACCTCCGTCGGAGTCGAATCGGCCCTTTGGCAGTCGACGGGTCGACCACGCGTCCACCTTGGAGGACGTCCACCTGCCCGGCGACCTGCAATCGTCGCGCTGCCGAACGAGTTCGCTCCATCAACGGACGCCATTCATCGGTGACGGAACGGGCTGCTTCGCTCGGGCAGATGGTGGCATCGCGTGAGCGGGAGTCGAGGAGTTCGAGGATGGTCGTTTCCAGACGACGATCGAGATCGGTCGGACGGTGACGGCGACAACCGTCGGAGCAGTAGCGGACTTCGTCCCATGACTGCTCCCACTTCTTGCGCCATTCGATGCGACGGCCGCAGGTGTCGCAGAACTTGTCGGCCGATGCGTTCACGGCGACGAGGTTAGAGCCGACGGGGTCCGAGTGGGTTGGAGTCGGCCCGACGGGCGGGAATCTGGTGCGCGAACTTCACCTATGCGGTGAAGAATCCTCACCAGAACACCGGTGATCGCACACGTTGTAGGGTGCGGGGGATGTTGCCGCGGTTGTTCAATCCCGACATGTTGTTGCAGCGGGCCAAGGCCGGCGCGATGCGCGGATTGTTCTCGGCCAAACCGCGTACGGGTCAGCGGCGTGGCAAGGTCACCGGCCCGATCTACGCCTGGCGCGGCACGTGGAAACTCGTCGCCCACACCGGCTATCGCGAATGGCTGGCCGCTCGCGGAATGTCGGCCGACGACATCGACGACGAGATCGACCACCTCTTCCATCGCTCGGTCATCACCTTCGGTCTGAAGGACGGCGTTGTCACGGTGTCCCAGGTGATCCGTTGGCGCGGTCGCAAGCGCACCGAACGGCGTCTCGACACCATCGCCGCCGACGGTGAAACCGTGTTCGCCACCGAATCGATCACCGGTCCGGTCACCAAGACAGCGATCTTCGCCGGTGAAGACCTCGTCATCAACGTCACCGGAGTGCGCGGTCCCGAAGTGCATCGTCACCTCATCCAGACCAACCGCTTGCACGTGCAGTTGAACGGTGTCGATCAGGAAGAAGCACTGCTCGAGTTCGAGCGCATCTGATCGTCAGGAATTCACGAGGCGCTCGAGGATGCGCCGATACTCCACCGTGTGCTTGTCGCTGCGCACGTGCACCTGACCACGACCGAGCGGCATGGCGACGTCGGGGAGTCGTTCGAGAATCCGACGGTCCTCGGTGAACACCCGCAGTTCGTAGTCGACGGCCGCCTCACGACTCGCTTCGTCGGGGCAGTCGTTGCGCAACATCAGCATGTGCACCCGCGTCGTCTCGCGCGTCATGGGCTGACACCACAGCACGATGGCGTTCACCATGCCCGTGAGCGGAAAATCCAGGCGCAGATTCGCTGTGAACGGCACCCGATAGTCGTACCGCATCTCCCGTGGCTGCACGAGCGGGTGCTCACCGGTGGCGACGAGAGGATCCTCGTGGTTCTCGATCACGTGCGGATACTCGACCACGAACCCCCAACCGTCGGCGGTGCGCTCGGTCGAGTAGTCGTGCACCAGTCGGTCGTCGTCGGATCCGAAGGTTCCGGCGTGCACGTAGGGGAAGTGGGCGAAGTCGAGGAAGTTGTCGACGATCTGCGCGGCACCAGCGGGTACGTCGACCGGGTCGACCCACACCTTGTCGAGGTTCGGATCGTCCCACTCGCCGATCACGAGCGGATCGGCGACCGGTTCGTCGGGGGCCACCCACACCATCCCGTAGCGCTCCATCACCCGTGGTGCGGTGAGGTGGGCCGCTGGAGGAGTGGCGTCGTCACCCATCGCCGGCACGTGCACACAGCGTCCTTCGGCCGAGAACTGCCACCCGTGATACGGGCATTGGATGGTGTCGTCGACGACGCGCCCGTCGGACAGGCGCGCGAAACGATGCGGGCACATGTCGCGGAACACGCGGATCGCTCCGTTCAGGCGAACCACCACGTATCCCTCTCCGACCAGTTCGACGCGGGTGGGATCGGACCCGAACGATTCGACACGCCCGACCGGATGCCAGACGCGCCGCAGTGCCGGGGAAACGTTGTCGATCGACGTCATCGTTCTTCGCGCTCGTACGGCACACCGAGGGCGGCCGGAGCACCGAGACGACGATGGGCGAACCGTGTGGAGATGAGCACCAACACGACGATCGTCATCAGGAACGGTAAGGCGTCGAGGAGATCGCCGCTGATGTTCACGTTGCGAGCCTTGAGGGTGGAGCCCAGTGACTGGAGCGCACCGAACAGATACGCGCCGAGAAGGGCGATACTCGGCCGCCAGAATCCGAAGATCACGAGTGCGATGGCGATCCAGCCCGCACCCTTGGTCATACCGTCGACCCACGAGGGCACGATGGCGAGGCTGTAGTACACGCCGCCGAGTCCGGCCAGCGCTCCACCGGCGATCGTGTGGACGTAGCGATACTTCACGACGTCGATCCCCATGGCGTCGGCGGTCTGCGGGGATTCGCCCACCGCGCGCAACTGCAGTCCGAAGCGAGTGCGGAACAGATAGACGCTCGCCAGCACGACCAGCACCCATGACACGTAGGTGAGGATCGTCTGGTTGAACAGGATCGGACCCACGATCGGCGCATCGGCGAGGCCGAGCACGTCGAGCTTGCGGATCTGGCGATCGACCGGTGCGCCGGCCACGTCCCAGATGTTGGCGAAGTAGCTCGACAGACCCACGCCTCCGGCGAAGATCGTGATGGCCAGTCCGGCCACCGTCTGGTTGGTGCGCAAGGTGATGCACAAGAACGCGAGCAGGGTGGAGGTGAGCGCTCCCGCTGCCATCCCGATCAGGATCGAGGCGAGCACCGTGAACCAGGCGGAACCGGGAACGTGTTGCGATGCCCACGCACCGGATACCGCACCAAGCAACATGGTTCCCTCTACGCCGAGGTTCAGCACGCCACTGCGTTCGGTCATGATGCCGCCGAGAGCGGCGAAGAAGAGCGGCGTTCCGTAGAAGATCGCCGATGCGGCGATGATCACCAGCAGGTTGCTGTTCATGCCGTCACCGCCACAGTGCGTCGGTTGCGTCGGATGCGGTACTTCACGAGGACCTCACCGGCCACGGCGGTGAAGAGGATCAATCCCTGCAACGTTCCGACCAGGCCGCTCGGGAAGTCGGGCCCCTGCAGCGCGAAACCGGCGTTGGTGAGACCGCCGATCAACACTGCCACCACGATGGTCGAGATCGGATTGAAACGCGCCAGCGCCGCCACGACGATGCCGGTGTAGCCGTACCCGGAGAGTTGCAAGCCTTTGGAGTCGAGCAGGCCGCGGAAGTTGCCCACGTCGGCGGCGCCGCCGAGTCCGGCAAGAGCACCGGAGAGAGCGAGCACGACGACGATCGTCGACGTGGTGCGAATACCTGCGTAGCGCGCTGCCTTGGGTGAGTCGGCGATCACGCCGACTTCGAAGCCGAATCGGGTGCGCTTGTAGAGCACCCAGACAGCGACGGCTGCCAGGATCGCGATCAGGAACGACAGCGGGACATTGATTCCGCCGATCTCGAAGAAGTTCCAGTCGGCTCGCTGCGAGATCGGCTTTCCGGCGGGGAAGTTCCGCGATTCGGGATCGCGCCAGTACGACGTCGAGTTGTAGATGAGGTAGTTGAGGAAGATCGCCGCGAGGTAGTTCATCATCAGCGAGGTGATGATTTCGTTGGTGTTGAACCTCGCTCGCAGAACGCCGACGATCGCGGCGTAGAAGCCGCCCCAGAGCATTCCGCTCAGCGACATGACGATCACCAGTGCGCCGGTGGGCAGTCCGTCACCGACGGCGAGAGCCGCCCAGGTGGCACCCACGGCTCCCATGTAGAACTGGCCTTCGCCACCGATGTTGATGAGACCCATGCGGAACGACACCGCGGCGCACAGTCCGGTGAAGGCGAGCGGAGTGGCGGTCTTGATCGAGCCCGAGAGGGCTCGCGTGCCGGCGAAACCACGCTCGAAGATCCGGTCGTACACCTCCAGCGGGTTCTTGCCGGTGGCGAAGAGAACGATCGCTCCCAGAATCAGGGCCGCGAGCAAGGAGAACACCGGGATCGCCCAGTTGAGCCACTTCGGTTGTTCGAGTCGGCGCTCGAAACGCACCGGCGACCTCATGACAACGCTCCGCTGACGGCGCTGCCGCCCATGGTGAGGCCGAGCCGTTGACGGTCGGCCGACTCGGCATCGACCTCGTCGACGATGCGACCTTCGTACATCACGACGATGCGGTCGGCCAGCGACAGGATCTCGTCGAGGTCCTCGCTGATGAGGAGGATCCCCACACCGCTCTCGGCGGCTTCCACCAGACGAGCACGCACGGTTTCGATGGCGCCCACGTCGAGACCACGAGTGGGCGACGCGGCGATCAACACCTTGGGCAGCGACGAGAACTCGCGGGCGAGCAGCACCTTCTGCACGTTTCCGCCCGACAAGAGCCGCACGGGTGTGGTCGTGGTCGGCGTCTTCACGTCGTAGTTCTGGACCAGACCGGCCGCCTGTGAGCGAATCACCTTGCGACGGAGCAGACGAAAGCGCGACAGGTCGGACGATCGATAGTTCTTCAGCGCCAGGTTGTCCTCCACCGAATGGGACGAGGCGAGTCCGGTGTGGAGGCGATCCTCAGGGATGTGGGCGATGCCCTTGGCGATGGCCGAGCGCGCGCGACCCGACTGCACAGGGTCACCGGCCACGTCGATCCGACCGCTCGACAGCGGTCGCATTCCCGAGATCGCTTCGGCGAGTTCGCGCTGGCCGTTGCCGGCCACTCCGGCGACGCCGAGGATCTCACCGCGTCCGACCGTGAGCGACACGGCGTGAAGTGCCTCACGTCCGCGGTCGTCACGGGCCGACACGCCGTCGAGGGAGAGCACCACGGTCGATCGATCGGCCGGATTGTCGCGAACCACACGAGTGAATTCGACCGATCGGCCCACCATCAGACTCGCCAACTCACGCGGGCTCGTGGTCGCAGTGTCGACCGTGCCCACGGTCTTGCCGCCGCGCAGCACCGTCACCCGATCGCTCACCTTCATCACCTCGTCGAGTTTGTGCGAGATGAAGACGACCGTTCGTCCTTCGGCGACCATGGCGCGCAACGTGGCGAACAAGGCGTCGGCTTCGATCGGGGTGAGCACGGCCGTGGGTTCGTCGAGGATGAGAACCTTCGCGCCGCGGTACAGCACCTTCAGGATCTCGACGCGTTGCTGTTCGCCGACGCTCAACTGCCAGATGCGGGCCGACGGGTCGACGGCGAGTCCGTAGCGATCGCTCAGTTCGGCCACGCGTCGGGCGACGCTCGACTGATCGATCATGAGGGGTGAACCTGGTTCGCCGAGCACTACGTTCTCGGCCACGGTGAAGGTGGAGACCAGACGGAAGTGTTGGTGGACCATGCCGACCCCGGCGTCGAGGGCATCGCGGGGCGACGAGAAGTGGACCACTCGGCCGTCGATCTCGACGGTTCCTTCGTCGGGTCGGTAGAGCCCGGTGAGAATGTTGGAGAGCGTCGATTTGCCGGCTCCGTTCTCGCCCAACAGAGCGTGCACTTCACCGGCTCGGATGTCGAGTTCGACACCGTCGTTGGCGACGACGCCCGGGAATCTCTTCACGACTCCCGTCATGCGCACAGCGGACTTCATGGTGCGGTGCCCCCTTCCGGGTCAACCCTAGACCGACGGGTGTTCGGCCCGGTAAAGACGAAGGGCGGGCCCGATCGGGCCCGCCCTTCGCAACAATGGCTGTCGAGCGTCAGCCGGCCGGAATCTCGCCGATCACGCCTTCGATCAAGTACGGCATGCTCATGAGCTCTTCGAAGGTGTGAGCCACACCGTCGGCGAGCACCTGATTGCCCTGGTTGTCGTTGATCGGCCCGGTGAACTGCGACATCGGAGCCGCCGTCAACTTGTCGAGCTCGGCCTGGATCGCGGCCCGCGTCTCTTCCGAGACGAGATCGCCGTAGGTGGCCAGGGTCACGAAACCGTCGGACAGGTTGCCGTAGTAGTTGCCAGCGACCCACTGACCGTCGAGGACGGCCTGGATGCGCGGGATCTGGTAGACGGTCCAGTCGTACACGGTTGCGGTGAGCCACACGTCGCCGTAGTTCGCGCTCTGGTCGGCGTTGTAACCAGCCCAGGCGACACCGGCCGCCTTGGCCGCGTCACCGGTGGCCGGCGAGTCGATGCCCTTCTGACCGAGAGCGTCGACACCTTCGGCGATGAGAGCTTCGGCCGCCTTGCGCTCGTTCGGCGGGTCGAACCAGCTGTTCACCCACACCACGTTCACCGTGGCGTCAGGGTTCACGAGACGGGCACCCATGGTCCAGGCGTTCACACCGCGAAGAACTTCGGGGATCGGGAACGAGGCGATCATGCCGAGCTTGCCGGTGGCCGATGCGGCACCGGCCGCCATGCCGGCGAGGAAGTCGGTGTCCTCAGCCGCGCCGTAGAACTGCGCCATGTTGTCGGAGCCCTTGTAACCAGTGGCGAACTCGAAGCACACCTCGGGGTGCGCCGCGGCGGCCTCGACGAAGGCGTCCTGGAATCCGAACGAGGTACCGAAGATCACGGTGTTGCCGTCGGCGATCAGGTCTTCGATGGTCTGCAGGACCTGCGGTCCTTCCGGCACGTTCTCCTTGTACGTCGTCTCGACGGCGTCACCGAAGTGCTCCTGCACGGCCTGACGGGCCGCATCGTGCTGCTGCGTCCAACCACCGTCGTTGGTGGGGCCGACGTAGATCCAGGCCGCCTTCAGCGGTCCTTCGTCGGGGGCGCAATCGACGATGGGCGAGTCGGCGCTCCACGGTGTGAAATTGGCCAGCGTGGCACCGCCACTGCTGCCGCCGTCGCCACCATCGGCGGGAGCTTCGGTCGTTGCGGCATCGCCGCCGTCGCTGGACGAGTCTCCGTCATCGCCGCCACACGCTGCGAGGCCCAGACTCAGGGCCGCAGCGAGAGCGATGCCGATCGACCCACGGGTCTTTCTACGCATTGTTCCTCCCTCAGGTCGGCCTGGGGTCGGCCGACGGGGTGACCTTAGTCCTCGTGGTCGGGTGGGTCGGGAAGGGCGTACGAAATGTTCACGATCACGCCACAATCGGCGGTTTTGGCCCGTCGGAAGATCTCGCGAATGGTCCCGCTCCACACGACGAGCCGGTACTGGATGCCGTACTTGCGAGCCACGGCCGCTTCGACCGGCCGGAAGTCGTGACCCGTCACGACGCGCGCGCGTCCTTCGACGGGGGAGGTCCCGGGGCGGAGTCGGCCCCGCATGTCGCAGGGCTGGACGGTGACTCGATCGTCGACGCGCAGCCGCTTCACCTTGGCGGCGTCGCCCCCGGTGGTGAAGCACAATTCGTCGGAGCCGTAGGGGGCGATCCACACCGGTGTGGCCACCGGAGTGCCGTTCCGTCGGAAACTCACGAACGACACGTACTTCTCGCCGGCCAGTTCACGCGTGGTGCTCATCGTCTTCCTCGACTCAACGTTCTTCGCGGTAGAGACGAACCATGGCCCGTTTGCCGCGGATACTGGTGTTCTTCATGGCGCGGATCACGTGCTCGGCGCGCGAGGCCGGAACTTCGACCACCGAATGCGTGTCGAAGATGCGCACACCGATGTCGCGTCCGGGCACGCCGCTTTC
>JBDLRN010000060.1:0-5932 GCA_039800005.1 Actinomycetota bacterium | reverse complement strand
GCCATGAACGGCAACATGGCATGGCAGGCATCGCCGAGGAGGGTGATGCGACCGTCGCTCCATCGAGGAAGAGGCTGGCGATCGTGCATGGCCCATCGGAACACTGGTGGTTCGATGGCGGCGAGGAGTCGTTGGAGTTCGGGGGACCATCCGACGTAGGAGTCGATCAGGTCGTCGAGTCGGCCGGGTTCGGTCCACGACTCGAGCGTCCACGACGTCTCGGGCACGAAGGCGACGATGTTGAGGAATCGTCGGTCTCGTCCGACGAAGTAGGTGACCACGTGTCGGTCGGGGCCGAGGCGGTTGGTGACCTCGATGGGAAGATGCTCGACCCGTTCTCGTGGTACGAGTGCTCGATAGGCCACGTAGCCGGAGTAGCGGCTCGACGCGCCGCCGAGCGCGCCGGTGCTGACGAGATGATCGCGTACGGCCGAATGAATTCCGTCGGCACCGATCACGAGGTGGCCGCCGATCTCGTCTCCGGTCGAGAGTCGGACGCTGACTCCGTTCGACGAGCCGACGATCGTGACGGGCTCCGCGCCGAAGACGATGTCGATCGACCTCGGGCGTGTGCACTGTTCGCGTCGAACTCCCTCGGCGAGCACGTCGATGAGATCGGGTCGGTAGACGTTGGTGTAGGGAAAGTCGTGCCGTCGGATCACCTCGTCGCCGAGGGTGGTGACACCGATGACGGAGTCGTCCTGCCAACGACGGATCACGACACGTTCGGGAGTCGTTGCCGCTGCAAGATGGTCGTCGACCAGACCGAGCCACGCGAGCACCCGCATGCCGTTCGGGCTGATCTGGATCCCCGCGCCGACCTCACCGAAATGTTCGGCTCTCTCGACGACGGTCACTTCGTGTCCGTCGCGCGCACACGCGAGCGCGACAGCGAGGCCGCCGATGCCGGCACCGATCACGGTGATCTTCATCGTGGGACTCCCGAGTTTTTTTGTTGTGTGTGTTTCATCGTCGTGCTATGCATCCCCCATGACTGCTCACGACACATCGAAACTCGATCTCGGCCGCGCTCTGGCGGCCCGTCTGTTCGCTGGTAATCCGAAGGTTCGCGGTATTCATCCCGAACTCGGACGGCACACGATGGAACATCTCTTCGGAGACGTGTGGCAGAACTCCGACCTCGAGTTGGAGGAGCGCGAGTTGATCACGTGCGCGGTACTGGTGGCCACTGGCCGGGAGAGCGAGCAGTACCTGCACTTCCGGGGAGCGCGCAATCTCGGCATTTCTCGGGTCAAGCTCGAGGCGATGATCACGCATGTGGCTCACTACGCCGGTTGGCCCGTGGCCGTGAGCGCCTCTCGCGTTCTCGACGAGGTGTGGGAGACCATGGACCGCCAGGCCTCGGAGGCTCCCGAATCCTGATTGTGTGATGTCGTCGTTCACGTCACCGAAGCGAGTAGCGAATCGGCAAAGTCTTGTGACCGCCGACGAAGGTGGTCTTGGCCGTGGTCGAGGCTCCGTCGAATGCGATCGAGTCGAGGCGCGGTACCAGGTGTCCGAAGAGCGACCGGAGTTCGTTGCGGGCCAATTGTGCGCCGAGGCAGAAGTGCACGCCGTAACCGAAGGAGATCTGCTTGTCGGCGTTCGAACGTGAGATGTCGAAGGAGAGCGGGTCGCCGAAGACCTTCGGGTCGAGATTGGCCGCCTTGTACGACAGATAGAGCCAATCGCCCTTCTTCACCTCCTGCCCGCAGATCTCGGTGTCCTCTTGTGCAGTTCTCATGAAGTGACGAACCGGTGCCGTCCAGCGCAGCATCTCCTCCACGGCGTTGTTCAGCAGATCCGGCTCGTCCTGCAGGCGACGGAGTTGATCCTGATGTTCGATCAGTGCATGCATTCCACCGGCCATGGCGCTCGACGTCGTGTCGTGGCCGGCGGTGGCCACGATGACGTAGTAGCCCATGGTTTCGAGATCGGGAAGTGCCTCGCCGTCGATCGTGCCGTTGGCGATGAGCGTGGCGAGGTCTTCGCGCGGATTCGCGCGTCGCTCGGCGGAGAGCTCGGTGAAGTACGTGTAGAAGTCCATCACGATGGCGGCGAAGGTCTCGGGTGACGGTGGGTCGCGCTGCAGGTCGGGGTCTTCCTGCCCGAACAGTTGTTGAGTGAGGGCGAGCATCCGTGGGTAGTCGCTCTCGGGAAGACCCAACAACGACAGGATCACTTGGAGTGGGTACGGGAGAGCGATGTCGACGGCGAAGTCGCAACGTCCACCCATGTCGCCGAGTCGGACGAGGGTCTCACGACTCAGTTCGTCGAGGCGGTCGTTCAACCTCGAGATGCTCGCCGGCTTGAACCAATCGGCGGTGAGCTGACGATACTTTCCGTGTTCGGGAGCGTCCATGTGGATGAGGGCCTTGATGGCCATCTGTCGATTGGCGATCTCGTCGGCGTTCTGCAGGATCGGTTCCGGCCCATTGGTGAACACGGTCGGGCGTCGTTCGATGCTCATCACGGCAGCGTGGTCGATGACCGCCCAGAACGGGGAGAATCCGTCACGTTCGATGCGATGGATGCCGCCGCGGTCGTGGAGAACAAGCGCGGCGCGATTCCAGGAGTCGACGTCGCCCCATTTCTGGTTGTCGGAGAAGAGATCGTGCGCAGCCGGTGTTCCGAGATTATTCATGATCGTCTCCGACTCAGATCGCGACCGGAGGGGTCGTTTCGCTCAAGTTGTTCCACATGTCGGCGTCGCTCATCGACATCAGTGCCGCGTAGGCCTCCGGTGGATAGTGCATGCGCGGACCGGTGGAGTCGAGGGAAGGTTGCGGAACGGGCGCCGTGTGGGCCTCGCGCGGGGCCGGTGCGATCATGCGGGCGAGTTCGTCGCCGGAGATGCCACACAGACCCACGACTTCGGGGTCGATCCACGCTCGTTCGTCGATGTCGTGTCCGCAGCAGACCTCCAAGGTCAGTCCTTCCGGTCCGGCGAAGTACATCGACTGAATGAAACCGTGGTCGATCGGCCCCATGACGTGAACTCCGCGGCTGCGAATGCGGTCACGCATGGCGAGCAACTCGTCGAGATTGTCGACGTGGAGGGCGAGGTGCTGCATGGTCCCGGCGGCGACCGCGCCCCCGGGATTTCCGGCGTGGGTTCGCCCGATCTCGACGTCGGCCGGGTTGTCGGGATGCTGGACGAAGGCGACGTACGAGGTGGGGGACAGTTCGACGAAACCGTGGAAGCAGCCATCGACACCGTGCATCCAATAGAGGGCTCGGAGCGGGCATCCGAGGACGTCGCACCAGAACTCGAGCTGGGCCTTCATGTCCCGGGTCGACAGTGCCAGATGGTTCACACCCACGGGATGCAGACGAGGTGAGACGGAGGACATGTTGGTTCCTTTCGAGTTCTGAGGGATCAGGTGTTCTGAGAGATCAGGTGTTCTGGGAGATCAGTCCTCGGCACCAGTCGAGGACGACCTGCGAGTACTGCTCGGTGTGGAAGAGCATGAGCTGGTGGCGTCCGTTCGGCAGGACGTAGAACTCGACTGGTCCCGCCGTGGCGTCGACGACTCGCTGTGCGACGGGAACCGGGAAGGTGGGATCGTTCTCGCCGACGGCGTAGAGAATCGGTTTGGTGTTCTCGCCCAGGGGGATCGCCGGGTCGTAGCGCATGATCGACGCCCACGACGCCATGTCGTACATCCACGTGTTGTACGGATCGGCCTTCTTCTGTTCCTTGGCTCCCACGTAGCCGTAGTCGGCGTCGAAGTCGAAGTAGCGGTCGATGTCGAGACGGAAACGCGAACCCCACACCTTCTCGATGCGTTCGTAATCGGCGCTGCGGAACGGGTTGTCGGTCGGAATGAGCGGTGAACCAGGAATGGCGAAGCCCATGAGAATCGCCCCGGCGAACACGTCGGACGCCGCGAGCGCGGAGTAGGCCGCCGCCGATCCGAGCGACGACCCGGTGATGAACACGGGCAGTCCGGTGGTCTCGGCGATGTGCTCGCCGTACATGACGGCGGCGTCGACCCACTGAGTGAGAGTGAACTGTCCGGGTCGTTGCGAGATGCACGACCGACCGTGCCCGGGGGCGTCCATCGACCAGATGTCGACTCCTTGGCGCGCGTGGTGTCCGCAGAAGTTGTCGTAGATGCCCCCGTGGCTGGCGATGCCGTGCTGGATCAGGAGGGCATGATCGGCGTCCGGGCCTGGGAATCGGTACGAGAAGACCTCGCCCAGGATGTGTTCGTCGCGTCGCATTGCCCCTCCTCGTCCCGTGGCGACACGGGACCCCTCGTCAGATTGCCCCTTCTCTTGTCACTTGTCAAGAAAAGACTGGTGGGTTACGTTGGGCCGATGACCAGCGCCGTCGCCCCCCAGGTCGTGGCCCCCCAGGTCGTGGCACGGGGCCGGCCGCGAATCTTCACCGACGAGGCGATCCTGGATGCGGCGTTGGAGGCCTTCGCCGTCCACGGCTTCGACGGCATGTCGATCCGGGCACTCAACAAGGACTTGGGTCTCAGCCACGCCACCGTGAACCAGCGATTCGGCACCAAGGACGCGTTGTACACCGCCGCAATCGACCACGGATTCCGCTCTCTGCTCCTCGACCTCAACGACGAGATCGCGCAGTTCGGCACCCTGACCGATCCAATGGAAGAGCTTCGACTGCGGTTTCGGGCATTTCTCGTCGCATCGTCACGACGGCCGCAGATCGGCCGCCTGATGAACAACGAAGGCCTGGTCGACTCGCCGCGTCTCGGACGCATCTTTCGTCGATACATCGAGCCGACCATGAAGGTGACGACCCAGTTGATGGATCGTCTGGCCGACGAAGGCCGGATCGTTCGCATCTCCGAACGCATGGTGCTGTTCATGCTGGTTCAGGGTGGCGCCATGCCCTTCACGATGAGTGGATTGGCGTCGAAATTCGATCGGATCAACGGTCCGGTCGAACCGGGGATCGTGGCCGACGAGGTCGCCGACTTCCTGGTGAGGGGAATGCTGGTCGCTCACAACTAGCGTTTCCTGACGTGCAGGTGATCGAGGACTTCAACCGGTGCGCCTGGCCGGGAGAGCCGGGCGACGTCCGCAGCATCGTCACCATCGGCGCCTACGACGGACTGCATCTCGGACATCGCACGGTCATCGATCACGTGCGCACCATCGCCGGGAACATGGCGGCGCACAGCGTCGTCGTGACCTTCGATCGACACCCGGCGAGTCTCGTCCGACCCGAGTCGGCGCCGCGATTGTTGACCGATCAACATCAGAAGATGGAACTTCTGGCCGAGACCGGCGTCGATGCCGTGGCCGTGGTGCGTTTCGACGAGGCGCAGGCCGCTGAATCTCCGGAGGACTTCGTGATGCGCGTCCTGGTTCGAGCGTTGCGCGTTCGGGCCGTGGTCGTGGGCGAGGACTTCCACTTCGGTCGGGGACGGGCGGGCAACGTCGAGTTGCTGCGTCGTCTGGGCGAAGAGAACGACTTCGGCGTGGTACCCCACACGTTGATCAGACATGAAGAGTCTCGACCTGAGTCGCGCGTCGTGAGCTCGACGGCGATTCGTGCCGCGCTCACGGCGGGCGACCTGACGGCGGCCAACGACATGCTGGGCCGGCCGTACGAGTTGCGCGGTGTGGTGGCCGATGGCGACAAACGCGGGCGCACCATCGGATTCCCCACCGCCAATGTGGAGGTGCCACCGGCGATGTGCGTACCGGCCGACGGCGTGTATGCGGCATGGTACGTACGCGACTCAGGGTCGCGAGCCGGAGCGGTGTACCCGGCGGCGGTGAACATCGGCCGTCGACCGACGTTCTACGACGACCAGCCCTGGTCGGTGGTCGAGGCCCACGTGATCGACGACGGACCGGAGGAGCACCGTCCGCTCGATCTCTACGGCGAGAGTGCTCGTCTACGTTTCGTGGCTCGATTGCGGGGTGAGCAGAAGTTCGCCGGAATCGA
>JBDLRN010000059.1:0-4050 GCA_039800005.1 Actinomycetota bacterium | reverse complement strand
CAATGGCGATCGGAATTTGACGAGTTCGTTGACGATCACGTAGCCGAGGGTCACTGTGGCAACCAGGCCGAGAACGGCGGCAGTCGGCGCGACGAATCCGAACGACGAGGCCAGTGCGGTGAACGGCAGTGCGATCGTTGCTGCAGCGACCAGTCCACTCGACACCAACAGCCCTCGCCCGGGTCGACTTCGCCAAAAAGGGCGCGACGAACGCAATACCAACATCGCTGCGAGCTCGGTGGCTGTCGACACGAGGAACCATCCGGTGCGGAACAGGTCGGTGTCGGCGTCGAGGACGACGTACAGCACGGCGAACGACGTCAAGTCGAACCCGTAACTCACCAGTCCGAAGGCGATCATGAAGCGTCGGATACCAACCAGGTTCCAGGTGTGCGGTCGGTCGATCTGCTCGGGATCGACGGCGTCGAAGGCAATCGTGGTGCCCGGAACGTCCGACAAGAAGTTGAGTAGGAGAATCTGGCGGGGGAGCAGCGGCAGGAACGGAAGGAAAGCCGCTGCCGCGGCGACCGACAGCATGTTGCCGAAATTTGCACTGATCGTCACGCGCACGTATTTCATGGTGTTGGCGAAAGTGCGACGCCCCAGGCGTACGCCATCCACCACCACGTCGAGGCTCTTGTCGAGCAGCACGATGGCGGCCGACTGCTTCGCCACGTCGACCGCCGAGTCGACCGAAATCCCCACATCGGCGGCGTGCAGAGCGGCGGCGTCGTTGATGCCGTCTCCGAGATAGCCGACCGTGTGATCGACCCGTCGCAACGCGCTGACGATGCGTTCCTTGTGAAGCGGATCGATCTCGGCGAAGACGGAAACCGTCGAGACACGCGAGGTCAGGGTCTCGTCACCCCATTCACCGATCATCGATCCGGTCAAGATCGTGTCGATGGGCAGCCCGACTGCTGCGGCGACGTGTTCTGCGGCATGTCGGTTGTCGCCAGTGATCATCTTCACTGTCACGCCGAGTTCGGCCAGGGAACGAATGGCATCGGCCGCTCCTGGCTTCACCGGGTCGGCGAACGTGAGGAATCCCCGCAGCAGCATTCGCTCTTCATCCCTCGCCGAAACGGTCGAACGTCCGGGAAGGTCGCGAGTGGCCAGAGCCAGAACACGAAATCCCTTCGTCGACAGGCGTTCGACCTTCTCATCGAGCCGTGATCTCCATTCGGTCATCGGCTCGTCACGGCTGTCGATGCGAACGCTGTTGCACACGTCGAAGACCTCGCGACACGCTCCCTTGGTGACGAGAGTCGGCACTGCGTCGGCGACGAGAATGGACAGTCGTCGCCTCGTGAAGTCGTAGGGGATCTCGTCGAGTCGCAGTTCTGGCTCGGGCCGATTCGCATCACCGAGGATGGCCGAGTCGAGTGGATTGGTGAAACCACGCTGCAACCCGGCATTGAGACGGGCTAGTTCGAGCACCTCGTCACTCGCTCGACCTTCCGCATCGAGGGCGGCATCGAGGCGCACGACTCCCGTGGTGAGAGTGCCCGTCTTGTCGGTGCACAGCACGTCCATGGTGCCGAAGTCCTCGATGGCGTCGAGTCGTTTCACCACCACCTGCTCGGCCGCCATGCGACGTGCGCCAGTCGACAGGCTCACGGCGACGATGGCCGGAAGCATCTGTGGAGTGAGACCTACGGCGAGCGCGAGTGAGAAGAGCAACGACTCGACGACCGGACGCTCGAGAACGACGTTGATCACGAAGATCGCCGCCACCAACACGACCATGGCTCGAAGGAGCATGACTCCGAACGCAGTGAGTCCTCGTTCGAAGCGTGTGATCACGTCGCGTTTTTCCATCTCGGCGACGAGAGTCCCGAACCGAGTGTCGGCACTGATGGCCGTGACGATGGCGGTTCCGGTCCCACTCGCCACGTGGGTGCCGAAGAAGATCATCGATTCGTCGGCGCGCTTCTCGACCGGGAAGGACTCACCGGTGAGTGTCGATTCGTCGATCAACAAGTCGCGTGCCTGTATGACCCGTGCATCGGCCGGCACCACGTCTCCGGCTCGCAGGATCACCACGTCGTCAACGACCACGTCATCGATGGCGACTTCGGTCTCCACCCCGTCACGGATCACATCGGCGTGGATGCGAACCTTCGCAAGAAGCGCATCGATCTCGCGGCCGGCCCGGCGCTCTTGCCAGAAGCCGAGGAGGCCACTGGCAACGACGATCGTGAGAATGATGAATCCGTCGGTCACCTCGCCGAGGAGCATCGACAACACGGTCGCGCCAACCAGTATGAGCTCGATGGGACTGGTGAACTGAGCCAGAAGCAGAGTCAACTCTCGGCTGTGGTGCCGCCGGATCGAGAGCTGCGCCACCTGCTCAGGATGGGGTCTCACATCGGGGACTGGTCGGGTTCGGTACGAGGTGATGACCGATGTCCCGACTCTCCGCTCCCGTCGTCGCGTCCCCTTGGAAGAAGTGTCTACGCAGGAAGTATCGTTCGGTAGTCGTGTTCGATTCGTCTCGCTCCGTTGCGGGAACCCGGTGGTCCGCTCTCGTACTCGCTGTGCTCGTCGCCGTCCCGGTGTACGTGCAGTCAGGCGTGTTGGCTGATCCCGGACCGAGCGTGACGCCCGGTCTGCCGATCACCTGTGTCGAGCCCCTGGTCGATGCTGTCGCCATCGAGGCTCAGGACACCGAGTCGTCGACGCCCGAGTCATCGACACCGGAGTCGTCGACTCCGGTGCCGAGCGACGACGTGGTGCCCGATTCGTCGTACGAATGTCCGGGTGTGGTGATGGGAGTGACGGCGACGGCGGGCATCAACGAGGTGACGCTGACGTGGAGCGCGCCGATGAACGCGGCGATAGCTGGCGTGACGTCATATGTCGTCGACGTGAGAACCGATGCACGACTCGAGACGGTTGCTGCGCCGGTCACCTCGATCACCGTCGGTGGTCTGGCGAACGGAGTGGAAGCTCGCTTCGCGGTGTACGCGGTGGGCCCCAACGGTGCCGGTTCGGCCAGTGACGAGGTGACGGCGACTCCGACCACAGGTGTGGAGGGTGAGGTCGCCGGACTGATCGTGAAATTCGCCGATCCGGTCGTGGTGGGTGACGCGGTTCAGGTGGATGGTCCGCTCGGAGTGTCGGCGGATTTGGTGGTGGCTGATCAAGTCGCTGATGACGTGGTGTTGGTCGAACTCGATGTGGCGGTGTCGCTGGCCGAAGCCGAAGCGATCGCGGAAGATCTCGAGGCGACCGACCGGGTGGAGTGGGCCGAGCCCGACCAGTTCTTGTTCACGGCCACCTCCGATACGGCCCAGCCGGTGTCGGTGCCGAGTGACGCCGAGTGGTCGCGTTCTCAGTGGAACCTGTGGGACACGTATGGCATCGGTGTGGGTGATGGCGCCTCGTCGATGACCGAGGCGTGGACGGCGGGAACGGGTGAAGGCTCGACGGTGGCGGTGATCGACACTGGCGTCACTGCGCATCCGGATCTCGACAGCCAGCTGGTGAGCGGCTACGACTTCGTGTCGAATCCTGATGTCTTGGCCGCTGATCGTGACGGAAGCGGCGGCCCGGTTCCCTTCGATGGTGACTACGTCGACACGAACGTGTTCGGTGTGTTGGGTCGTGATGCCGATCCGACCGATCCGGGTGACTGGCGCGGAGTTGCGCCGATTCGCGACTCGTCGTGGCACGGCACGCACATCGCCGGCGTGATCGCAGCGCGGGCGAACAACCAGCAGGGCATCGTGGGTGTGGCGCCCGGAGCGAAGATTCAACCGATCAGAGCCTTGTCGTGGCGCGGTGGATTGCTGAGCGACATCGCGGCAGCAGTTGCGTGGGCGTCGGGTGCGTCGATCGACGGAGTTCCGGCCAACACCACACCGTCGAACGTGATCAACCTGTCGTTCGCCGTACAGGCTGCGTGCCCGACCGCGCTGCAAGAAGCGATCGACACGGCGATCGCAAATGGATCGGTGGTCATCGCTGCAGCGGGTAACGCGAACTCGAGTGTGTCGGGGTTCGCGCCGGCGAACTGTGACGGTGTGATCGCGGTCGGCGCCACCA
>JBDLRN010000058.1:0-3606 GCA_039800005.1 Actinomycetota bacterium | reverse complement strand
GATGCCGTGCTCATGAAACCTCGTCGTGCGCCGCGATGATCTCGGCCAGATACCTCACGTCGTCGTGAGTCAGACCCGAGCGCGCGATGTGCGGAAGCAGAAGGGGTGAGGTTCCGAGGGCTTCGGTGAGTCGGGTCACTTCGCGACGGTGCACTGCGCATCGAGTGGCCCGGTAGCGGGCGGCGTCGGCGAGATCACCGTCGTCGAGAGTTCCGCTCTCCAACACCGCTTCGATCTCGGGTGCGTGATCGACTCCGTTCACCACGACCGGACCGAGCGTCATGCCGATGTCGTTCACGTGTCGTGAATCGTCACTCGTGATCTGCTCCACGGTCTCGAGCAACTCGCTCACCGGTGTCGACTCGGGAAGAGTGACGAGGACCAGTCGCGAACGCTGCGCATCACGCAACAGGTCGCGGATCTCGATGGCCTGCGATCGCAACGGACCGCCACGCACCGTCGACGCGATGCTCGCCGGTGATCGCAGCAACGAGAGAGCGTGACCGGCGGCCGGGCCGTCGACGATCACGAGATCGTGTGGCCCGTCGGGTCCGGCCAGTCCGACGAGGTGCTTGATCTTGCCGAGCACGAGGAGATCGTCGATGCCCGGAGCGGCACTCGCGACCACGTCGACCACGCCGGTCGACACGAGCCGCTTGGCCAAGCGAGCCAGACCCTGGGTGGCGAGGTAGTCCTGCAGCGCTTCGGACGCCGACAGGGTGCGCAGGTGGATCGAGCCGGTGCCGGAGAGACCACGACCCGTCGCGACCAGATCTCCGTCGTACGTCGCTCCGTCGCCGGGCGCGCCGCCGAGCAGCACGTCGAGGCCCGGTCGATCGTCAAGTGTCACAACGAGCACTCGAAGACCCTGATCGGCTGCAGCGTTGGCCAGAACTGCCGTTACCGTTGTCTTGCCGACACCCCCCTTGCCGGCCACCACGACGAGCTTCGCCGCGGTGAACAACCGGTCGGTTGTCGAGCGACCTGAAAAAGTCGAACGAGCCGAGGAAGACGTCAACGGAGGCACTCGTGCGGAGACTAGCGATCCTTCTCGTGATGGTCGGTGGCGTGCTCGGCATCCTCGGTGTGTCATCGGGTTCATCACCCGTGTCGGCGCAGACACCCGGAGACACGAGTACTGGGGACTCGAGTATTGAAGTCTCGAGTACCGAGTCAGTCACCGACTCGCCATCGGACTCGACAGCCGATGATCTCGGACTGCCACCGGTCGACGTGTTGCAGGTGTCGGGCCTGGTCGACTCGATCGTCGCCGACGAGATCGAAGAGGCCATCGCCCGTGCCGCCGACGGTGATGCGCAGGCGTTGATCCTGCAGATCAACTCCAAGGCATCGGTGATCGGTCGCGATCGCATGCGCGACCTGTACGAACTCGTCGAGAGCGCCGACGTTCCGGTGGCCATCTGGGTGGGGCCGTCCGGTGCTCGCGCCACCGGGCTCGTCGCCCAGTTGCTGTCGGCCGCCGACGTCACGGGTATGGCACCGGGCGCGCGGATCGGCAAGACGGGAGTCCCGCTCACCGACAGCGTGTCGTTCGGCGCGGCGACCGACGTTCTACAGACCGAGACGCTCGGGTTCCAGGAGGCACGTCAACAGGGAGCGTTGAAGCTCGAGATCAGCGACGAAGGTGCACCGACGATCCGGAACATGGTCTTCGCACTCGACGGATTGGTGATCGACGGTGTCGAACTCGACACCGCGGTCGAGAACCTGAACGATGACGGCACGGTGTCGAACGACATCACCGTCGTGCGGTTCCAGAAGCTAGGTCTCATCGGTCAGATGTTCCACACCGCGGCGAGTCCGCCGGTCGCCTATCTCTTCTTGATCATCGGGTTGGCGCTCTTGCTATTCGAGTTCTTCACGGCCGGCATCGGGGTGGCCGGAGTGGTGGGAGCAGCGTGTTCGCTCCTCGGTTTCTACGGCCTCGGTGAACTTCCCGAGCGGGGTTGGGCACTGGCCTTCATCATCGGGTCGATGGTGGCCTTCGCCATCGACGTCCAAGTGGGCATTCCACGCTTCTGGACCGGGGTCGGCCTCGCGCTGTTCGTCGTCGGGTCGTGGTTCTTGTTCCCGACCGTCGATCAGCACGACTTGCGCCCGTCGTGGCTCACGTTGCTGGTGGGTGTCGGCGGAATCGCCCTCACCTTCGTGTCGGGCATGCCGAGCATGACGCGCACCCGTTTCGCCACGCCCACCATCGGCCGCGAACGTCTCATCGGCGAGATGGGTCGAGCGGTCACCGACATCGCACCCGATGGTGCATTGCAGATCGGTGCCTCGCGTTGGAAGGCTCGCACCAATCGCGCCACCCCGGTGAAGGCCGGTGAGAACGCCCGCGTGGTCGCGATCGACGGGGTGACCCTCGAAGTCGAGCCCGAGTCCGGTGGCGCGCGCGACTATCGCGAGCGTCGTGGCAAGTCGGGCGACGAGACAGGCGAAGAAGCGTCGACTACCGCCGACACGTGACTCTCTTCCCCGAGTCCACTCCCCGCGAACTGCTGCCCTACGACGGCAGCGCACTCTTTCACGACTGGGTCCTCGGAGAACGGTCGCACGTCGACGTTCTCGCTCGACTCGTCGACACACTCGACTGGGAGCAACGCCACCTCGTGATGTTCGGCAAAGAGCTTCCAGAGCCGCGTCTCAGCGCATGGTACGGCGACGAGAGCTACACGTACTCGGGTGTCACGCTCGCCCCGAGACCTCTCACACCCGATCTCGACGAGTTGAGGATTCTCTGCCAGGACCTGTCCCGATCCCGTTTCAACTCGGTCCTGGTGAACCTGTACCGAAGCGGTGACGACAGCATGGGGTGGCACGCTGACGACGAACCCGAACTCGGCCCGTCGCCGGTGATCGCGTCGTTGAGCCTGGGCGCGACTCGTCGGTTCAAGTTTCGACACCGCCGGACTCGAACGATCGTCGATCACGACCTCACCGGTGGATCGCTCCTCGTGATGAGCGGTGCGTGCCAGAGCGCATGGATGCACTCGGTTCCCAAACAGAAGCGAGTGACCGAGGCCCGCATCAATCTCACGTTCCGCTGGATCCACTCCTGAGTCGAGGCCCTTCGATACGTAGGTCGTCACGACGTCGTGTCATGCCTCGCGTATCTAGTTCGGTGGCCAGCGGAACCGCGTGCTTGCGAGTGATGCCGAGCCGGTCGCGGAACTGCGACATGGTGAATCCGTTCGGGTCCTCGTCGAGAAGGCGTCGGGCAGTGTCACGCGCGGTGCCGAGGGCGTCGACGTGGAACCAGAGGCCGTCGCGTTCGAACAGCAGTCCGGCACGCGCCAGTCGACGGAGATCACCGGGCGCGACCCCCTCCGGCGGATTCGGCGCGCAGCCCTGCGCCCGCAGAGACTCGATCACCGGATGAGTGAGGAGCGGGTCGACCACCCCGGGACGCCGGACCCGATCGCCGTCGATCACGAACTCCGGAATCGTCGACAGAACGGCGCGTCTGCGCTCGTCGAGGGAACCGAGGTCGAGTCCGGACTCACCTGATGTGTCGACCAAGCGCGACAACTCGTCTCTCATACGATCGAGAACCTCGGGATCGACGATCCAGCCGTTCACGTCGGC
>JBDLRN010000057.1:0-50685 GCA_039800005.1 Actinomycetota bacterium | reverse complement strand
GCCGGCCTCGAATGGCGCGACATCCAGTACGTCGCCGGAGCCGACACCATTCGCAACGGTTATCCGGGCTTCATCGCCGGCTCGACCTTCGCGCAGAAGTTGGGTTGGACCGGTGTGCGCGTGTCGTCGAACTACGCCGCGTGCGCGAGTGGTTCGCAGGCTCTGCAGTCGGCGCGGGCGTCGATCCTGGCCGGATTCTGCGACGTGGCTCTCGTGATCGGGGCCGACACCACACCGAAGGGCTTCTTCGCCCCGGTCGGTGGTGAACGCAAGACCGATCCCGACTGGTTGCGCTTCCATCTGCTCGGTGCCACCAACCCGGTGTACTTCGCCTTGTTCGCGCGTCGCCGCATGGACCTCTACGGCGCGACGTCGGAGGACTTCGCCATGGTCAAGGTGAAGAATTCGCGACACGGACTCCACAACCCGTACGCCCGCTTCCGCAAGGAGAACACGGTCGAGGACGTCACCAACAGTCCGATCGTGTCCGACCCTCTGCGTCTGCTCGACATCTGCGCCACGTCCGATGGTGCGGCAGCCATGATCGTGGCCTCGCGCGAGTTCGCCGAGAAGCGACTCGGATCGCTGAACGGTGTCCCGCGCGTGCGTGCGGTCAGCACCGTCACGCCCACGTATCCGCAGACGACGCTCGAACTGCCCGACTTCGCCACCGACTCGGCGGCAGTCGTGGCTCCGCCAGCGCGTGGTTTCAAGGATTCGATCTGCTGGTCGGCGTACGAGGAGGCCGGAATCGAGCCGTCCGACGTGTCGTTGGCCGAGGTCTACGACCTGTCGACGGCTCTCGAACTCGACTGGTACGAGCACCTCGGATTGTGTGCACCCGGTGAGGCCGAGGCGTTGCTCCGCTCGGGTGCTACCACCATCGGCGGACGGGTTCCGGTGAATCCGAGCGGTGGTCTGTCGAGTTTCGGCGAAGCCATTCCGGCTCAGGCCATCGCGCAGGTGTGCGAAGTCGTGTGGCAGTTGCGCGGCCAGGCCGACGGTCGTCAGGTCGACGGCGCGCGCGTGGGCATCACGGCCAACCAGGGTTTGTTCGGCCACGGGTCGTCGGTCGTCGTCTCGACCTGATTCGCGTCGGCGTCTGATTCACCGCGTCGTGACGACGGGCGTTCACTCGAGTTCGAGCAGCCCCGACGATCCCGGTCCGAGTGTGCCGGCCGATCGGTACACGTCGAGTTTGGCTCGGCTGTCCTCGATGTCGAGGTTGCGCATGGTCAGCTGCCCGATGCGATCGAGTGGTCCGAAGGCCTGATCCTCGACACGCTCCATGCTGAGACGTTCGGGCGCATAGGTGAGGTGAGGACCGGTCGTGTCGAGGATCGTGTAATCGTCGCCGCGGCGCAAGCGCACGGTGACCTCGCCGGTGACGGCCGAACCGACCCACCTCATGATGGGCTCGCGCAGCATGAGACTCTGCGGATCGAACCACCGGCCCTCGTAGAGGAGTCGACCGAGTCGACGGCCCATGGTGCGGTAGTTCTCGAGCGTTCCTTCGTTGTGAATGGCGGTGACCAGTCGCTCGTAGGCGATGTGCAGGAGAGCGAGGCCGGGTGCCTCGTAGATGCCGCGACTCTTGGCCTCGATGATGCGGTTCTCGATCTGATCCGACATACCGAGCCCGTGGCGTCCGCCGATGCGGTTGGCCTCGTGGACGAGCTCGACCTGATCGGTGAACTCGGTTCCGTTGAGCGCGACCGGCCAACCTTCGTGGAATCGCACCGACACGACTTCGGGAGCGATCGCGACGTCGTCGCGCCAGTGGGCGACACCCATGATCGGTTCGACGATGTCCATCGACGTGGACAACTCCTCGAGAAGTTTCGCCTCGTGGGTCGCCCCCCAGATGTTGGCGTCGGTGCTGTAGGCCTTCTCCTTGCTGGCGCGATAGGGAAGATCGTTGGCCTGCAGGAATTCGCTCATCTCGGTACGGCCGCCGAGTTCGGCGACGAAGGTCTCGTCGAGCCACGGCTTGTAGATGCGCAACTTCGGATTCACTAGCAGTCCGTACCGATAGAAGCGCTCGATGTCGTTGCCCTTGTACGTGCTGCCGTCGCCCCAGATGTCGACGCCGTCGGACTGCATGGCGCGAACGAGAAGAGTTCCGGTGACGGCGCGACCGAGCGGTGTGGTGTTGAAGTAGGTCTTGCCAGCGGTGTTGATGTGGAAGGCCCCGCATTGCAGAGCCATGAGTCCTTCCCGGACGAGCTCGGCTCGACAGTCGACGAGGCGGGCCACGTCGGCCCCGTACTGGCGGGCACGATCCGGAATGGTCTCCAGTTCCGGCTCGTCGGGCTGACCGAGATCGGCGGTGTAGGCGTAGGGCACGGCGCCCTTGTTGCGCATCCAGGCCACGGCGGCCGAGGTGTCGAGGCCGCCCGAGAACGCGATACCCACTCGTTCGCCGATCGGAAGGGACGTGAGAACGCGCTGGGAGGACTGGCCGCCGGACATGCGAGCGACGCTATCGCTGCGGTCGTGGTCCGATCGCGATCGTTAGTGTCGACTCGTGAATCTCGACGGGGGCTTGCACCGCATCGCACTCGACGTCGCCGGATCCCTCTGGCTCTGCGGAAAGCACGCCATCGCCCCCGATCCGCTCGCGCTGTTCGATCGCATCGGCCTCGATGCATCCGACGTCGACGTGGTGTGCCTGGTGGAAGAGCACGAGATCGCCAGCCGATACCCCGACTACGTCACATGGTTGCGGCACTCGCCACGAGCTCTCTGGTTCCCCGTGCACGACTTGTCGACGCCGCCCTCGGCTCACGCCTTCGATCTGTACGACGACGTCTGGGCGCGGTTGACTCGGGGTCGGCACGTGATCGCCCACTGCGGTGCCGGGATGGGTCGGGCTGGAACGTTGGCGGTGGCCATGTGCCTGCACGCCGGCCTCGATCTCGCCTCGGCGCTCGAACACGTGCGGCGCGAGCGACCCGGTGCCGGTCCAGAGGTCGGTGCTCAGACCGACGTCGTGGCCGAGTTGGCGTCCCGCTTGTCGGGCCGCTGATCGGCAACGCGTCCGGACAGCGCACCGATGCCGATCAGAACGGCACTCGCCGCCAGCGCGCCGGTGACCACCGCTCCGCCCGGCGAGGAGTGTCGATCGACGAGTGCGCTCGCGGCGAGCAACGCACCACCGACGATCGACACCGCTGGGATGCTCGGACCGCGCAGGAAGGCGATCAGGGTGACGGCGGTACTCGCGGCGAACACCAGGAACACGAGCACGACCACACCGGTGGTTCCCCAACGAACGTCGTCGGCCCACCACACCGGACGCCCGATGACCTGTGACGACGCGCCCACACTGGCGAGGCCGAGGGTGATCCCCATCCAGCCGGCCCCGACCACCCTCGCCCAGGCCGTGCCGAGACGCAGGCGTCGGCCGGAAGTGGAGGTCGAACTCATGGGATCACGCTACGGGGACGTCGAGCCTCACCGCTAGCGTGAGTGCGTGGCTGCGGAGTCCGGTTCGGCTCATTTCGCGAAGTTGTCCCTCTTCTTCCCCATGTGGAACGAAGAGGAGTACATCGGACGAACGTTGCAGGCGGCACGTGAAGCAGCCGAGTCGCTGCAAGCGATCGGAGAGATCGCCGACTACGAGATCATCATCGTCGACGACGCTTCCACCGATTCCACGGGTCGCCTGGCCGACGAAGCCGCCGCGGTGGATCCCCGTGTCAAGGTCGTGCACCATCCGAAGAACCGCAAACTCGGCGGTTCGATCAAGACCGGTTTCGCCCATGCGACCGGTGATCTCGTCCTCTACACCGATGCCGACCTGCCTTTCGACATGGACGAATTGCAGAAAGCGTGTCGTCTGATGCGTCATTACGAGGCCGACGTCGTGAGTGCCTATCGGCTCGATCGAACCGGCGAAGGTTACGTCCGCACCGTCTACTCGTTCTTCTACAACGCCTTGGTCCGCATCTTCTTCGGTCTCAAGATGCGCGACGTGAACTTCGCATTCAAACTGTGCCGCCGTCGCGTCTTCGACCACGTGACTCTGAAGTCGGAAGGTTCGTTCATCGACGCCGAACTGGTGATCAGAGCCCACAAGTTCGGGTACCACATCGTGCAATTCGGGGTCGATTACTTCCCGCGTACGCGGGGTGTGTCGACGCTCTCGTCGCCGACGGTGATCGTGAAGATCTTGCGCGAGATGTGGCAATTGCGACGGGAATTGCGGGCCATCCGACCGGTGGTCGGCGGAGGCGAGCGATAGCCTCGGAGCCGTGCAGAAAGGCTCGTCACCCCGCCGGACCGCCGGTCGCGGTCGAGCCGACACGTCCGAGTTGAACCGTTGGTATCCGGCCATCGGAGCGGCCGCGGTGTTGGTCGGAGTGGTGGCCATCGGTGTCGTGTCCGACGGTGATTCGTCCGGCGACGGTTCCGTCGTCGTGACCAGTTCGACCTCGCCTCAGGTGATCACCGACAGCACGGTCACGCCGGTGCAGAAGCTTCCCCTCTCGCAGACGTTCGGACGGGGTGCCGCCGGCCCCGAGATCAAACTCGTCCAGGATCGTCTCATCGAGTTGAAGTTCGACCCAGGCGTGGCCGACGGTGTGTTCGGTGAACGCACTCAGCAGGCGGTGTGGGCCTTCGAGAAGTTGGTGATGGGCGTCCCGCGCGATCAGGTGACCGGACGAGTGACGGCCGAGATGTGGAGTCGCATGCAGGATCCGATCGTGATCACGCCACGTCGCCCCGACAGCACGCCCAATCACACCGAGATCTATCTCCCCGAGCAGGTGTTGGTGATCTTTCACCGCGACGAGGCGGTGCTGGTGACTCACGTCTCGTCCGGTGACGACCAGGAGTGGTGCGAAGAGGTCACCATCGATCCTGGTGAACGGGGCAACGAGGAGGGTCTCGAGTCCATCAAGGAAGGTTGGTGCGGCCTGTCGTGGACTCCGGGCGGCGTGTATCGCTTCGACCGGAAGGTCGAAGGTCGCCGGGAGAGCCAGTTGGGTGGCATGTACAACCCGATGTACTTCAACTACGGAATCGCCGTGCACGGTGCGCACGAAGTCCCCATCTATCCGGCGTCGCACGGATGCATCCGCATTCCGATGCACATCTCCGACTATTACCAGTCGCTGGTCGCCATCGGCGATCAGGTGTTCGTGTGGGACGGGGTGAAGGAGCCCGAGGAGTACGGCGCGCAGGTGCCTCGCTTCAACTGGCGAGACCCGAACTACACGACCACCACGTCGACCACCACCACGACGGCTCCTCCGACCACCACCACGACGGTGCCCCCGGCTCCGCCTACGACGCCGCCGGCCCCGTCGTCGTCCGTGCCGTGATGTCGTGCGCGTGATGTCACGCGCCGTGATCACCGTCCGGTGAACCCGCCTCAGCCCAAGCAGGCGTCGACGCCGAAGAACACGCCCTGCCGGTAGGCATCCACCTTTTCGAACGGGCTTCCTCGTTCGTTCAGTTCTGCGGTCACGTCTCCGATGGAGATCATCGTGCGGATGGCTTCGTCGAGGTCGCCCGGTGAGAGCGAAACCCGAGGCTCGGATTCGCTCGGGGGAACCACGGGATTCGGATTGATCGGCAGGATGTCACCCGACCACGCCCCGGCCAGACAGTCGTTGAGAAGGTGACGGGACTCGCCGTCGAGGGACAGGTCGAGTGACGCCTGCACGAGATCGGCGTGACCGACCGCCAGCAAGTAGCCGACCGCGAAGTCGCCGGGCACGTCGGCGTACACGTCGTACATGACGTCGGTGTCGACGAGAACACGCCACTCGTCGGGGCAGACACGAACTCCGAGAGTGGATGCGATCTCGTTGCGGCACGTCGTCTCGCCGCGGTCGAGAACGACCGACGGAGACCTCCACCGATCGGTCACCACAGCGCTCCAGAAGAGGTCGAGATCGTCGGTCAACAAGGCGAACATCTCGTCGTCGAACGGGAAGTCGCTCGGGTTCGGACGACTCAGTTCTTCGACCGTGAATCCGAACTGGAGTGGGACGGGTTCGTTCCACTCGTCGTCGACGCACGGCTCGGCGCCTCCGAGGAATCCTTCTTGGAAGGCGCTGACTCGATCGAAGGCCGATCCGTGTGCCGACTCGTCGGTCGGCCGTCCTCCGGGGCTGTCTCCGAGTTGCACCAGTCCGAGCAACGAAGCCGTGAGGTCGCGATCGGTGAAAGGTCGGCCGCCCACGCCGTTGCGACGCGCGTGCGACGCCCACGCGCCGGCGAAACAGTCGGCCTGCAGTTCGAGAGTGGTGATCCGTGACGAATACAGGATGTCGTTGCGCAACGGGGACTGGATCACGTGCCCCCATTCGTGGGCCATCACCACGCCGATCACGGCGACGCCGAACTCCTCGGCGAAGGACGGAAAGAGAACCTCGTCGTCGAACACGATGAAATCGCCGTCGGCACAGTAGAACGCGTTCTCCTCCACATCGGCGTAGTCGCCGTCGAAAGCACATCCCGACGGCAGTTGCTCGTCGTTGTCGGGTCGGTGGCCGTGGACGCCGCCGGTCAACGGCCGGTAGTCGCCCTCGTACACGCGGGGGTAGGCCTCGGCCCAGAACTCCTCGATGCTGGCGACGGCGTCGACGAGGTAGGCGCGGTGGTCGTCGTCATCGTCCTGATCGGCATCGGGTCGTCCGCCGGTGATCGCAACGTCACCGTCCCGACGGTCGAGGACCGTCACGTCGGCACCGAGGCTTCCGCATCCGACGAGCAACGAGCCGACGAGAACTCCGGCCAGAACCCCGGCGACAGCGCGCGAGCGACGGTTCAGCCGACCAACTCCTGGAGCACGGAAGTGAGTTCGGCGACCTCGGCGGATTGGCCGCGAATCATCGACTCGGCGAAGGCGCGCACGGCGTCGTTACGCCCGGCGTCGCGCACGTATTCGGCCATGTGAAGTCCGCCCTCGTGATGCTCGATCATCAACGTGGCGAACTGGATCGACGCCTCGTCGCCCTCGGCGACCGCCAGGGAATTCAGCTCGTCCTGCGAGGCCAGTCCGTCCATCTCGTCGAGTGGCACCGGCATGCCCATCCACGCCATCGCCGTCCCGGTGTCGTTGGCCTCGATCTGTCCGAAATGACGGAGCAACTCGATCATGCGACCGACTTCGAGTTGTTGGACGTAGAGCATCTCTTCGGCCAGGAGACTCAACAACGGGTGCGGCTCGTCGACCTCGGTCACGTAGAAGAACGCCATGTCGACCGCCTGCTCGTGGTGGTAGCGCATGTCCTGGAGGAAGCCGACGTCGGCGTCGTTGAAAGCGGGTGACGCGTTGCGGTCGCCGACGAAGTAACCGATGCCCACGCCGAGGATCAGCGCGGCCAGACCGAGGGCGACGAAATTGAGCGGGTTCTGCCACCAGGGCAGGACCAGCACGTCGTCGACGTCGTCGTCCTCGGATCGGTCGGAGGAGCGGGGGTCGTCGACATCACTCACCGTGCCAGCGTGCCACAACTCGTGGCGGCTGGCCTGGGCAGGTGGTCCTGAGAGGGTGGTAGTTTCGTCCTTCACGGGGGTCGCCCCGCTCCATCGCTTCTCGGCACGTCTCACCTCGGGGGCCCTGATCTCGTGAGTTCAACATCGACCGACATGTCGGATCTTCTGCTCGAGGTCGACGGCGTGACCGTCCGTTTCGGCGGCATCGTGGCCCTCGACGGACTGTCGTTCTCCATCGGACGGGGGCAGATATGCGGTCTCATCGGACCCAACGGGGCCGGCAAGACGACCATGTTCAACGTGGTGAGTCGCATCTATGAACCGACCGAGGGTCGGGTCACCTACGACGGAACCGATCTGCTGTCGGTACCGGCCCACGGAATCGCCAATCTCGGCATCGCCCGCACCTTTCAGAACCTCGCTCTGTTTCCCACCATGACGGTGCTCGAGAACGTGATGGTCGGCGCGCACAGCCAGGGACGGGTCGGATTCGTGCGTTCGATCCTGCGGCTCGGCGCTGCTCGTGAGAATCGCGAGACGCGGAACTGGGCCGGCGACCTGCTGAGCCAACTCGGACTGTCGCAGATCGCCTTCCGCCCGGCGATGGGTCTGCCTTTCGGAACTCTGAAGCGACTCGAAATCGCGCGAGCCCTCGCCGCTCGCCCGCGGTTCCTCCTCATGGACGAGCCGGCGGCCGGGCTCACGCACTCCGAAGTCGACGAACTCGGTGACACCGTGGCCGGCATCCGTCGACAGTTCGACCTCACGATTCTTCTCGTCGAACACCACATGTCGATGGTCATGAAGATCTCCGACCATGTGGTGGCCATGGAATTCGGCCGCAAGATCGCCGAAGGCACGCCGCATCAGGTGCAGAACGATCCGCAGGTGATCCAGGCCTATTTGGGGGTGGAGTCGTGAGTCTCCTGTCGCTTCGTGACGTGCGCGCCGGCTACGGGCCGCTCGAGGTCTTGCACGGCATATCTCTCGAGGTCGAACCGGGCGAGATCGTGGTCATCCTCGGCGCCAACGGGGCCGGCAAGACCACCACCATGCGGGCGGTTTCGGGCATGATCGCCCGGCACGGCCGCGTCGAGTTCGAAGGATCCGACATTTCCTCGATCAGCGCCGAGAAGATCGTGCGACTCGGCATCGCCCAGGTTCCGCAGGGGCGCGGCACCTTCACCGAACTCACGGTCGAGGAGAACTTGCGGTCCGGTGCCTACGTACGTCACGACGACATCGAGGCCGACATCCAGCGATGGTACGAGGTGTTCCCACGACTCGCCGAACGTCGGACTCAACGTGCAGGCAGCCTGTCCGGGGGCGAACAGCAGATGCTGGCGATTGCGCGGGCGCTGATGAGCAGGCCCAAGTTGTTGCTCTGCGACGAGCCGAGTCTCGGTCTCGCACCACTCATCACCCAGGAGTTGTTCGAGGTGTTGAAGCGGTTGAACGCCGAGGAAGGCCTGTCGGTTCTCCTCGTCGAGCAGAACGCCAACTTGGCGTTGAAGGTGGCTCAGCGGGTGTACCTGCTCGAGACCGGCAACGTGGTGGCCTCCGGAACGGCGGCCGAGATCGCGTCCGACGACAGCATTCGCAAGGCGTATCTGGGGGCCTGACGATGGAACGTTTCTTCCAATACGTGTTCGACGGACTGAGCTTCGGGGCGATCTATGCGTTGTTGGCCCTGGGCTTGGTCGTCGTGTATCGCGGTACCGGCCACCTCAACTTCGCTCAGGGCGAGATGGCCATGTTCTGCACCTTCCTGACGTGGCAGTACGACGCGTGGGGCGTGCCGTTCGTCATCGCGGTGCTGCTCGGCATGATCTCCGGGTTCGTCATGGGCGCCGGGACCGAGGTGTCGCTCATTCGCAACGTGGCCAAGAAATCCGAGGCAGGGGTGTTCGTGGTGTCGATCGCTCTGTTCCTCGGTCTCAACTCCCTGGCCGCCATGTTGTGGGGCAACTTGCCGCCGGAACAGATGCCCAGCTTGTTTCCGGACGAGCCGGGTGATTTTGCACGGATCTTCGGAGCCGTGTGGCGCTACGAGTACATGGGCATCCTTCTCGTTGCGCTGATCCTCATGGGATTGCTGTTCCTGTTGTTCTCGCGGACGAAGTTCGGTTTGGCGATGCGCTCGGTGGCGAGCAATCCCGAATCGGCGCGATTGGTCGGTATTCCGACCGGCGTGGTCCTCGCCAGTTCGTGGGGTATCGCCGGGGCCATGGGTGCGCTCGCGGGAACGATGTTCGGGGCGACCACCGGTGAACTCACGGCTGGTCTGATGTTCACGATCTTCATCTACGCCTCGGCCGCGGCCACACTCGGTGGTTTCGACAGCCCGGGTGGCGCGGTGATCGCCGGTCTGGCGATCGGCGTGGGCGAGCAGTTGGCGGCGGGCTACGCGCCGGGCTGGATCGGCCAGGAGCTGCGACTCGGGGTGGCGCTCGTGATCATCTTCGTGGTGCTGTTGTTCAAACCCTCCGGTCTGTTCGGCTCGGTCAAGGTGCAAAGGGTCTAGCCATGTGGAAGATCAAGGAAGGTTCTCCTCAGCACTGGGCCCTGCGCCTCGTCGGCGTCGCCGTCATCTTCATCGCGGTGATCTGGGTGCCCACACAGATGTCCACGTCGCGCGTCGGCCAGTTCTCCGATGCCTTCGTGCTGATCGTCGCGGCCATGTCGCTCAATCTCGTGCTCGGTTTCACCGGCATGATCTCCATCGGTCACTCGGCCTTCTTCGGCTTGGGCGGATACACCGCCGCGATCCTCATCAAGGACCACGGGTGGAGTCCGGGCTACACCTTCTACGCGGCCGCAGCCGTGGCATTCGTCGCCGGATGCGTGATCGCTCTGCCGGCTCTGCGCATCAAAGGCATCTATCTGGCGCTCGTCACCTTGGCGGTGGCAGTGCTCTTCCCGGTCCTCGTGAAGTGGAAGAAGTTGGTGTGGCTCACCGACGGCGCCAAGGGCATCGACAGCGTTCGCTACGACGACCTCCCGGTGTGGCCCATCATCGGCGAGCTGAAGGGCCGCGATGGTCGGGCGGTGTTCGCCTACTGGTTGGCCTTCGTCGTGCTCGTCATCACGTATCTCGTGTGCCGTGGCATCGTGAAGAGTCGCTTCGGGCGGTCGCTGGTGGCCATCCGCGACAACGAGACAGCGGCCGCGGTCATGGGCGTCAATGTGACGGCGGCCAAGGTGCTGGTGTTCGGCATCTCGGCGTCGTTGTGCGCCACGGCGGGTGTGCTGTCGACTCTTCGAACCGGGGTGATCACTCCCGAGGGTCAGTACGTCACACTGCTCGGTTCGATCGTCTTCTTGCTCATCATGGTCGTGGGTGGCGCCGGAACCCTGTGGGGTCCGATCGTGGGTGGCCTCGTGTACGTCTGGCTCGACAACACCACTCGGGGATTCGGTTCCGAGAGCGACGGATTCATCGGTTTCCTCTTCGGTTGGGCCGATCAGTCGCCGGCCACCTTGATCCTCGGTGTGGCCCTGGTCCTCATCATGTTCTTGGCGCCCTACGGACTGGTCGGCCTGTTCAAGCGCCTGTGGGTCAAGGCCGTCGTCGTCATTCCCCGACCCGCCGGTACGCCGGTTGCGGTGCAGATGGCCGCCGAGACAGTGGCCGGGGACCTTCGGTAACCTCTCCCGTCACGGCCGAACGTCGTCTCGACTGTCGAGACGATGCCCGGCCGACACACACAGCGCACGATTCGTGCACGACTGGGGAGGAACATGAAGCGCATTTCCAAGAAGGCGATCGCGCTCACCATGGCCGGAGCGTTGGCGCTCGCGGCATGTGGTGGGGACGACGGAGGCACCGACGCCCCGTCGACCGAGGCGCCGTCGACCGAAGCTCCGACCACGGATGCTCCGACCGACACCGAGGCTCCGGCCGACACCGAAGCTCCGGCGGCCGAAGCCTGGGCAGTGAACACCGACGACTGCGTCGATCCCGATGCGGCCAACGCGCCCATCGAGGGATCCATCAAGATCGGCAGCGCCATGCCGTTGTCCGGTGGAGTGGCCGCTACCGCCTTCGCGCCGGTGAAGGACGGTTTCGAGGCCTACGTCCAGTGGGCCAACGAGAACAAGATCCTGGGCGACGTGACGATCGAAGTCCAGATCGAGGACGACCAGTACAACAAGGACCTCACCCCCGGTGCGGTCGAGAAGTTGCTCGACTCCGGTGCACACGTGTTCTCCGGCATCATCGGCTCGCCGAACAACGCTGCGGTGCGCGATCTTCTGAACGAGGAGTGCTACCCGCAGTTGCTCGCTCTCACCGGTTCGCCCGAGTGGGGCAAGGCCGAGGAATACCCGTGGACCACGGGAATCCTGATTCCGTACACGGTCGAAGCGCGGGCCTACGCCGCTCTCATCAAGAGCCAGTTCCCCGACGGCGCCAACGTGGGCGTGTTCGTGGTGAACAACGAGTTCGGCCAGGTGTACGCGGAAGCCTTCAAGGAGATCGCGCCCGAGTTCGGCATCACCATCGTCGACGAGCAGACCATCGAAGCCACCGACTCGGCCCCGCCGACCGCTCAGGTGAACTCGATCGCCAGCAACGCTCCCGACGCCATCCTCGCCGTGCCGCTGGGCGCGGGCTGCGCGACCTTCCTCGGCGAAGTCGCCAATGCCAAGGCGGCCAACGCCGGTTGGGATCCGCAGGTGTTCATCACGGCGACCTGTGCGTCGTCGTTGATTCTCGACCTGGCTGGTCCGGCTGCTGATGGTCTCTACACCTCCAACAACCTGGTCGATGTGCTCGATCCCGAGACGGCCGCCATCCCGGCCATCGCCGAGTACATCGCGTTCATGGAAGGTCTCGGCAAGGGCGACATCGTGACCACGGCCGGCGCCGGTTGGCACACCGCTGAGATGACGGTGGCGATCCTGAAGCAGGCTCTCGAGTCGCCGGAAGGTCTCACGCGAGCCTCGATCATCAACGCCGCACGCAACTTCGACCAGGTAGGAACTCTCACCCGCGAGGGAGTTCGCATGAAGATGAACGGTCTCACCGACCAGTTCATCGCCGAGTCGTTGCAGGTCGTCCAATACGACGCCGACACCAGGCTGTTCACCGACATCGGTGAACTGATCACCGATTTCGAGAGCTGAACAGCAATCGTCGAAGTGTGAAGAGACCCGCCTTCGGGCGGGTCTCTTTCGCGTCCGGGTTCGGTTCGAGGATGCCGACGTCGGTCGTCAGCCGATCACGTCGCCGCTGATGACGGTGATCTCGCGGTTGCCGGTGATCTCCACGACGAAGAGCCATTCGTCGTCGTCGTTGTCGGTGGCCCGACAGGTGAACTGTGTTCCTTCGGTCTGTGACGACGGTTCCTCACACACGGCATCGGAGAACCGATAGCCCGCTTCTTCGGCCAGGGCGTCGCTCTCGAGATACGACTCGCTCTCGCGCCGGTAGTCGGCGGCCGACACCGAACATGCAGACAGGGACAAGGCGCCTGCGATCGCCGCGAACGGGGCGAGAGCGAGTCGACTGTTCATCGTCACGCCACGGTAGTGGTGCGACGGGTCCGTCGCACGGTGTCGACGGTGAGGACGACGAGCGCCACCCACACCAGACCGAAACCGGCGAACTTGGTGCCCGAGACGTCCTCGTCGAAGGCCAGCCAGCCGAGCAGGAAGTTGATCACCGGAACCGAGTACTGCATGGGGCCGATCACGGTCATGGGGATGCGTTGGGCGGCGTAGGCGAACATCGTGAGCGGGACCACGGTGATCACGCCCAGCAGCAGAACGGCGATCCATTCGACCGCGTCGGCCGAACGAAAGACGTTGGTCGAGTACTGCAGGTGCCACACGACGAGAGCGATCGCCGGAACGACCAGGACCATGGTCTCGGCGGTCAGACTGTCGATGGGCGACAACGGCACCGTGCGCTTCAAGTACCCGTAGGTCGACCAGCTGCCGGCGATCAACAGGGCGTACACCGGCACGCGGCCGTAGCCGATGGTGAGAACGACGACCGATCCCACGCCGAGCAGAGCGGTCACGATCTGCGCGGAGCTCATTCGCTCACCGAGCACGCGAACACCGATGGTCATGGTGGCGAGCGGGGCGATGAAGTAGCCGAGGGCGGCTTCCACGACGTGATCCTCGGCCACGACCACCACGTACGACGTCCAGTTCACCGCCAGAACGACCGACGCCACGGTGATACGCGTCCACAAACCGGTCGACGTGACGTGTCGGAGGAGGGCGACGAGTCGTTTGCGCCAGGCGAGGAAGGCAGTCAACATCGCGAGCGAGGTGGTGATGCGGAACCCGATCATCTCGAGAGGCGCGAAGTCGCCGAGGAGTTTCCAGTAGAGGGTCAACAGACCCCAGATGAGGTACGCCGAGATACCGACCGCCGCTCCGGAGCGGTCGATCGACGAAGAATCGGGAGGGGCATCGACCTGGGGTGAGGTCACCGGACATTCCTATCACCGGTCCCTGGGCTCGCCGGTCCCTGGGCATGTCACCGGTCCTCCCGGCCACGGGGGCTTGCGCCACTAGCGTGCTCGCCATGGCCTTGGAGTCGCGTTCCGAGTGGATCGAATTCCTGCGCCGACCGCGGCCGGCGACGATCGCGCAACTCTTCGCCGACGACTCTCAGCGCGCCGAGAAGTTCTCGTTCCGGATCGGCGACCTGTTCGTCGATCTGTCGAAGCATCGTTGGGACGACACGACCAAGACGGCCCTGCTCGCCGTCGCGGCGGCCATCGGTGTGCGCGCGTCGCGTGACCGTCTGTTCGACGGCGAACGATTGAACGTGTCGGAGGACCGCGCGGTCGGACATCTGGCGTTGCGCGTCCCCGACGGACGGCCGGCCCTGGTGGACGGCCGAGACGTGGGTGCCGAGGTGGCGCGGGTGCGCGAACTCGTGACGCGCTTCGCGACCGGTGTCCGCGAGGGACGGGTCGTGTCGGCGACGGGGGAGACGTTCACCGACGTCGTCAACATCGGCATCGGTGGCAGCGATCTCGGGCCGGCCATGGCCCACCGCGCCCTACGTGCCCATCGTCGCAACGGACCTCGTGTGCATTTCGTGTCGAACGTCGATCCGGCCGCATCGGCCGACGTCTTCGCCTCGCTCGATCCGCGCCGCACTCTCGTCGTGGTGTCGTCGAAGACGATGACCACGACGGAGACCCTCGCCAATCTGCGCGCCGCGCGTCACTGGCTGGACACTGCACTCGGCGATCGGGCACTCGAACACGTGGTGGCGGTGACCGCCCGCCCCGACGTCGCTCGGCAGATGGGAATCGCCGCGGAACGCATCTTCCCGTTCTGGGAATGGGTCGGCGGGCGCTACTCGCTGGCGTCGTCGATCGGGCTGTCGTTGGTCCTGGCCATCGGCCCGACCGCGTTCGACGAGTTGCGGGCCGGAATGCGCCTCGTCGACGAACACGTGCGCGACGCCGCAGACGCCGACGACGTTCCTCTGCTCATGGCCCTGCTCGGTGTGATGTACGCCAACCGGGACGGCGCCGAGACCAAGGCCATCGTGCCGTACTCGTTCGATCTGGCTCGCTTCCCGGCCTACGTCCAGCAACTCGACATGGAGTCGAACGGCAAGTCGGTCACGAGCGACGGTCGCCCGGTGGAAGGGTCGACCGGTCCGATCGTGTGGGGTGAATCCGGAACCGACGCCCAGCACGCCTTCTTCCAACTCCTGCATCAGGGAACCCATCTGGTGCCAGTCGATTTCATCGGCTTCGCCACCCCCGCTGATCCGTCCGACCTGATGGGCGACGACGACCGCCACGAACGACTCCTCGACAATCTTCTCGCGCAGTCGCGGGCGTTGGCCTTCGGCCGATCGGCCGAGGAGACCGCCCGTCTGTCGAACGCCGAACATCGTTCGTTCCCGGGCGATCGTCCGAACACCGTGATCCTCGCGCCGCGCCTGACCCCGTCGGTTCTGGGGCAACTCATCGCGCTCTACGAGTGGGTGGTCTTCTTCCAGGGATGTCTGTGGGGCGTCGACAGCTTCGACCAATGGGGGGTGGAGCTCGGTAAGACCATGGCCGAGGAGACGTCGGCCGCCGATGGTTCCACGCGACTCTTGCGGGACCAATTGCGCCGGTGGGCGATCTAATCTCGCACCGTGCACCAACTCGAACGGGTCACCAACCTTCTGACGCTCCTGTTGTCGGCGCGTCGTCACGTGACCTTCGAGGAGATCCGCAACGAACTCCGCGGTCAGTATCCCGAGAGCAAGGAGGCCGCCCGGGCGGCCTTCGAGCGAGACAAGGCGATCCTGCGCGACGAGGGAATTCCGATCGATCAAGTGACCTTGTCGGGTCAACAGGCCGGCCAGACCGGGTACCGCGTCCTGCGTTCGGCGTACGAGATCGAAGATTTCGGACTCACCCCCGACGAGACCGAGGCCCTACGACTGGCAATCGGAACCATCCGGCTCGGCACCACGTGGGCGAACGAAGCCCTCTGGAAGGTCGATCTCGGCCCCGGTGAAACGTCCTTCGATCAGGGTTCGACCGCGGTAACGGTCGAACTGCCGACCGACGATCGGCTCCCGCGCATCCATCGAGCGATCACCGAACGTCGGCGGATCGACTTCTCGTATCGCGATCGTCCCCGTCGTCTCGAACCCTGGGGCATCCTGGCCCGGGACGGCTGGTGGTACGTCATCGGTTTCGATCTCGACTACGGCGAACGTCGCACCTACCGAGTCGATCGTATGGAGGGCGCGGTGTCGCTCGGTTCCGACGCCGACCGCGAGGTGCCGGCCGACTTCGACGCGCGCTCGGTCTTTCCGACCGATCCCAAACTTCTTCCCGATGCCGTCGACGTCGGGTCCGACGTGGCGATCGTTCGGATCGACGCGAGCGACGTCGGAGTGGTGATCGCCCAGTACGGCGACTCGGCGATCGTCGCCCGTCACGACGACGGTTCGGTCGACGTGGAGATCCCGTGCTCGAACGTTCGCAATTTCGTCCACTGGTTGCTCGGTTTCGTGGAACGGGCCGAGGTGATCGAGCCACCGGCTCTGCGCGATCTGGTCGTGGAGTGGTTGGTCGAGATGGCAGGCCGGTCGTGAAGCGCTCGTCGGCACGTCCGGTCAACGTGCGACTCCGTCGTCTTCTCGTGATGCTCCCGTGGTTACGCGAGCGCGGCACCGTGTCGACTCACGAGATGGCCGCGCACTTCGGCGTCACGGTCGAGGAGTTGGTGGCCGATCTCACCCTGGCGTCGATGTGCGGGGTGTCGCAGGATCCCCGTGATCTCATCGATCTCTTCGTCGACGGCGACGAGGTGCACTTCGGACTGCCCAAGTACTTCGACCGACCGTTGCGACTCACGGTTCCGGAGGCCTTTTCGCTCGTGGTCTCGGCCAAAGCTGCGCGATCGTTGCCCGGGGGTGACGAGAACGAAGCACTCGTCACCGCCATCGACAAGATCGCGCGAACCATCGGGGCCGAACATCTCTCGGGCGTCGACATCGAGATGGACGTGCCGTCGACGGTCGACGAGTTGCGCGCGGCGGCCGAGCGGGGCGCGGTCGTGAGTCTCGAGTACTGGTCGCCGGCCACTGGTTCGACCACGTCGCGGACCGTGGTGGTGTTCGAAGTGTTCGCCGAGGGATCGCACTGGTACGTCCGGGGCTTCGACACCGACCGTGACGCCGAACGAACCTTCCGACTCGATCGCATCGAGTCGTGGGCCGACACCGGCCGCGTCGATCCTCGACCTCCGTCGCCGCGTCGCCCGTGGTTCGTCGGGTCCGACGACGTCCGCGAAGTCACCCTCGTCATCGATGCCGGTTGGCTGTGGGTTCTCGAGCAGTATCCGCTGCTCGAATCGACGTCGATCGACGGCGCGCGCGTCCGCGTCCGGCTCCTCGTCACGAGTGATCGTTGGCTCGAGCGTCTCGTCCTGCGACTCGGATCGCACGGCGAAGTCGAGACGCCGGTCGAAATGCAGCCGCCGGGACCCGAGGCGGCGCGGCGCGTGCTCGCTCGTTATCGCCGCACGTGAGGCTCGAGTTCGGCGACCGAGGTGATCCCGAGGCCGCCGAGCAGATGGGGGAGCACTGCGCCGGCGGCGCGGGCATCGTGCAGAGCGTGGTGGGCACGTCCGGGATCGACACCGAATTCGGCGCACAGCGACACCAACTTGTGATTGGCCTGGCCCCGTTCGCCGAGCTGACGGGACAGTTGAAGAGTGCAGAGTACGCCGGCGACATGGAGAGGGGTCGACGTTCGTGTCGCCGCCGCCCGAAGGAAGCCGAGATCGAACGGCGCGTTGTGGGCGACGACGATCAGATCGCGGGTGAGGGCGGCCACGTCGGCCATGACCGTCGACACGTCGGGGGCGAACAGCACGCGGCGACGGGTGATCCCGTGGATCTCGACCGGGCCGAGCGGAGATCGCCATCGGTGGGGCGGTCGAACGTAGGACGACCATTCGGCGAGACGACGTCCGTCCCAGTCCTGATGCACGATGGCGACCTGCAAGATCGAGTCGGTCTCGGCCCGCAGACCACTGGTCTCCAGATCGATCACGGCGAATTGCGCACCGTCCGGAGGACGACTCACGATCCGGCGACGCACGACGTCACCCTAGGCGGGCGGTGTTCGCCGACAAGGGGGCGATCGTGCCGACGAACCCGGGTCAGACGAGAATGCGCTGGCCGCGAGCCCGCACGCCGATGGGGGCGGCCACGGTGAAGCCGGCCAGGTGACGTTCCTCTTCGGACTCGCCACCCCAGAAGCCGTACTCACGATTTTCGCGGGCGAAGGTCTGGCAGTCGTCGTTCACCGGGCAGGTGCGACACAACAGTCGGGCCTGGGCTTCCCGGCGCACACGGGCCTGCGGACGCTCGGCCTTGGGCGGAAAGAAAAGGTGGGTGCGCCCTTTGCAGACCGCATGATCCATCCAGTCCGTCGAGTGGTTCAGGTCGAGAATCAGTGATTCGAGAGCCGACATTGCAACCTGCCTTTGATCGCTCCGGATGTCAGGAGATTCGGGCGGCGGGGACCGGAGGGGGAGGTCCCCGCCGCACACATTTAACAGTAAAATGAAAAACGCCCTGCGTCAAGGAAAAGTTGGCGGTCGGGACAGAAATTTCCGGCGGGACGCCGGACCGGGTCCGGGCCGGTCAGAGCAGCTCGGCGGCCAGGGAGGCCACCTCGCCCCGCTCGCAGGCCGTGAGGGTCACGTGCCCGAAGCAACGCTGGCCCCGAAAGGCCCCGATCAGGACCGCCAGAGCGTTGTTGGACTCGCCCAGGTAGGGGGCGTCGATCTGACTGGTGTCACCGGTGAAGATCACCTTGGTGCCGTCACCGATGCGGGTCAGGATCGTCTTCAAGGTCGTGGGCTCGAGGTTCTGCGCTTCGTCGACCACCACGATCTGACGATGCAGCGAACGACCGCGCAGGAACGTGACCGACTCGAGCGACAGTTGGTTGCGCGCCATCAACTCGTCGATCACACCGTGCGCTTCCCGGTTCGAGCGCTGATCCGACAGCGCGACGATGGCGTCGTGGATGGCCGACATCCACGGGTCGAGTTTCTCGTCGAGTCCGCCGGGCAGGAAGCCGACGTCGGCGCGTCCCACCGGAACCAGCGGTCGGTAGACCGCCAACTTCTCGTAGCGGCGCTGCTCCACCACCTGCTCGAGTCCGGCGGCGATGGCCAGCACGGTCTTGCCCGTGCCGGCGCGTCCGTCGAGAGCGATGACGCTGACGGCGGGATCGAGCAACAACTCGAGGGCGAAGCGCTGCTCCTTGGATCGGGCGCGCAGTCCCCACGCCTCCGGAGAGGAGGGGGACACCAGCCGGAGTTCGGCGTCGCTGCAACGGGCGAGTGCGGACTGGCTACCAGCCCGCGCGATGACGAACGAGTTCTCGGTGACGAGGTCGGTGACTCCGGCTTCGCTCGGCTCGACTGCATGTCCGTCGTAGAGGCGATCGACCACGTCGCTCGGAACGTCGACGGCGACCCATCCGAGCGGGCGAGCATCGGCGGCCCGACCATTGGGTTGGTGTTCGTGGGCGACCAGTCCGAGGTGAGCGGCTTTCAGTCGAAGCGCGGCGTCGTTGGAGACCATGCGGGTCGGTGAGATCTGAGCCTGGCCGAGGGCCGCGCCGATGATGCGATTGTCGGGCGTGCCCGGATCGAGACCGTGTTCGACGAGAAGGTGGCGCTGGATGCCGTTGATCTCGATGTGCACGGTGGAGCCGGCATCGTCGGTGGGCACCGGACGAGCGAGCGATCCGCCGGCCTGCAGCCGAATCTCCTCGAGCCGACGCAAGGCCGCCCGGGCCGAGCGACCGACGTCGTCGGGGCGACTCTTCAGGCCGTCGAGCTCTTCGATGACCGTGAGTGGAATGACGAGATCACAGCCCGGGTAGGCGCCGAGGCAGTGCGGATCGGCGATGAGAACGGAGGTGTCGAGCACCACGCGAGTGGCCGTCGCCGACGACGATCGGGTGGAAGTTCGGTCCGCTGGAGGTGTGGAGCGCCGGGACGTCCGCCCGGCCCGTGCCGTCGAGTTGGTCTGAGCCCGCTGCGCCCGCACCGATTCCGCCACCGATTCTCCCTTGTGGATCGTCCGAGTCGAACCAGTCGACTCGAGTTCGTCATGGGACCGGACGAGGGGCGATCCGGCACGCCAAGTGTCGCTCATCCGCGACCGTCGGTGGTGGATCTCTGCGAGGTGGTCCGACGCCCGTGGTCACTTGTTGCAGTTGCAACAAACGATTGGCTTGTAAACCGTCGCGAATTCTCGTCAAATAGTGCTGTTCCACCCGTGGAACGTCAGACGAATGACCATGGGTCGAGTGGTGGCACCAGTGCCGACCGACTCCGACCCGAGGGATCACTCGGAGAGCGCATGCCTCGCCGAGAGATCCGACACAACACAACACTGCAGTAAAAATCAGAAAGGGATATCCCATGGCAGCAAAGAAGAAGGCAGCCGCCAAGAAGGCAGCTCCGAAGAAGGCCGCCGCGAAGAAGGCGGCCAAGAAGGCTCCCGCGAAGCGCAAGGCAGCCAAGAAGAAGGCAGCTCCGAAGAAGGCAGCTGCGAAGAAGGCTCCGGCCAAGAAGAAGGCAGCCAAGAAGAAGGCAGCTCCGAAGAAGGCAGCTGCGAAGAAGGCTCCGGCCAAGAAGGCTCCCGCGAAGCGCAAGCGTCGCACCGCAGCCAAGAAGAAGTAATTCGTTTCCCGAACTACGGGGAGGAACGGATCGAGCGGGGGAAACCCCGCTCGATTTCCTTTTTCCGGACGTTTCGCTCCAGCGCAGGGGCAATTATTCGGTCCGACACGGATCCGCCAGCCCGGTCGGACGACACTGTCGCCGTGAGCCGTCCCACGCGTGTCGAGATCCTGGCCGATCTGGAGCAGGAGCACGATGCTCTGCACGCGTTGATTCGCGATCTCTCCCCGGCGACATGGCGCCTCGACACCCCGTCGGATGGTTGGACGATCGCCGATCAGGTCAGTCATCTCGCTTTCTTCGACCATCGTGCCGCGTTGGCCTTGTCGGATCCGGAAGCGTTCGTCGCCGACCGTGAGCGTCTCCTCGCCGAGGCGCCGCGCGATCTCTCGATCGAACTGGGTCGTCTCGTGACCCCCGACGAACTCCTCGGGGAATGGGTGACCAACCGGCGGCGCCTCGTCGACGCCGCCCGAACGGCCGACGAGGCCGCGCGGGTGCCGTGGTACGGGCCGTCGATGTCGGTGGCGTCGTTCCTGACCGCCCGTCTGATGGAGACCTGGGCTCACGCCTACGACGTCGCCGATGTGTTGGCGGTCACTCCCGTGCCGACCGCGCGTTTGCGTCACGTCGCGCACATCGGCGTGTCGGCTCGCCCCTACAGCCTCATGGTGAACGGCAAGCCGGCCGACGACCGGCCGGTCCACGTGTCGCTCACCGCTCCCGACGGTCGTGGCTGGCAGTGGGGTGCCGCCGATGCCGACGGCGGTTCGGTGGAAGGCGACGCTCTCGAGTTCTGTCTCGTGGTCACCCAACGTCGACATCTCACCGACACGTCGATCACCGTGCGTGGCGAAGCCGCGTCCGCGTGGATGGCCACGGCACAAGCGTTCGCCGGTCCGGCCGGGCCAGGACGCTCGCCCCGGCCGGCCTGACGATCACAGGTCGCTGATCTTCTTGAAGATCTCGGCCATCGGCCGTCCGACCCGCCGACCGTGCTCGCCGAGACGGTGTCGTATCCGACGTTCGAAGTCGGCCAGTGCGGCGGGATCGGTGGCCTTCATCGTGCTCTCGAACTGCGACTGGTGCGCCAACAAGGCGTCGATCTTGGCGTCGATCGACGACGACACGTCCTCGGCGTGGTCGGGTTCGTCGGCCTCCCAGAGCAGCAGCGTGTCGGGCCGATGATGGGCGATGCCGTGGTCGGGAAAGAAGTGCGGATCGCGGGCGGCCACGATGGCGTCGCAGGTGAGAAAACCGGCTCGTCGGTGGTCGGGATGGAGGCGATAGCGCTTCCATGGGTCGTGGCCGAGCACCACGTTCGGTCGCAGCCGACGAATCACGTGTGCGATCTCGCTCACCAGAGCCGGCGATTCGGCGAGTTCTCCATCGACGCTCGAGGAGAAGACGACCTCGCCGGTGGCGCCGAGTCGCCGCGCGGCGTCGCGTTGCTCGTCGCGTCGGCGGGCCACGAGGGCGACGGTGTCGGCGTGCGGATCCCAGGTTCCTTTGGATCCGTCGGTGAGGACGAGATGATGAATAACGCACCCGGCGGCGGCCCACTTGGCGAGCGTGCCGCCGCAACCGAATTCGACGTCGTCGGGATGGGCGCCGATGGCGAGGGCGATCCGCGGCACGTCGAGGTCGACGCTCGTGATCGCGGGGACGGTGGCGAGCGACGGCTGGCCGGGTTCGTTGGCGTCGGTCATGACTTGTTCCAGTGGGGAAGTGTCGAGGCGATGAAGTCTCGCACGAGGTCGAGATCGTCGACCGTGTCGACGTCGGTGGCAAGGCGAGGGTCGTCGATCACCACGGCGGAGGAACCGAGTTCGGCGGCCAGTGCACCATGGGCGCTGAAGGACCCACGGCCGTAGCGGAATTCCCAACGCGAGAACAAGTGATGGGGGATCACGACCACGTTGCTTCCGTCCCGGTGGCGATCGGGTGCGACGAGGATGGAGTCGGGTGCGTCGTGGATCGCAGCCGTCACGATGTCCACCAGATCGCCGGCGAGCGGCAGGTCGGCATGGCAGATCACGACGTGCGAGGCCTCGACGGCGGCGACGGTGGGTGCGGCTTCGGCGAGGGACGGATTGAGGCCTGACGCCGACACGCGAACAGGTGTGGCGCCTCGGGAGTTCGCCCAGTCGACGATTCCGTCGTCGTCGCAGACCACGAACCATCGAGCGTCACCTCGGGGACGCACGACGACCTCGGCCATGGCTCGGGCGAGGGTTCGGCGTTCGGCGGGTGTGAGGAGTTCGGCCAGTCGTGACTTGCCGAGGTCGAAGGCGCGCACCGGGACGACGACGGCGAGAGACACACCGCGAGCCTACGAGCGGTCTTCGGGTCGCACGGCGGCCGTTACGCTCACGTCGGGGGTGGGGACATGGCGAACGGTCGAACGATGCGAGTGGCGGTGATCGGAGCCGGATCGTGGGGGACCACGGTGGCCTCGCTCGTGGCACCCAACACCTCGACGGTGCTCTGGGCCCGTCGTCAGGATTTGGTCGACACCATGTCGTCGACGCGTCGCAAC
Organism: Actinomycetota bacterium; assembly: GCA_039800005.1. GTDB lineage: Bacteria > Actinomycetota > Acidimicrobiia > Acidimicrobiales > Ilumatobacteraceae > Casp-actino8. Next base: position 27,491 of record JBDLRN010000057.1, on the reverse strand, counting down.
GACGCCTATCTCCCCGACTTCGCATTGCCGCCCGAACTCGAGTTCACGTCGTCGATGCGCGATGCGGTGTCGCTGGCCGACGTGATCGTGATGGGGGTGCCGTCGCACGGCTTTCGTGACGTGGTGGCCGAGACGGCGCGCTGGGTGCGCCCGTGGGTGCCGGTCGTGAGTCTGTCGAAAGGTCTGGAACGCAGCTCGTTGAAGCGAATGAGCCAGGTGGTGGCCGACGAGATGCCGGGTCATCCGGTGGCGGTGCTCACCGGCCCCAATCTCGCCAAGGAGATCATGGCCGGCCAACCGGCGGCTGCGGTGGTGGCCATCGACGACACGACGATCGCCGAGGAGTTGCAGAAGGTCTTCACTCGGCCCACGTTGCGCGTCTACACCAACCCCGACGTGGTGGGCAGCGAGATCGCCGGTGTGGCCAAGAACGTGATCGCCATCGCGTCGGGAATGGCAGCCGGTATGGGATTCGGCGACAACACGCGTGCCACGATCATCACTCGCGGCCTCGCCGAGATGACTCGACTCGGAATGGCCATGGGTGGTGAAGGACTCACCTTCGCCGGCCTGGCCGGCATGGGCGATCTCATCGCCACGTGCTCGTCCACGCAGAGCCGTAACAACCAGGTGGGATTGCGACTTGGGCGCGGCGAGTCGATCGATGCCATCATGGCGTCGATGACGATGGTGGCCGAAGGAGTCAAGAGTTCGCCGTCGGTGCTCGACCTGGCTCGTCGCCACGAGGTCGAGATGCCGATCACCGAACAGGTGGTGGCGGTGTGTCACCAGGGTCGGGCCGCCGTCGACGCCATGTCACTGCTCATGCAACGGCGTCGTCGGAGCGAACTTGGCTAGGTGGTGGAAGCGTCGAGCCGCATCGGTCGCGCCGCTGTCGAACACGAGTGACCTCACGGGAGTCCTCGGATCGACCTGGCGAGCGGCTGTCACACCGTGGGGTGACCTCGAATTCGAGGACGGAACGCCGCCGTTGCAGTGGTACGTGGCCGCCGACGATCGCTGGCATCATCCGGCCCGTGAGGTGGCGGTGCGGCGACGACTCGTGGACGGCACACCGGTGTTCGAGACGCGGCTGCGTGTGCCGCGCGGCGACGTGGTGCACACGGTCTGGAGCACGTCGGTGGGCGACGTCGGCGTCACCGTGGTCGACGTGGTCAACGATTCGGCGCTCCCGGTCGCGGTGGCGTTCTCGCGCGCCGATCTGGTGACGTCGCGACCAGTGGCGGCCTCGCCCTCGGGCGAATGGCCGGCGCCCGGACTCGAGCTTCCGGTCGCACCGATGGTGTTGCCGGTCGGCCATCGTTCGAGTGCACGCGTGATGTTGCGCCACGACGGCCGCACCGAGGCTCTGGCCGGAGAGTTGCCCGAGGTCGACTCGGTGGTTCGTGGATGGCTGGCGGTTGCCGAGCGCGCCGGTCGATTCGTGGTGCCCGATCTGATCGACTCCGTGCCGCTCGCCGACCGTGTGATCGCGGCACGGTGCCAGGCCGTGTTGCACGGTGGCGATGCCGACACGGCAGCCGAACGACTTCTCGATCTCGACGAGCGCGTACGCGCCAACGTCGAGAGCGCCGAGCCGGTGTCGGTGGCCGGACTGGTGGAGGAGTTGCTCGACGATCTACGACGAGGTCGTGTCGACGCGAGTGCGGCGAGACTGGCGTTGGCCGCCGGAGCCCGACTGCTCGCCGACGATTCACGGGCCGTCGACGATCTGATCGGTGCAGTGGCGAAGTTTCGCGGAACGCGCGCCGACGATCTGGCCGGAGCGTGGGGCACGGTCGATCCGGCGACGTCGCTCGACGTGTCGCGTCACGTGTTGCCGGCTCTCGTTCACGACCGACTCGCCCGCCTGACGGCCCGCGACACCGTCACACTCTTGGCCGACGGTATGCCGACCGATTGGTACGGCGTGTCGTGTGAAGCCCATGGCATCGCCGTGGGTGCGCGACACCGGGTGTCGTTCGCGGTTCGTTGGCACGGCGAACGTCCGGCGGTGTTGTGGGAGATCGACGGACCTCCGGGACTCGTCGTGCGCACCGGCGTCGACGAGTCCTGGTCGACGGTCGAGTCACGTGGTGAAGCGTTGTGGCACGCGCCGCGTCGTCCGCCGACGTCGTTGTCGGTGGGTTCGGAGTCGTTCTCCTGAGGTGCTCGGTTGCCGATCGACGACGAACCTGGGTTCGTCAGGACGTGATCTTCGCCAGTCGCTGAGCGATCAGATCCTCGATTTCGGGATCGGTTGTTGACCCGTCGGCGCCGATTCGGTCAGCACCTTTGGCGATCTGCACGATCGGTTCGCTCACCATTTGGTTACCGAGTAGCGCGAGGATCCCCGACAACTGTTCGATCATGTGCGCGCCGCCGGTGCTGCCGGCACTGCTCACGATGCTGATCCTCTTGCCACGCAGTGCGTGTTGACCCAAAGGTCGCGTCACCCAGTCGATGGCGTTCTTCAGGACTCCGGTCGGACCGAAGTTGTATTCAGGAGCGGCGACGAACACGGCATCGGCAGCCGACACGGCAGCGCGCCATTCCCGCACCACCGCCGGCGGATCGGCCTCCAGATCCTCGTTGTAATACGGGAGCTCGCCCAGGCGATCCCAGTGGGTGAACGTCACGTCTGCCGGGGCCAGACGTTGGGCCATGCGGACCAGTCCGGTGTTCGACGACTGGCGGCGGAGGCTGCCCGAGATGGCGAGAATCGAATGAGTGGCTTCAGATCGCGACGTCATGAGGCGAGTCTCGCGGTCGAGTCGCGAAATCGGGCAATCGAGCCCTGGCGTCGGGGAATCGCTCGCACCGGGCAAGATAGGGGCGTGCAAGCCCCCGTGCGCGTCGCCTACACCCTCGAACAGTGTTGGCATCGGGTCCCGGGCGGCACGGCGTCCTCGGCCCTGCGAACCGCCGTGGCCCTGAACGACGTGCCGGGTGTCGAGATTCTCGGAGTGGCCGGTCGACATCGCCGTCCACCGCATCCGGCCTTCACGCCCACCGTGCCGGTCCACCAACTTCCGTACCGCGGCGCGGTGTTGTACGAGTTCTGGTTGCGCCTCGGTTGGCCACCCATCGAACGCGCCACCGGGCCGGTCGACGTCGTGCACTGCACCGGTCTCATTCCGCCGCCGAGCAAGGCACCGCTCGTCGCCACGTTGCACGACGTGGCGTGGCGCCACCGCCCCGATCAGTTCACTCGTCACGGTGTGCGGGTGTTCGAGCGAAGCCTCGCCGAGATCCGCCGTCGCGCCGATCTCGTCTTGTGTCCGTCGACGGCGACCATGCTCGACGCGGAACGCGCCGGTATCGACGTGGCCCGACTACGTCTCGTGCCGTGGGGGGTCGAACGGCACCCGGTCACCGAGAAAGATCGTGTGAACGTGCGTGCGAAGTTCTCGTTGCCGAGCGAGTTCCTGCTCTTCGTCGGGACCGTCGAACCCCGCAAGAACCTGAAGCGTCTCGTCGAAGCCATCGCCGGCATGAAGAAGCCGTTGCCACTCGTCGTCGCCGGCGCCCAGGGGTGGGGCGACTCGGGAATCGACGGCGTCGACGGCGTCCAGTTCATCGGTTTCGTACCCGACGACGATCTGCCCGCTCTGTATTCGGCGGCCTCGGTGTTCTGCTACCCGAGCGAGCGCGAAGGATTCGGAATGCCCGTGCTCGAGGCCATGTCGCAGGGGGTCCCGGTCGTGACCAGCCTCGGAACCTCCACCGAGGAAGTCGCCGGTGGGGCCGCGGTCCTCGTCGACCCCTTCAGCGTCGACGACATCCGCCGCGGGATCGAAGACGCTTTGTCGCGGCGCAACGAGCTGATCATCTGGGGTCTGCGTCAGGCGGCCCGTCGGGAGTGGTCCGAGACGGCTCGTCTCACCGTCTCGGCCTACCGAGAGGTCATCGGAGGATGATCGACGACGTCGCGGTGAACCTGCTCTGGTTGCGACCCGGCGCAGTGGGTGGAAGCGAGGAATACCTCACTCGGCAATTGGTCGGCCTCGCCGAACACGGTGTGTCGACACGAGTGTTCGCCCCGAAAGGTTTCGCGGACGTTCATCCGGAGGTCGCGGCCACGCACGAGGTCGTCGAGGGTCCACACGACTCGTCGTCTCGTGGTCGTCGCATCGCCACCGAATCGACGTGGTTGTATCGGCGCACTCGTGACGCATCACTCGTGCATCACGGCGGCGGTACCTTGCCGACTCGCCGACGCCAGCCGACCGTGCTCACCATTCACGATCTGCAGTACCGACGCTTTCCGGAGTACTTCTCGACCCTGCGTCGGTCGTACCTGCACGCCATGATGCCGCGCTCGGCGCGCGGTGCGACCCTGATCGCCGTTCCCACCCTCTACGTTCGTGAAACCGTGGTCGACGCCTACGGTGTCGACCCGTCGCGGGTGGTGGTCGTTCCGCACGGAGTCGACGAATCGCTCAATCGCCATTGCACGCCCGAGGACGAACTCCGCGCCCGATTCGATCTCGGAGAGGGCCCGATCGTCGTGTACCCGGCGGTCACCCATCCCCACAAGGGGCACCGCTTCATCGTCGACGTCGCCGATCGTCACTGGTCGCACCTCGGAGTGCGTCTGGTGCTCATGGGTGGCGCCGGTGCCGCCCACGCCGAGGTGACGGCCCGACTGGCCGATCCGCGAGTGGCGCGAACGGTCGTCCACGTCGGCCGAGTGTCCGACGCCGACCGCAACGGGCTCGTGCGGATGGCTCAGGCGCTCGCCTTCCCGAGCGAGTACGAGGGATTCGGAGCCCCGGTGATCGAAGCCATGCAACTCGGCACGCCGGTGGTGGTGAGCGATCACGCCGCTCTGCCCGAAGTAGTGGGTGACGCCGGCATCGTTCTCGCGCTTCAGGAGGACCTGTGGGCCGGTCTGCCCGATCTGGTGCGAGCTCGCCGCACCGAACTCGTTCAACGCGGTGTCGAGCACGTTCGTCGCTACTCGATCGACGCGTCGGGAGCCGCGCTCGCCGCGGCGTATCGAATGGTCGTGCCGTGAGCGAGCGCGCGCTTCGCATCGCTGTCGTGTGTCCGCACTTCGCGCCCGACACCGCGCCCACGGGTGTGATCATGACGCGTGTCGTGAGCGAACTCGCCGCACTGGGCCACGAGATCCACGTGGTCACGTCGCTGCCGTGGTACGCCAAGCACCGCGTCGAGCCGGACTGGCGACACGTGCGTTGGCGAACGCGTACGACGAACGAGCCGTGGGGGAGCGTGACCAGACTCGACCCTTTCGCGGGAGACGACAAACGCAATCTCGTGCGACGGGCGCTCGGGTTCATCGGCTTCTCGGTCACGGCGGCGGTCGCGGGCGCGCGGGTCGCGCGCGGACGTCGACTCGACGCGGTGTTCGCGATGTCGCCGCCGCTGACCTTGGGGGTCACCGGCTGGGTCGTGGCCCGCATTCGACGAGCTCCGCTGTTCGTCAACGTCCAGGACGTGTTCCCCGACGCCGCCGTCGAGTCGGGTGCCATCACCAACCGCACGGTGATCGCGCTCGCTCGTCGACTCGAGACCTGGGTCTACCGTCGGGCCGAGGCGGTCACCGTTCTGTCGGAGGATCTGGCCGACAATCTGCGCGCGAAAGTGCCGACTTCGCGCATGGGGCGCATCCACACCATCCCCAATTTCGTCGACGTCGAGGCGATTCGCCCCCTCGATCGGTCGACCGACTACCGACGCCAACTCGGAATCGACGACCGTCCGGTCGTGATGTACGCCGGCAACGTCGGCTTCTCGCAATCGCTCGATCTCATGATCGACGCGGCACGGGAACTCCCCGACGTCTGGTTCGTGATCAACGGCGACGGCGCGGCGCGTCGCGATCTCACGGCCCGGGCCCGTGATCTTCCCAACGTGGTGTTCGGCGACTACCAGCCCGCCGCGCATCTGGCCGAGGTCTTGGCCACCGGCGACGTGCACGCCGTTCTCCTGAAGCGCGGTCTCGGCCGGGTGAGCGTTCCGTCCAAGACGTACTCGATCATGGCGGCCGGGCGACCGATCGTGGCCGCGATCGACGCCGACACCGAAGTGACTCGACTGGTCGAACGGTCCGCCGGCGGGACGTGCGTCCCCCCGGACGATGCGGTCGCCTTCGTGTCCGCCGTACGAGATCTGGTCGGCGACCTCGAGCGGGCTCGCGAGATGGGCCGATCGGCCCGAGTCCATGTACAGACGGTGGCGTCGCCCGCCGCCGTGGCCTCGGCCTATGCGACCCTCATCGAGACGTCGATCGATCGGCCTGCCCGACCTGCCGGATCCGGTTCGAGCAGGTAGCCTCGAATCCTCGTGGGTCAGGGATCGAAATCGAAGAGCACATCGGCCAGTCGAGTCGCCAAACTCGCCGCGAAGGGCAAAGGCAAGGGGCGTCAGGTCCGCTTCAAGGGCGGCACCTTGTTCCCGGCCATCGTCGTCGGCATCGCGGTGGTCGGTGCGGCGCTCATCATCTACTCGCGTGAGTCGATCCCGAACCGCAACGTGCCGCCCACCGTCAATGATCACTGGCACGTGTCCTACGGTTTCTACGCCTGCGACACCTGGTTGCCCGACCTGCAGGGCAACAAGGAAGAACTCGACACGGCCGGCCAGCTTCTCGTCGACGAGTTCCGTCGCAGCGGCATCCACAGCCACGACGACGGGGTGATCCACTGGCACCCGTACTCGTCGGTGGCCACCGGTCGCAACGCCAAATTGGGTGTGTTCCTCGACGTGTACGGCGTCGACGTCACCGACACCAAGATCGAGTTTCCGGCCGACCAGGGTGGCGCGGTGTACGAAGAAGGCGAGACCAAGTGTGTCGACGAGGACGGCAACTCGGTCGACGGTGAAGTGGTCGCCTACGTGTACGACGCGTACGACGACTCGAGCAAGTTCGCGACCTACATCACCAATTTCGACCAGATCCGCATCGCGAACGACGGGATGGCCATCACCATCGCCTTCGTGCCGGCGGGTGTGAACCCGGGCATGCCGCCCACCGCGGCCAACCTGCCCGAACTCGGTGCCGTCGACTCCGGTCAGGTCCCGCCCACCTCCGTGGACCCGAACGCTCCGGTCGACACCGTTCCGGGCGCGACCACCACGTTGCCGGCGTCGGGCGCGACCACGCCGGGTGCGACGACCACGATCGTCGCCTCGACCTCGGCGGCTCCGGCCACGACGGCGCCGACCACCACCACGGGCGGCTGATGCGCGCGGTGGTGCTCGTGGGCGGGTTCGGAACCCGACTGCGACCACTCACCTTCACGACGCCCAAACCGATGCTTCCGGTCGGACATCGTCCGATCATCGAGAACCTCGTGGCGATGCTCGCCCGGGCGGGGGTCGACGAAGTGGTGCTGGCCCTCGGCTTCAAGCCTGAACCCTTCATGGCGGCCTTTCCCGACGGAAGGTGCGCCGGCGTGACGTTGCACTACGCCGTCGAACCCGAACCGCTCGACACCGGTGGAGCGATTCGTTTCGCGGCCGACCACGCCGGGATCGACGACACCTTCGTGGTCGTGAACGGAGACGTCCTCACCGATCTCGACGTGGGTCGGCTCGTGGCCTTCCACCGCGACAAGCGAGCCGAGGCATCGATTCATCTCACCCCCGTCGACGATCCCTCGGCGTACGGTGTGGTCGACCTCGACGACGACGGTCGCGTGCGGCGGTTCGTCGAGAAGCCGGCCCCCGGCACCGCGCCGAGCAATCTCATCAACGCCGGTACCTACGTGTTCGAACCGTCGGTGTTGGGGCGCATCCCCACCGGTCGCAAGGTGTCGATCGAACGCGAGACCTTTCCGTCGGTCGTCGACGACGGCGGTCTCTTCGCGCTGTCCACGGACGATTACTGGATCGACACGGGCCGACCCGAGACCTATCGCCAAGCCAACTTCGACCTGCTCGACGGCCGTCGTCGATCATCCACCTGCGCGATGGTCGCCTCAGGAGCCGTCGTCGATCCGTCGGCGTCGATCGACCATTCGCTCGTGTCGGCGGGCGCGTTGGTGGGCGCCCGTGCGGTTCTGCGCGACTCCATCGTCCTGCCAGGTGCGGTGATCGGCGACGGTTGCCACGTCGTCGACAGCATCGTGATGGGCCGTATCGACGGCGAGGCACACGTCGATCGATGTGTGATCGGTGCCGACGGCGTGGTCGAAGCCGGATCCACGCTCGTGGCGGTGTCGGTGCCCGACCCGACTGCGGTCTGAGTTCCGATGGCGCGGCGTTCGTCGGTCGCTCCTCCCGCGTCGGCCATGGTCGTCGGCGGAGCCGGATTCCTCGGCTCCCATCTCGTCGATCGTCTCGTGTCGGAAGACGTCTCGGTGCACGTCGTCGATTCGATGGCCACCGGGACTCTGGCCAACCTGGCGACTGCCCGTCGGTCCGGTCACGACGGACGACTCTCCATCCAGCAGCTCGATGCGGCGACTCCCGAGTTCGCCGATTACGTGGCTCGTCGTCGGCCCTCGGTGGTGTATCTCCTCGCCGGACTCGAGTCGTGGGCTCGCGGGCCGATGGACGCGGTGCTCGCCTTGGGCACCTTCGTCAACGTTCTCGAGGCGATTCGCGCTGGTTCGCCCGACTCCAAATTGGTCTTCGCGGTTCCCGGTTCGCTGCTCTACGGCGACGCGCCGGCTCGTGAACTTCCACTCAAGGAAGACCACGAGCGACGACCGATCGGGGTTCCCGGTGTGGTCACCCAGGCGATGATCGACACCGCTGCCGCCTACCGGAACGACCACGGTGTCGAATACACCGCCTTGGCCCTGTCGACCGTGTACGGACCGCGTCTACGACCTGAGTCCAACGTGGTCGGAGCGGCTCTCGCCGCGAGAGCCGACGGGCGAGCCTTCACGTTGCACGGTGACGGCCGGCAGACGCGCGACTTCCTGTTCGTCGACGACTGCATCGACGCGCTGTGGAGGACTGCGACCCGCGGTGGAGGTCTGCTGCTCAACCTCGGGACCGGTCGTCAGACGGCCGTTCGTGACCTCGCTGGGACGATCGCAACCGACGTCGGCGTCGTCGAGGCGCCGCGTCGACCGCGATCTCCGTCGCGGGTGGCGCTGTCACCGTCACGGGCTCGACTCCATCTCGGATGGAGTCCGTGGACCACGCTCGACGAAGGTCTCGCTCGCTGCTTCGCCGAGGGCTGACGCCAGTCGAGCGAGCGAACCGTCCGTCTCAGCGGAAGAGATCCTCCGACGCCGGTCGCACCACCTCGCCGATCGACGAATCACGGAACCACGATGGATCGCAGCCGCGCACCACGGCGACCGGAACGCCGTTCGATTTGCCCATCACCAACTCGGCGGCCGAGGCGAGCTCGTCGGCCACGCACACTTCGGTCACCTGCATCGTTCGCCCGAGTGCGTCGGGCGTGCCGCGCAAGTCGACCACCGCGGCGATTCCGGCCACGCCGATGGCCACGTCGGTGAGACCTCGTCGCCACGGTCGACCGAAGGTGTCGGACACGATCACACCGACCGACACGCCGGCCTTGGCCCGCACGATGTCACGGATGCGGCGCGCCGAGCGATCGCTGTCGAGGGGGAGAAGAGCGGCCCATCCGCGCTCGACGTTCGAAAGGTCGATGCCGCTGTTGGCGCAAACGAAGCCGTGACGCGTCTCGGTGATGATCAGATCACCGCGCCGACGTACGACGCGAGCGGCTTCTTCTTCCACCAGGCCTTTGTGCGAGAGCGGATCGTCGGGATCGATCCGAACCATTCGGCCTTCGGCCTTCGACACGATCTTCTGTGTCACCACCAACACGTCGCCGTCGAGCAGCGGACCGTTGTGTTCGGCGCGACAGGCGTCGACGATCACGTCGCCGAGCTGCACGCCAGCGGTGATCTCACCGATTCCGGTGACCCCCCACGCTGTCAGACGAAGCGGTGCGAACGAGGATCCGGAGTCGTGACTCATCAGGGGTTCCTTTCGGTGATCGCCGACACCGTGGTGAGGGCGAGTGAACGCGAGACGTCGGGTGACGACATGATCGTGTCGGTCACGACGCAGCGAACACCTTCTCGTTCGACCTCGTCCACCCGATCGGCGTCGCGGACGTCGATCACCAGGGTCGAACAAACGGGTGCGTACAGGCGGGCCACACCGACCACGGACGGCTCGTGTCCGAGTTCGGCGAGCATGCGATCGGCCGGACCCTTCAGGGCCGAACCGGCGACGATGGGTGACACGGCCACGACGTGATCGCGTCGCGAATTCAACGTGCGATCGACTCCCTCGAGAGCACGCAACGGTCCGATCGACACGAGGGGATTCGACGGAGCCACGACCACGACGTCGCTCGTCGACAATTCGTCGAGGAACGTGGGTCGTGCACTCTCGGCGCCGACGAAACGAACGGCCGTCACCGGCACCGAGTGTCGACGTTGTACGAAGTACTCCTGGAAGCCGACGTCGGTGATCGAGTCACCTTCGACGACGTCGACCCGAGTGGCCACGGGATCGTCGGTCATGGGAAGAATTCGGAAGGGAAGACCCCAGGCCCGACGGATCTCGTCGGTCACCTCGCTGAGAGTCGCGCCTTCGGCGAGACGAGCGGTGCGATACAGATGCGTGGCGATGTCCTGGTCCCCGAGATTGAACCACGTGTTGGCGGCCACCGAGTCGGTCGGACGCACATCGGTGTAACGGCCGAGGGCCTTCATGGTGCGCCACGACTCGTCGGCCAGACCCCACCCGCGTTCGAGGTCGATCGCTCCGGCCACGGTGTAGGTGACGGTGTCGAGATCGGGTGAGACGTGGAGTCCGTTGATCACCGAGTCGTCACCTGTGTTGACGACGACGGTGATCGAGGCGGGGTCGACCGCGCTCACGAGACCGCGAAGAAATCGCGCCGCCCCCACTCCTCCGGCCAGCACCGTGATCATCGCGCCATTCTTTCGTAGAGAGCGAGAAGTCGGTCGACCGTAGTCGTCCACGAGAACTCGGCCCGCCGGGCGCGGCCAGCGGCGATCAGGCGGGATCGCGTTTCGTCGTCGGCGGCGGCGACTGCGAGGCCGCGAGCCAACGCCGCGATGTCGCTCGGCGGGACGAACAACGCGGCATCACCGGCCACTTCCGGGATCGACCCGGCGTCGGAGGCCACGATCGGGACGTCGTACTCCATCGCTTCGAGCAGCGGGAAGCCGAATCCCTCGTCGAGCGAGGGATAGGCGAGAACGCGGGCTCGACGAAGCAGCCAGGCGGCGGTGTCGTCGTCGACACGACCGAGAACGTGCACGCGAGAGCGAATCGCTGGATCGAGATCGGTGATCGCGACATCGACCATGGCCGAGTCGTCGCCCGTTCCGCCGGCGATGACCAAGTGAACATCGGACGATTCGTCGGCGAGCAGTCCGAACGCCGTGACGAGAGAAGGGACGTTCTTGCGACGCTCCACGGTTCCGATCGAGGCGATGAAAGGAGCGTCGGCAAGTACCGGGGGCAGCGAGGCCGGAATCCGGAGCGGCGCCGGGCGCGGCGGAGTCGAACCGAGGTGGATCACCTCCACGTTCGCATCGGGAAAGTGGGCACGGAGTCGACGCGCGGTGGCGTGCGACGACGAGTGGATCACCGCACCGTCGGCGATCGAACGACGCAAGGCGTTCATGGCCAGTCGAACGTCGGTGTGAACGTATTGCGGGTGATCGAGTGCCCAGCAGTCGTACACGCTCACGAGACGCGGAACGCGACTGGGGGGCGCCACGTAGTTGGTGCCGTGGATCACGTCGACGCCACGCCAGAGTCGCTCGACGCGTGGGCGACCCCAATTCCCCCAGGCTCGAAGAGCGAGAGCGGCGGGAAGCGGAATGCGACGCGTGCCGGGTTCGAGTCGGGCGCGGAAACTGAGAACGTACGGCACGAGCGACACGTCGCGACGTGCCAACTCGTCGACGATCCCGGAGGTGGCCCGGGCGATTCCGGTCGCTGGTCCGTGCAGTGGCCCGGTGTCGACGGCGATGGTCAGCACGGAGAGAGTGTACGACCGTAGACTTCGCCGACGCCCCCGTGGGCACGTCAAAGGAGTCCCATGCCGCGCGCCCTCATCACCGGAGTCACTGGTCAGGACGGCCAGCACTTGGCTCAACTCTTGCACGACAAGGGCTACGAGGTCTTCGGTGTCGTCAAGGGTCAGAACAATCCCAAACTCGAGATGATGCGCGACGAATTCCCATTCGTCGAGATCGTGCCCGGCGACCTGGCCGACCTTCCGTCACTCGTGAAGGCGCTCGACGTGGCGCGACCCGACGAGGTCTACAACCTGGCGGCCATCTCGTTCGTGGCGCTGTCGTGGAACCAGGCCGAACTCACCTCCAATCTCACCGGAACGGGTGTTCTGCGCATGCTCGAAGCCGTCCGCATGGTGGGTGGGGCCGAGAACAATCCCATCCGCTTCTACCAGGCGTCGTCGTCGGAGATGTTCGGCAAGGTGCGCGAGATCCCGCAGTCCGAGCGCACTCCGTTCCATCCGCGTTCGCCCTACGGTTGCGCCAAGGTCTTCGGACACCACATCACGGTCAACTACCGCGAGAGCTACGGCCTCTACGCCTGTTCGGGAATTCTCTTCAATCACGAAGGGCCGCGTCGTGGTGTCGAGTTCGTCACGCGCAAGGTCACCAACGCGGCGGCGCGTATCCGGCTCGGCCTGCAGGACGAGTTGGTCATGGGCAACCTCGACGCCAAACGCGACTGGGGTTACGCCGGCGACTACGTGAAGGCCATGTGGCTCATGTTGCAGCAGAGTGAACCCGACGACTACGTGATCGCCACCGGCGAGACGCACACGATCGAAGAACTCGTGCAGTTGGCTTTCGCCGAAGCCGGAATCGACGACTGGAAGAAATACGTGCGCCAGGACCCGAAGTTCTTTCGGCCGGCCGAAGTCGATCTGCTCATCGGCGACGCGAGCAAGGCGCGGGAGAAGTTGGGCTGGGAGCCCGAGGTCACCTTCCCGGAACTGGTCAAGATGATGGTGGCCCACGACCTCAAGCGTGAAGCCATTCGCGCCGGTCTGCCGACGCCGACCTGACCGGCGTGCCCCGATCAGCCTTCGATCGGGTGATCGGTGAAGGCCTCGAGCGCCGAACTCGGATCCGGCGACAGTCCGGCGGCGAGTCGACGTTGCAAGGCGACGGCGAAGATCACGAGCCCGCACACCGAACTGGCCATCAGCCCGATCTCGACCCGCAAATAGAGATCGTCGGCGCTCACTGCGGTCGTGATCACGAACACGCCCATCGAGAGCAGCCATCCGACTCCGACGATCGAATGTCCGTGCAGCGCGATCACGGCTTGGGCGGTGGCCAGAGCGACCATGTAGATCGAACTACCGAGAGCGAGCAAGGTGAGAGTTCGGCGGTCGAGTCCTCCGTCGTACACCAGATCGAGCACGGGTGGTCCGACGAGGAACGAGCCGACCGTTCCGATGGCACCGACTCCGACGACCACCACGAGCAGTCGGCGGAATCCGGCACGGAACTCGTCGAGATCCTGTTGCGCGGCGAGGCGCGCGAGACGGGGGAGCAGCGCGGCTTGGACGGCTTGGAACAAAAAGAGCGGGATACGCGCGAGGAGGACCCCGTTGCCGAAGCGAGTGACCCGTTCGGCCTCGTCGGATCGAGCCAGGATGTCGACGGCGATCGGGCCGGCGTTCACCAACCCGGCTCCCATCAGCGACCCCATGAGGAGCCACCCGAGGTTGGGCGTCACCTCGCTCCACGGGGCCGGCGGTCCGTCGTCGGTGACGAGGCGTCGTCGCGCCAGCACATAGGCCGCGCCGGTGAGCGGTGACAATGCGACCAAGAGCGCGTAGGCCCCGACGTTGTCGACTCCGAGTTGCCACAACACGACGGCGCCGACGACGCGAACGAAACCGTCGGCACCCATGACGATGCCGTAGGACGAGAACCGGGCCTGACCCGAGCAGATGCCGCGCGCGAGGTGAGCCGGGGCGTAGGCCATGAAGGCGATGATCAGCGACGCGGTGACGAGGCTGTAACCCTCGAAGAACTCGCGCGTGGCCAGAGAGCTGAAAGCGGCCATGAGGGCCACGACGATCGCCGCAATGGCGGCGCCCAGTGGCACGACACGCCACACGATGGGTCGGCCCCCGATCCCGATGGCACGGCGATGGGCCAGCGCTCGCCCCATCTCCTGTTCGAGGGGGAGAAAGAATCCAGGGGCGACCACGAAGGTCGCGAACCACAGGGCCACGATCGGCTTGAAGTCGTCCTTGCCGAGGGCTTCCTGGCCGACCTTGAAGAACAGGTAGCTCGACAGTCCGGCGATGATGAGGCCGGCACCGACCGCCAACGTTCCCTCGGGAAGGGGGGTGCGGGTCTCGGAGGCGGCGGAGTTCATGGAAGCGGAAGTCTCGAGTGCCCGGGATCGATCGGTCACGTGTCCGTCCGGGTCGGATCCCCACGCTAGCCAGGCCTCATGACCGCCGGGGGCGATCCCCGGGAGGGCCCTCGGGCCGCTCAGCGACCGCATCGGGGCAGGCCACACGGCTAGCCTTCGCCCATCGTGGTCGCACCCTCCACCCCCGATGGGGCGCCTCTTCCTCGGTCGGTCCTGAGCGGGTCCGTCCCCGGGGTCGTCGCCACCGTGGTCGCCGCTCCGTCCAGTCCTGATCTGGTCGAGGCGCTGACGTCCTTGGCGGCCCAGGACTATCCGTCTCTGCAGGTCGTCGTCCTCGTGACGACGGCTGACGAGGACGTGGTGGCCGAACAGCGCCGTCGGGCCGAGGAGATCCTGCCGTCGGTCCACGTTCGCGGCGTCGGAGACGTCGGGTTCGCCCGGGCGGCCAATCAGATCCTGCGTCTGGTCGAGGGCGATGGCGGATTGTTCATGCTTCTGCACGACGACGTGGCGTTGGCACCCGACGCCGTACGGCAGATGGTCGAGGAAATGTATCGATCCAACGCCGGCATTCTCGGCCCGAAACTGGTGCAGTGGGATCGTCCGGAACTGCTGTCGTCGGTGGGATTCGACGTCGACCGTTTCGGTGAACTCGACGACGGACTCGAACCGTTCGAACTCGACCAGGAGCAGCACGACGCGACCGGCGACAAGTTCGCTCTGTCGACGGCGTGTCTCGTGATCAGAGCAGATCTCTTTCGTCGTCTCGGCGGTTTCGAATCCGGCCATCGCTTCCATGGCGAATCACTCGAGTTGTGTTGGCGCGCCCATCTCGCCGGGGCGCGTGTCGTGATCGTTCCGGCCGCCGTGGCTCGCCATCGCGGGGCCCTCGCCGATCGTCTCGCCGAACCGCCGAGCGAAGCCGAGATCGAGCGAGCGCGACTGGCGACGGTCGCATCGCTCACCGGTGGATTCCGACTCGCGGTGATCGTTCCGTCCATGGTTCTGCTCGCCTTGGCGACCGGTCTCGTCGCGCTCGTGCGCGGTCGGCCGCGCGTGGCGTGGGCACGTGTCATCGCGCCGTTGTCGCTCGTGTCCGGTCTCCCCGGGATCCTGCGTCGACGTCGGCGAGTGGCGGCGTTCCGGGTGGTCCCCGATCGTGAAGTCGCCGGTCTGCAAGTGCGTGGCAGTGTGCGTTGGAGTCGTTTCCGGCGCGATCGTTCGCGTGGTCTCGGGTCGGCGACATCCAGGGTGGAGCGCGATCGATCGCCGTTGGACGTCGCCGTCTGGTCGATCCTTCTCCTGCTCCTTCTCGTCGGTGGGCGTCATGTGATCACCGACGGAGTTCGTCCGGTCGGTGAACTGCTGCCCTTCCCGGAGTCGCCGGTCGATCTGATTCGCTCGCACCTGTCGGGATGGTGGGATCGCGGCCTCGGCGAAACGGCGGCCCAACCCACCGGCTCACTCCTCGTCGCGCTGGCCGGTTCGGTGTTCTTCGCGCAGATGGGTCTCCTGCAGACCGTCGGCGTGTTCGGGTCGATTCTTCTCGGCTGGTGGGGGATTCGACGTCTGGTGCCGGGGCGGGCCGGTCTGGTGGCGGCGGTGGTGTACGCGGCCGTACCGCTGCCGTACGCCGCCATCGCGTCGGGTCGAATGGCAGTACTCGTCGCCTACGCGTCGGTGCCGTGGGCGATCCTGTGCGCTCGTCGAGTCGCCGACGAAACACAGGCGACCTTCGAACACCGACTCGCTCATGTCGCGCGGCTCACCCTCGTGGTGACCGTTGCCGCGGCGTTCAGCCCGGCGGCGGCTCTGGTCGCCTTGGCGGCGGTCGTGGTGGTGGCCGTGGCCGGAGTCCTGGCCGGTGACCCATGGCGGCGATCCCTCGTCTCGGGCGCGGCATCGTTGGTCGCATTCACCGGACTCGTCGTCTTGCACCTCCCGTGGTCGTTGAGCTTCCTCGACGGCGACGGGTGGACGGCCGTGGTCGGTGCTCCCGAGCGGGTGTCGGGGGATCGCGGCATCTGGAGCCTGTTGCGATTCGACGTCGGCCCGGCCGCACTGAGTGGACTCGTGATCGTGGCGTACGCGGCGATGGTGATCGCCTTGTTCGTCGCCCGTTCGACGCGCCTCGTGGGCGCCATGTCGGCGGTCTCCGTCTCGCTGGTCTTTCTCGTCGCTGCAGTGGCCGGCGACGCCGGAGTCAGCTGGTTGCCCGACGTCGGTGTCCTGCTCGCTCCGGTCGGATTCGGCGTGGCCCTCGGGGCCGGGACCCTCTACGCCTCGTTCCAACTCGACGTGCGCGGCGGTCGATTCGGTCTTCGTCAACCGATGAGTCTCGTGGGACTGGTCGCCCTCGTGGTCGGTGTCGTTCCGGTCGCGGCGGTGGCGGTCGACGGACGGTGGGAACAGCCGTCGACCACTTTCGTCGGTCAACTCGACGAGTTGCTCGTGGAACCGAGCGTCGACGGCGACTATCGGGTGTTGGTGATCGGTGATCCCGAACTGGTGCCCGGGGCCGATCGCTTCTTCGCCGAAGGCATCGCGTACTCGCTCGTGAGCGGAGGACGATTCGATCTCGACGAGACCTGGTCGTCGTCGGGTGAGGTGGAGGAGCGAGTCGTCGGTGGCGTGCTCTCGGCGATGGCGAGTCGATCGACGACTCGGGCCGGTCGGCTGATGGCTCCCTTCGGCGTGCGCTACGTCGTGGTGCCGGTCGTCGATCGTGTGCGATCGACGACGACGTCTCCGCTTCCGGTTCCCGAAGGTCTGGTCGACGCGATGCGCGAACAACTCGACCTGCGCGCGGTGTACAGCCCGGCGAGCATGATCGTTTTCGAGAATCAGCAGTGGATCCCGATCTCGGCCATGCTCGGTGCTCAGGCATCGGCCGCGAGTGCGACCGGCGGGTCGTCGGCGTTGGCGCGCACCGAGTTCGGTGACTCGCGACCGATCCTGACCGGAACCTCGTCGTGGTCGGCCCCGTCCGAGGCGGTCGGAGCCGGAACTTTGCACCTCGGCGTGCCCTTCGACGATCGGTGGTCGGTGCGCGTCGATGGTCGAACGGTTCGGGGCGAGGGCTCCTTCGGTGCCGTCATGTCGTTCGCGATCGACGAGCCGAGCACGGTCTCGTTGCAGTACGAACGCCCGTTCAGTCGATGGTTGTGGTCGATCGTGCAGATCGTCACGTGGGGTGCGGTGATCGCGGCTCTTCGTGCCCGTCGTCGGGTGCGCGAGGTGTCGATGACCCCGATCATCCAACTCGCCGATGAGGCGGTGCCGTCGTGAACCGGCGTCTTCCCGCACTCGTCGTGACCCTCGGACTGGCCGGTGCTCTCGCGTCGGTCGTCTCGTGGGAGACCACTCCCACCACCGCGGTCTTCGCGACGGCGTCCGAACCCGGAACGCCGCGCCTCGTCATCCGCGGTGACACCGTGTCGTCCACGTGGTTCTGCGGCGGCACGCCGGCCCTCGGAACGAGTGAGAACGGCGAGTACGGCGGCGAGGTGATCCTGACCAATCCCACCGACTCGCCGGCCTCGTCGGTCGTGTCGATCTTCACCATCGATCGCGATCCGATCGTCCTCGCCGTCGACGTCGATCCCCGTTCACAGCAGATCGTCGATCTCGATGCCGTGGTGTCGGCCCCGTACGTGAGCGCCATGGTGGAAGTCGATCGTCCCGAGGTGGCCGTCGAACAGGTGTCGCGCCATCCGGCGGGAGATGCGGTGGCTGCGTGCACCACCACGACCTCGGACGAGTGGTACGTGGCCGACGGTTTCACCGCCGCCGGATCCGACCTGCGTCTGCTCGTCACGAATCCGTATCCGAGTGCCGCCATCATCGACGTCGAGATCTCGACGTCGGCCGGACCGCGCACACCGGGGGAATTGCAGGGTTACGTCGTGCCACCGGGTTCGCTGCGCGTCCTCAATCTCGAGGACGCCGGGTTCCGTGACGAAGCGGTGGTGGCGATCGGTCTCGTCGCGTCGACCGGTCGTGTCGTGGTGGCCAAGGATCAGCACTACTTGGGTGGGGGTCGGCTCGGCCATCTCACGGCACTGGCGTCACCGGCGACGAGTGACGAGTGGTGGTTCGCCGACGGGGCGTTCGCGTCGGACGTGGCCGAGCGATTGGTGATCTTCAATCCGACCGATGACGACGTGCAGGCCGACATCGTCGTGCTCGGGGTGCCCGGGCTCGAAGCCGACTACGACTCGACTGCGCTCACGGTGCCGAGCCGCGAAGTGGTGGTCTTCGACGTGGCGGGTGTTCCCGGCCTCGTCGAAGGGCCTCATGCTCTCCTCGTGACCACGTGGTCGGGACCGTCGCTCGTCGTCGAACGTGTGGTCACTCGACCGGCCGGTCAATCGGTCGTCTCGTCGACTCTGCTCGGCGCGCAGGGTGACGCGCTGGCGAGGGAGTGGTTCGTGTCGGTCACCTCCACCGACGGCTCCCAACCATCGCTCGTGGTTCTCAACGTGTCACCCGAGCCGGTGACACTCGAAGTCTCGTCGATCGGCCCCGGAGGCCCCGAGCCGGTGGCGTCGACAGTCGGTCTGGTCCTGGAGGCCAACGAACGTCTCGACATCGCGCTCGACGAGGTGGCCGGTCGTCCCATCGTCGTGGCGGCCTCGGACGTGGTGGTCGTGGAGCGGTTGATCGAGCGCAACGACAGCGGAATCGGCCGACTCAGTTCACTCGCTCTTCCCGTTCAGAGGGTGTCGTGACCAACCTCCTCGTCGCGTTCGGGGTCGTGATCGTGGTCGGCGCCGTCGCTTCGATCGCTCGACGTCGTCGCGTGGCCGATGCCCCGACCCAGGTCACCTGGTCGGTACCCCAACAACTCGATCCGGCCGACCTGTCACGGGAGAGTCAGGACTGGCTCGTCGTGGTGTTCACGTCGGCGACGTGTCACGTGTGCGCCGATGTGGCGCGCAAGGCCCGCGTCCTCGAGAGCCGCGACGTACTGGTGACCGAGATCGAGTACTCGGAGCGGCGTGACCTCCACACCAAGTACTCCATCGACGCCGTGCCCACACTCTTGATCGCGGATCGCGACGGTGTCGTGAGGCGACACTTTCTGGGCCCGGTGTCGGCCACCGATCTCTGGGCGGCCGTCGCTCGTGTACGCGACCCCGATCTCGTCGTTCCGGAAGGCGGATGTTCGACCGATCACGCCCAAGACCACGCCCCCGGACGTCACGACCTCGACTCTTAGTCGACGAGGGTTTCGGCGGCTGGTTTGGGCTCGCCGAGGCCCTGCTGCACGAGTCGCGCGACTTGGTCACCGTCGATCGTCTCTTCTTCGAGCAACGCTTCGGCGACGAGATCGAGACCCCGGCGGTGCTTGGAGAGAAGTTCGATGGCCCGTGTCTCCTGCTCGCGCAGGATGCGATTGATCTCTTCGTCGACCAGACGTGCGGTGTCGTCGGAGTACTCGCGGCCACTCGTCATGAGGTCCTCACCGAGGAACACCTGCTGATTGCTCTGCCACGCCATCGGTCCGACCTTGTCGCTCATGCCCCACTCGCGCACCATGCGACGGGCGAGTCCGGTCACGACCTCGAGGTCGTTGGCCGCGCCGGTGGTTTGCTGTCCGAACACCACGTGCTCGGCAACTCGTCCGCCGAGCGCCATGCAGATGCGATCGAGGATGTACTCGCGTGAGTAGCTGTGCCGTTCCTCGGGAAGAGTCTGGGTGACGCCGAGGGCCATGCCGCGCGGCAGGATCGTGACCTTGTGGAGCGGATCGCCGTTCGGAAGAACCGCGGCGAGCACCGCGTGACCGCCTTCGTGATACGCAGTCGTGCGCTTCTCCTCGGCCGACAAGATGAGCGAATCGCGTCGGGCGCCCATCATGATGCGGTCGCGGGCCGACTCGAAGTCGATGCGCTCGATCTGCGAACTGCCTCGACGCACGGCGAACAATGCGGCCTCGTTCACCAGGTTGGCCAGGTCGGCACCGCTCATTCCGGGTGTTCCCTTCGCCATCACCTCGAGGTCGACGTCGGAACCCATCCGCTTGTCACGTGAGTGCACCTTCAGGATCGCCAGACGCTCCTCGAACTCGGGGAGGGGAACGACGATCTGACGATCGAAGCGACCCGGACGCAGAAGAGCCGGATCGAGGATGTCGGGACGGTTGGTCGCCGCCATGATGACGATGCCCTCGGAGGTCTCGAAACCGTCCATCTCGGCCAGCATCTGGTTGAGCGTCTGCTCGCGTTCGTCGTGTCCTCCGCCGAGGCCGGCGCCGCGCTTACGGCCGATCGAGTCGATTTCGTCGATGAAAATGATGGCGCGTCCCATCTTGCGGGCTTGTTGGAACAAGTCGCGTACGCGGCTCGCGCCCACGCCCACGAACATCTCCATGAAGTCGGATCCGGTGACCGACAAGAAACCCACTCCGGCTTCGCCGGCGACCGCGCGGGCGAACAGCGTCTTGCCGGTGCCGGGTGGGCCGACGAGGAGGATTCCCTTCGGCACGCGGGCGCCGATCTCCTTGAACCGTTCGGGCATGCGCAAGAAGTCGACGACTTCTTTGATCTCGGTCTTGACGCCCTCGTAGCCGGCCACGTCGGCGAAGGTCGTGGAGGGGCGATCGGTGGTGTAGGCCTTGGCGCGACTGCGACCGATCGACATCATGTTGCCCATCTGGCCCGACGCCCGACGGTTCATCCACACGAGGAACGCCATGATCAAGAAGAAGGGCAGCAACAAGGGGATGAGGCTCACGAACCAGTTGGACTGCGGCGTGTTGGCCTGGAAGTCGACGCCCTTGGTGCGGAACAGTTCACGGTCGGATTCGTTGGGGAATCCGGGCGGGGCGGTGGAGCTGAATTCGCTGCCGTTGGTGAAGGTTCCGGTGATGCCGAGGGTGGTGTTGTTGAGGCTGAACTCGTCGACCCGACCAGCCTCGACCTGAGTCATGAACTCCTCGAAACCGATCTTCTCGCGGTCGGGGCCGGGAAGCAGCTGGGGTCCGAAGATCAGGAGCAGGATGATGCCGAGCAGAACCCAGGGCGACCACTTCGGAAGAGCCGGACGACCCGAGCGACCGTCGGGACGCCCATCGGAACGTGATGCGTCGTCCTTGGCGGTCAGCGATCGACGACGACCACGGTCTCCGGGGGGAGGCGGCGGGGGCGGGGGAGTCGGCTCACTCATGGCCCCATGCTACGACCGGGGTGCGCGGGGTGGCACGGCGGAGCCCGGTCACGACGCGTGAAATCCACCTCTCAACAGGACATCTTGCGTACCGTGGCGACATGCGTTTGTGCACTCGGAACGGTTGTCGTGATCACGCCCGCGTCTCGTTGACGTTTCAGTACGCCTCCTCGGTGATCTGGCTCGATCATCTGACCGACGAACGGCAAGCCGGGGTGTACGAATTGTGCGAGACGCACTGGCAGCGCTTCGTGTCGCCGAACGGATGGCGAATCGACGACCGTCGTCGAGTGGACGTGTTGCCGTTCGTTCACCGTCTGGCCGGCTGAGCCGGACACGAGTCGTAGTCCGAGTCGTTTCGTGCGCCCCGCCCATCACGAGGCTCGTTTCACGATCGGCAACGCGGTCGCCCTCTGGCTCGGCGCCTACGTCGCCGCTCTGCCCGTGCAAGCGGCGGTGATCGCGGCGCTCGGTCAGGCCGACGTCGATCCCGACGACTGGCCCACGTCCACCACGGTGGCCACCGTGCTGTGTCTGTGGATCCCCTTCGTGGTGGGTCTCGTGATCCTCAGCCGGCTTCGGGGCGGATCGTCGTTCCGGGACGACTATCGCCTCCGATTCCGAGCCGTCGATCTGATCGGACTGCCCATCGGTGTGGCCGGCCAATTCGTCCTCGTTCCCCTTCTTTACTGGCCGCTCTCGACTCTCTTCCCCGACACTTTCGACGCGTCCAAGGTGGAGGAGCGGGCCAGAGATCTGTGGGAGAGCGCGTCGGGTCCCTGGATCGTCGCGCTCGTGGCGGTCGTCGCTCTCGGTGCGCCCTTGATCGAGGAGTTCGTCTATCGGGGGGTGATCCAGCAGGCGCTCGAGGCACGACTGCACGACGTCGTGGCCTTGGTGTTGTCGGGTGCCTTCTTCGCCGCCATTCACCTGCAGCCGGTGGAGTTCCCCGGACTCTTCGCCATCGGCATGGTGTTCGGACTGTGTTGGCAGCGAACCGGCCGCCTCGCCTGTCCGATCCTCGCCCACATCGGCTTCAATGCGTCGGGTCTCCTGCTGGTCGCCTTCTGAGGCCCCAGTGCCAGAATGACGACGTGAACGAGAACCACGGCGACACCTTCGACGTGGGTGCGCCCCGCGACTCCGACGGTGAGCCATTCGACCGGGCGGTGACGATCGACGACGAAATCTCGATCGACGGCGACATCTCGTCGTCGGCACGGTCCTGGAGTCCCTTTCGCGATTGGCCGCGCGAGCGGCTCGTGCGCTTCTGGGTGCGGGTGGTGTTCTTGGTCGTCACGACCGTGGTGGCGCTGCGGGTCGTCCAACCGTCACTGCTGATTCGCAACTCCACGCCCACGGGCGGTGACATGGGTGCCCATGTGTGGGCGCCGGCGTACCTTCGGGATCACCTGTTGCCGTGGCGGTTGAACGGCTGGTCGATGGACTGGTATTCGGGTTTCCCGATCTACCGCTTCTACATGGTGGTGCCGGCTCTCTTCATCTTGTTGCTCGACGTGGTGCTGCCCTACGGCATCGCGTTCAAGTTGGTCGCCGTGATCGGCATCGTGACCTTGCCGATGTGCATGTGGGCCTTCGGCCGCCTGGCCCGATTCGCCTATCCCATCCCCGAGATGTTCGCTCTTGCCGGACTGGTGTTCCTGCTCGACGAGAGCTACACGATCTACGGCGGCAACGTGGCGTCGACCATGGCCGGCGAGTACTCGTTCTCCATCTCGCTGTCGTTCACCATGCTGGCGTTCGGATTCTTCGCCAACGGCCTCGAGACCGGACGACATCGAGCCAAAGCGGCGATCTTCATGGCGCTGGCCGTTCTGAGTCACGGCATCGTCGCGATCTACGTGACGGTCGGGCTCGTGCTCATGTTGTTGCTGTGGCTCGATCGGGCCCGTTTGAAGTGGTTCGTCGTGGTGGCCGGCACCGGCTCGCTCCTCTCGGCGTTCTGGATCGTGCCGTTCCTCCTCAACCACGCCTACATGACCGACATGAAGTACAAGGGCGAGCCGGGCAACGGATCGTTCACCTCGTACTGGGGCATGTTCTTCGCCTTGCCGCCTTTCTGGAACGTTTTCTTCACTGTCTTCGCCGCCGTCGGCCTCGTCGCCGTTCTCGTGCGACGGCACGCCAACGGAGTGTGGATCGGTGTCACCGGACTGGTCTTCGTGGCATTCGTCTTCTTGTTCAACGACAGCCTTCCGGTGATCGGCCTCCTCTGGAATCCGCGTCTGCTGCCGATGGTCAATCTCTGCCGTTATCTGCTCGCAGCCATCGGCATCGTGGAACTCGTGCACGCGGTGGTGCGGTTGGCGCAATTCGAACGACGGGAACGCCTCGCCCAGCCACTCCCGTGGTCGCTCGACGGACGAGCCCGAGGTGCGTTCTTCCGCTGGCGCACCATCGCGGCCGGCGCGAGCCTGGTGGTCGCGCTCGTCGTTCTCGGCTTCCGCTTCCAGGTTCTGCCCGGCGGTCGAGTGATCGACGAAGGCCAGGGCCTGGAGTACACGTGGGGTCCGTTCGAGACCCAGGCTTCCGACAAGGGTTTCGTCGACGGCTGGGCGAAGTGGAATTTCTCCGGTTACGAAGGTCGTTCGGCGTACGGCGAGTACTACGGGATCGTGCAGACGATGAAGGAAATCGGCGAGACGCGTGGTTGCGGCCGCGCCCTGTGGGAGAACTACGAGAAGAACGACCGTTACGGAACGACGATGGCTCTCATGCTGCTGCCCTTCTGGACCGACAGCTGCATCGGCTCGAGCGAGGGTTTGTTCTTCGAGGCCGCTGGAACGACTCCGTATCACTTCCTCTCGGCGGCCTCGATGTCGAAGCAGAGCTCCAACCCGGTGCGTGAACTCCGCTACGTGAACAACGACGCCGAGACGGGTGTCCCGCATCTCCAGCAACTCGGCATCCGCTACTACCTCGCGGTCACGCCGGAAGCGATCGCCGAGGCCGAGGGCGTGGTCGCCGCGGGTGGGGCACTCACCGAGATCGCCCGCTCCGGTCCGTGGCGCGTGTACGAGGTGTCGGGCTCCGACATCGTGACTTCCTTGAAAGTCCAGCCGGTCGTGGTGAGCGAACGAAGTGGTGACCGTCGTGAGCGTTGGCTCGAACTCGGGACCAGTTGGTTCCAGAACGGCGAGGAGTGGGCGGCGCTGCCGGCCGCCGACGGACCTGATACGTGGCAACGGATCGACGTCGAGATCGACCTGGATCGCCGAGTCGGCGTGCCTGGTTCCGATTCGCGCAGTGTCGACATCGTCGTCCCGTCGTCGGAGATCGTGCCGGTTCCGCTCGACGAGGTCGCGATCTCCGACGTCGAGGTGGGAGACGAGACGGTCTCGTTCCGGGTCGATCGCCCGGGTGTGCCGGTGCTCGTGCGCGTGAGCTACTTCCCCAACTGGACGGCGTCGGGAGCCGACGGCCCCTATCGCGTGGCCCCCAACATGATGGTGGTGATTCCCACGTCCACCGAGGTCTCGATGTCGTTCGAACCCAGCCTGGTCGACCGTTCGGCGTACGTGCTGACCCTCGGTGGATTCGCGGCGCTGTACCTGATCCGTCGCGGCAATCGACGTGAGGGCTCGGCCGCGGACGGGGTATCGATGTCCTCTTCCCCGGAATTCACCGATTCACCAGGGGAAACGTCGAACTCGCCGACGTGACCGTCCGGCTCGGGTCGCCGGGTGACGGGTAGCGTGTCCGGTTGCCATGCCGAACGCCGAGACTCTCGACACGATCGTCAAGGCGTACGACATTCGGGGCACCGTGCCCGACCAGTTCGACGCCGAGATCGCCCACGCCCTCGGCGTGGGTTTCGCTCTCTTCACGCAATCCTCGGTGGCGGTCGTGGCCCGCGACATGCGTCCGTCCGGGTTGGAACTCGTCGAGGCGTTCGCCCGCGGACTCATGGAGCAAGGTGTCGACGTCATCGACATCGGACTCGCCTCGACCGATCTCATGTATTTCGCAGCCGGACGATTGGATGCCCCCGGTGCGATGTTCACCGCCTCGCACAACCCGGCGCAGTACAACGGCGTGAAATTGTGTCTGGCCGGCGCTCGGCCAGTCGGTGTCGACACCGGACTCGACGTGGTCAAAGAGACCGCTCGGAGGGTGTTGAACGGCGACGGTCCGAAGCCGGCCGATCGCTCCGGACGACTCACCGAGCGAGATCTGCTGGCGTCGTTCGTCGATCACGTGCTGTCGTTCGTCGACGGGTCGACGTTGCGCCCGATGCGCGTCGTGGCCGACACCGCCAACGGGATGGGCGGCCTGGTGGTGCCGGCGGTGTTCGAACGCCTGCCGCGACTCGAGCTCGAGGTCATGTACCCCGAACTCGACGGCACGTTCCCCAATCACCCCGCCGATCCGTTGCAGCCCGCCAATCAACGCGATCTGCAGGCTCGGGTGGTGGCCGGCGGATTCGATGTCGGATTGGCGTTCGACGGCGACGCCGATCGCGTGTTCGTGGTCGACGAGCAGGGGAGGGGGCTCTCGGGTTCCACGACCACGGCCCTCTTGGCCGCCTCGATGCTGCGCAAGAACCCCGGTGCGACCATCTTGCACAATCTGATCTGCAGCCGGGCCGTTCCCGAGGTGATCCGCGAGAACGGTGGCGTGCCGGTACGTACCAAGGTCGGTCACTCGTTCATCAAGCAGTCGATGGCCGAGACCGGCGCCGTGTTCGGCGGCGAGCACTCGGCGCACTACTACTTCGCCGACAACTATCGAGCCGACAGCGGACTCATCGCGACCATGCTGGTTCTCGAGGAACTGTCACGCGCTGGTGTGCCGATGTCGGAGGTCCGCCGTCCCTTCGAGCGTTATTCGTCGAGCGGTGAGATCAACACGCAGGTCGAGAGCCCGGCGGCCGTCATCGATGCCGTGTCACAGAAGTACGGCGCGTTCGCCCAGGACCGCCTCGACGGTCTCACGGTCGACTGCGGATCCTGGTGGTTCAATCTGCGCCCGTCGAACACCGAGCCACTGTTGCGCCTCAATCTCGAAGCGCCGACTCGTGAAGAGTGCGACGATCACGTCGCCGAACTACTCTTGGCCGTCACGTCGGTCTGAGTCGACGCACCCGTCCGGAGGAACCATGCCCCTCGATCCCGAACTCGTGAGCGTCCTGGCTTGTCCCGAAGACCACGGCCCGTTGCACGTGTTCGACGACGAGGACTGCATCTACAACCCACGGCTCAAGCGTCGCTACGCCATACGCGACGGCATCGCCGTGATGTTGATCGACGAGGCAGAGACGGTTTCGGAAGCCGAGCACGAGCGTCTCATGGACCGGATTTCCCGTGGTGAAGGTCGCCCCACCGGCACCCGCATTGCCTAGTCTCGGTGTGCGCCTCGTCGCGCCACCAACGTTCCACCCCTCGTGTTCGAAGGAGTCCCGTGTCCACGCTCGCCGCTCGTCGTGACTATCGCGTCGCCGACCTGTCCCTCGCCCCGTTCGGTCGCAAGGAGATCCATCTCGCCGAACACGAGATGCCGGGTCTGCGCGCCCTGCGCAAGGAGTTCGGACCGCAGAAGCCGCTGAAGGGCGCCCGCATCTCGGGGTCCCTTCACATGACCATTCAGACCGCGGTGCTGATCGAAACCCTGGTGGAACTCGGGGCCGAGGTGCGCTGGGCGTCGTGCAACATCTTCAGCACCCAGGATCATGCTGCGGCCGCGGTGGTGGCCGGCCCGTCCGGTTCGCCGGACGACCCCCAAGGGGTGCCGGTGTTCGCGTGGAAGGGTGAGACGCTCGAGGAGTACTGGTGGTGCACCGAGCAGATGATGACCTGGCCCGACGGTGACGGGCCGAACATGATCCTCGACGACGGCGGCGACGCGACGCTTCTGCTGCACAAGGGCGTCGAGTACGAGAAGTCGGGTGAGGTGCCTGATCCCACCACCGCATCGAACGCCGAACT
>JBDLRN010000056.1:0-5712 GCA_039800005.1 Actinomycetota bacterium | reverse complement strand
ACCCTGCAACGCACCACGACCGGCTCGTTGAAGCCTGGTGATCGGGTGAACCTCGAGCGACCCATGGCCCTCGGCGATCGCCTGGGTGGCCACATGGTGCTCGGCCACGTCGACGCAGTGGGTGATGTGGTGTCACCGGCTCCCGATCTGGTGGTGCGCGTGCCACGGCACCTCATGAAGTATCTGGTCGAGAAGGGTTCGATCACGGTCGACGGCATCAGCCTCACGGCGTTCGATCTCACCGACGACACGTTTCGCGTGGCGGTGATCCCTCATACGGCCGAAGTGACCACGCTCGGGTTCCGACCCGCTGGCTCACGGGTGAACCTCGAGATGGACGTGCTCGCCAAGCACATCGAGCGACTCGTCGCACCGCACACCACAGGCTGATCAGCGCTCGGGGGCGGGAGGCGGAAAGCCCGGCTGATCACTCTGAAGCCTGATCGCATCCAACTGTTTGCGAGTCGTCCAGAACCAGACGAAACCGGCGATCACACCGATCAAGTTCAGGAAAATGCCGACGATGTGGAGCGTCATTTGACCACTACGGGTCTTACCAATCATTCGAAATACGTGATCCGAGGTCTTGACCGCACGAATCAGTGCCCAGATGTTGAATGCCCATCCTGTGATCACCACCGCGCCGATGATCACGACGCCGAATTCGGCCCCTTCAGCGCCCATATGTCTCCTCCATGTAGCGAGCGAATCGCTCCTCACGTCGGCGCAGCGCCGCCTCCCTCGCATCGTGAGTTGCGTTCTCCGTCAGACGACGGCGGATGTCGAAGAACCACATGAAGCCTCGGAAGGCGCCGAGGAAATACACGACGATGCCGAAAACGTTCAGGATCAGTTCGAGGCGTCGGGTTCGGCCAATCCGCCTCAAGTCGCCATCGGATCGACGCAAGAGTTGGAAGGTCGAGCAGAGATTGAAAACCCATCCGACGGCCAGCACGAGTCCCGCATAGTGGCCAAACGAGTACGGATCGAAGATGAACATGAAACAACCCTTCCGGTCGAGGACGATGGCGACAACGATCGGCACCGTATGAAAGTTCGCGAGCTGTTTCGAAAAACTTTCTGAAACAGTGTGAATCGATGGAGTGTCGTTCGGCATCCGTGTCACACCCCCTGTGTACGTTCGAGATCGTGAACGCCGAACTGCTCGAGATCTCGACCATGAACATCGCCGATGTTCGTCGTGAACTCGCAGTCACACGGTCGGAAAAGGCCCGACTCGCCGCACGGGAGATCGCGCTCGTCGCTCGAATGGAAGCTCTACTCACCGACACGTCCAATCCGGCATTCGTCGTTCCAGAGCACGAACTAGTCGCCCACGCTGGCATGACTCCTCGTGAGGCACGCGACGTCGTCAATCGCTCCCACGTCGCCGATGCGGCACCCGACCTGGCCGAAGTTCTGGCCAACGGCAGCATCACCTCGACCCATCTCGACCTCGTCGGTCGTGGCCTCGACAAGGTCGGTGACGATCGCGACGAGTTTCTCGCCCACGCTCCCGAACTCGCCCGGGCCGCCACCACCATGAATCTGCGTGACTTCCGCACGCTGGTCGACCAGACCGTCGCCGCGGTTCGAACCGACGACGGCATTTCCACCTTCGAGCGTCAACGCCAGAACACCTACCTTCGCACCTGGACCGACAACGAGGGAATGACCAACCTGCGAGGACGCTTCGACCCCGTGTCGGGAGCAGCCATCACGGCCGTCCTCGAGCGTCGTGTCGAGCAGATGTTCCACTCCGGTGACGACATCCCCGTCGTGGTCGCGCCCGGCATCGAACCCAACGACCATCGACGTGCTCTCGCCTGTCCCACCAGCTGAGGTCGTGATGCAAGGACGCCGGCGGACGGCGTGCTCTCGCCTCTCGACAGCATGGCGCCGACGTGCGAGTCGGGCATCGATCTCTCAGAGGCGCCACGCAATCGTCTCGAGACGAGACACCCGCCCACCGGCTAAGACATGTCCGCGAGACGTGGGAGTTCGGCTCGGCGACAATTGCAGGACGCCCGGCTTCACGGAAGCTTTCGACGGGTCGGATGATCGGCGCGTCGGGCCGGATGCTGTCGACGAGTCGAAGCTCACCACGGCTCGCACACGGGCGCGAATTCCCGCCGAGTGGTCGGAGCGAGTCCCCTTTCACAAGTGTCAGGTGCACCACATCGAGTATTGGGAGAACGGGGGCCGAACCGACCTCGACAACCAGGTGCCCCTGTGCAGTCGTCACCACCACGCCGCCCACGAGGGAGGCTGGACGCTGTCACTCGATCCCGAAACACGGGCACTTGGTTTCCAGACCCCGATCGCCGGGCCTCCCGACTACCGTTGCCGACGTGACTCCCGACCTGTCGGCTCTCCGGGCCCGGATCGACGAACTCGACCGTGAGCTGATCCGGGTTCTCGCCGAACGTCTGGCGGTCTGCCACGAGGTCGCTCGGGTGAAAGAGCACTCCGACACGCCGATCATCCAACCCACTCGGGTTCGCGACGTGGTCGGCACCCGTCGCCACTGGGCCATCGAGGCCGGCGTCGATCCCGACTTCGCCGAACAGATCGTGCGCGTCCTGCTCTCCGAGACCCATCGCATCGAAGTGGCTGGCCGCCGGAGCGATCCGGCCCCCGACAAGACCGCCACACCTGACTCCACGCGCTCGTCTATCGACACCGTGGCCAGTCGCATCGACCACGTCGTCATCGCCGTCGACGACGTCGACGCCGCGAGCACGACGTTCACCGACCGTTGGGGCTTCCACGTCGACGAATCGTCACCCAAGCACCGTGGCATGCGGGTGCTCTCGGCCGGTGGCGTCACCATCGTTCTGGTCGGCCCCGACGCCAACGCCGACGTCGCCCGCCATCTGGCCCAACACGGACCGGGCATCCACCATCTGTCGATCGACGTTCTCAACGCCGGCTACGCCCATGCGGCCCTCGCCGGTACGACCAACTCGCAGCTCACCGACATCGTGATCGATGCCGACGGCCACGAACAGTTCTTCACCGCTCGCGATCAGTCCACGGGCGTCCAAGTGGGCTTCATCTCCCGGACCGGCCATCGGGTCGGCGTCTCGACGGCCAACGTCCTCGAGGCGTTCCGGGACCGCACGACCGGTTAGTCTTTCCCTCAGCACGACAGGGTGGGGTCCCGAACGGCTCTCTCGCATCCGCCGGAATCTCGTTGTGCTCTGGCAACAACTGAATCCACGGGCGGATCCCGCCCTCACGTTCCGAGGTTCATTCATGTCGCGCCAGCGCATCCCTGTCTCCCGTTCGGGAGTCGAGTTCCAGCACCCTGAGCTCCAGCATCTCGTCGACACTCCCCTCGACGAACTCATGTCGCAGGCCCGCGACGTTCGCAACCGCCACCACGGTTCACGGGTCTCTTTCTCCCCCAAGGTGTTCATCCCTCTCACCATGCTGTGTCGCGACACCTGCGGCTACTGCACCTTCGCCCAACCCCCGGCCCGACTCGAGAGTCCGTACTTGTCACCCGAGGACGTTCTCGCCATTGCGAAGCGTGGAGCGAAAATGGGTTGTCATGAGGCGCTGTTCACTCTCGGCGAAGCACCCGAAGAGCGCTACGCCGTGGCCCGCGAGTGGCTCGACCAACACGGCTACGCGTCGACCGTCGACTACCTCGTGGCGATGGCTCGCCTCGTGATCGACGAAACCGGCCTGCTCCCCCACGCCAACGCCGGAGCGATGAGTCGTGACGAGCTCGCCCGACTGCGCACCGTGAGTCCGAGCCAAGGAATGATGGTCGAGACTCTTCGTCACGACCTGGCCTGCCATCGCGGCGCACCCGACAAAACACCCGAGCGTCGACTCGCCACACTCGACTACGCCGGGGAACTCAAGATTCCGTTCACCACCGGCATCCTCGTCGGCATCGGTGAAGATCGAGCCGATCGCATCGACGCTCTCGTCGCCATCGCCGAGTCACATCGCCGACACGGTCACGTGCAGGAAGTCATCGTGCAGAACTTCCTGCCCAAGCCGCGCACCGGCATGCAGAACGACCCGGCCTGCCCGCAGGACGAGTTCCTGTGGTCGATCGCGGTGGCTCGCCTGATCCTTCCGCCCGAGATCCATCTGCAAGCGCCGCCGAATCTGTCCGACGATTTCGGCGTCCTGCTCGACGCCGGTATCGACGACTGGGGTGGCGTGTCACCGGTGACTGCCGACCACGTGAATCCCGAACGGCCCTGGCCCGATCTCGATCGCCTGCGCGACGTGACCGAATCACGCGGCATGAACCTCGCACCGCGCCTCACGGTGTATCCCGAATTCGTGACCGGCAGGAATTCTCTGAGCCTCGAGACCGGCGCTCCCGTGTGGATCGACGCCGGATTGAAGTTCACCGTGCTCGATCGATGCGATGCCGAAGGACTCGGCCGCGATGACCCGGGCGCCGTGTGGCCCGAGAAGGTGACGGCCGCCGACGTGGTGAACGACGGTGCCGAGGTGGTGCTGGTCGGTCACCGCAGCACACAGTGGTACAGCGGAGCGAACAACGCGCCCCCGTCGTTGGTTCCTGATGTCCGAGGGTCGAGCACTTCACCTCGTCAGCCAGGAACATCTCGCCGTTCGCGTGTGCACGAGATCCTGGACGGACATCGGGCGGGCCAGGAAGTGGGTCACGACGAGATCGTCGCCTTGTTCCGCGCGCGCGGGCACGAAGTCGCCGACATCGCCGAATACGCCGACCATCTGCGGCGCGAAACCGTGGGCGACACCGTGACCTGGGTGCACAACCGCAACATCAACTACACCAACGTGTGCACGTTCAAGTGCAAGTTCTGCGGCTTCTCGAAGGGGCCCCTCTCGCTCAACCTGCGCGGTACGCCGTATCTGCTCACGCTCGACGACATCGCGCGACGGGCCACCGAGGCCTGGAACATGGGGGCCACCGAAGTCACCTTGCAGGGCGGAATCCATCCCGACTTCGACGGCGACTACTACCTGCACGTCACGCAGGCGGTGAAGGACGCCGTCCCCGAGATGCACGTGCACGGATTCACCGCGCTCGAGATCACCGAGGGTGCTCGACGCAACGGCGAAGACCTCGAGACCTACCTCACCAAGATGAAGGACGCCGGCCTCGCGTCTTTGCCCGGCACCGCGGCCGAGATCCTCGACACCCGCGCGCGATCGATCCTGTGCAGCGACAAGATCACCGCCGACGAGTGGATCGAATGCCACCGAGTGGCCCACCGAGTGGGACTGCACTCCAACATCACCATCATGTTCGGCTCCATCGAAGAGCCCGCCTCGTGGGCCGAGCACATGATCCGTGCTCGTGAATTGCAGAAGGAGACCGGTGGGTTCACCGAGTTCATCCCCTTGCCGTTCGTGCACATGGCGTCGCCGATCTATCTGCAGAGGAAGTCACGCCGAGGGCCCACCTTCCGCGAGACGGTGCTCATGCACGCGATCGGACGCATCGTGTACCACGGACTCGTCGACAACGTTCAGGTGAGTTGGGTGAAGATCGGTGTCGCCGGAGCTCAGCAGTTGCTCCAGTCCGGCTGCAACGATCTGGGTGGCACATTGATGGACGAGAACATCTCGCGCGCGGCGGGTGCGAGTCACGGCCAGAAGATGTCGGAGGACGGCTTCCGCGCCGTCGCCTCACCGCTCGGTCGAACGCTGGTTCAGCGCAGCACGGGCTACAAGATCATTCAACCCAGTTGA
>JBDLRN010000055.1:0-4746 GCA_039800005.1 Actinomycetota bacterium | reverse complement strand
CCGGCCGGCATCATCTGCGAAATCGTGAACGAAGACGGCTCGATGTCGCGGCTCCCGCAGTTGATCGAGTTCTGCAAGGAGCACAACCTGCTGCTGTCGTCGATCGCCGAGTTGATCCGCTATCGCCGCACGCACGAGAAGTTGGTGAGCCGCATCGGCCAGGCCCAGGTGCCCACCGACTGGGGCGTGTTCACCTGCACCGCGTTCCGGAGCCATCTCGACGACACCGAGCATCTGGCTTTCAGCCTGGGCGACGTGAGCGACGGCCAGCCGGTCCTCACGCGCGTGCACAGCGAATGCCTCACCGGCGACGTGTTCTCGAGCCGCCGTTGCGACTGCGGTCCGCAGTTGCACACGGCGATGCAGTTGATCGCCAACGAGGATCGTGGCGTCGTGGTGTATCTGCGCGGCCACGAGGGTCGCGGCATCGGAATCGGCCACAAGATCCGCGCGTATTCGCTGCAGGACGGCGGGCTCGACACCGTCGACGCCAACACCGAGCTCGGTCTGCCGATCGACAGCCGCGAGTACGGCATCGGCGCCCAGATCCTCAACGATCTCGGCGTGAAGCAGCTCAAACTCATGACCAACAATCCGGCCAAGTACGGCGGTATCGCCGGCTACGGGCTCGAAGTGGTCGAGCGGGTCGCCCTGCGCGCCCACACCACCCCCGAGAACATCGACTATCTGAAGACCAAGCGTGACCGCATGGGTCACCTGATCGATCTGCCCGAGTCGGTGGAGTCGACGAAAGGCAGCAACTGATGACGCGCATCCACAGTCAGCAGAACCCGTCGGCGTTCGACGGCTCGGCACTCAGCATCGGTGTCGTGTGCGGACGCTTCAACGACCACATCACCACTGCTCTGCTCGACGGCGCGAGGCGTGGACTCGAGCGCTGTCAGGTGAAAGCCGACAACATCGACGTGGTGTGGGTGCCGGGAGCCTTCGAGGTCCCGTTGGCCGCCATCACCATGGCGCGCTCCGGCAACTACGACGCCATCGTCACGCTCGGCGCGGTGATTCGCGGCGAGACCGCGCACTTCGATTTCGTCGCCGGCGAATGTGCGCGCGGCATCCAGAACGCGCAACTCGAGACCGGCATCCCGATCATGTTCGGAGTGTTGACGGTCGACACCAACCAGCAGGCGCTCGATCGCTCGGGTCCGGGTCACGACAACAAGGGTGACGAAGCGGCTGTGGGTGCGGTCGAGATGGCTCTGCTCACCCAGCAGATCAACGACTCCGCCGTCGACTGATCTCCCCCGATGACGCCGGCCGTCAGGAGGGGCGGTCGAACAGGTCGCGCAGGACGGGCTTCACCACTTTGCCCGATGCGTTGAGCGGCAAGGCATCGACGATGCGCACGAAGCGCGGCGCCTTGTAGTTGGCCATGTTGTCGCGACACCACGCGATGATCTCGTCGGCCGAAACACCACCACCCCGCAACACCACGAACGCGCACCCCACCTCGCCCATCCGTTCGTCGGGCACGCCGATCACTGCCACCTGCGCGATGCCGGGATGAGCGAGCATCAGATTCTCGATCTCGGCCGGATAGGCGTTGAATCCGCCGACGATGAACATGTCTTTCTTGCGATCGGTGATCTTGAGATAGCCGTTGGCATCCATGGTGCCGATGTCTCCGGTGTGCAGCCAGCCGTCGGCGTCGATGGTCTCGCACGTCGCCGCTTCGTCGTCGAAGTAGCCGAGCATCACGTTGTAACCACGACAGAGGATCTCCCCTGGTTCCCCCGGGGCCAGTACACGTCCGTCGTCGTCGACGATCTTCACCTCGACGTCGGGAATCGCCCGACCCGACGTATTGGCCACCAACTCGTACGCGTCACCAGGACGGCAGATGCTGATCATGCCGGTCGATTCGCTGAGGCCGTACGCAGTCACGATGTTCTCGAACGACAACTCGCGGGCCATCCGCTCGATCATGGTCACCGGAATGCTCGCCGCACCGGTGACGGCGACCCGTAGCGACGACAGGTCGTACCGTTCGAGCCCGTCGACCGCGAGGATCGTGAGATAGATCGTCGGCGCCCCGGGCAACACCGTGATCCTCTCCTTCTCCACGAGACGCAGCACCTGATCGACGTCGAACATCGGCAGCGGATACATCCTCACGCCACGCAACAGCGACGACAGCACGCCGGCCTTGTAGCCGAAGGTGTGGAACAGCGGATTGACGATCAGGTAGCGGTCGTTCTCGACCAGCCCCACACAGTCGGCCCAGACCTCGAACACGCGTAGGTTCTGCGCGTGGCTGGTCATCACACCCTTGGGGCGTCCGGTGGTGCCGGAGGTGAAGAAGATGTCGGACACGTCGCTGGACTCGACCGCGGCGACGGCGGAATCGAATCGATCGTCGGGAACCGACGCACCAGCGGCGAGGAATCCCTCCCAGTCGAGATCGCCAGGATCGGGCGAACCGTCGACGACCACCACCTGCACACCGTCGAGCACGTCGGGTCGGCTGGCTCGCAACTCGGCCAGATAGTCGCGATCGAGAAAGGCACGGGTGACGAACAGCAGCCGCGGTCGAACTCGCTCGATGATGTCGATCGCTTCCAGTGCTTTGAAGCGAGTGTTGATCGGCACCATCACGCCGCCGACGCTCACGCACCCGAGGGCCGCGAAGATCCAACGGGCGCTGTTCGGCGCCCACATCACGAAGCGATCCCCGCGGCCGAGACCGTACGCGAGTGCCGTCCGACCGACGGCGCGAACGTCTCGTCCGAATTCGTCGTAGGTCCACCGCGCTCCGTCGCTCACGAGAGCGACGGACGCTGCGTGTCGTCGACTCTGCGACTGGATCATCGCACCGATCGAGTCGGTCCACACCGTCCCCACCATGGACGAAGGACGTCAGCAGTAGTCGGGAACGCCGGCGACGTAGATGCGGTCGTCGGCGAACGCGTAGCCCTGATCGTTCTGCACGTACATCCGATCGGAGTCGAAGCACGTCCATTCGAACGACCACGACTCCTCGCCGGCCGGACTCTCGCAGGTGAGGTTGAATCCGGCCTCCGACGAGTCGTCGAACACGGTCGGTACCGGCTGACCGTCGGTCAGTTCGGAGCACAGTGGCGCGCAGCCCTTCACGTCGCCTTCGTAGTACACGCCTTCGTCGAGGAACACGTAGCCGAGTTCGTTCTCGGCGTATTCACGCGTGGAGGTGAAGCACGTCATGGTGAAGCCGAAGTTGGTGGTCTCGCCGTCCTCGCACGAGATGTCGATCTCGGATCCGCTGCCGAACTCCGCGGGTAGCGGTTGACCGTCGACCAACTCGGAACACGCCGGGTAACTGAACGGGTCGGAACTGCCGTCGGAACCGAGGTCGATGTCGACGTCGCCGCCTTCACCGCTGAACTCGGAGCAGTCGGGGGTACGCCAGCCACCTTCCTCGTACACCCACTCGGTCCAGCCTTGCGCTTCGAGGCCTGTGAACACCTCGCCGTTCGGGTCGAGAATCTCGTAGCGGGCTTCCGCGATCGAAGCGGTGAGGTTCTGCACTTCCACGTCACCGGTGCGAAGTTCGGACGGATCGAAATCGCTGAAACCGGCCAAGAAGGCCAGTCCGAGTTGGGCCAGCGCGCCGAATTCGTTCTTGCTCACTTCGGAGCGGCACTCCTTGGTGAAGTAGCCGTATGCCTCTCCGGTGTCTCCGCCGAAAAGCGCATCGTTGAAGCCCTTGACGGCGCCCTGCAATCCGGCCTCGTTCGCCGGCGCTTTCGGACTCGAGGTGCCTCCGCCTCCGCAGGCAACCAGCAACACCACGGCCGAGGCGGCCACCACACGACGGAGATGAGAACGAATCATGGAGCGAGCCTACGAATCGAACGTGGTTCTAAGTGGGATGGGTGGAGGTTGCGTCGCCCGTGCGCGACGGCCACTTCCCACACTGCCCCGACTCCCTCGTCGTGCCCTGAAGGAGGCCCGTGGGTTCTCTCATCGCTCTCACCGTGGCGGTGGTCCGTCTCGTCACCGGCCCGATTGCCGATGCCGACGTCGCCGACTTCCAGCGGCTGATGTTCGCCACTCCCCTCTCCGGATTCGTTGTCGCCGCAACGTCATCGACGCCCCCGACGCTCGACTGGTCGACCGATCACTGTTCGGCACCCCTCATCGGTAGCACGGGCCGATCGTTCGACTTCACGAACTCGTGTCGTCGCCACGATTTCGCGTATCGAAACTTGAAGAGGTTCGATACGCGACAGCACGGCATGTGGTGGAACACGCAGTGGCGCCACAAGGTGGATGCGCAATTCCGACGCGATCTGCGCAGTGAATGCGACGGCCGACCGTTGAATCAGCGGATCACGTGCCGGTGGTGGGCCGAGATCTTCTTCCGTGCCGTCCGCACCTTCGGCGGCCCGTGAAACCTTGGCGTTTTGGGTCTGCGATCGGACACTAGGTGTCGTTTTCTAGACCCAGATCACCAAGAGATGAGGGGGGGTCAGAGGTCCAATCGGTAGCGGAGGCTGTCGACGGCGACTCCGTTGTCGCGACACACCAGAGGTTCGACCGAGGCGACCGTGAATCCGCACGATTCCACGGTTCGACGCGAGGCCACGTTCGCTTCGGCGACGTCGGCCGTCACGGCCCGAGCACCCATCGCTCGAGCCATCTCGATGACGAGTCGCACTGCAGCCGACGCCGCGCCACGGCCACGACCCCACGGCGCGACCCAATACCCGATCGACGCAACTCCATTCTCGATCGAGTGAATCGAGA
>JBDLRN010000054.1:0-3510 GCA_039800005.1 Actinomycetota bacterium | reverse complement strand
TACTCGGTGATGGTGAGCACCTCACCGACCGCGAGAACGAGAGTGTCGGCCCCTTGTTTGTCGTCGGCGGCGCGTGCCGCACAGGTGGCCAGGGCCAAAGCCTCGTTCATTCGTCCTCCGGGTAGGTGGTGGTCGGTGGCAACTTCGACGCCGCGACCTCGTCGAGACTCACGCCGGCGGTGTCTTCGAGGAAGCGCAGGAAAGACTCACCCAGCACGATTCTGATGTCGATCCCGGCCACTCGCTCGGTCGCCCGTTCCCATTGGACCTCGTCGAGAAGGATCGTGAGCGGTTCGGCGATACCGCGATCCATCTCGTCGGAGTAGTAGATCGTGGTCACGGCCGGCGGTGGTTCGGTGGTATTGCGCACCAGCAACACATTGGCCCCCATGTAGAGCAACCGGAACACGGCCTGGCGCAACGTTTCCGAGTCGGGGTACGAACTGTCGACCTGGAGGCTGAGCGATGGGAGCACTGCGACCATCGCGCTCGGCGCGACACTCGCCAGCACCATCACGATCTCGCCGTAGTCGTAGCCGTACAGATCGAGGCCTTCAGGATTGGCCTCGCCTTCGGGAATCCGTTGATAGCCCACCTGCCACACGCGCACCGGACCGGCGAAGAGAGCCGACATGAACGTGGGCATGTCGGCAGGTGTCTGGGCACCCACGTCCGGAATCACCGGCACGGGTGTGGTTCCGATCTTGCCGGCACCCACTGCAGTGGCGATGGCGTCCCACATGATCTTCACGTTCGGCAGTCGCGTCGCCTCGGAAGCCTCGTCGACCCGGGCGGCGAAAACCTGCGCAGCCTGGATCGGAGTGAAGGAATTGGGACCGGCTTCGGCCACCACTCGATCGCCCTCGTCGTTGGTGTCGAACACCTGATTAGGGAACGTCGCTTCGATCGTGCCCACACGCGCGATGAGATCGCCAGTCCCGGCCGCACTTTCCACGACGATCAGGTCGAGCTGCGAACTCGACATGGCCTCGATGGCTTCCTTCAACGCTTCCGGCCCGTCCGATCCGTACACGTCGGCGAGGCGGCGCGGATTCCCGGTCTCTTGGCCGGCGATCGACAGGCCCACGGGCAACGACACGATCGTGCCTCCGGCACCCGTCGGCGACAGAGCGAGGATCGACAAAGACGCCAGATAGTTCTGATCGTCGGTGGTCGCAAAGATCGCAGTCGGCGTGGTGGGAATCGAGATCGTCGGCAACGCGACGACCGCCTCGGCTGCCTTCGAGTCGCGCACCGCACGCCACGCCACGACGGCTGACACCGGGATGAGTGCCGCAACAACCAAGCCTGAGCTCAAAGCGATCACCGTGGCGCGACGCCGACGCGAGCGAAGGAAACTCATGCCCCATCCTCGCCGGTGTACAAGCCACGCGAACGGATCACATCGAGCACCGGCTCGGTGATCAGATAGTCGAGCGGTCGGCCATCGCAGAACCGGGCGCGCAGATCGGTGCTCGACACGTCGAGATGCGGCACTTCGACGCGCACCCAGTCGACATCAGCCGGCAGTTCGACGGGAACTCCCGGACGATCGACGACCACCATCGTGCTCATCGCCAGAACCTCGCCGACCCTCTCCCAGGAGTGAATTCCTGCCGCTGCATCATCGCCCACGATGGTGAACAACTCGATATCGCCCCATTGCTCTTTCAACTGCGACAACGTGTCGGCGGTGTAACTCGGCCCGCCCCGGTCGATCTCCAAACGGCCCGCCTCCAGCCCGTCGACCCCCTGGACCGCGGCCTCCACCATGGCGAGCCGGTCGTGAGCCGGGGTGATCGACCGCCGCCCCTCCTTTTGCCACGGGACGTTGGCCACCATCATCAGCACCCGGTCGAGGCGCAGGGCGTGGCGGACGTTGACCGCCGTGACCAGGTGCCCCACATGAATCGGGTCGAAGGTGCCCCCGAGGACTCCGATACGGCTCATGGGCACGGTGGAGGTGGGCTCGGGCACGACGCCGAAGTCTACGGCGACCCGCATCGGCCCTGTTCGGACGGGGTGACCCCGACCAGAACCGGGCTCGACCCGCATGGTGATCGTCCTCTCGAATTTGTTCTCAAGTCGAGGGGCCAGGAGGTCGATACCTGGTTCGCCCAGACACCCACAATCGATGCGACATATCCAAAGAAACCTGATAACTTCGGGGTCCCTCTTGCGGGACCCCCCAGTTCCGACCCGAGTTTCTTGAACCCCTCCAACCTCTGCTCTTCGGCTCACGCCCCCGGGTGGATCGTTCGTTCACTGTTGTGTCGGACGCCACCGAAGAGTGGGGAACATCTTCCACGTACGAACAGTTGAGACAACACATCATGAACGACTCCATCGGCATCTACCTGAACGACATCGGCAAGGTCCCCTTGCTCACCGCCGAAGACGAGCGCGTCCTCTCGCGTGCCATCGAAAAGGGCCGCGAGGCCGCTGCTCGCAAGGCTGCGGGCGAGCGTGGCGCCGCCATCAACCGCGACATCCGCGAAGCCGCCAAGGCCAAGGATCGCTTCATCCGCGCGAACCTCCGCCTCGTCGTGTCGATCGCCCGTCGTTATCCGCTCCCCCAGGGAATGGATCTTCTCGATCTCATTCAGGAGGGCAACCTCGGACTCGAGCATGCCGTCGACAAGTTCGACTGGCGTCGCGGTTTCAAGTTCTCGACTTACGCCACCTTCTGGATTCGTCAGGCCATCGGCCGTGCACTCGACCAGAAGGCGAGTCTCATTCGCATCCCCGGCGATCGGTCGGCCAGCCTGCGTGCTGCTCTCCGTCAGGCGAGCGGCGACGGCGAGACCCTCGACATGGCCAACGCCGAACTGCACCGCCTCACCACGCCGGTGTCGCTCGACAAGACCATCGGCGACGATGGCGACGCCACTCTGGGCGACCTCATGGCCAACGGCGACCCGACGCCGGAAGACCACATCATCGCCCAGGGCGAGACCGAGCAGCTCACGAAGTTGCTCGACACGCTCGACTCGCGTGCTCGCTACGCCGTCGAGGCACGTTTCGGACTCATCGACGGCGAGCGGAAGAGTTTCCGCGAGGTCGGCGAGAAGTTGGGCGTGACAGCCGAGGCCGCTCGTCGTCTCGTCAGCCGCGCCGTGGCGGGGCTCAAAGAAGAGGCCGACGGCATCTTCGCCGCCTGAACGTAGAGGCCGACGGCATCTTCGCCGCCTGAACAACTTCTGAGCTTCGGCTCACCAGCCTTCGAAAACGACCCGGCACCTTTCGGAGCCGGGTCGTTAGGCTTTCTGGTATGCCGAACACGTGGTCTCCGACGTCATGGCGTGCGTTTCCCGCCATGCAGCAACCGGATTGGCCCGACGAGGGCGATCTCGATCGTGCGCTGAAGCAGATCTCGTCCTATCCCCCGCTGGTGTTCGCCGGCGAGGCTCGCTCGTTGCAGGCTGCGCTGGCACAGGTGTCGGCGGGCAACGCCTTTTTGTTGCAGGCCGGCGACTGCGCCGAGAGTTTCGAAGAGTTCTCTGCCAACAA
>JBDLRN010000053.1:0-15576 GCA_039800005.1 Actinomycetota bacterium | reverse complement strand
GGTCAGGGTTTGAGGGAGGAGACGAGCCACATGGCGAAGAACTGGCTGCCGCCGCCGTAGGCGTGGCCCACCGCCTTCTTCGCCCCGTCGATCTGGTGCTCGCCGGCCTTGCCCATCACCTGCATGCACGCCTCGCCGAAGCGGATCATGCCCGAGGCGCCGATCGGATTGGTCGACAGCACCCCGCCCGAGGGATTGACCGGCAACGACCCGTCCATCTGAGTGACCCCGTCCTCGACCATCCGCCAACCCTCGTTGCGCGGTGCGAAGCCCAGGTTCTCGAGCCACATCGGTTCGAACCACGAGAACGGCACGTACATCTCGACGACGTCGATCTCCTCGGCCGGCCTCGTGATGCCGCCCTTGCGCCAGAGATCTTCGGCGCACATCTCGCCAGCCCGCGGACTCACCTGCTCGCGTCCGGCGAAGGCCGTCGGCTCGGAGCGCATCGAGGTGGCGTGCACCCATGCCTTCGGGCCCGACATCTTCTCGGCGCGTTCCTCGCTCATGAGCACCAGTGCCATCGCCCCGTCGCTCGACGGACACGTCTCGACGAAGCGGATCGGATCCCACAGCATGTGGGTCTCGAGTGCCTTCTCGAGAGTCCAGTCGGGCTCGTGCAGGTGCGCGTACGGGTTCTTGCAGGCGTTGGTGCGGTCCTTCACCGCCACCATGGCACCGATGTGACCGGGCGCCCCCGATCGCTCGATGTACCCGCGCACGATCGGCGAGAAGTAGCCGCCCGCACCGGC
This sequence comes from Actinomycetota bacterium, assembly GCA_039800005.1. Classification (GTDB taxonomy): domain Bacteria; phylum Actinomycetota; class Acidimicrobiia; order Acidimicrobiales; family Ilumatobacteraceae; genus Casp-actino8. The sequence goes on along the minus strand of JBDLRN010000053.1, from coordinate 14,824 downwards.
GTGCACCGGCATGCCGAACGGGATCGGCACACTGAGCGCCCACATCGCGTTGCCGTCGCTCTGCTTCTCGAAGCCGACCGTGAGCACCGTTCCGTGAATACCGGCCATGACGTGCTGCGCGGCCACGATGGCCGTGGAGCCGCCCACCGAGCCGGCCGTGTGCACTCGGAAGACCGGCTTGCCGTGCGCGGCCAGCGCATCGGCCAACCACAATTCGGGCATCACGACACCCTCGAGCGGATCGGGCGCCTTGCCGATCACGATGGCGTCGACGTCGTGAATGGTGATGCCCGCATCGGCGAGCGCTCGGTCGACGGCCTCACGAACGAGACCGGCGATCGACACGTCGGCGCGACACGACGAATGCTTCGTCTGTCCGACCCCGACGACTGCACAACGATCGGCCATGTCAGTCACCCTCCATCACGCACACCAAGTTCTGCTGGATCAACGGTCCGCTCGCACAGTGCGCCACCGCACGGTCGGCCCGTCCGGCGAACACCGCCTCGGCGGCTTCGGCGAAGCGCGCCAGGCCCGCCGCCATGGCCGGGTTGGCCACCAGCGCACCGCCACTGGGGTTGATCGCCGTCTTCGACGCGTCGAGACCCATCGCCTCACGCAGCAGGAGTTCTTGATGCGTGTACGGCGCGAGCAGTTCGGCCACGTCGACCTTGTCTCGGCCGACGCCAGCCTTCTCGGCGGCGATGCGCGCCGAGTCGCTCGTGGTGAGCGATCGCGCACCCAGACGCTGGGTGTCGATCCGATGATCGATGCCGCGAATCCAGGCAGGTCGCTTGGCCAACGTGCGAGCCACGTCGTCGGCGGCCAGCACCACGGCGTTGGCCCCATCGACGGCGATGGCGCAATCGTGCGCCCGCAGCGGTGCCGCGGTGTACGGCGCCGCCAGCAATTCATCGACCGTGTGGTCACCTTTCAGATAAGCGACTGCGTTGGTCTTGGCGTCGCGGCGACTGCGCACCGCCACTTCCGCCATGGCCGCTTCGGTCACCACACCGGCGTCGAGACAAGCTCGTGCCTGCAGTGCCGCCATGGCGTCGAAACCGGGCCAGAGCGGAGCCACGAAGTACGGGTCGGCCTGCAGGGTCAGGATCTGGTCGATCGGACCCGACGTGGTCTTGCCGTTGGAGAACACGACGGCGATGTCGCATTCACCGGTCTGCAACTTCACCCACGCTTCGTACAGCGCAAGCGCGCCGTCGGCCTCGACATGGCTCTCGACGATCGGCGGCCACGCACCGATGGCGTCGACGGCGGCCACGAAACTGAACGGCTGGCCGCTCATGTAGTCGCAACTACCGTGGCACCAGAAACCCACGTCCTTGCGTTCGATACCGGCCTTCTGCACGACCTCTTGCACGACCGGCAGGATCAACTCGACCGAGGTCAGATGCGTGTGCATCTGACTCGGTCGTTGCGCCGTGGCGACGATCGCGACGTTGCGCATCAGCTCTCACCCGCTTTCGATCCGAGCGACGCATCGGGTTCACCGGTGGGGCGGAAGTGGGCGATGCTCTCGAGCGTCGGACCCCATTCGGAACGGTCCTTCCACACCGGTTCGACACGCATGCCGATACGCACCTCGTGCGCTTCGCATTCCTGGATGAGGTGCTGCATCGAGATGTCGGCCCCGTCGAGCACGATCTGTGCGGCCACGTACGGGATCTTCACCTTCTGACCGAGGAACGGGACGTTCACGATGCAGAACGTGGAGATGGTGCCCTTCGGCCCCACTTCCACGTCTTCGGCGAGGATCGCCGCGCATTTCGGACACACGCCGTTGCGCGGCGGAAAGTACACGAGCGAGCAACTCGGACAGCGCTTCCCGATCAGCCGTCCTTCCATGAGGCCCGACAGGTGGCTGGTGGCGTTGGGACCCGCCGACCACTCGTACTGCACGGATATCGGCTGGCGCAGGCGCACGATGCCGTCGGCGTCGCTCATGACGCACCTCCCGCGCGATCGGCGACGAGGTCGAAGCATGCGATGTCGGTGATGCCGCCGCCGCGTTCGGCCGCCCAACGGACCCTCACACGGGCGCCCGTCGAGATGGCGTCGATCGACCCGGCGTCCACGGCATGGAGGAGCGGCACGTCGGCCCCATCGAGAGCGACGAGTGCCCAGGCGAAGGGGCGGTCGAGTGGTTGGCCGGCCTGAGGCGTCGCTTGCCACGCCCAGGTGACCACGGTTCCCGTCTCGGGCAGATCGACCCACTCCGTGAGGGTCTCCCCCGTCACCGGGTCGAATTCGGCGGGCGGGAAATAGACCCGTCCATCGCTCCCCCGAGTTCCCTCGAGGCGGCCGTCCTTCAGCGAGGTGAAGAACCGCGAGAGGGCGATTCCGACCGTTCGACTGTAGGGATAGGCCACCTCGAGCGGGGCGATGAACGAATCACCTTGCAGGGATCCAATCGATGCTCCAGACACGACGTCGTTTGTAGCAGACGTTCACTATCTCCGGTACACCAGGCACTATCTCGGGTACACCAGGCACTATCTCGGGTACACCAGGCATTGCTAAGGTCGCTTCCGACCGTTCGGCGCGGGGGCGTCGGGTCGATGAAGGGGGACATCGTGCAGACCAGTCGTTCGTCTCGCCACCCGTTCCGCATGGCGATCGCTCTCGGGGCGCTCGTGGCGGTCACGGTGGCTTGTTCCAACCGCGAGGGCGACGACGCCGGCTCCACGGCGGCACCGGCCACCGAAGCGCCGGCCACCACGGCCGCTCCATCGGGAACCGATGCGCCACCGACGACCGAGGCCCCCACTGGTGTCATGTTCGGAACCATGGAGAGTCCGTGCGGACCCGCCACCGACGCCGGAGTGCCCACAATCGCCGACGGCCAGAACGGCGGCGGCACCTTGAAACTCGGCACGCAGAACGATCACGGGTTCGAGGGGGCACCCGGTCTCACGATCGAAATGCTCGATGCGGCCAAGGCCTTCGCCGACTGGTGCAACGAGCAGGGCGGAATCCGCGGTCTGCCACTCGAAGTCGTCGATCTCGACGGCAAGTTGTTCAACGTTCCGGCCGCCATGGAGCAGGCCTGCGCCGAAGTGTTCGCCATGGTCGGCGGCGGTTGGGTGTTCGACGATCAGATGTATCCGCGCTTCCACGAGTGCGGAATGGTGAGCTTCCCCGGCTACACGGTGTCGACCCCGGCCGCGGAAGGCAACGGCAAGATCCAACCACTCCCGAATCCGGCGTACGTGAAGCCGACCGGTTGGCTCATCTGGGCCGCCGAGACGTATCCCGAAGCGGTGAAGAACACCGCCATCGTGTACTCCGACGTCACCATCACCAAGATCAACGCTGATCAGATCGAGGGCGCGATGAACGCGGTGGGCGGCTTCGAGGTGACGCAGAAGATCGCCTACGCCCCCACCGGTGAAGCCAACTGGGTGCCCTTCGCTCAGAAGTTGAAGGACGGCAACGCGTCCACCATGGTGTTCGTGGGCGAACCGGGCAACCTGATTCTTCTCTACAAGGCGATGCGCGAAGTGGGTTACGTGCCCGAGCTCGTTCTCACCGATGCCAACCACTACACGTCGCAGATGGTCGCCGAGGGCAACGCCACCGCCACCGAGGGCTTCCGGGCTCGCACCGCGTACGCTCCCTTCGAAGAAGCCGACCAGTTCCCGGGCATGCGGTCGTATCTCGACATGATGGCCACCTACAACCCCGAGGGTCGCATCGCCGGCCTCGGACTGCAGGCCACCTCGGCCTACCTGTTGTTCGCCACCGCGGCCAACCTGTGTCTCGACACCAACGACAACGTGCTCGAGCGCGAATGCGTCCTCGCCGCCGGCAAGACGATCACGTCGTGGACCGCCGGTGGCCTGCACACCGAGTCGAACCCGGCCGAAGGTCTGCCGCCCGAATGCGGAATCATCATGGGCATCGAAGGCGGCGTGTGGAAGCGCGTCTTCCCCGAACTCGGCAGCGCCGACGACAACGGCGGCGGCTGGCACTGCGACGATCCGGGTTATGTCGAACTCACCGGTGACTTCGGCGACGCGACTCTCGGCGTCGACCCGACCCGAGAGAACTGATCGTCCGAACGGACTTTCCACATGCAGGAACTGCTGACCTTCACCATCATCGGTCTGTCGACCGGTGCGATCTACGCGGTGGTGGCCAGCGGACTCGTCGTCACGTACACGACGTCGGGAATCTTCAACCTGGCACACGGCGCCACGGGCATGCTGGCGGCGTTCACGTACTGGCAGTTGCGGTTCGACTGGAATCTGCCGGCTCCGCTGGCTCTGTTCCTCACGCTCTTCGTCCTCGCTCCGCTTTTCGGGATCCTCACCGAACGAGTGGTGATGCGCGGCCTGCAGGGCACCACCGAAGTGGTGCGGCTGTCGGTCACCGTGGCGCTGTTCGCCTTCATGATCGGCCTCGCCAACTGGATCTGGCCGAGCGACTCGAGCCGCGAGGCCTTCCTCAAGTTCTTCGAGGGGAACAGCGTCTCCATCGGCGGTATCAACGTGTCGTGGCACCGCATCATCACGTTTCTGTGCGCGATTCTCGTCGCCGTCCTTCTGCGCGTCGTGCTGTACCGCACGCGAATGGGTGTGGCCATGCGCGCGGTCGTCGACGATCGCAGTCTGACCGAGTTGAACGGCGCTCGTCCGTATCGGGTGTCGATGTTCGCCTGGGCGATCAGCGCGTCGCTGGCCGCGCTGGCCGGAATTCTTCTGGCCGGTGAGCAGCAACTGAACATCGAGCCGCTCGTCCTCCTCGTCATCAACGCCTACGCGGCGGCGATCATCGGAGGACTGAAGAACCTGCCGCTCACGTTCGCCGGCGCGGCCGTACTCGGCCTGCTCGACGCCTACTACCTCGCCTACTCCGACTCGTCGTGGTTCCCGCAGTCGGTGTTCGGGTTCTCGTTGTCGGGTGTGCGAGCCTCGATTCCGACCATCGTGCTCTTCGTCGCGTTGCTCGCTCGTCCGCAGTCGCGCCTGAAGACCGGTGTCGTGAGATTCCGCGAGGAGTCCCGAGTGCCGTCGTGGAGCACGGCGATTCTCGGCGCGGTGTCACTGGTCGTGATCGTGATCGGCATCTCGGGCATGCTCACTCGCGCCAACACGCTGCTCCTTCTCAACGGTTTCACCTTCGCCATCGTGGCCCTCTCGCTCGTCCCGCTCACGGGCTACGCCGGTCAGATGTCGCTCGCTCCTCTCACTTTCGCCGGACTCGGTGCCATCGCGATGGCCAAGTTGCCCGGTGACGGCAACCTGCTCACCTTCGTGGCCGCCGTCGTCATCGTGGCCGTCGTCGGCGCCGTGGTCGCCTTACCGGCACTGCGCCTCAGCGGCATCTACCTCGCTCTCAGCACCGCGGCCTTCGCAGTTCTCGTGTCGAAACTGGTGTTCAACCAGCGCCAGACATTCCAGACCGGCAACATCGCCGTCCCCGTTCTCGACGTCCCGTTCGTCGACATCGGGTCGCCGCGCTCTCGTCTCGTTCTCGCGGCCGTCGCCTTCTCGATCCTCGGCCTCGGTGTGGTCGCCGTGCGTCGCAGTCGACTCGGTCGTCGGTTCATCGCCCTCAAGGACTCGCCGGCCGCCGCCGCGACCCTCGGCATGAACCTCACGCAGACCAAGGTGATCGCCTTCGCCATGTCGGCCGGCATCGGAGCTTGTGCGGGCGCGCTCGCCGGCGACAAGGTGAGTCCACAGCACTACGACTTCACGCAGAGCCTGCCGGTCGTTCTGCTGGCCGTGGTCGGTGGCGTGGGCACCGTGGGCGGAGCGCTGTTCGGCGGCCTGCTCCTCGGGGGCAACTCGATCCTGGCGAGTGTCGTGCCGTCGTTGAAGAACGTGAGCAAGATTCTTCCGGGCACGATCGGTATCACTCTGGGTCGCAATCCCAGTGGTGCCGCCGTGCAGACGGCCGAGTCGTTCCGTTCGTTGCAGAATCGTTGGGGGCTCATCGGCGTCTCGGGCGTGGGTGCGATCGCCATCTGGGCCCTCACCGCCGCCGACGTTCTGTCGCACTGGTCGTTCGTCGTCACCGGCGTGGTGTGGTTCCTCGCCGTCACTCCCAACTTGCCGGCCATCGCCGACTGCACGCACACCGCTCGCCGGGTGAGCACCATCGTGTATCTCGCCGTCGGACTCGTCGTCGCCGGCGGCATCGACTGGAGCACAGCGCTCGACGTGACCGGGCAGCGTCTCGTCACCGTCGTGGTTCTCGTCGCCGTGATCGGTCTCGGCGGGCGTCGTCTCTCGGAGAACGGGCCCCGGGTCCCCAAGGACTCCCCCGACGTCATCGGCCTCGATCGTTCCTTCACCGGTGAAGAGATCGAGCGGGCGGAACGCGAATTGCGGGTGTCGATCTGATGGCTCTTCTCTACGTCGATCAGGTCATGGTGCGCTTCGGTGGCGTGATGGCGGTGAGTGGCGCGACTTTCATGGCCCACGCCGGTGAGGTGACCGGACTCATCGGACCCAACGGCGCCGGCAAGACCACGCTCTTCAACGTCATCACCGGTATCCAAGAGCCCACGGCCGGTGCGGTGAGTCTCGACGGCGAAGACATCACCCACTTGGCCCCGCACAAGCGAGCTCATCGTGGTGTCGCCCGAACCTTCCAGCGACTCGAACTGTTCTCGTCGTTGTCGGTGCGCGACAACATCCGCGTGGCGGCCGAACTCGCCATGCTCACCAACGTGTCGTCGACCGTCGACTCACTTCTCGAACGAGTCGGACTCGGCGAGGTGGCCGATCGCGTCGCCGGCGACCTTCCCACCGGATCCGCTCGACTGGTGGAGATCGCTCGCGCCCTAGCCACCAAGCCACGGCTGCTGCTCCTCGACGAACCGGCGTCGGGCTTGTCCGACATCGAGAGCGAACATCTCGGTCGACTTCTGCGATCACTCGCCGCCGAGGGTCTCGGTGTTCTGCTCGTCGAACACGACATGGATCTCGTGATGCGCGTGTGCGATCACATCTTCGTCCTCGATCTGGGCGTGGTCATCGCCGACGGCACACCCGACGAGATCCGGGCCGATCAAAGAGTTCTCGAGGCGTATCTGGGGGCGTCATGACCTCGACGACACCGATCCTCGAATTGCGCCACGTGCGGGCCGGCTACGGCGCGATCGAGGTGTTGCACGACGTGTCGATCTCCATCGGGGCCGGGCAGGTGGTGGCCCTCCTCGGACCAAACGGTGCGGGCAAGAGCACCACCATCAAGGTCGTGAGCGGACTGATGCGTCCGTCGTCGGGCCAGTTGGTGGTGGCCGGACGTGACGTCACCGGCGCGTCGGCCGACACGTTGTGTCGCGCCGGCATCTGCACCATTCCCGAGGGTCGCGGCATCTTCCCGAACCTGACCGTGCGCGAGAACTTGGTCATGGCCACCTACGCCGGCCGCTCGCTCGACGCCATCGAACACGACGCCTACACGCGCTTCCCGCGCCTCGGTGAACGGCGAACGCAGTTGGCCGGCACCATGTCGGGTGGCGAGCAGCAGATGCTCTCGCTCGCTCGAGCCCTCGCCGTCGATCCGGCCATCCTCCTCATCGACGAACTGTCGATGGGTCTGGCGCCCAAGATCGTGGCCGAGCTCTACGAGCAGGTCGCCCACATCGCCGCCGACGGTGTGTCGGTTCTGGTGGTCGAGCAGTTCGCCCGCACCGTGCTCGGCGTGGCCGACTGGGCCGTCGTGCTCACGCACGGGGTGGTGCAGGTGTCGGGTCCCGCCCACGAGATCGGCGAAGATGTTCTCGCCGGCGCCTATCTCGGCCGCAAGGAGCAGTCGTGAGTCCGCAGTGCCCAACGAAGCATCGTCCGATGCCTCACCCAGGAGAGAAATCATGAACGAGGACCGCATCAAAGCCTTCACCGACGAGATCGGCGAGATGAAGTTGCGCGGCGCACGGGGTGACCGCGAACGCATCCTGCTCGTGGTCGGTGCCGTGGCGATCGTGGCCGGAGTGGTGCTGTCGGTGCTCGGCGGCTTCCAGGCGAGCGGCACGACCGAACTCGGTGATCAAGTCGCGTTCCTCGCCACCGGCACGTTCATCGGCCTGGCTCTCGTGATCGCCGGCACGGCGCTGTTCGTCCGCTATTCAGTGGGTCGCTTCATGCGGTTCTGGTTGATCCGCCTGGTGCACGAGCATCGCAGCGAAACCGATCGCCTGATCGCCGCCATCGAGAAGAGTCGCGGCCAGTAGACGACGCGCCCGCTCAGCGGGCGCGGTACGTGCCACCCGAGGCGGCGCTGGCGTCCTTGTTGAGACGCTTCGAGAGGTGCAGACCCTCGAGGACGAACTCCACCGCTCCGGCCACGGCCGCCGCGCTGGTGTCGCCGTCGGTGATCTCGGCGATGGCCGGCTGCAGGGCCGGAATCTGCTCGGCGAGGGCGGCCTGCGTGGCCGACGGCACGTCCTCGCCGGTACTGACGATGGCGCCCTCTTCGAATGCGCGCACGATGTCGATCGAGTACTGCGGACTCACCAACTCTCGAAACACCGAGAGCACGGCCGACTTCACGAGGTCGCGCAGGACCTGACCTTCTCGGCCGTCCTCGAGTGCTTCGACTTCGATCTTGCCACCCGATGCGGCGGCGAAGGCATCGAGGTCGCACACGCGTGGCACGACGTAGCGCTCTCCGAGACGCAGGCCGCGACGCAACGCATTGGCCGCCATCACCTCGAAGTTGGAGACGCTGAGACGCACGCTCACACCACTGCGCTGGTTGACCTGGCTGCTGGACCGCGCCAACTGGCTGAAGGTGGCCACGACCCGCTCCATGTAGTGGGGCACGGCCACGGTGATGTCGCCCACCGACGGCGGACGGGACTCCTGACGAACGATCGCCACTTCGGTGTCGACCTCGAGGGGATAGTGCGTGCGAATCTGCGAACCGAAACGGTCCTTGAGCGGAGTGATGATGCGGCCGCGGTTGGTGTAGTCCTCGGGGTTCGCCGAGGCGACCAGCAGCACGTCGAGCGGCAGACGAACCTTGTAACCGCGGATCTGCACGTCTCGCTCTTCGAGGACGTTGAGCAGACCCACCTGAATACGTTCGGACAGGTCGGGAAGTTCGTTGATGGCGAAGATGCCCCGGTTGGTGCGCGGGACGAGGCCGTAGTGCAGCGTGAGTTCGTCGCTGAGATAGCGGCCTTCGGCCACCTTGATGGGATCGACTTCGCCGATGAGGTCGGCGATCGACGTGTCGGGGGTGGCGAGCTTCTCGCCGAAGCGGTCGGTGCGATGCACCCACGAGATCGGGGTGTCGTCGCCTCGCTCGGCCACCAGATCTCGCGCGTGCTTGGAGATGGGCTCGTACGGATCGTCGTTGATCTCGCTGCCGGCCACGATCGGCATCCACTCGTCGAGCAGACCGGTGAGACTCCGGATCATGCGCGTCTTGGCCTGGCCGCGCTCGCCGAGGAAGATCACGTCGTGTCCGGCGAGAATGGCGTTCTCGAGCAAGGGCATCACGGTGTCCTCGTAGCCGAGCACACCCTCGAACAACGGCTCGCCGGCCGAGATGCGGGCCACTGCGTTCAAGCGCATCTCTTCTTTCACGGGGCGGGACACCCAGCCGGAGGCTCGGAGGTCTCGCAGTGTCGTGGGGAGCGTTTCGGCGGCCATGCCTCGACAGTAACGCCCACCGACCGACTTCCACTACCGTCGGTGCGGTGAGTTCGACCGACCACGACGCACGAACGCACGATCGTTGGACGACCCTCGACTTCGCTGGTCCGTGGCGAGTGGTCGCCGCCGACGACGACATGATGCGCGAGGGCATCGGACTCGACGCCGACACCGACGACTGGCCCACGACCGTCGTGCCCGGACACTGGCAGAACGATTCTCGTTTCGCTTCCAGCAACGGCCCGGTGCTGTACCGCCGCGAGTTCGACGCGACGATTCCGACCGAGGGCCAACGACGTTTCGTGGTGATCGACGGGCTCTTCTACCAAGGCGACGTGTGGCTCGACGGCGCCTACCTCGGTGACCCCGAGGGCTATTTCTTCCCGCACGCCTACGACGTGACCGCGCTGTCGAAACTCGACACCTCACACGTGCTGGCCGTGGCGGCCACGTGTTCTCCGCAGCGCGACAAGAAGTCGAAGCGCAACATCACCGGGGTGTTCCAACACTGGGACTGCATCTCTCCGTCGTTCAATCCGGGCGGGCTCTGGCGCACGGTCCGACTCGAGACCACGGGCCCGGTACGCATCGACGCGTGGCGAGTGCTGTGCCGCGACGCCAACGAAACCCGGGCCAATCTGCGTCTCCACGCCCGACTCGACAGCGATCGCGAGCGAACGGTGAAGTTGCGCACGCTGGTCGACGGCCGCGTGGTCGACGAACTGGTTCGCACCACCGCCGTCGGACTCAATCGTGTCGACTGGAACATCGACATCGACGACCCGAAGCTGTGGTGGCCATGGAGCCTGGGCGACCAACCGCTCACCGACGTCACCCTGCAGGTCCTGGTCGACGACGAAATCAGTCACGATTGCACCCGACGCACCGGTCTGCGCGAAGTGTCGGTGAGCGACTGGATCGTCACCGTGAACGGCGAACGTCTCTTCGTGAAGGGGGCGAATCTCGCACCCACTCGAGCCGATCTCGGTTCGACCACCGCCGACGATCTGCGTCGTGACATCGCGCTCGCCAAGGACGCCGGCCTCGATCTCGTTCGCGTGCACGGGCACGTGTCGCGTCCCGAGCTGTACGACGCGGCCGACGAGGCCGGACTGCTGGTGTGGCAGGACTTCCCGCTGCAGTGGGGATACGCCCGCCAGATCCGGCGCCAGGCCGTGCGCCAGGCCGAGGAAGCGGTCAACGTACTCGGCCATCACCCGTCGATCCTGATGTGGTGCGCGCACAACGAGCCCTTCACTCTGAGCATCGGCGACGGCGAGGAATTCGACGCCAAGAAGTTGGCGATCCCGTTCCTCGCCGGACATCAACTGCCGAGTTGGAACAAGAGCGTGCTCGACCGCTGGGTGAAGCGAGCTTTCGAGAAGGCCGACGAGACGCGTTCGACCATCGCTCACAGTGGCGTCCTTCCGCATCTGCCCCAGCTCGACGGCACCGACAGTCACCTCTACTTCGGCTGGTATCACGGCAACGAGCGCGATCTTCCCGACTTCGCAGCTCGGCTGCCGAGATTGGTGCGGTTCGTGAGCGAATTCGGGGCGCAGGCGATCCCCGATTCGTGCGATTTCGTCGACGCCCGCAACTGGCCGCACCTCGACTGGAATCGACTTCGTCGCGAACACGGCCTGCAGAAGGAGATCTTCGACCGCCACGTGCCTCCGTCCCGTTTCGAGTCGTTCGACGAATGGCGCCTGGCCACTCAGGTGTACCAAGCCGACGTGTTGAAGCATCACATCGAGACGTTGCGTCGATTGAAGTACCGGCCCACCGGCGGCTTCTGCCTGTTCGCGTTGAACGACGCCATGCCGATGGTGTCGTGGAGCGTGCTCGACCATCAGCGTGTTCCCAAACTCGGCTACACCGCCGTCGCCGAGGCCTGCCGGCCCGTGATCGTGGTGGCCGATCGACTACCGGCGTCGATGACACCGGGCGACTCCGTCGCCATCCGCATCCACGTGGTGAGCGACCTGCATCGGCCGCTCGAGGACGTGGAGATCACCGCGATGGTCGACGCCGCGGGCGAACGTCGCGAGTGGAAATGGGAAGGCGACATCGGCGCCGACGACTGCAGTTACGTCGGATCGATCGACGTTCGCGCCCCGTACACGGCGGGCGACATCACTCTCGATCTGACCCTGCAATGCGGCGATGTGGTTGCCACCAATCGCTACACGGCCGGCATCGCCTAGCGATCAGTTGCGGGAGAGTTCCTTGCGGTTCTTGAACTTGGCCGCGCGGTAGTCCTTGTTCATGAGCGCGATCACGTCGATCGAGATCTCTTTCGGACACGCCGCCTCGCACTCACCGTGGTTGGTGCACGAACCGAAGTACTCGCTCATCGTCTCGACCATCGACTCGACGCGCTTGTAGCGCTCGGCCTGGCCCTGCGGGAGCAGATTGAGGTGGGCGATCTTGGCCGCGGTGAACAGATTGGCCGCGCCGTTGGGGCAGGCCGCCACGCACGCACCACATCCGATGCACTCGGCCGAGTCCATGGCCGCGTCGGCCACCGGCTTCGGGATCGGGATGAGGTTCGCGTCGGGCGCACCACCGGTGGGAGCGGTGATGAAACCGCCCGACTCGATGATGCGGTCGAACGCCGAACGGTCGACCATGAGGTCCTTCACGATCGGGAAGGCCGTGGCGCGCCACGGTTCGATCACGATCTCGTCGCCGCTCTTGAACTTGCGCATGTGCAACTGGCAGGTGGCTGTGGCCCGCTCGGGACCATGTGCCTGGCCGTTGATCATGAGCGAGCACGTACCGCAGATGCCCTCGCGGCAGTCGTGGTCGAAGGTGACCGGCTCCTTGTTCTCGCCGATCAACTTCTCGTTGAGCACGTCGAGCATCTCCAGGAACGAGGCTTCGTCGGAGATCGAGTCGATCTCGTAGTTCTCGAAATGACCGCGGTCGTTCGGTCCCGACTGACGCCAGACCTTGAGGGTGAGATTCGAGAGATGGTTGCTCACTTGTAGCTCCGTGTCGCGAGGTGGACGGTCTTGAATTCGAGGTCTTCGGTGTGACGCACCGACTTCGTGGGATCGCCGGTCCATTCCCAGGCCGCCACGTGGGCGAAGCGCTCGTCGTCGCGCAGCGCCTCACCGTCGTCGGTCTGGTACTCGGCCCGGAAGTGCCCACCACAGCTCTCGTTGCGCTCGAGGGCGTCACGGCACATGAGCATGCCGAGCTGGAAGAAGTCGTCGACGCGACCAGCCTTCTCGAGGGTCTGGTTGAGGCTCGCACCGTCGCCGGTGACGCGCAGATCCTTCTGGAACTCCTCGTACAGGGCCGGCAGTTCGGACAGCGCCTTCTCGAGGCCCTGCTGAGTGCGCTCCATGCCGCAGTAGTCCCAGATGATCTTGCCGAGTTCACGGTGGAACCAATCGGGTGAACGGGTGCCACCGATGTCGAGGTAGTTCTGGAAGCGCTGACGCGCCGCCATCTCGGCCACCTTGAAGGCTTCGTGATCGGTGCCCGGGATCGGCTTGTTGAGCATCGGGGCGAGGTAGTTGCCGATCGTGTACGGCAACACGAAGTAGCCGTCGGCCAGGCCCTGCATGAGAGCTGACGCACCGAGTCGGTTGGCACCGTGATCGGAGAAGTTGGCCTCACCCGCGGCGTACAGGCCCGGGATGGTGGTCATGAGTTCGTAGTCGACCCACAGTCCGCCCATCGTGTAGTGCGAGGCCGGGTAGATCCGCATCGGCACGTCGTACGGGTTCTCGCCGGCGATCCGCTCGTACATCTCGAAGAGGTTGCCGTAGCGCTCTTCCACGACGCTCTTGCCGAGACGCTTGATGGCGTCGCTGAAGTCGAGGTACACGCCGTTCTTGAGGGGGCCCACGCCGCGACCGGAGTCGACCGAACGCTTGGCCGCACGCGACGAGATGTCGCGCGGCGCCAAGTTGCCGTAGCTCGGGTAGAGGCGCTCGAGGATGTAGTCGCGGTCGTCCTCGGGGATCTGATCGGGCGAACGATTGTCGTCGGGGTTCTTCGGAACCCACACGCGGCCGTCGTTGCGCAGCGACTCCGACATGAGCGTCAGCTTCGACTGGGTCTCGTCGCTCTGCGGGATGCACGTGGGGTGGATCTGTGTGTAGCAGGGGTTGGCGAACAACGCGCCCTGGCGGTGTGCACGCCACGCGGCGGTGACGTTGCAAGCCATGGCGTTGGTCGAGAGGAAGAACACGTTGCCGTAACCGCCGGTGGCGAGCACCACGGCGTGGGCGGCGTGCGAGGCGACCTCACCGGTCATGAGGTCGCGGGTGACGATGCCGGCGCAACGGTCGTCGATGGTGACCACGTCGACCAACTCGGTACGGTTGAACAGACGCACGTTGCCGAGACCGATCTGGCGCGCCAACTGCTGATAGGCGCCGAGCAGCAGCTGCTGGCCGGTCTGGCCGCGGGCGTAGAACGTGCGGCTCACCTGCGCGCCGCCGAACGAACGGTTGTCGAGCAGACCGCCGTATTCGCGAGCGAACGGCACGCCCTGGGCGACCATCTGATCGATGATGTTCACCGACACTTCGGCGAGGCGATGCACGTTTCCTTCACGGGCGCGGAAGTCGCCGCCCTTCACGGTGTCGTAGAACAAACGGTGGACGCTGTCGCCGTCACCCTGATAATTCTTGGCGGCGTTGATTCCACCCTGCGCGGCGATCGAGTGCGCACGACGCGGAGAGTCGTGGAAGGTGAAGGCGTCGACCTGGTAGCCGAGTTCGGCGAGCGATGCCGCGGCCGACGCGCCGGCGAGACCGGTGCCCACGACGATGACCTTGAACTTGCGCTTGTTGTTGGGGGCGACGAGTTTGACGTCGGACTTGTAGGTGCTCCAGGCCTCTTCGACCGGAACGTTGGGAATCTTGGAGTCGAGCTTGATGTTCATCTGCATTTCTCCTTTGATCAACCGATGATCCCGGCCATGGCGGCCACGGGGAACGACACGTTGCCGACCACCACGATCGTGGCGATGCCGACGGCGATCTGACGACGCCACTTGTTGAAGCGCGGGTTGTTCCAGCCCATCGACTGGAAGAGGCTCCACACACCGTGGAAGAGGTGCACGCCGAGGGCGATGTTGGCGACGATGTAGAAGATGGCCACCGGGATGCGGTCGAACGAGTAGACGACCGCGCCGTACACATCTTTCAATCCGGCATCGGGACCGT
>JBDLRN010000052.1:0-3757 GCA_039800005.1 Actinomycetota bacterium | reverse complement strand
ATCTCTTCCTTGGACTTCTCTTTCTCGAGGCGCAAGGCGTAGATGATCTGCAGAACCTTGTAGCGACCGTCGCGCTCGAGGCCGGCCAGATAGTCGACCTTCGCCACCTGCTGAGTGATGGTCGATGCGCCCTGTCGCGCACCACCCTCGAAGTTCGACAACGAGGCGCGGAACAGACTGCGGACGTTGACTCCCTTGTGTTCGTAGAACTCGCGGTCCTCGACCGCGAGCACAGCGGCGATCACGTCGTTGGGAATCTGCTCGATCGAGACCGGCTGCGAGTTCTCGAGTTCGTAGATGGCGATCTCATTGCCCTTGCTGTCGTAGACGTACGACCGCTGGGCGATGTCCTCGACTGGTGGCAACGCCACCGGGAACTCTTCGTGGGCATTGGCCAACTGCCAGACCCGCGGCGAGGCGCCGACGATCACCGCTGTGAGCAGGAGGGCGCCGGCGGCGACGAGGAGTCCCAGGCGAACGGACCAAGTGACGAAGCGCACGATCCTTCCAAGGTACTGGCCGGTTCGTCGGCCGAACGGTCACCAACTACCGTCTCGGCATGACTTCTTCGACCCGTCCCTTCCGTTTCGGAGTCCAGGCCAACGGCTCGTTGTCGGGTCGCGCCTGGACCGAGTTGGCGCGTCGCGCGGAAGGCCTCGGCTACTCCACACTCACGATGCCCGACCACTTCGACGACCAGTTGGCGCCGGTTCCGGCCCTGACGGCGGCCGCTGCCGTCACCGAGTCCTTGCGGATCGGGGCCCTCGTGTGGGACAACGACTACAAGCATCCCCTCGTGTTGGCGAAAGAACTCGCCACCATGGACGTGCTCTCCGAGGGACGCGTCGAGATCGGTCTCGGTGCCGGCTGGATGATCGCCGACTACGAGCAGTCGGGCATCCCGTACGACAGCGCCAAGATACGTATCGATCGCTTCGTGGAAGGTCTCGCCGTCATCAAGGGCCTGATGGGACCCGGCACCTTTTCGTTCGCCGGCGATCACTACCGCATCACCGAGCACAACGGTCTTCCCAAGCCGGTGCAAAGCCCGTGTCCACCGATTCTCATCGGTGGTGGCGGCAAGCGGGTCCTGTCGATCGCCGCACGCGAAGCCGACATCGTGGGCATCAACGCCACCATGAGCGCCGGCGTGATCGGCGCCTCGGTGTTCGACACCATGACCGCCGCCATGGTCGACGAGAAGGTCGACATCGTGCGCCAGGCGGCGGGCGCGCGATGGAGCGACATCGAGATGAACATCCGGGCCTTCCTCGTGAACGTCACCGACGATGCGAAGAGTGCGGCTGAGGGCATCGCTTCGATGCTCGGCGTCACCGCGGCTCAGGTCGACGACACGCCGTTCGCGCTCGTCGGACCGACGTCGAAATTGATCGACGACCTGATCGCCCGACGTGAACGCTGGGGTTTCTCGTACGTCATCGTCGGCATGAACGACGTCGATGCCTTCGCTCCCGTGGTCGCCGCGCTGAACGGGCGATGACGTCGATCGCACTGTGCGGAGCCGGCACCATCGCCGGCGTGCACGCACTCGCTGCCCGCGAACTGGGGCATCCCGTGACTGCCGTCGCGTCGCGATCCCGGGCCCGGGCCGAGAAGCGTGCGGCCGAGATGGGCGCCCGAGCCGTCGACTACACCGACCTCCCCGCCGGCGCCGACGTCGTCGTGGTCGCGACTCCTCCGGCCCAGCACGCCGACGACACCCTGGCCGCACTGGCCGCCGGCGCGTCCGTGCTCGTGGAGAAGCCGTTGTGTCGCACGCTCGCCGAGGCGGATCGACTGTGTGCCGCCGACGGAGCCGAACGCATCGTGTACGCCGAGAACCTGGCCTTCGCGCCGGTGATCGCCGAGTTCCTGAGTCGGGCTCGCACTCTCGGCCCGCTCACCCACCTCGAAGCGCGCACTTTGCAGTCCCGCCCCACCTGGGGCGACTTTCTCGACCCGGCCTGGGGTGGAGGCGTGCTCTTCGATCTCGGCGTGCACCCGCTCGCCCTCGTCGTCTTGGTGGCGCGGGCGACTGGAAACGGCGCCGTGGAGTCGGTTCGCGCCGAACTCGCGGGTGATGCGACCGACACCACGGCCGACGTGTGGCTCACGTTCGGTTCGGGTCTGCGCGCTCATGTGATCGCCAGTTGGGAGGGCCCGGAGGCCGGGGTATGGGATCTGCAGGCCTCGTCGCGCACTGCCGTCCTTCGCGCCGATCTGCGACCGCACGTCTCCTTGGAGGCGAACGGCGACCCGGTTCGGTTGCCTGCGCCGCGCGCCACGATCCCTCAACTCGACGAGTTCGGCTACGTCGAGCAGTTGCGCACGGTCGTCGAACGTCGCGTCGACGGTGGACGACCGCTCATGGACGTCGAGTTCGGGCGCACCATGCTCGAGATCGTGGCGGCCTGTTACGTGTCGGCGCGCCACGGATCCGAGGTCTCGGTGCCGTGCGGCTGCGACCGCGAACGAACACCGTGGGAGTTGTGGCGCGCATGAGAATCGATCGACGACGTTTCATCGCACAGTCGACTGCCCTCGGACTGGCAGCCATTGCCGCGGCCTGCGGTGAGGCCGAGTCGACCGATCCGTCGCCGTCGACCGTTCCGGACCCCGCCGACCCCACCACGACGTCGTCGTCGACCGTGGCGCCGAGCACCACCTCGACCACGACGGCACCACTCGGCGACCCGTACGCCGCCCCGGGCTGGGTCACCTCCGAGAACGCTCGCCCCGGCACGAACGCGTGGCGTATCGAGGCCTCGGTGCCCGGCAAGTCGACCGGGATCCCGGACGGATGGATCGAGGGATACGCCGACACCACGAGTGCCCGTCCCGGACAGACCGTGACGCTGTTCGTGGCCTGCGACGCACCCACGTGGCACGCCGAGGTGTACCGCATGGGTTGGTACGGCGGTGATCTCGGCCGACTGATCTGGACATCCGACGAGATCGAGAAGCAGTGGCAGTTCGCCGAAGACGTGACGCGCACTCTCGACGATCTCGGCAACGACACCAAGATGCGCCGAGCGGGTTGGGCGCCGTCGCTCACGGTCGACGTCACCGACGACTGGCCCCCCGGGTCGTATCTGATCAAGCTGGTGGCGTCATCGGGGGAGGCGCACTACGTGCCGCTGACCGTACGTCGCGACGCGGCAGCCGGTTCGCTGGTCGTGGTGTCGGCCGTGACCACCTGGCTGGCCTACAACCCGTGGGGCGGATGCTCGTTGTACGAATGCTTCGACGGGCCAGGGCGCAGCAAGGTGGTGTCGTTCGATCGTCCCTACGCACGTTCCTACAACTGGGGATCGGCCGATTTCCTCACTCACGAACTGCCCCTCATCGCCTTGATCGAGGAACTCGGCATCGACACCGCGTACGTGACCGACATCGACTTGCACACGAGCGGTCTCGGCGAGAACGACGAACTCGACGCGGCGTTCGCCGGTCGCACGGCGCTCCTCACCACCGGCCACGACGAGTACTACTCGACACCGATGCGCAACACGCTCGAGCGAGCTCGCGACGCCGGCGTGAACCTGGCTTTCTTCGGCGCCAATGCCGTGTACCGGCACGTTCGTCTCGAACCGAACGCCGACGGACTGCCGTATCGCCAGATGCCGAACTATCGCGTCGCCGGCGACGACCCGCTCACCGAGAGCGACCCTGAACAGTCGACCGTGCAGTGGAGAAATCCTCCATTGGCGCGGCCGGAGTCGGAGTTGATCGGTGTGCAGTACTTCGCAGCCGGTGT
>JBDLRN010000051.1:0-5452 GCA_039800005.1 Actinomycetota bacterium | reverse complement strand
TTCTTCACCGCCCAGGTCAAAATCACGCGCCAGAAATGCGCCAGAATGACGCCATGAGCGAGCACGACCTGGTCATCCGCAACGCCACCCTCGTCGACGGCACCGGAGCACCGGCCCGCCGGGCCGACGTCGCCGTGTCCGGCGATCTCATCACGGCGGTCGAGACCCGGATCGACGGCTCGGGTCGCCGGGAGATCGACGCCGACGGACTGGTGGTCACCCCGGGCTTCGTCGACATCCACACCCACTTCGACGGCCAGGCCACCTGGGATCCGATCCTCGCCCCGTCGTCGATCCACGGCGTCACCTCGATCGTGATGGGCAACTGCGGAGTGGGCTTCGCCCCGGCCCTGCCCACGCAGGATCAGCACGACTACCTCATCAACATGCTCGAAGGAGTCGAAGACATCCCGGGCACCGCTCTCGCCGAGGGACTCACCTGGGACTGGGAGACCTTCCCGCAGTACCTCGACGCGCTCGGCCGACGTTCGTACGCCATCGACGTCGCCACCCAAGTGGCACACGCGCCAATGCGCGCCTACGTGATGGGCGAACGGGGGGCCGATCCGAACGAAGCGCCCACCGTCGCCGAACTCGCCGCCATGGCCGACGCCGTACGCGACGGCATGCTCGCCGGTGCTCTCGGATTCACCACCAGTCGCACCTACGTGCACCGCACGAAAGACGGTGCACCGCTCGGTACGCGCTTCTCGTCAGCCGACGAACTTCTGGCACTCGTGCAGGCCATGGCCGACACGGGTCGCGGTGTCGTGCAACTCATCTCCGATGCCTACCTGTCGCCCGACTCCGAATTCGCATCGTCGGAGATGAAACTCATGGCCTCACTGGCGTCCACGACCGGCCGACCGCTCAGCATGACCGTGCAGCAGCCGCAAGAACTCCCCGACCGCTGGCGCGAGATGGGTGCGTGGGTCGATGCCGAAGTCGGCCGCGGTGCTCCGCTCAAGACTCAGGTGGCCGTGCGTCCGATCGGCATCCTGCAGGGGCTCACCGCAACTGCTCATCCGCTGATGATCTGTCCGAGTTTCCAGGAGATCATGTTTCGCCCGCTGCCCGAGATCGTGCGTGCGCTTCAGGATCCCGAGCGTCGTTCACGACTGGTGGCCGAACACGCCGAGGCGGTCGTCAAACTCGACGGTCTCGCCCTCGACATCTTCGGAAGCTTCGACAAGATCTTCCCGATGGAGAACCCGGTGAACTACGAGCCGAAGACCTCGGACTCGATCGCCGCACGAGCGCGAGCCGCCGGTCGCCCCGTCGTCGAATTCCTGATCGATCTGCTCTGCGAGGACGACGGCAACAAATTGCTCTACAAGCCGCTCTTCAACTTCTCGCACGGAAACCTCGACGACGTGCGCGACATGCTGTTGCGCGACAACGCGGTCCTCGGCCTCTCCGATGCAGGTGCGCATTGCGGCGCGATCTGCGACGGTTCGATGTCGACCACCGCGCTGGCACTCTGGACGCGCGATCGTCACGAAGAGGGTCGACTGCCGATCGAGTTGATGGTGCACCACCTCACACAGCGCACGGCACGTCACGTGGGCTGGCTCGATCGCGGCGTGGTGGCTCCGGGCTACCTTGCCGATCTGAACGTGATCGACATGAACTCCCTTGCCGCCGCTCCGCCGCGCATCGTGCACGACCTCCCGGCCGGTGGTCGTCGACTCATGCAGACGGCCTCGGGTTATGCCCACACCATCAAGCGCGGTGTGGTGACGTTCACCGATGGCCAGCACTCGGGTGATCTGCCGGGACGCTTGGTCCGCGGCGCCCAACCATCACCCCGCTGACCTGACGCATTTCCTGGTGTTCTGGGTCTGAAAAATGACCGAAAATGGTCGATTTCTAGGCCCAGATCGCCAAGGTTCAGTGCGAGGACGACGGGGACGCCGTCGACCAGAGTGACGAGGTGCCGGCGCGAACCTGACGGGCGTACACCCCGTCGAGCGACATCAACTCGTCGTGAGTGCCGCTCTCGGACACTCGACCCTCGTCGATCACGACGATTCGGTCGGCGCCGCGGATCGTCGACAGACGATGGGCGATGACGATTGCCGTACGACCGCTCATCGCTTCGTCGAGAGCACCCTGAACCATCGCCTCGTTCTCGTTGTCGAGATGACTGGTCGCCTCGTCGAGGATCATCACGGCCGGGCTCTTCAACAGCAGACGAGCGATCGCCAATCGTTGCTTCTCACCACCCGACAGGCGATAGCCACGCTCGCCCACCACGGTGTCGAAGCCGTCGGGAAGTGCATCGATGGTGTCGAGGATGCGTGCTCGCTCACAGGCGATCCGCAACTCGTCAACGGTCGCGTCGGGCTTGGCATAACGCAGATTGGCGCCGATGCTCTCGTGGAAAAGATGCGGATCCTGCGACACCACGCCGATCGCCCGCCGAAGCGAGTCACCCGTGAGGTCACGCACGTCGAATCCGTCGACGCGTACCGCGCCGTCGGTCACGTCGTACAACCGTGGCACGAGCGATGCGAACGTGGACTTGCCGGCACCCGACGCGCCGATCACAGCAACTGTCTCACCCGGCTCGATCACGAGTGACACGGCGCGCAGGACGTCGACGTCGGGATCGCCGGTCGGCACACCTGGCGCCTCGAGCGACGCCACCGATACGTCGGCCGCCTTCGGATAACGGAACCACACGTGATCGAACTCGATGCGACCACGGGGCTCGACCAGATCGACCGCTCCCGGGCGATCGGCAATGGCGACCGGCGCGTCGAGTACTTCGAACACCCGGTCGAAACTGACGAACGACGTGAGGAGATCGACTCGAGCGTTCGTGAGACCCGTGAGCGGTTGGTACACCCGTGCCACCAACGTGGCCAGCGCGACCAGCGTGCCCGAGGTGATGTCGCCCGACACCACGAGTTGCGCACCGATGCCGTACACCGCCACCGCACCCAACGCACCGACGAGTCCGAGCGCCACGAAGAACACCCGTCCGTACATCGCAGAACGGATACCGGTGTCGCGAACACCGGCCGCCTTCTCGGCGAAGCCCGATACCTCGTCGTTGCGCCGACCGAACAATTTCACGAGAAGGGCGCCGGCCACGTTGAAACGCTCCGACATCTGCGTGTTCATCTGGGCATTGAGACCCATTTGCTCGCGCGCGATCTCCTGCAGTTTGCGACCGACCCGCTTGGCCGGGACGATGAACACAGGCAGGACGATCAACGACAACAAAGTGAGCCGCCACTCGAGGGCGAGCATGGCGGCCAGAGTTGTCACCAGCACCACGACGTTGCTCACCGCACTGCCGAGCGTCGACGTGACCGCCGACTGCGCTCCGATCACGTCGTTGTTCAAACGGCTGATGAGCGAACCCGTCTGCGTGCGCGTGAAGAAGGCGACCGGCATGCGCTGCACCTTGTCGAACAGCGCGACCCGCATGTCGTAGATCAAACCTTCGCCGATCCGCGCCGAATACCAACGTTGCACGATCGCCAACAGAGCTTCGGCGACGGCGGCCCCCACGGCGAGAGCCGCCAACCACCAGATCTGCGACCGATCGCCCTGCGGAATGGCGTCGTCGATGATGGCGCGGAAGACGAACGGTGCGACGAGAGCGACCAATGCCGACAACAAGATGGTCGACAAGAAGCCGAAGATGCTCGTGCGATACGGGCGAGCGAAGGTCCACACGCGACGCAGCGAACGTCCACCGAGACGCTGACCTTCGACGGCCGATCGATCGCGCGGGATCAGCGCGTGGGGGTTCGTGTGCACCTGATCGAGACTACTTTCACCTACCCTGCGATCCGATGAAGACCCGTCACACCATCATTCTGGTGATGTCGGTTCTCGTGAGCGCTTGCGCGGCCGACGGTTCCGTCGACGAACCGGTCGCCGAGCTCGAATGGCAACCGTGCTCGATGAGCGAGGCCGAGTGCGCCGTGATCGAAGTCCCCTTCGACCACGATCGACCCGAACTCAGATCGTTCGAACTTCCCATCGCCCGCCACCCCGCGCGCCGCGCCGATCAGCGCATCGGAATCCTCGTCGTGAATCCCGGCGGCCCGGGTGGTGGCGGCGTCTGGATGGCCCAGGACGCCGAGTTCTACTTCTCCGACGAGATCCTCGACCGCTTCGACATCGTCGGCTTCGATCCACGCGGGAACGGCGGTGCCCGCCCCGAACTCGACTGCACCGACGACGTGGACGCCTACTTCGGACTCGATCCCAGCCCCGACGATCCGGTCGAGCGCACCGCTCTCGTCGACGGCGCGAGGAACTTCGTCGACGGGTGTGTGGCGAACAGTGGCAAGATCCTCCCGTATGTGAGCACCGAGGCCACGGCACGCGACATCGATCTGATCCGTCGAGTCCTCGGCGAGGAGACAGCGAGTTACTTCGGCTTTTCGTACGGAAGCGAACTCGGTGCGACCTGGGTGACTCTCTTCCCCGCCACGGTGCGGGCTGCGGTGTTCGACGCGGCGGCCGATCCCACCCTCGATCTGATCGATTGGCTCGCCCTGCAGTCCTCCGGTTTCGAGAACTCGCTCGAGGAGTTCCTGGATCGCTGTGACGCGACCGGTTGCCAGATGTCGACTCCGGGTGAGACCGCGCGCCAGACCTTCGACCGGATCATGAGTGGTCTCGACGAGTCACCACTCGTCGTCGACGTCGACCGACCGGCCGTCGGTCAAGGGACGGCACTCGTCGGTGTGTTCTCGGCGCTGTACGACCCGACGGCTTGGGACGATCTCGATCGGGCTATCGCCGACGTCGACGACGGCTTCGGCGACCGACTGGTCACGTGGTACGACGACTACTTCGGTGGGTATCGGGACGGCCACTCCGACGACGCCATCGACGCCTACGTGGCCATCTCGTGTCTCGATCGCACTCGTTCCTTCGGCGTGGATG
Source organism: Actinomycetota bacterium (assembly GCA_039800005.1). Taxonomy (GTDB): domain Bacteria; phylum Actinomycetota; class Acidimicrobiia; order Acidimicrobiales; family Ilumatobacteraceae; genus Casp-actino8. The sequence continues at coordinate 538 of JBDLRN010000051.1, read as the reverse complement.
AGGCTTTCGCGGCAGTCGACGACATCCTTGCCCAGTCACCGCGGCTCGGAAGCACCGTCCTGCAGGAACTGCTTCTCTGCGCGCAGTGGCCGGTCGAGCCGAAACCGGCGCCGGACGTGCACTGGACCGGTGAACGGCCGATCCTCGTCGTCGGAGGCACTGGAGATCCGGCCACACCGTTGCCCGGGACTCGCCGGATGTTCGAGACGCTCGGAAACGCTCGCCTCGTCGTCGTCGACTCCTTCGAACACACGAGCTACGGATCGAACGAGTGCGCGACTGCGGCCGTCGATCGCTACCTCGTCGATCTCGTCGTTCACGACGGTGAACTCGCGTGCTGACCTGCGTTGAACGGTCATCGTGCGTTCTCTAAGGTGACGTGATGTTCCGCCGCGGTTCGCTCGTCCTCGCCTCGATTCTGTTGCTCGCCGCGTGCGGAGGTGACGAGGGCACCGAGGTGATCGATTCGGTCGACGTGACCGCCTCGTCCACGAACGACTCCACGAACGACTCGACGAACGACTCGGACGTCACCGAT
>JBDLRN010000050.1:0-15543 GCA_039800005.1 Actinomycetota bacterium | reverse complement strand
CACGCATGCGATTCGACGATCACCGGTTCGTCGATCTCGCCGGCACCGGTGTAGTGATAGCCCGACACGTAACGCGCCGGAACCCCGAGCGAACGCAACAAGCTGATGGTCACGTGGCTGTCGTCCTGGCACACGGCCCGACGGGCCAGGGCCACGAACTCCTCACTGGCCGAGGGGCTGATCGCATCGCTCTCGAACTCGAGCTGACTCCGTAGCACGCCGCGCTGCTGCAAACCCTCGGCGCCGATACCGGTGATCGACTCCCAGAGTGCGGTGACCGACGGGCGTGGTGAGCCGTCGGTCAGCATCTCGTCGATCGGCGGCACCGCACCGTTCCACTCGGCCGATGTTTCCGTCGTGTTTCCGGAGTCGGTCGAACCCGACCGCTGATCAGTAGTTGCCAGATGCCGTGGACCGAGCGGTGCGTACCTGATCGACCTCGGTGCGCACGTTGCGGATCAGGCGTGTCACGTACGAGTCGGAGAGGAAGAGCATGGTGTCGGGGTGTTCGAAACCCAGAGCGCGGCTGGCCGGGTGATGGCCCGACATCCATGTGGCCAGCCCCAGACAGCCGAGGGCGAGATAGGCCGTGATGTCGACCAGTTCGAACACGTCCTCGTAGCCGAGTTCGGCAGGTGGGCGATCGAGAGCCTGGTCGATGAGCATCCCGTACACCGAGGTGTGAAGACCAGCCATGTCGGAGATCGTGCAGGCGGCGACCCGTTCGGCCAGTACACCTTGGAGGACCTCGCCGACCGGGTCGATGATGTGCGAGTAGTTGACCATGGAATCGATACCGGGGTGCTGGGTGGTCCAGGCCACGCGGTGCATGATGCGAGCCCGCAGTTGTTCTTCCGGCGATGACAGGGTGGTGAACGTGATGTGATTCATCTCGTTCACCAACTTCTCGTGTTCGCGCACGACGGCCTCGGCCAACAGCCGCTCACGACTACCGAAGTGGTAGTTGACGAGACTCGGAGAGATGCCGTGCTCCTTGCAGATCTCGCCCACCATCACGGCACCCGGGCCCCTCTGGGCCAAAACTTTGGTGACGGCGTCGAGGATCACCTGTCCGGAGTCGCCGTATCCGACGTCGTTCGTCGGCCTCCGGGGACTCCTGGACATGTGTGAACCCTACTTCAGCAGGACGAATCGGCCACTCGGGCCACCACGCTGCGGCCGTCGTCGCTCACGATGCCGATGTCGTAGTAGTCCTTGATCTGGTTGTTCACCCCGCACTGGCCGTTCACCTTCCAGACCTTGGCGTAGGGGTCGAACGTCGCGAGGAGACCGTTGCGATTCGAGCACAGTCGCTTGGGGTCGCCGTGAACCGAATTTCCGTACTCGTTGTACTGGAACAGGCAGACCGCCGAGATGCCTTCGGTGTTGGATCCGAGACCCGGAACCGACGCGTCCACGACCACGCCGATCTGGGAGCTGTTGATCCGTCGCTGGTCGATCGAGTACTCGATCTCACCGACAGCAGGACTCGACACTTCGGGTGTCGCATCGGCCGGCGGGGCGTACTCGGTCGCCGTCTCGACGGGGGCCGGCTCGGCCGGAGGAGCCTGCTCCACCTCGGCCTCGATCTCGTCGAGTTCGCCGTGCATGCCGCACGGCATGTATTCGTCACCCATTTGGTGGGCTCCCTCGCAGCCGATCGCCTCGGCGGCCCGCTCGGCTTCTTCCTGAGTGCTGTACAGGCCGTCATCGCTGACCTCGACCGGAGCCGGCACGTCGTTCATCGACGTGACACCCCCGTCGGTGCTCGATGACGAACCGCTCGACCCCGACGTCGAATTCGGCGCGTCGGAACCCTCTTCCGACAGGGCGATCTGTGCCTCGAGCTCAGCCAACTGCGCCTGGAGCTCGGCGTTGGCGTTCTCGGCCAACTCCTGCTGGAGTTCAGCGAGCTGAGCCTGAAGATCGGCAGCCTCCGATGCGTTGGAATCGCCGCTTCCGCCACCGCATGCCGCCAGGACGAGGACGGATCCGGTGAGGACGGCGACGAGACCTCGGCGGGAGCGGGACATAGGAACCTCCTGAATCGAATTCGCTTCGACTGTAGCTGAACTCCGACCAGTGGGGTCACTGCGACTCTCAGGAGTTGGGCAAGGCCCGGGCCAACGCGTCCCGAAACGACCGAACCCCGCCACGAGGGCGGGGTTCGGGGAGTTCGAGGCGGTCGAGCCGCCGGGGTTCTAGCGACGCCGAGCGGGGGCTTTGCGAGCCGGAGCCTTCTTGGCGACCTTCTTCGCAACGCTCTTCTTGGGGGCGGCCTTCTTGGCAGCGGCCTTCTTCACGGTCTTCTTCGGAGTGGCCTTCTTGGCCACGGCCTTCTTGGCGACCGGCTTGGCCGGAGGAGCCGAGCGCTTGGTGTTCAACTTGGGGGCCGGAGCCGCTCCGAGCGCGATGTCCTTGAAGCCCTTGAGCGCCGTGATCTTGGCGACAGTCTTGGCCTTCACCTTGATCGTCTCGCCGGTCGCTGGGTTGCGAGCCATGCGCGCCGGGCGCTTGATCTTCGCAAACTTGGCGAATCCGGAGATGTTGACGATCTCGCCCTTCGCAACGGTGGCCAGGATGACGTCGATGGTTCCTTCGACCATCTTGGCTGCCGTCTTGTTGTCGACATCGGTGTGGAGTGCTACTGCCTGGATGAGTTCACGTTTCTTCATGGGGCGAAAACTAGTTCTCGGTTCCGAGAAGGTGGTGGATACCCGGCGTCTTTCGGCCCATTTTTTCGGGGTTTTTCGGCGTGGCGCCCGACACGTGGACCCACCCATCCCGGGTGTTCACCAGTGCCGGACCCAGGGTTCGTCGGAGGCGAACCCCCACCGGTGGTAGGCGTCGAACCAGTCCCGGGCGAGCGACAGGATCTGGTTCTCGGTGAGGGCGTTCAGGTCGCTGTCGACGTTCCCCACCACACGTGACGCGATGGCAGGGTACTTGTGATCGAGATGGGCCTGGAAAAGGTCCTTGTAATCGCCCTTTCCTTCGCCGTGACCGATCAACAAGATCTCGGTGGCATCGGCGATTCGCTCCGCGACGTCGTCGAAGAATCGCGGGTCCTTGTGATCGGTGTCGTGTCCACGATGGTTCTGCGACTGGTTCGTCTTATGTCGTTGCGCGGCCTCGCTCGGACGTTCGAGACGCCTCGGCTCGCTTCCCTTGTCGAGGCCACGCCGCCACACGCGTGCTTCGTCTCGAGTGATCGCCACCACCATCGCCGTCATGTCTCCAACGTACGAGTCGAATCGATACGGCGACCACGACCGATCTACCGAATGCGACCGGACGAACGAACGTCACGCACTCCGACGATGCTCGTACATGTAACGACGGCGAAGGGCCGTGAGGATTTCGTTCGATGTCGGGGCCGGGTTCGGACTCTCGATCACGACGCAGTCGTCGATGTCGACGCCCCATTCGGTCGGTAACGGTTCGACTCGACAGGGCCGCATGTACTTGTCGAGTCCGACTCTCCACAGTCGACTCTCCCGTTCGTTCACGGTGATGGCGACGAATTCTCGATTCATCTCGTCTCCTCCTCTGGTGATCTCGACGAACTCGACGGTACGAGTCGATTGTTTCGGCCGTGTCACGCACGCGTACCGAGTGAGAAAACGAGGCATGTGTGGTGTCGGCTACGGTCGGGCACGGGGAGGTGACGGTGAACGGAGCGGAAAGTCTTCTGCGCACCCTCGTCGCATCGGACGTCGAGGTGTGCTTCGCAAATCCCGGGACGTCCGAGATGCACTTCGTGACCGCACTCGATCGGGCGCCGGGGATGCGGGCGGTGCTCGGACTCTTCGAGGGTGTGGTGACCGGTATGGCCGACGGATACGGGCGCATGGCCGACAAGCCGGCCGCCACGCTGTTGCATCTCGGACCGGGACTCGCCAATGGTCTCGCCAATCTGCACAACGCCCGTCGGGCGTCCACGCCGATCGTCAATGTGGTGGGTGATCACGCGACCACACACGCACAATTCGACGCGCCGCTCGCATCCGACATCGTCGGTTTCGCCCGTCCGGTGTCGTCGTGGGTGCACTCGTCGGTCAGTGCTCTCACCGTGGCGAGTGATGCCGCGCGAGCGGTGCAAGCGGCCCGTCAGGTGCCCGGCGGCATCGCCACTTTGATTCTGCCGGCCGACGTGGCCTGGAACGAGGCCGCCGAACCGGCGCCGGCGTTGCCGGTGAACGACCCGGCTCCGGTGTCGTCATCGGTGATCGATGCCGTCGTCGACGCGTTGCGCACGTCTGGCGGTCCGAGCACGGCGATCCTCATGCGGGGGGCGGCGCTCCTCGAACCCGGGCTCGACGCGGCCGGTCGCATCGCGGTCGCCACGGGAGCGCGCCTCATGTGCGACACCTTCGCGCCGCGTCTGCAACGCGGGGCCGGACGGGTGGCCGTCGAGCGTCTGCCGTATTTCGCCGAGCAGATCGTCGAGACCATGTCGACCGTCGAGCATCTGATCCTCGTCGGCACCAAACCGCCCGTGTCGTTCTTCGCCTATCCCGACAAGCCGAGCTGGTGCACGTCGCCCGGCACTCGCATCACCTATCTGTCGCACGCGCACGAGGACGGAGTGTCGGCGTTGGAGGCCGTGGCCGAGGCGTTCTCGTCCCGAGCCTCACGCGTCGAATTGGTTCTTTCCGACGAACCGGACGGCCGACTCGACCAGTTCACGATCGGTCAGGTGATCGCTCGTCATCTTCCCGAAGGTGCGATCGTCTCCGACGAAGGAGCCACCAATTCGCTCGGTCCCGGACTCGCCCTCGCCACCGCGCGCCCGCACGACCATCTGTCGCTCACGGGCGGATCGATCGGACAGGGCCTTCCACTCGCCGGTGGCGCAGCCGTGGCCTGCCCCGATCGCAAGGTGGTGTGTCTGCACGGCGACGGCGGTGCGATGTACACCGTGCAGTCGTTGTGGACCCAGGCGCGCGAGCACCTCGACGTCACCACGGTGATCTTCTCGAATCGCGCCTACGCCATATTGCGCGTCGAGATGGCGCGCACGGGTGCGCAAGCGCTCATGGCCGAAGGCGATCGTCAGGCACTCGACATGTTCGATCTGTCGCGACCCGATCTCGACTGGGTGCGCATCGCCGGCGGAATGGGTGTCGACGCCGTCCGCGTGACGACGGTCGACGAGTTCTCGCGAGCGTTCGTGTCGGCGATGGCCCAGCGCGGTCCTCGGCTCATCGAAGCGATCATCTGATCCCGTCGACCATCTCCTTGAGCCAGCCGGGCAGACGGACGGGTCGACCCTCGCGGTTCACGCAGCCGTGCACCGTTCGCGCCGTCGAACGAACGTGTCGCTCTCCGGAGGAGTCGTCGACGGTGAGCAAGTAGTCGATCGAGAAGGTGGCCCGCGTGGCCGCCGACACGACGAGATGAACCGTGACGACCTCGTCGAAGCGCAACGGCTGGCGGTACGTCACATGGGCTTCGAGAACCGCATAATCGACACCGTCGGCTCGTTCGGCGTCGTAGGGATGGCCGATCGAGCGGAGGAATTCGACACGGGCCTCCTCGAGGTAGGGGAGGTAGCGGCTGTGGTGGACGATGCCCATGGCGTCGGTTTCGGCGAATCGCACCCGAATCCGATGCAGGAACACGAAATCGTCCGGGCGGAGGGAAATGTCCCGAGTCACGAGCCGAACGTAGCCCGTGTGAGCAATGCCGGTTCGGTTGCCGTAGGGTGGAGGGGGTCGGGCACGGAGTCCGACGTTCAGACAGAAATGAGTACCGCCGTGGCCATCGGCACCGTGAAGTTCTTCAATGCAGAAAAGGGTTACGGGTTCATCTCCCGTGAGGACGGCCCGGACGTCTTCGTCCACTTCTCCCAGATCCAGTCCAAGGGTTTCCGCACCCTGAACGAAGGCCAGAAGGTCGAGTTCGAGGTCGGCCCCGGTCGCAAGGGCGACGAAGCCCGCGACGTTCGTCCTCTCTGACGCCGGCCACGCCGTTCAGACGGTTGCGATCGCCGCGACCGTCGCGTTCAACACTCTGACGAGGTCGCTCGGCGCGATCTCGATGTCGACACCTCGTCGACCTCCCGACACGTAGATCGTGGCGTGGCTCGCGCACGTCTCGTCGACGACGGTCGGCAGAGTTCGTCGTTGCCCGAACGGGCTGATTCCGCCGACCACGTATCCCGTGAGTCGTTCGGCGTGATTCGGATCGAGCATCTCGGCCCGTTTGGCGCCGAGGGCTTGGGCGATGCCTTTGAGTGAGAGTTGACCCGACACTGGCACCACGCCCACGGCCTGGGAGGTCGCGGCAGCATGCACGGCCACGAGCAGTGTCTTGAACACGCGCGACTCGTCGACACCGAGAGCTCGGGCGGCGGCGCGGCCGTAGCCGAGGTCCTCGTCGTCGGCCAGGTCGGGAAAATGGTGTACCTGGAACGACACATGTGCCCGTTCCAGCGCCAGCATCGCTTGGGTCGCACCTTTCACGAGGGCCGAGGTTAGAGTTCACGAACCCCTCGTGGCTTCCCGACGTGGACTTTATGACGGCTCAGCACCCGGATTTCGACGACGAGCAGGCCTACATCGAGCACGCGTACGCGTGCCTCGAACTCAGTCGCCAGGACGCCTGGAAGGTGCGCGAACTCACCGAAGCCGGGATCGGCGGCACGTTCCAGAACCGGTTCGAGCGCAACGCGATCGACGAGCAGTTGATCCGTCGTCTGACCGATCTCGACCTCGGTGACGCGGCTTTGGTGTTCGGCCGGATCGATCGGATCGCCGACGAGACGTCCGTCGCTGAGTCGGGCAACGGCACCTCCGGCACCGAGAGCTTCCACATCGGCCGTCTGGCCGTGGCCGACGGGAATCGGGATCCGGTGGTGGTCGACTGGCGAGCTCCGGTCGCCGAACCCTTCTACCGCGCCACCGGTCGCCAGCCCATGGGTCTGGCCCGACGCCGACACTTCGTGGTCGAAGGACCTCGTCTGCTCGGCATCGAGGACGAGTTGTTCGGCGAAGGTCACCTCGGCATCGGACACGACGAGGGTCTGGCCGTGGGTCTCGATGTCAGCGACGCCGGTGGTCTCGTGCATGCCAGTGGTCTGCGCGGATACAGCACGCTCATGGCGTCGATCGAGCGCGGTCGCACCGGTCAGTTGGGCGACATCGTCGCCACCATCCAATCGGAGCAGGACGAGATCATCCGATCCCCGCAGGCCGGGGTGCTCGTCGTGCAGGGCGGACCTGGTACCGGCAAGACGGTGGTCGCGTTGCACCGCGCCGCCTATCTGCTCTACACCAATCGATTCCCGCTCGAGGATCAAGGTGTGCTCGTCGTCGGACCCAACCGTGTGTTCCTGCGGTACATCGAACGTGTGCTGCCGTCGCTCGGTGAGGCGGGTGTCGAACAAGTGGTGTTGGCCGATCTCGTCGACGACGTGCGAGTCGGCTCCGACGTCACCGAGTCACCACTCGCGGCCCGTGTGAAGGGCGACGTACGCATGATCGACGTCGTCGATCGAGCGGTTCTCGATCGCGAACGACCCTTGCGTGACGATCTGGTCGTTCCGTTCCGCACCGGGTATCTGCGTCTCACCGCCACCGAATCCGAGCGGATCGTGAAAGCGGCTCGCCGGCGCTTCCGACGTCACAACGCCGGCCGCAAATGGGTCGAGACCGAGGTCTGGTCGTCGATGGCGTCGACCTGGCGAGAAGGTGGCCTCTCGCCCCACGACGTGCACGACATGTTGCGCGGCACCGACGAGATGCGTGTCGCATTCGAACGCATGTGGCCGTATCTCACGCCGGCTCAACTGTTGCACGATCTGTTCGGTTCGCGGGCGCTACTTCGCTCGGCCGGGCGCAAGAACCTCACCGACGACGAGATCGAATCGTTGTATCGCGAACGCTCGACGTCGGCCGACGCGGTGCGCTGGAGCGAATCCGACGTGGCCATCCTCGACGAGGCCTTCGTGGCCCTCGGTCCCAAACCACGCAAGAGCGGCAAGATCGACGAAGCCGACGAGATCCGCACCTATGGCCACATCGTGGTCGACGAAGTGCAGGATCTCACGCCCATGCAATTGCGCATGGTCGCGCGTCGCTCACTGTCGGGTTCGATGACCATCGTCGGCGACATCGCTCAGGCGACCGGTGCTCACGCGCCGTCGTCGTGGGACGACGTTCTCGCCCATCTTCCGCAGCCTCGCTCGGGTCGTGACGAACTCAATCGGGTGATCGGCTTGTCGGTCGGCTACCGCATTCCCGGGCAGATCATGGAGTTGGCCAATCGGGTGATGGAGGTGGCGACTCCCGGCTTGCGTGCGCCATCGGCCGTCCGGCTCGGCCCGGCGCCGCCGTCGTTCGTGTCGGCATCGTCCGACACTCTTCTCGCGAGCGTCGTCGACACCACTCTCGACATGGTCGACGCGGTGGCGGGTGGCAACGTCGCCGTGGTCACTCCGAACGGTCTGGCCGACGCAGTCGCCGATGCGCTCGCCGCTCGCGGGGTGGAACACGGCCGAGCGTCGCGTTCGGCGCTCGACACCGGTGTCACGGTGGTTCCGGTCGGACTCGTCAAGGGTCTCGAACTCGACGGCGTGGTGGTGGTCGAACCAGGCCGGATCGTGGAAGGCGAACCTCAGGGAATGCGAGCGCTCTACGTCGCGCTCACGCGTTCCACGCAGCGACTGGCCGTCGTGCACGCCGAGCCGCTGCCCGAACCGCTACGTACCGAGTGATCGGGTTCGTCGTCTCGTCGACGAACGCTCAGGTCGATGCGTAGGCGTTCACGACCTGAGCTGCGAACTTGGCCGCTTTGTCGGCGTCGGCGGGCCGATTCTTCTCGACGGCTTGCCGAGCCAGATCGACCATTCGTGTGAGAGTTTCGGCGGTCTCCGGATCGTCGGCGGTCACCTCGCGTTCGACGGCGTCCCACAGGGCCTCGATCTCGGCCAGTTGTCGACGCTTGTCGCCCTCGGGTCGCAAGTCGTCGGGAACCGGGCCGATCAGGATCGACAGATTCGACATCGCCGCGACCAGACGCGGCAGCAGTTCGGCGGCCGTTCCCGTGGGCAAGGTGGTGGTCGTGGCGGCCATGGTGGTGGTGGCCGCCGACTCGTCGTAGACGGTGGCGCCACACGCCGACAGAACCAGAGCACCGGCCACGAGGCCGATCGAACGCCGCCACATCACGCGGTCACCAAGATGCGTGCCGACGCGAAGGCATCGACCGAGATCTCTCGTCCGTCGATGTCGACCCGGATCGATCCGTCTCCGGTGGAGGACGCGACTCGTCCGCGTCGGCCTGGAAGGATGTGCGAGGTCTCGAGGAATTCGAGCAGACCCGGAGTGAACTCGAGTTCCTCGGGGATTCGCGACACCGTGAACTCGGTGCCGGTCGCCAACGTCCCGAGCGGACGCGCCTCGGGAACCACGTACGACGAACCGGGAATCGGATTGCCGTGCGGACACGTGGTGGGGGCACCGAGGAGGCGGTTCATGGCTCCTTCGACCGCGTCGCTCATGACGTGTTCCCATTTGCCGGCTTCGTGATGCGCCTCGGCCCACGACAGTCCGAGAACGTCGGTCAGGAACCGCTCGGCGAGTCGATGACGACGCACGACGGTGGTGGCGAGTTCGAGCCCGGCCGATGTGAGTTGGATACGGGTGCCGATGGTCTCGACGAGACCGGCTTTGGTGAGTTTGTCGATCATCTGCGACACCGATGCCCGGCTCACGTCGAGGCGCTCGGCGATGCGGGCCTGGATGACGTCGAGATCGTCCTCGTGCAGTTCGAAGATGCACTCGCAGTACTCCTCGAAAGCCGGATGACGTTCCATGTCGGTGAGGCTAGTCGTACCCTGGCGAGGTGTCCTCTCAGGGCGAGTTTCCTCCGCCGCCTCCCACATCGCTTCCGTCGCGTTCGCAACGACCCCGGCGTCGGTCGATCGTTCTCGGCGGCGCCGTCACCGCACTGGTCGCGGTCGTCACCGTCGCCGTCGGCACGCGCCTGGCGGGTGACGACGTCAGTTCAGGGGACGAGATCGCCGAGGCATGGTTCCGTTTCGAGGGCGCGCTCGACTACGGCGACGACGGGTACACCGTGCTGCGCGACTGTCCGCTCGGCGACGTCGCCGCTCTCGCGCGATCGATGGCCGAGGTGGTCGAGATCGACGACCGCGTCGTGACGGGCGAAACCTTCGCCGAGGCGTTCGAACGGAGTCGCGAGTACCCGTCGATCACGCAGTGTTTCGTGTCGAGCGATCCGGCCGACGGAGTCGGATCCACAACCGTGGGCGTGTCGGTCGCCGACGTACCACGCGGTGCGTATCAGGACTTCTTGCTCGGCACGGCATACGACCCCGACGTCGACGTGTCGATCGACGTGCTGCGTCGTCACGACGGACCCGGGCCACGCGGTGACGTGTACGGCTACTGCTATCGCGCCGACGATCTGAGCGGTTGTGCCGCCGACCTCGTCGATCGGATGAACGGGGTGGTGTTCTCGGTGTACCTGCAGGGCGTGACGCGTCGCGCCGAAGAGGCGGTCGACGTGCTCGACGAACTCCTCGTCGACCTGATCGCCAATCTGGAGGACTACGTGACCGGCAATCCCGTGCCGATCACCGTTCCCGATGCATTCGGCGGCACCGATGCCTGACTCCGATGTCTGACACCGATGACGGTGCTACTCGAAGACCACACCCTGAGCCAACGGCAGATCGTTCGAGTAGTTGACGGTGGCCGTGGAGCGACGCATGTAGCTCTTCCATGCGTCGCTGCCGCTCTCGCGTCCACCGCCGGTCTCCTTTTCGCCGCCGAAGGCTCCGCCGATCTCGGCTCCCGACGGGCCGATGTTCACGTTGGCGATTCCGCAGTCGCTTCCCGACGGACCCGTGAAACGCTCGGCCTCGCGTAGGTCGGTCGTGAAGATCGACGAGGCGAGACCTTGCGGCACACCGTTCTGCAGAGCAATGGCCTGATCGAGATCGCGGTACGACAAGACGTAGAGGATCGGCGCGAAGGTCTCGGTGCGCACGACCTCGGTCTGGTCGGGCATGCGCACGACGGCCGGACGCACGTACATCGCGTCGGGTGCGAGTTCGACGTGCAGACGCTCACCACCGAACACGGTTCCTCCGTCGCGTCGGGCCGAGTCGAGGGCGTCGTGCATCACTCGACCGGCGTCGGCGGAGATCAATGGTCCGACCAACGGCTCGTCGTGCAGCGGATCGCCCACGCGCAGTCGTGCGAAGGCGCGCGTGACTCGCTCGGTCACCTCGTCGACGATCGACTCGTGGACGATCAGGCGACGCAACGACGTGCAACGCTGGCCGGCAGTGCCGGCGGCGGCGAAGGTGATGGCGCGCACCACCATGTCGAGATCGGCCGACGGAGCGACGATTGCGGCGTTGTTGCCGCCCAGTTCGAGGATCGAGCGCCCGAATCGTTCGGCCACGACCGGCGCGAGAGCGCGTCCCATGCGGGTGGATCCGGTGGCCGACACGAGGGGGAAGCGAGAGTCGGTGGCCATGGCTCGGCCGACGTCGGCGCCGCCCAACACGACCTGGCACACGTCGGGGGAGTGGCCGGTGTCGAGTGCGGCGCGTCGGGCGAGAGCGTTGGTGGCGAGCGCGGTGAGCGACGAGTGTTCGGACGGCTTCCACACCACCGGATCACCGCACACGAGAGCGAGAGCGGCGTTCCACGACCACACGGCGACCGGGAAGTTGAACGCGGTGATCACGGCGATCGGACCGAGGGGATGCCAGGTCTCGGTGAGACGATGTCGAGGACGTTCCGACGCGATGGAGAGACCGTGGAGTTGACGGGAGAGTCCGACCGCGAAGTCGCAGATGTCGATCATCTCCTGGACTTCGCCGAGCGCCTCCGATCGGATCTTGCCGGCTTCGATCTGCACGAGAGTCGCGAGATCGTCGTGATGGGCGCGGAGAAGTTCTCCGAGACGGCGCACCACGTCACCACGGCGCGGGGACGGGACGTCGCGCCAGTCGGCGAACACGTCGTGGGCGATGCTCGCCGCGGTGTCGGCCGTGAGCGACGACGACACCGAGCCGTACGGTCGGCCGAGGATCGGTGACCGAACGGCGAACTCGCCGACGGCGTCAACCGACGTCTCGCTCAGCGCCACGTCGACCGACATGGCGACCAGAGCGGCCCGGGCTCGATCTCGGATCTCGGAAGTCGTCGAAGGTGTGAACGACACGGCGACTCAGTCGGTGACGAGCGACGGGATGAACAGACGCGACGCCGGTGACGCCGAGGCGATGGCGTCGGCGGCCAGGATCACCGCCGCACCCGTGTACGCCGTGCGTTCCTCGGCTGGGAAGTTCTCGCCGTGTGGATACACGACCCCGGTCCAGTACGAACCGTCGTCGTGACGATGCGAACGGGTCCAGGCGAGAAGTTGAACCGCGGTCTCGATGTCGCCCACCGCGGCGTGCGCGAGCGAGCACTCGGCGGTCTCGGCCGCGGTCACCCACGGCTCGTCGCTCACGCAGCGAATACCGCGACCGTGCATCGCGAAGGTGTTCCAGCCTTCGGCGAGACGGGCCACGGCGGCCTCGCCCTCGAGTGCATTGGTGAGGACCGGGTAGTACCAGTCCATGGCCCAGCGTTCCTTGGGTTCGAAGGCGTGGGGCCGCTCGGCGATCGACACTCGAAGGACGTCGGCTGCGTCTCGCCAATCGGGACGCGGTTCGCCCACCAGTTCGGCCAGTTCGACCGCGCAGGTGAGTGCGTGCCAGATCGACGACGAGCCGGTGAGCAGCGCGTAGTCCCACGGCGACGCGTGCTCTTCACGCGCCCACAGGATCGTGCCGTCGTGACGACGCATCGAGAGCACCCAGTCGATGGCGCGAACCACGGTGGGCCAGAGATGATCGACGAAACCACGATCCCATGTGCACAGCCAGTGGTGCCACACGCCCGCGGCCACGTACGCGCACACGTTGGTGTCGAGTTTGGGTTCCTCGACGAGACCACCGGGCAGGTAGTAGTTGAACCACCAGCCGTCGCGGTGCTGTGTGTCGGCGAGCCATTCGTAGGCGCGCTCGGCCTCCCGGTGGAAGCCGGCCACGTCGAGGGCCATGGCCGTCTCGACATGGTTCCAGGGGTCGCAGTGTCCGCCTTCGAACCACGGAATCATGCCGGAGTCGAGTTGCAGCGCGGCGATCGATTCGGCTGTGCGAACGGCCTCGTCGGCACTCAGCACGCCTTCGATGTGGGGCACGTTCGTCATGCCGCCACCTGCATTCCCGACGTCGTCGAGGTCGTCGTGCCCGGCTTCTTGGTGGCGTAGACGACGAGGCTCTTGCCCATGACGGGCGACAGCACCTTCTCGACGGCCTTGATGCTGCGCGGCTGCCTGGTGATGTCCCATTCGAGGAAGCGCTTGTAGGCGCGAATCAGACGGTGATCGTCGCGTGTGGGGCCGACCGCGCACTTCAACCACCAATAGGGCGAGTGCAACGCATGGGCGTGGTGCGATCCCCGTACGTCGAGGCCGGCGGCGCGCAACTTGGCCTGGAGCTCGGTCTGGCTGTAGATGCGCACGTGGCCCCCCACCGCTTTGGGGGCGTGATACTCGTCGGACAACTTCCAGTTGATCTTCTCGGGCCACCACGACGGAACGGTGCAAGCGAACGAGCCGCCTGGTCGCAGCACGCGCACCAGTTCGGCGATGGCCGACACGTCGTCCTGAATGTGCTCGAGCACTTCCGAGGTGATCACGCGATCGAAGGTGTCGTCGGGAAACGGGAGATGCGTGGCGTCGCCACGCAAGGCGCCGACGTAGGAGCCGGCGGTGATCTGACCTTCCTGCAACATGGCCCCGAAGGTGGCGCGCGTGGTGCGCACCTCGTCGTCGGCGTAGTCGAGCGCGACGATGCGTCCTCCGAGTCGAGCCACTTCGTACGCGTGACGGCCGAAGCCGGCGCCGGCGTCGAGCACCAGATCGCCGGGAACGAGTCCGAGCGTGTCGAAGCGAACGGTCAACATCAGGAGAGACGTCCGTTGCGCTTGAGCTTCTCGATGTTGGCCGGCATGGCGAGAACCTCGCGGTACTGCTCGACGGTGAGTTCGGCGCAACGTCGCCAGGTCCAGCGATCGAGGACACGCTGGCGACCATTGGCACCCACTCGGGCGCGGAGTTCGGGATCGTCGAGGCCACGGCGAATGGTGGTGGCCAGTGCTTCGGCGTCGCCGGCCGCGCACTGCAGCACGGTGTCGCCGTCGCGGCCGGTGACCTCGGGCAGAGCACCGCCGTCGGTGGCGACCAGGCAGATACCGGTGCACATGGCCTCGATGGCGGGGAGGCTGAACCCCTCGTAGAGCGACGGAACAACGGCCATCTCGGCCTCGGCGTACAGCTCGACGATCCGCTCGTCGGACACTCCCGACACGAACTGGATGTGCGGCTTCAGGCCCAGCTTCTCGATGAGATCCATGCTCTTGCCGGGCTTGGGCTTGCCGATGATGGTGAGAGTCACGTCGCGCTCGGTGCGCAACTTGGCCATCGCCTCCAACAGGTAGGCGAGTCCCTTCAACGCCACGTCGGCCGAGGCGGTGGTGATGAGTCGACCGGGGATGCGAGCGACGTGCGGCATGGGGGCGAACAGCTGCGGATCGACGCCCACTGGAACCAAGCGCATGCGGTCGTAGGAGACCCCCATGTCGCTGTGGATGTCTTTGATGCTGTTCTCGCTCACCACGACGATGCGAGGCATGCGACTGGCGACGCGTCCTTGCATCTTCACGAACGAGTAGAACCGCGACACGCCGAGGCGCTTCCACCAGTTCGGAGCGTGCTCCATCTCGAGCGCCCGGTCGCGAGTGATCGGGTGATGGAGGGTCACGATGGTGGGGATCAACTTCTCGAGGCCGAGGATGCCGCGGCCGAGGCACTGGTTGTCGTGCACCAGGTCGAACTCGCCCGTACGTTGCGCGAGATGGCGCTTCACCCGCGCCGAGAAGGCGGTGGGTTCGCCGAACTGTCCGGTGAGGAAGAGGCCGAGTTCGAGCCAGTCTTCGCGCTGTTTCAATTCCCAGATGGCCGGTAGGCGGAAGGGGTAGTGGTCGTTGACCAGATCGAGGCTCGGAAGTTTGGTGAGCGGGACTCGCTCGTCGAGAACCGGGTAGGGCTGGCCGCCGAAGACCTCGACCGAGTGGCCGAGATCGACCAAGGCCTTGGTGAGATGACGGGTGTACACGCCCTGGCCCCCGACGTGGGGTTTCCCGCGGTATGTGAGGTAGGCGAGACGCAACGGGGCGTCGGGGTCGAGCACGGACGCCATAGAGGGACGAGCCTACCGGCCGGTCACTTCAGCAGGTCTGGGCGAAACTCCCGGTTGCCGAGGCAGGTGAGCCGTTCGACGGGGTCGCCGTGACCGTGAGCAGGACGTTCTGGGTCCCGGTGGGGACCTGGACCTTGGCCCCGTCGACGAGCCACTGACCCGCAGCACTCTTCGTCATCGCCAGGGCCGGGCTTGCGCCGAGGGTCGCCCACTGGTTGGTGAGCAGGTTCTTGCGACGGAAGGTGGCC
>JBDLRN010000049.1:0-108892 GCA_039800005.1 Actinomycetota bacterium | reverse complement strand
TCGCCGCCCGCGAGGGCCCGTGAGTTGACGGTGAAACTGGTCGGGGAGGGGGGATTTGAACCCCCGACCGCCTGCTCCCAAAGCAGGAACGCTACCACTGCGCCACTCCCCGGTCCCCGAGATGCTACCGCGAGGTGCTTTACGATCGTCGTGTGATCGCCGTGCTCGTCGTCGTCGCTTGTTGGGTGACGAGCGTCGTCGCCATCGTCGTGGTCGGCCGACGTGTGGTGGTCCGCGAACGTCGCAGTCGGCGCGCGGTCGTCGACGCGGCTCTCGCCGCTTCGCCGGGAGTCGCTCTCTTCTTCGACCGCAATCGTCGCGTGGTCGCCGCCAACGGTGCGGTGGCGCGCCACTCGAATGGCGACCCCGTCGGACGTGAGGTCGTCGAAGCGCTCGGCGTCGGCGACGATCCCATCGCCCGCGGCATCCTCGACGACCTCATGACCAAAGTGCTCGCCGGCGAGACGACCTACGCCGAATTGTCCGACGAAGACGACGACGGCTCGATGCGCATTCTGGAAGTCGAGGGACACTCGGTCGGTGCCGAGAAACCGCTCGGATTCCTTCAGGTGGTCGATGCCACCGAACGGCGTGGCCGAGCCATGCGATCGGCCCAATCCGAGCGCATGGAAGCCCTCGGAGCACTGGCCGGCGGACTGGCCCACGACTTCAACAATCTGTTGTTCGTCACCTTGGGCAACCTTCAGCTGATGGCGATGAACGAGGTCGTCGCCGACGACGAGAAGTTGTCGAAGTTCGTGTCCCGATCGATGTCGGCCGTCGAACGAGGGGCCGAGATCACCAAGTCGTTGCTGGCGGTGGCGCGGTCGCAACCCCTCGAAGAGACGACGGTGTCGGTGAACGATCTCGTGAAAGGTGTGTTGCCGCTCGTACGGCAGGCCCTTGGAGCCGGACGAGTCGTCGAGTTCGACGCCGGTGACGACGACCTTCGATTGCTCGTCGACGCCGGGCGACTGTCGAGTTGTCTGCTCAACCTCGCCTTCAACGCGCGCGACGCAATGGGTCCCACCGGCACGTTGACGATCTCGGTCCGACGATTGAGGCCCAACGAACTCGATCCCGCCTGGGCGGTCCCGTCGAACGAAGTCCCCTCGAGCGAGTACTTGTCGTTGAGCGTGAGCGACGACGGATCAGGGATGCCCGAGGAAGTCGCAGCCCGCGCCTTCGAACCGTTCTTCACGACCAAACGCGCCGGTTCGGGAACCGGCCTCGGCCTGGCCACCGTGTACGCCTTCGCCCGCCAATCCGGTGGCACCGCCACGTTGACCAGTCGCCTCGGTGTGGGAACCACCGTCTCGCTCTTGTTGCCCGTCCACGACCCCGATTCGGTCGCGGCAGCCGATGCGCCGCGACGCCGAGCCGGACGCCGGGTCGTGGTGGCCGACGACGAGGAGTCGCTGGCCGAGATGGTGGCGGCCTGGTTGATCGACGTCGGCATCGACGCTCGATTCGCGACCGCCCCGAAAGCGGCACTGGAACTCGTGGAGGAGTTCCGCCCCGACGTTCTCGTGTCCGATGCCAACTTCGGTGAGGAGATGGACGGCATCGAACTCGCCAAGTTGGCCGTGGCCATCGAACCCGACCTCGCGGTGGTGTTCATGACCGGCTACAGCTCGAGCATGCGCACCCTCCAAGAGTTGGGGGAGCGCACCCTTGCCAAACCCTTCTCACGCGAAGATCTGTACGTGGCCCTCTCGCCGTACCTCGCCGACGTGAGCTCGGGTCACAAGGCCGGCGACCAGGTGAGCCCGAGCGGGAGTCTCTGACATGTCTCGTGTGCTCGTCATCGACGACGAACCAGCGGTGTGCGAACTCATCGAGACCGTTGCCGAATCGGTCGGATTCACCTCGGCTTCGGCCAACACTCGTGACGAGATCGATGTTGCGTTGACCGGACGCTTCGACGTGGTGGTCCTCGATCTCTCGCTCGGTGACATCGACGGCATCGAGATCATGGGTCGGCTGTCGTCGATGCGACGGGGCTTGCCGGTGATCCTCGTGAGCGGAGCCGACGAAGTGTTGTTGGCGAGTGCTCGCCGCATCGCCGAGATGCAGAAACTACGGGTGGTGGCCACGCTGGCCAAACCGTTCGGTGTCGACGTCCTCGCCACGGCCCTCACCGAAGCGCGTCGTCTGGCCCAACAGATGATCGATCCGACGGGGCCGAGTCTTCTCATCGACGACGAACAACTCTTCGACCCCGAATTTCTTCGCTTGGCCTACCATCCCAAGGTGTCGGCATCGACCGGAGACGTCGTCGGGGCCGAAGCCCTCGTGCGATGGAGGCACCCGGAACGGGGCGACGTCATCCCGTCGATGTACGTGGCCTTGATCGAACAGCGGGGTCGTACCGCCGACCTGCTCGACGCCGTGATGTCGATGGCCGCTCACGACCGTTCCCGCCACCGAGCACTCGCATCGCTGTCGAACATCTCGATCAACGTGTCGGTTCTCGACCTCGACGACGACGAATTGCCGCGACGCGCGACACGCATCCTCACGCAGAGTGCGCCCGCTGATGGCTGGACGTTCGAAATCACCGAGACCGCGCCGATCTCCGACATCGCACCGGCGGTGGCCATCCTGACCCGCTTGCGCCTGGCCGGATTTCATCTGGCCGTCGACGATTTCGGTACCGGAACGAGCAATTACGAACGACTTCTCGTGGTTCCGTTCAGCGAACTGAAGATCGACCGAGCCATGGTCGATCGACTCGATCCTTCGTCGGCGGAACCCGACCCGATGGTCACCTCGGGTATCGACGTCGGACACTCCCTCGGCATGGCCGTCGTGGCCGAAGGTGTCGAGACCGTCGAGCAATATCGATTGCTGCAACGCCTCGGCTGCGACGAGATCCAGGGTTACCTCGTGAGCAAACCGTCGGCTCCGCACGACATCGAACGAGTTCTCGACGAGTGGGCCGAACGAGCCGAGAGCCTCGGCCTGGTGGGCGACTGAGTTACTTGCAACTGAGTTACTTGCGATTCAGAGCGTTGCGGGTCATGAGCGCGAGCGTGTCGCGCAACTGAGAACGCTTGTAGTTTCGCGTCAGATACGAGATCGTCTCGAGGCTGAGCGCCACGTCGATCGCTCGAGAGGCGGCCGACGAGTCGTCGAGTCGATTGAGTTCGGGTCGGAATTGGTCGACGGCCTGGGCCCGCAGGATGGCGCGACGCCGGTCGATTCCGGCACGAACCAGAGACGAACGATGTTCATGGAACTCGCTCGCACGCATGACACCGGAGATCGCGTCGAAAAGTCGCAAACGATGATCGAGAATGGCGTCGAGGCGCTGTTCGAATGGGCCCTCGACGCTCAAGTCCTCGAAGAGATGACCTACCCGCTCGATTTGCAGAGCGATGGCCGCCTCGATGAGGTCGTCTTTGTCTTCGAAGTAGCGGAACACGGATCGTTCCGAGACTCCGGCGACCTCGGCCACCCGGGCCACCGACGGCTCCACCTCGCCCGCTTCGTACAGTGACAACAACGCTTCGACGACGCCATCTTTGTTGCGCTCACCGCGCACACGACGACCGTCGGGACGGTTGATGTCTGTCGGACTCGACGTCACCACCCCGACTCTACGAGATGCTGTTCGAGAAAGGCCGGTTCACGGTGAGACGATCAGCGCTGTCACCATGCCGAACATGCCCTGGGGGCCTTCGGCGTGGCTGAGGATGTGGCAGTGCCAGGCCCACACACCCACGTCCGCGCCCTTGTAGAGAACGGTGTAACGCTCGCCCGGTGAGACCCAGAGCGTGTCGGTCGGGAGCGGCACGTCGAGCGGCACGCCGTCCTTGGCGACGATCCAGCCGACCGGCTGGTGCAAGTGCATGGGATGCCCCATCAGTCCTTCGTTCTGGTAATGCACCATCATCACTTCTCCGACGCGCAGCGTGTAGGCCTCGGTGGCAGGGAACGACTTGCCGTTCAGCGACAATCCGATGGCGCCCGAGTCGTTGAGCACCATGGTGACTTCCTTGTCGACCTGTGTGTAGCCCTTGTCGATCATCGCCTGCGGAATCGGCATCTCTCCGACCATGAACGCTCCGAAGAGTCCGTCGGGGATCTGGATCTGTGCGTCGTGGTGCGGGTGGTAGATGCCGACGGCCGGTTCGATCGTCGTGAACTCGTAGGTGAAGGTCTCGCCAGGGGTGACGGGCATCTGGGTGTAGGGATCGACACCGTCGAACGAGTTCGGGACGCGAATGCCGTGGAAGTGGAGATTGGTCGATTCGGTGAGTTCGTTGGTGAGAACGATCTTCACCTTGTCGCCCACGTTCACGCGGATCTCCGGTCCGGGAACCACGCCGTTGTAGGCCTGGGCCGTCACGATCTTGCCCGGCTCGACTTCCCAGTCGATCTTCTGGGCCACGAGGCGGAACACCTTGGTGCCGTCGGCCTCGACTTCGGGCTCCATGACGCGACCGCCGAATTCTCCCATGGTGTCGGCCGGGAAGGCCTTGGCGCGCAGTTCCATGGCCGCGTCCATCTCCTGCCAGTTGGCGAAGCCGTGCAATCCACCGTCGTCGGTGTTCGAGGGCGACGGGGCAGTGCCGCTCGTGATCGACAACGTCGCGACCATGCCCGATCCGGCGTGGCCTGCGACTTCGCACAACACGTCCATCACACCTTCGCTGAGGGAGCCGAGATCAAGAGTCTCCGACTCGCCGCCGAGCAGGTCCTTGGACT
The DNA here is from genome assembly GCA_039800005.1 of Actinomycetota bacterium. Classification (GTDB taxonomy): domain Bacteria; phylum Actinomycetota; class Acidimicrobiia; order Acidimicrobiales; family Ilumatobacteraceae; genus Casp-actino8. Next base: position 104,179 of record JBDLRN010000049.1, on the reverse strand, counting down.
TCACACCGAGGGTCGGGATCGACAGGTTGTGCACGATGGATCCGACGTTGGTGACGCGCAACTGCACCGGTCCGGGTGGCGCCACGATTGCGGCGGGTGTGATGGCGAACTCCGACAATTGAACGTCGATGACGGTCGGTCCGGCGGCTGCGCCACCACCACCACCACCACCGCCTTCACCACTGGCACTCTCGTCGTTGGAGAGACCCGTGAGGCTCACGATGGCGATGAAGAAGGCGGCCACGGCGACGCCGAAGGCGCCCCACAGCAAGACGGAACGATCGTCACGGTTCATGACGACGAGATTCGCAGGTCGAAACCCGATGCGATCAGGGCAAACCGATGGGAAGGTTCGGGACTTTGGTCCTGAAGAATCTGGTCCGGAAACGGTGATGCGGGATCAGGTGAGGGGGACCGACCACACGAGACGAGTGCCGGGCTGGTCGCCGCCCGACGTCGTCGCCGTCGCCGGTGTGTGCGTGAATCGCCCGCCGTACTTCTCGGCGCGAGCGGCGATGTTGCGCAGGCCGTTGCCGGCCGACACGACGTCGTCGGGAATGCCGCGACCGTTGTCGCTCACCACGAGTTCGAGCGTCGTCGTGGCGAGAACCAGTTCCACGGAACACGCCGTGGCGCGACTGTGGCGCGCCACGTTCGCCAGCGTTTCACGAAGGACGGCCAGAAGATCGGCCCGCAACGCCGGCCCGATCATGTTCTCGATCGGGCCTTCGATCCGCAGACGCGGGGTGAAACCGAGAACTCGAGTCGATTGGGCGAGAATGCCGCCGATCTCCTGGCCGAGGGACCCCTCGCGGTTGGCCGCACCGAGAGTGAACACACTGGTGCGAATGTCCTTGATGATGCGATCGATCTCGTCGACGGCGTTCTCGAGACGTGTCTCGAGGTGCGGTGCAGTGTCGACGGCCGACATCGCGGCGGCCTGAAGTTCGAGGCCGAGACCGAAGAGGCGCTGCAACACCGTGTCGTGAAGGTCGCGCGCGATCCGTTCACGCTCGGCCGACAACGTGAGGGCCTCGCGGGTCGACTGGAGGCGTTGATCGGCCACCAGACGCTCGGTCACGTCGCGCACACTGGCCACGATGTACGTCCCCGGGATGCGATGTCCCGAGACGTCGTTGTCGGTGCTGATGGGGGACAAGCTGATCTCGACCGGCACCTCGCTGCCGTCGGCTCGCATCGCGGTCAGATCGAGGCCCTGGCCCATGGGACGAGTACGGGGCTGAGTCAGGTAGCGACCTCGCAACTCGGCATGGTGGTCGCGAACCCGGACTGGCACCAGGACGTCGATCGAGTGTCCGACCAGGTCCTCGTCGGAGAATCCGGTCATCGTCCTCAATGCAGAGTTGATGTAGAGAATGGTGCCCGCGGCGTCGGCGATCACGATGCCGTCGGGGTTCTGGTCGAGAGCGCTCTGCAAGACCGATTGGTCGACCTGATCGTGGAGCCCCCCTCGCATTCCCGACACGTTCACCGATTCGACGTTAGGTGAGGTCACCGGATGCGGGGAATGTGACTTTGGTCCCTGCTGGGGAAAACGTCGCTTTGCCACACTGTCGATGTGTCCACGTCGTCGCCCGGTTCCGAAACCGTGCCGGTCTTTCTGCTCGACGACCACGAGGTCGTCCGGCAAGGTGTGCGGGCACTGCTCGAATCCACCGGTCAGATCACCGTGGTGGGAGAAGCAGGTCTGGCCGAGGAGGCGTTGGCGCGAGTCCGAGCCGTGCGTCCGCGAGTGGCGATTCTCGACGTGCGACTTCCCGACGGCAACGGGGTCGAAGTGTGCCGCGAGATCCGCAGCGAGTTGCCCGACGTGTACTGCTTGATGCTCACGTCGTACTCCGACGACGAAGCATTGTTCGAAGCGATCATGGCGGGTGCTTCGGGATACGTGTTGAAGCAGATCCGCGGCAACGAACTGGTCCAGGCCGTGTTGAGGGTGGCCGAGGGCGAGTCGCTCCTCGATCCAGCGGTCACCGGACGGGTGTTGCGCCGTCTACGCGAACCGTCCGAGGAGGACGAGCGTTTGGCCCGTCTCACCGAACAGGAACGCCGCATCCTCGACCTCATCGCCGAGGGCTGCACGAACCGCCAGATCGGTCAGCGACTCCACCTGGCCGAAAAGACCGTCAAGAACTATGTGAGCAACATGCTCACCAAGTTGGGGATGGAACGCCGAACCGAAGCGGCGGTGTTCGCCGCCCGCCTCGAGTTCTCGCGCAGCAAACACGATGCTGAGTGACGCGGGCTGACCGAGTCCGGGTCATCCCGTCTCGACGGGAATATCTCAGCGTCGGGCTTTGCGGAGTCGTTTGGCCGCTCGACCGGTGGGGGCGATGTGGCGCCCGTCGAGGTCGCCGAGTTCGACACCGTTGGCGAACTGCACCCGGTAGCGCAACCAGTTGAAGCCATTCGCCAGGAGCACCCGACCCTCGGTGCCGGCCGGAACGTCGGGAAGATCGACGCTGGCCACCACGGTGTCGCGAAGGCGCAGGTCGAGTTGGTCGCCATGGGGCTTCGCGAGGGCATGGGGCTTCCACGTCGGCATGACGACACACTAGGTCGGCCGGCCCCGGGGACGCACGTTTCACCGCCGGTACACTCGCCACTCTGTGAAATCGACACGTGAAACCCTCGAGGGAAACAAAGTCCGACTGTCGGTCGAGATCGACGAAACCGACTTCGACCGCGACATCGACGCGGCGTTCAACAAGATCGCTCGTGAGGTGCGTCTGCCCGGCTTCCGCCAGGGCAAGGCCCCGCGCAAGGTCCTCGAGGCCCGGATCGGACTCGACGCCGCCCGGAGTCAGGCACTGAACGACAGCATTCCGTCGTACTTGGCCCGCGCCGTGCGTGAGAACGACGTCGACATCATCGCCACGCCCGAGATCGAGATCACCGGTGGCCAGGAGAGCGGAACGGTGTCCTTCACCGCCACGTGTGAAGTGCGCCCGGTGGTCGACGTACCCGGGTACGCCGGTCTGCGCGTCGAGATCGACGTCGTGGCCGTGACCGACGACGACATCGATGCCGTCGTGTTGGCCGAGCGTCGTCGTCTGGGAACCCTCGTCGACGTGTCGCGTCCGGCACAAGAGGGTGATTTCGTCACGGTCGATCTGGTGGGTAGCCGCGACGGTGAACCGGTCGTCGGCCTGGCCGTCGACGACTGGTCTTACGAGATCGGCAAGAAGTGGGTGTGCCCGTCGTTCGACGAACAACTCGTCGGTGCGGTGGCGGGTGCCGAACTGTCGTTCACCGACACGCCGAACGGCACGGAAGAAGCAGCCGACTTCTCGGTGAAGGTCACCGCCGTGCAAGAACTCTCGTTGCCCGAGGCCGACGACGCCTGGGTGTCCGAGAACGTGGACGGTTTCGACACTCTGGCCGCCTGGCGCGACGCCGTGCGCGAGCGGATGGATGCCGCCCGGTGGGATCAGGCGCGGGGCAACCTGGTCGAGAAGGTGACCGATCGTCTCGCCGAACTGGTCACGATCGATCCGCCTGAGTCGATGGTGGCCGCTGATCTGCAGAACCGCGTCCAGAACGTGGTGCGGCAATTCAGTGCTCAGGGGATGAACCTCGAGCAGTGGTTGCAGGCCACCGGTCAGGAGCCCGCTGATTTCGTGGAATCGTTCCGCCCCCAGTCGGTCAAGGCGGCCAAGGTCGATCTGGCCTTGCGCGCCGTCGTGGTGGCCCAGGGTCTCGCAGCCGGCGAGTCCGATGTCGAGCGTGAGTTGGCCGGAATCGCACAGCGAACCAACGAGAACGCCATTCGCCAGCAGTTGATGTCGGGCTCCAAGAAGAAGCCCAAGTTGGTGTCGGTCGATCAGGTGCGCGCGGCGTACGTGGCCAACGACGCCTTGGTCGATCTGGCGGCCGAAATCGGCAAGTCCAAGGCTCTCGACTGGTTGGTGCATCACGTCGAGTACGTCGATGCCGGCGGCAACGTGCTCGACTCCGATACGGTCGTCGGACATTCGGAAGCCGATCACGACCACGATCACGAGCACGATCACGACCACGACCACGACGGAGACCTGGCATGAACCTCGAGGCCTACAACTATTTCGTCCCAACGGTGGTCGAACAGACCAACCGCGGTGAACGGGCCTACGACCTCTACAGCCGTCTGCTGAAGGAGAACATCCTCTTCCTCGGCACGCCGATCGACGACACCATCGCCAACTTGGTGTGTGCTCAGCTCATCCACCTCGAGAGCGAGAACCCCGACAAGGACATCAACATCTACATCAACAGTCCGGGTGGCGACATCACGGCTCTGTTCGCCATCTACGACACGATGCAGTTCATCAAGAACGACATCGCGACCATCTGCCTCGGTCAGGCCGCCAGTGCGGCCGCTGTGCTGTTGGCGGCCGGCACCAAGGGCAAGCGCCTGGCTCTGCCCCACAGTCGTGTTTTGCTCCACCAGCCCTACGGGCAAGTGGGCTACGGCCAGGTGACCGACCTCGAGATCGCCGCCAAGGAGATCCTGCGGATGCGCGATCTCCTGGAGGAGATCCTGGCCCGGCACACCGGCCAGCCGATCGAGCGGATCCACGCCGACACCGATCGTGACTTCGTGATGGAGGCCGGGGAAGCCCTGGCCTACGGCATCATCGACGATGTCATCTCGGCCCGCGGTGCGGTCGACCGCACCGGCCCCATTCGTTGATCGGATTCCCTGACCAGCGATTTCTCGTGGATCGCTCAAGGTCTTGACGCAAATCGCCGACAACCCTTCCGGGAATCGGTCAGACTGAGTAGCGCTCGTTCGGACGTCGACCCGCGGAGAGGAGGTTCCCATGGCCAAGTTCGGTGACACCGGTGAGATCTTGAAGTGTTCCTTTTGCGGCAAGTCGCAGAAGCAGGTGAAGAAGCTGATCGCCGGTCCGGGTGTCTACATCTGCGACGAATGCATCGATCTTTGCAACGAGATCATCGAAGAAGAGGTCTCCGAAGCGTCCGACCTCAAGATGGACGACCTGCCCAATCCGCGGGAGATCCTTCAGTTCCTCGACGAATACGTGGTGGGCCAGACCCAGGCCAAGAAGGTGTTGTCGGTCGCGGTGTACAACCACTACCGACGCATCCAGTACCAGAAAGAACATGCGCTCGGGAAGCGTGACGAGGTGGAGTTGGCCAAGAGCAACATCTTGTTGCTCGGCCCCACCGGTTGCGGCAAGACCCACCTGGCCCAGACCTTGGCGCGCATGCTCAACGTGCCGTTCGCCATCGCCGACGCCACCGCGCTCACCGAAGCCGGATACGTGGGCGAAGACGTCGAGAACATCTTGCTCAAGTTGATTCAGGCCGCCGACTTCGACGTGAAGAAGGCCGAGACCGGCATCATCTACATCGACGAGATCGACAAGATCGCTCGCAAGAGCGAGAACCCCTCGATCACGCGTGACGTGTCGGGCGAGGGTGTGCAGCAGGCACTGTTGAAGATTCTCGAAGGCACGGTCGCGTCGGTGCCGCCGCAGGGAGGTCGCAAGCATCCCCACCAGGAGTTCATCCAGATCGACACCACGAACGTGTTGTTCATCTGTGGCGGTGCGTTCGCCGGTCTCGACAAGATCATCGAACAGCGCATCGGCCACAAGGGTGTGGGTTTCCACGCCACGGTTCGCAGTCAGGCCGAGAAGGATCCCGGCGAATTGTTCGCGCAAGTTCTTCCCGAGGATCTGTTGGCTTTCGGTCTCATCCCCGAGTTCGTGGGCCGCCTCCCGATGGTGGGGGCGGTGCGAAACCTCGATCAGGACGCGCTCGTGAAAATCCTCGTCGAACCGAAGAACGCTCTGGTCAAGCAATACGCGAAGTTCTTCGAGTTCGACGACGTCGAACTCGAACTCAGCGATGACGCCCTCACGGCGATCGCCGACTTGGCTCTGAAGCGGGGCACGGGCGCGCGTGGTCTGCGGGCCATTCTCGAAGAGGTCCTGCTCGACACCATGTACGAGCTGCCTGGTCGCGCCGATGTGGCCAAGATCGTCATCGAGAAATCGACCGTCACCGACAAGTTGGCGCCTACTCTCGTGCCGCGGGCTGCGGTTCGATCGACGCGCCCGCGTCGTGCCGCCAGTTGACACTCTCTCGTTCACATCCGCGCGTTGACACTCTCTCGATGACACTCTCTCGATGACACTCGCTCGATGAAGTATTCCCAGGCTCTCGAGTATCTCGACGCGCACGCGTCGTACGAGAAGACCGGACGGATCGAATCGCCGTCGCTCGACGTGATCACACGACTGTGCGCGGCGATGGGCGATCCGCAGCACGCGGCCCCGGTGATCCACATCACGGGAACCAACGGCAAGGGCTCGACTGCGCAGATGATCTCGCGCCTGTTGATGGCGTCGGGTCTGAAGGTGGGCACGTACACGAGCCCGCATCTCGAACGAGTCAACGAGCGCATGGCGATCGACGGAGTCGCCATCGGCGACGACGCTTTCGGTGTGCAGGTCGGGGCCATCGCCGATCTCGAGATCGTGGCCGGTGTTCGCCCCGGCTACTTCGATGCGTGCACCGCGTCGGCATTTCGCTGGTTCGCCGACGAAGCGGTCGATGTGATGGTGATCGAAGTGGGTCTGCTCGGCCGCTGGGACGCCACCAACGTGGTCGATGCTCAGGTGGCCGTCATCACCAACATCGGTCTCGATCACACCGAGTTCGCTGGCCCGACTCGTGCGCACGTCGCCATCGAGAAGGCGGGCATCGTGAAGCCGAACTCGGCTCTCGTCACCGGCGAGACCGATCCCGAGATGTTGGGGATCTTCCGGGCGACCGGTCCGTCGGCGATGCTTGTGCGCGAGGTCGATTTCGGCGTCGGGGCCAACGATCTCGCCCTCGGTGGTCGGTATGTCGAGATCCGGACACCCACCACGATCTACCCCGAGGTCTTCGTGCCGTTGCACGGACATCACCAAGCAGTGAACGCCGCCGTTGCTCTCACCGCCGTCGAGACCTTCTTCGCTCGACCACTCGATGGTGACGTGGTCGTCGAAGGATTCGGCGCCGTCGAGATGCCGGGGCGGTTCGAGATCCTCGACCATCAACCCCTGGTGATCCTCGACGGAGCGCACAACCCGGCTGGCGCCGACGTGTGTTCGTCGGTGTTCTTCCAGGACTTCGATCCTGCGGGTCAGCGCGTTTTGGTCGTGGGATGTCTGCGCGGACGTGATCCGGCGGAGATGCTGGCGGCCCTGCGTGCCGACGAGTTCGATCTGGTGGTGTGCTGCACCGCACCGTCGCCGCGGGGTCGTCCGTCCGCCGAGGTGGCCCAAGCCGCCCGAGACATCGGGTGCGACGAGGTCATGGCCGTCGATCGGGTCGAGGACGCCATCGAACGGGCCCGCGCCGAACGCTCCTCCGACGACGCCATCCTCATCACTGGCTCGTTGTACGTGGTGGGCGCCGCCCGCGCACACCTGCGACGCCGGTAGCGTGCTCGGTCATGTCCGATCGCACCCTCGTCCTGCTGAAGCCCGATACCGTCGAACGGGGTCTCGTTGGCGCCATCGTGTCCCGTTTCGAAGCCAAAGGACTCACCCTCGTGGCTCTCGACCTGCGCACTCTCGACGCCGACACCCTGGCCCGGCACTACGAGGAACACGTCGGCAAGGGCTTCTACGGCGACTTGGTGACCTTCATGTCGCGCGGCCCGGTCGTGGCCCTGGTGCTCGAAGGACCCGAGAACACCTGGGAAGTGGTTCGTACCATGATGGGGGCCACCAATCCCCGCACCGCTGCACCGGGCACCATCCGGGGTGACCTGGGCATTCTTTTCACCGAAAACTTGGTGCACGGCTCTGATTCCCTGGCCTCAGCCGAGCGCGAGATCGGGATCTTCTTCCCCAATCTGTAACATTTCGGCCCATGGCCAGGAACAACCCACTGGCCCTCGGCCGAGACATTGCGATCGACCTCGGGACGGCCAACACCCTCGTCTACGTCCGGGGATACGGCGTCGTCCTGAACGAGCCGTCGGTGGTCGCCCTCGACGTGGCCGACGGACGCCCGGTCGCGGTCGGCAACGAGGCCAAACGCATGATGGGTCGCACCCCCGGTCACATTCGGGCCGTCCGCCCGTTGAAAGACGGGGTGATCGCCGACTTCGAAGTCTGCGAGAAGATGCTCCGCTATTTCATCCAGAAGGTGCACACCAGCCGCTGGAGCAAGCCGCGCATGGTGATCTGCGTGCCGTCGGGCATCACCGGCGTGGAACAACGGGCCGTCCAGGACGCCGCCGAATACGCCGGAGCCCGCAAGCCCGTGCACATCATCGAAGAACCCATGGCCGCCGCCATCGGAGCCGACCTCCCGGTGCACGAACCGAGTGGCAACATGATCGTCGACATCGGCGGCGGAACGACTGAAGTGGCCGTGATCTCGCTCGGAGGCATCGTCACGGCGCAGTCGTTGCGAGTTGCCGGTGACGAACTCGACGAGGCGGTCATGGCGTACTTGAAAAAGGAGTTCTCCCTGGCCGTCGGTGAGCGAACCGCCGAGGAGATCAAGATTCAGATGGGTTCGGCGTGGCCGATGGAGGAGGAGATGACGGCCGACATCCGTGGTCGCGATCTCATCAGTGGTTTGCCTCGCACCATCACCCTGTCGACCGAACAGGTGCGTGAGGCACTCGCCGAACCGGTGGCGGCCATCGTCGACGTGGTGCGGACCACGCTCGACAAGACGCCACCCGAACTGGCCGCCGACATCATGCACGCCGGAATCACCCTGTCGGGCGGAGGAGCGCTACTCGCCGGTATCGATCGTCGAATGGCGCACGAGACGGGGATGCCCATCAACATCGCCCCCGATCCGTTGTTCTCGGTCGTGATCGGTTCGGGGCGAGCTCTCGAGAACATCGAGGCCATGGGTGGTCTCCTGGCGGACAGTGCGGACTGACCCGAGGTTCCTCGACGAGAGTCGGGGGGTCGCAACGTGTCGTGACCGGAGCGAAGAAACGTGCCGAACTACTCCGTGAGCCGGCGGCGAGCGCTCGCCCTCCTGACCCTCACCTCGGTCTTGTTGATCACCCTCGATCTGCAGGGCAACTCGGTGGTCGACGGCGCGCGGCGACTCTTCGGTGTGGTCTTCGATCCCATTCAGGATTCGGCGCGAGTGGTGACGCGTCCCATCGAGAACGCCTGGCGGGGCATCACCGACTACGGCGATCTGGCCGAGGAGAACCGTCGTCTGCAAGAGCTCGTCGATCAGCAGGAGGGAGCGTTCATCGCTGCGTTGGCCACCGTGCGCGACGCCCAGGAACTCCTGGCTCTGAACGGCATCGACGATCTCACCGAGATCTCGTCGATCACCGCTCAGGTGGTGGGCGAGGCGCCGTCCAACTTCTCGCAGACGGTCGAGATCAACCAGGGTTCCGACGACGGTCTGCGGGTGGGGATGCCGGTCGTGAACGCCGGTGGTCTCGTGGGCAAGGTCACCCAGGTGTTCGCCAATCGGGCCATCGTGATGCTGGCCACCGACGCCACGTACGCGGTGCCGGTGCAGATCATCAACGTCCCCGAGACCGAGACGAGTACGACGACCACGACCACGAGCACGACGACGAGTACGACGAGTACGACGAGTACGACATCCACGACGAGCACCACGACCACGACGACGATCCCGGGGACCTCGTCGGTTCCCGGTGACGCGAACGACTCGGCGAACACGACACTCGATCTCTCCGGGCTGGGGGTTCCGTCCACGTCTGGTCCGGCGACGTCTGGTCCGTCGACGTCTGGTCCGGCGACGTCTGGTTCGGCGACGTCGATCGCGTCGATTCTGACCGTGCCGTCAGTGGCGACGGTTGCGCCTCCGTCGGCACAGACCAGCACCACCATCGACATCGACAGTTTGCCGGCCACCGAAATCGGCGCGTTGCGCGGTCAGGGCGCCGATCAGGCCCCCATCGTGGAATTCGTGGAGCAGAGTTCACGATTCGGAGAGATCCGCGTCGGAGCGGTGGTGATCACCGCCGGTGGATCCAAGAGCCTGGCCCCTCGCGGCATCGTCGTCGGACGCGTCGTGAAGATCCAGGAACGTCCCGGGACGGCCGGTGCCATCCTGGAAGTGCGGTTGTCGGCTCGCCTGACGTCACTCAACTTCGTTCGTGTGCTGTTGTATCAACCAGCAGTGAGCGAGTGACGCCATGATCGACATCTTGAACCGACCCGTGCTCCGGCTGGTGTTGTTGGGTCTGCTCGCGCTTTCGGTGCAGACAACTTTGCTGGCCGACATGACCATCGACGGGATCGTCCTGCAGATCATGCTGTGCTTGTCGGTCGCCGCGGGGGTGTCCGGTGGACCCGAGCGCGGTGCGCTGGTCGGATTCATGTTCGGAACCATGTTCGATCTCGTGTTGTCCACTCCGCTCGGTCTCACCGCTCTCGTGTACGGACTGGCCGGTTTCGTCGCCGGATACGTGAACTCGCTGACGGTGAGCCATCCGTGGTGGCTCGGCTCGATCGTCGTGGCTCTCTCGACCGCTTTGGCCACTTTCGTCCATCCGGTGTTCGCCACCTGGATCGGGGTCGACGGCTGGTTGACCGTGCGTGTGATCGAAGTGTCCGTCGTCGTGGCTATGGCCAATGCCGTGTTGGCGCCGCTGGCCGTTCCGCTCATGCGCTGGGCACTCGTGATCAAACGTCGGGCTCGTCTCGCCCCGCCGCCGGAGATCTTCACGTGAGCGGTGATCGTCGATCGACCCGTCTGGCCGTGGTCGGAACGATCGCCGCCGTGTTGTTCTCGGCCCTCGGTCTGCGCATGTGGTTCCTGCAGGTCGTCGACGCCCCTGCTCTCGAGCAGCGGGTCCAGGCGAACAAGACCCGAACGGTGAGACTCCTTCCCGAGCGAGGGCGTATCTTCGACCGCTACGGCCGGATCATGGCTGACAACGAACGCATTCTCACCATCACGGTCGCGTGGGACGTGATGCGCGACGACGAGGATCGACTCGAGTTGTTCTCCCGCCTATCGCCGGTGCTCGACCTGCCCGTCAGCGAGATGGAGGACCGCTACGGCGGGCCCGTCGGTGTCGACGGTGAGCGTTCCGGAACTCGCTTCAGCCCACTCTTGCCCATGCCGGTGAAGGAAGGAGTGGGGGAGGACGTCGCGCTCTACCTCATCGAACGGGCCGAGGACTTCCCGGGTGTCGACGTCACCAACGAATGGCGACGCGACTACCCGTACGCTCCGCTCGCCGCGCACGTTCTCGGATACATCGGGGCGATCACCGCCGAGGACGCCGGGCAGTACCGCGATCTCGGCTACGACCTCAACGAACGAGTCGGTCAATTCGGTGTCGAGAAGGTGTTCGAGCCCTATCTGCGAGGCACGCCGGGGTACGTGAAGTACGAAGTCGATTCACGGGGAGCGATTCTGAGCGTGGTCGAACGGGTCGAACCGATTCCCGGCAACGATCTCCAACTGGCCATCGATCTCGAACTCCAGCAGTTCGCCGAGCAGGCGCTCGAGACGCAGTTGCGGTTGCGACGGTTCGTCGAGACTTGTCAGGCCAAGGACGAGAAGCGTCAGCCGGTCAAGCCTCAGTTCCCCGAGTGCCAGAACCTGAAGGCGCCGGCCGGCTCGGTCGTGGTGTCGAACCATGCCAACGGCGAGGTCCTGGCGCTGGCGTCGTATCCGACGTTCGACAACCGGTGGTTCAACGCGGGCGTGTCGTCGGACAAGTTCGCGCAGATCTTCCCCCGGACCGACGATCCCGATCAGTCGATCCTCGTGAATCGAGCCATCCAGGGTCAGTACAACCTGGGTTCGAGTTTCAAACCCTTCGTGGCCTTCGCCGCGCTCGATGCGGGCCAGTTACCGGGCGGGGCCGCTTACCGCTACCTGGATCAGGGCTCCTACACCCTCACGAGCATCGACGCCGAGACCTGCCAGGTGGTCAAGTGCGTGTTCCGCAATGCGCTCTGCGGCGGAGGAAACAACCCGTGCTATTACGGTTCGGTCAACGTCGAAGACGCTCTGGCCGTCTCCAGTGACACGTTCTTCTACAAGATCGGCGAGCAGATCTTCTCCGAGCGTGGGGGTCAGCCGATTCTCCAAGAAGAACTACGACTGTTCGGGTTCGGATCCAAGACCGGCATCGACCTCCCGTTCGAGAGCGCCGGGCGGGTGCCCGACAAGGACTCCAAGGCCGATCTCGTCGAGCGTGGTGTCCTGGCCGAAGGAGAGAGTCCCAACTACTTGGTCGGCGACAACGTTCAGTTGTCGATCGGACAGGGATTGCTCGCCGCCAGTCCTCTGCAGTTGGCACAGGCCTACGGCGCGCTCGCCAATGGGGGAACCGTGTACCGGCCACTCATCGCATTGGCTCTGCTCGAGCCCGGCACACCCGACTCCTCGCTGCCCGGAGTGGCCGATCTGTCGCAGAGTGCGGTGGCCTTGCCGCTCGCCGATCCCAACTCCATTCGTGTGCTCGATTTCCCGTCCGAGTACCGAGACCCGATCGTGAACGGGTTGCGTCGAGTGATCACGGGTCCTGGTGTCGACAGCGATCGCTATCACGCCACCACCGGCGAGCGACTCTTCGCCGGCTATCCCTACGAAGATCTGCCCATCGCCGGCAAGACGGGAACGGCTCAAGGTGCGGCCGGTCTGCCCTGGAACGACTCGTCGGTCTTCGGCGCTTTCAGCCTGGACCCGTTCCAGCCTTACACGGTCACCGCCTATCTCGAGAAGTCCGGTTACGGATCGCGCGCGGCGGCCCCGGTCACCAAGTGCATGTTCCTGGCGTTGGCCGGTGCAGTCGAACCGGCACCTGTCGTGCTCTCGAATCCGCTCGACGTCGATTCGACCCGCGCAGCCCCCGATCGTTCGCTGCCGAGCAATCGTTGTCTCGGTGGCGCGCAGTACGGCGGACGGGACTGATGGGTTTTCCGCTCCTGCAACGTCGTCCGGACTCCGGACTCGGCAACATCCGCTCCGGAGGTAGCGATCCTCGTCGCAACATCGACTGGTCGCTCCTCGTTCCCGTAGTTCTGCTCACCGTCATCGGTGCCTTTGCGATCTACAGCGCGACCTTCTGGAAGGTGGACGGTGATCCGTACTGGTTCACGACGCGCCAGGTGCTGTTCGCCATCGTGGCAGCCGTGGTGCTGGTCGCCACCATGTCGTTCGATTACACACTCCTGCGCGAGCGAGCCTTCTTTCTCTACGGCTGCGCGCTGGTGGCCCTCACCCTCGTGCTCGCCGTCGGAGCGTTGCGCGGTGGAGCGCGCCTGTCGTTCGACCTCGGACCGATCCTCTTCCAGCCGGCCGAATTCGCCAAACCGGCGGTCGTCGTGGTGCTGGCCGCCTACTTGGCCGAAATCCGCGACGACTCGGTGAGCTACTCGCGCTTCGTCGGGGGACTGTTACTCGTCGGCGCGCCGGTGGTTCTCATCATCCTGCAGCCCGACCTCGGTTCGGCGTTCGTGATCATCGTCGGCGCGTTGATCATGTTCCTGATGGCCGGAGCCAAGTTGCGGTACCTGGCGTTGATTTCCTTCCTCGCCGTGGTCACGGTCGCCGCGGCGGTGATCGCCGGCGTGGTCGACCGGTATCAGTTGCGGCGCATCGAGGCCTTTCTCAATCAGAACTCGACCGACGAGAACCTGAAAGATCTGGTGCTCCAGGTCCGCTTCGCCAAGCGCGCGGTCGGGACCGGTGGCTGGTTCGGCAAGGGGTATCTCGAGGCTCCGCTCACCAACGGAAAGTTCATTCCCGTTCAGCAGAGCGACTTCATCTTCTCGGCCGTCGCCGAACAGTTCGGCATGATCGGCGGGGCGACGGTCATCGGCCTTTTCGCCGTGCTGCTCTTCCGCATCTGGCGCGTGGCCCATCTGAGCAAGGACACCTTCGGCACCTACATCTGCGCCGGGGTCTTCGGCATGATCCTTTGGCACATGTTCCAGAACATCGGCATGACCATGGGCATCATGCCGGTCACCGGGGTGCCGCTGCCCTTCGTGAGTTACGGGGGATCCTCGCTGGTGGCCTTCGCGATCATGATCGGCCTGGTGGAAAGCGTGCACATGCGGCGATTGCGCTGACCGGACCCGGGTGCCCGGGTAGGCTCGCAGGGTCATGACATCCCTCTGGACGCGGGTCGAACCGTTGCTGGCGAGGGTGCGCAAACCAGCCCGCTACATCGGGTGCGAGGACGGAGCCATCGAACCCCGGCACGCTCCGGGCAAGGTCGCTTGGTTGCTCGCCTATCCCGATGTGTACGAAGTCGGCCTGCCGAATCAAGGGCTTCAGATCCTCTACGAGATCTTGAACGAGCGCCCCGACGCCGTCGCCGAGCGTACGTACGCCCCGTGGGTCGATCTCGAGGCCCTGATGCGGGAGCGGTCGATCCCGCTCTTCTCGGTCGACTCCCATCGGGCAGCCGGCGATTTCGACGTCATCGCCTTCAACCTGTCCGCCGAACTCGTCTACACGAACGTGCTGAACATGCTCGATCTGGCGGGCGTGCCGATCCATGCGGCGCGCCGTCGTCCCGAGGACGCGCTCGTCGTCGTGGGTGGGCACGCCGCCTTCAACCCCGAACCCATGGCCGATTTCATCGACGCCGCCGTGTTGGGTGAGGGGGAAGAGGTGATCGGCGAGATCACCGAGATCGTGCGCGAGTGGAAGGCCTCGGGCCGAACCGAAGGTTCGCGGGAGGCGGTGTTGCGCGCGTTGTCTCGGGTTCCCGGTGTGTACGTGCCGTCGATGTACGACGTGGAGTACGACCGAGAGCGAACCGTGTCGATCACACCGCGCCACGCGGACGTGCCGTCACTCGTGGTCAAGCGCACCGTGTCCGACCTGGCCGACTGGGACTACCCGCGACGCCCGTTGGCTCCGCTCACCGAAGTGGTGCACGACCGGCTGGCCGTCGAGGTGTTCCGCGGTTGCACCCGGGGTTGCCGCTTCTGTCAGGCCGGGATGATCACTCGCCCGGTGCGCGAGCGTCCGGCCGAGCAGGTTCGCACGATGATCACGCGTGGTCTCGAGCGCACCGGATACAACGAGGTGTCGCTCACGTCGTTGTCGACGGCCGACTTCAGTGGGGTCGAGAACGTGGTGTCGTCGATCGTTCCCGATCCCACGGCGTGTGGTGCGCCGACGGTGAGCCTTCCGTCGCTGCGCGTCGACGCGTTCACGGTCGGTCTGGCGGCCAAGGTGGCCAGTGGGCGACGCAGCGGGCTCACCTTCGCGCCCGAGGCCGGCACCTGGCGTCTGCGCACCGTCATCAACAAGCTCATCACCGAAGCCGACCTGTACGGCGCCGTCGATTCGGCGTTCGCCAGCGGCTGGTCGCGCATGAAGTTGTACTTCCTCACCGGGCTGCCCACCGAAACCGACGTCGACACGCTCGGCATCGCCGAACTGGCCGCCGGCTGCGTGGCGATCGGCAAGAAGCACACGTCGCGCGCGAGTGTGACGGTCAGCCTGGGTGGCTTCGTCCCCAAGGCGCACACCCCGTTTCAGTGGTTCGGCCAGAACGGCGTCGACGAACTGCAGCGCAAGATCAATCTGGTGCGCAGCGCGGCAGGGCGCGGCGTCCAGGTGAAGTGGCACGACCCCAAGGCCTCGCTTGCCGAAGGAGTGGCCAGCCGCGGTGACCGACGGGTCGGCCGGGTGATCGAGCGCGTCTGGCGCGAGGGCGGGACGTTCCAGGAATGGTCGGAGTTCTTCCGACTCGATCGTTGGACCGACGCCATGGCGGCCGAAGGTCTCCCGATCGAATGGTTCACCACTCGACACCGCGACGAGAACGAACTTCTTCCGTGGGAGCACCTGAGTGCCGGATTGCACCGTGACTTCCTCTGGCAGGACTGGCGCGCCGCGCTCGACGAACACGGTCTACCCGACTGTCGCTGGACACCGTGTTACGACTGCGGTGTGTGCACCGGCGACGGACTTGAGCACGTGGTCGCGTCGCCTGTGCCACCAGCCGGTGGAAGTCAGGGAACCGGCCAGGATCTGTCGGTCGGTGGCGTCGTCCCCGAACCATTGGCCGTCCCGGTACGTCTCGGGGCGAGATCATGAGGGCCCGTTCATGAAGGTCGCGACATGAAAACCCGTCTCAGCTATCAGAAGTTGGGCAAGGTGCGTTTCCTCGGTCACCTCGACATGGCGCGTCTGTGGGAGCGAGGTCTGCGCAAGGCCCGGATGCCGGTGGCGATGTCGGCTGGTTTCACCCCGCGACCGAAGGTGTCGTTCGGTCTGGCCTTGCCGACTGGTGCCGAGTCGGTGATCGAACTCCTCGACGTCACGTTCGACCCGGGACCCGACGGAGATCTCGACCCGAGTGCGCTGCCCGAACTGCTCTCCTCGGCGCTGCCGCCGGGGGTCGACGTCATCGACGCCGACCCGATCGCACCGACCGCGTGGTCGCTGCAAGAAGACGTGACGGCCACGACGTGGGTCATGGCCGTCGACGCCCCCGAACTCGATCTCGACGAACGAGTCGCCGACGTCCTCGCCGCCCCGGAGATCTGGGTCGAGCGGGAACGCAAGGGTGAGCGCCGTCGTGACGACGTTCGTCCGGGGATCATCGATCTGCGCGTCTCCGACGTCACCGATTGGGCCTCGACGGGCCGCTCGGAGATTCCGGACTCGTGGATCTCCGGTCTCGACGGATCGGGGTCGCGACTCCGACTTGTCGAGGCCACTCTCACCACGTCAGGACGTGGTGTACGGCCGACCGAAATGGCCGAAGTTCTCCGTCCGGGAGAGGATCCGTGGGTCACCATGCCCCGGGTCATCCGGACACATCAATGGATCGGGCGCGACGACGCGCCGCGCGTCTCGGTACGCGCTGGAAAGGACACTTCCCATGAACGACGACCTGAACATCCCCTCGTCGGGCGAGAACCCGAGTCACGAGAACGCGAACCGCGAGAACACGAACCGGCCTGAGGGGTCGGGCTCCAGTTCTTCCGGCGCGGGCTCCGCGGGTCCGGGCAACAAGAAGCGGCGCCGCGGTTCGCGTGGCGGCCGCAACCGGTCGCGCAGCGGCCGTCCGGCCACCGGGCCGGGTTCGCCGTCGGGTTCAGGGGGTGATGTCGAGATGCCCGAGCGGGCCAGCGAGGGGCGTCCCGACGCGGCGGCCGGCGAACAGGCCGTGGTCCGTCGTCCGCAGATCGGCGACACCCGACCGGCCCCGCCGCCGGCTCGGCCGTCGGTCACCATGCCGGGCGGGTCACGGGCCGGCCAGTCGTCGAGCAAGTCACCGGGCAAGTCACCGGGCACATCCTCGAGCCCGGCGTCAGGTCAGACCGCGGGTGACGCAGGACGTAAACGACGTCGTCGTGGTGGTCGTGGTCGAACAGGTGGCGGAAGCGGTGGCGGTGCCGGTGAAGCAGGTTCGACGAACGTGAGCGTCGTCGAACGGCGTCGTGGTCAAGAGCGCGACGGCCGTCCCATCGGGCGCTATTCGATGTGCGTCCAGGTGCGCCCCAACATCACGCAGGTGGCCGTGCTCGAAGGTCGAAGCCTCCTCGAGCACTACGTGAGTCGACCGGCCGACGACGTGTCGCAGATTCACGGCAACATCTACGTGGGTCGTGTGCAGAACGTGTTGCCGGGTATGGAGGCCGCCTTCGTCGACATCGCCACGCCGAAGAACGCCGTCCTCTACCGAGGAGACGTGCAATACGACGCCGAGGACATCGTCGACAGTCAGCCTCGCATCGAGAACATCTTGAAGGCCAAGCAGCTGATCGTCTGTCAGGTCACCAAGAACCCGATCGGCGTCAAGGGTGCTCGACTCACCCAGGAAGTGTCGTTACCCGGTCGATTCGTGGTGCTCATCCCGAACTCGAAGACCTATGGCATCTCCAAGCGGCTGCCCGACGACGAGCGCAAACGGCTCCGGAGCATCCTCGACCGGGTGAAGCCGGCCGAGCACGGTCTGATCGTTCGTACGGCGGCCGAATCGGCCACCGAGCACGAGTTGCGGGCCGACATGTCGCGTCTACTCGAGCAGTGGAACCAGATCGAGGAGAAGGCGCGCCGTGCCAACGGCCCGACCCTGTTGTATCGCGAACCTCCGCTCGCCGTGCGGGTGATCCGCGAAGAGTTCAATGCCGAGTACCGGAGCGTGTCCATCGACGACCGCCAGCTCTATGAGGACGTGCGCTCGTACGTGGAGGCGTTCAACCCCGAATTGGCCGATCGCGTCGAGTACTTCGATCCCGACACCGAGTCGTTGCCGATCTTCGAGCAGTATCGCGTCCACGAGCAACTCCACAAGGCCCTCGATCGCAAGGTGTGGCTCCCGTCGGGCGGATCGCTCATCATCGAGCACACCGAGGCCCTCACCGTGATCGACGTGAACACCGGTCGCAACGTGGGTACGTCGAACCTGGAGGCCACGGTGTTCCAGAACAACCTGGAGGCCGCCGAGGAGATCGCCCGCCAGCTCCGGCTGCGCGACATCGGCGGCATCATCGTCATCGACTTCATCGACATGGAGATCAAGGAGAACCGGAAGAAGGTCGTCGAGGCCTTCCGCTCGGCTCTGTCCCGGGACAAGACCCGCACCCAGGTGTTCGACATCTCCGACCTCGGTCTGGTCGAGATGACACGGAAGCGGATCGGGGAAGGTCTGCTCACGGCCTTCGCCGACGGCTGCGAGACCTGCCACGGGCGCGGGGTCGTGGTCGACTTGGACCTGCTGTTGTGATCGCACCAACGGGGGCGAAATCCCCGGCTCGGGGTGGGGGCCCGGTGCCTGGCCAGGTAGAGTCGGAAGTCGCTATGTACGCAGTCATCGCAACCGGAGGCAAGCAGGTCCGCGTGTCCCAGGGCCAGCAGGTGCACGTCGAACTTCTCGGGGCCGATCAGGGCTCGACGGTCGACTTCACGCCGGTGCTGGTCGTGGACGGCGACTCCGTTCTCGCCACACCTGACCAACTCGCTTCGGCCAAGGTGTCGGGCCGCATCGTCGGCACGGCTCTCGGCCCCAAGATCGACGGCTTCACGTACAAGCGTCGTACCAACCAGCGTCGTCGGTACGGCCATCGTCAGAAGTATCAGGTCGTCGAGATCACCTCGATTGCGAAAGGCTGACCATGTCGAAGACCAAAGGTGGCGGTTCAACTCGTAACGGGCGCGACTCCAACGCGCAACGTCTCGGCATCAAGGTGTTCTCCGGAACCGAGGTGACCGCGGGAACCATCGTGGTTCGCCAGCGGGGCACCAGGTTCCATCCGGGCAAGAACGTCGGTCGCGGTGGCGACGACACCTTGTTCGCTCTGGTCGACGGAGCGGTGAAGTTCGGCGAGCGTCGTGGTCGCCGTGTCATCGACATCGTTCCGGCCCAGTAAGACCTGAGCGAGTAGCGCTTCTCAGATATCGAACCCGCGCGGCAGTTTGTGCAGCGGGTAGTCCAACAGTGCGATGCCTTGTCGGCACGCGTACCGATCGGTCATGCCGGCCACGTAGGCCACGGCCGATCGAACTGCGTCGGACGAACCGGGGGTCGCGACGTTCTCCGTCGAGGTGCGACCGAGCGGGTCGTTCTCGGCGAGCAACTGCGGGTGATCGACGTAGTGATCGACCAGAGCCCGCAGCAAGTCGACCACTCGTGACGCCTGATCACGACTCGCCGATCGCAAGTAGACCCGCTCGTAGTTGAATCGGCGGAACGCGGCCAAGGCGTCGGCGACGTCGGGCTCCATGCCGATCCGACCCGTGGCGGCCGTCGCCAGCAACATCGATCGGATGAACGCACTGAGTTGGCGCTGTCGGGTGTCCCCGCACAGTTCACGAACGTTCGTCGGCAACTCGTCGGTTCGAACGATTCCCGACGCCACCGCGTCCTCGAAATCGTGACAGACGTAGGCGATGCGATCGGCCCAACTGACGACCTCGCCCTCGGGGGTCGCCGGGGCGGGGAGGCTCCACGAATGATTGCGGATCCCGTCGAGGGTCTCGCGGCACAAGTTGAGTGGGGTGAGGGTGACGTCGGCGCCCCAGATGGCGTGGTCGAAACCGCCGTCGACGTACGGAGACAGCGCGTCTTCGCTCGCGTGACCGCCCGGGCCGTGACCACAGTCGTGGCCGAGTGCGATGGCCTCGGTGAGAGCGACGTTGAGTCCGAGCGGGCGAGCCACCGACACGGCGACCTGGGCCACTTCGAGGGCGTGGGTGAGGCGAGTGCGCTGGTGATCGTCGGGGAAGACGAACACCTGGGTCTTGCCGGCCAAGCGACGGAAGGCCGTGGCGTGCAGGATGCGGTCACGATCCCGTTCGAAACACGTCCGATAGGGATCGGGTTCTTCGGCAACGAGACGATGGCCGGCTCCGACCGATCGGGTGGCGAGACGGGCCAATCCGGATTCGGCCAGGTCTTCACGCGCTTGCCGATCGAGAACACGGGCCTCGCCACTGCCAGCCCAGGAGTCGGCATGAGCCACGACGATGGAGTCCGAGATGTTGCCGGCCATGGTGCTGGCCCACCGTTCGGCCCGGGCCGCCAGATCGTCACGGTCGTGATCGTTCACGACGACGAGGTTAGGTCTCGGGTGTGGCACGACACGGGGCGGGTCACGGGGCAGGTCACGAGGCACGACACGTGCCAGTAGGTTGATCGGGTCATGAGCCGGACTCTCAGCCAATTCGTCGACGAGTGTCAGCTCAACGTGCGCGCCGGTGACGGCGGGGCCGGGTGTGTGGCGTTCCGTCGCGAGGGTCCGGTCGCCATGGGTGGACCCAATGGGGGAGACGGCGGCAAGGGCGGCGACGTGTGGCTGGTGGCCGATCGCAACGTGGCGTCGCTGTTGGCCTTTCGTGATCACCCCCACCGCATCGCGGGAAACGGGGTGCACGGCAAGGGCAAGGATCTGCACGGCCGTCGCGGGGAGAGCCTCGAGGTCGCGGTGCCCGAAGGCACCGTCATCAAGGACATGTACTCCGGCGAGGTGCTCGCCGACCTACAACACCACGGGGATCGCTGGTTGGCGGCCCACGGGGGACGCGGAGGTCGGGGCAACGCGCGCTTTCTCACCAACCGTCGACGAGCACCGAGTTTCGCCGAACAGGGTGAGCACGGTGAAGAACGCTGGTTGAAACTCGAACTCAAGTTGTTGGCCGACGTGGCCCTGGTCGGATTTCCCAACGCCGGCAAGAGCACCTTCATCAGCGTGGTGTCGGCGGCCAAGCCCAAGATCGCCGACTATCCCTTCACGACTCTCGAGCCCAATCTCGGCGTGGTGCGGTTCGACGACGGCGCCGAATTCATCATCGCCGACGTTCCGGGTCTCATCGAAGGGGCCGCCGAAGGTCGCGGACTCGGACACCGATTCCTGCGACACGTGGAACGAGCGCGAGTTCTGTGCATCCTGGTCGACCTGGCTCCGGTCGACGACACGTCGCCCGACGAACAGGTGCGCATTCTGCTCGACGAGCTCGGCAAGTACGACCCCGGCCTGCTCGATCGACCACGCGTGATCGTCGGAACCAAGACCGACATGGCCGATCCGGATCGAGTGGCGGCCTGGACCGGTCCGGTCATTTCGTCGATCACTCGTCAAGGAGTTCGAGAACTGGTGGGTCGGTTGGCGTCGCTGGTGCACGAAGCCCGGGACGACGAACCGGTCCGTGAGGGTCACGTGATCCTGCGCCCCGAGTCCGACGCCGCGTGGATCGAGCGACTCGACGAGCGTCAGTGGCGCGTGCATGGTCGCAAGGTCGAACGAGCGGTGCACCTGAACGACGTCACGACCCCTGACGCCTTGTCGTACATCGACGAACGGCTGGCCAAGCTCGGCGTGCCCCGATTGCTCAGTCGGGCCGGTGTGGTCGACGGTGACGTGGTGTGGATCGGCAGTTTCTCCTTCGACTATCACCGCGACATCTGAGCCGATCCACCACCTAACCTTTCCTCGATGTCCCACTCGTCGAACCTGCGCGTGATCGTGAAGATCGGAACGTCGTCGTTGACCGACGATCGGGGCGTCATCCAACGGTCGGTCATCGCGTCGGTGTGTCGTCAGATCGCCGGTCTGCGGGCCCACGGACACGACGTCGTTCTCGTCACGTCGGCCGCCGTGGCGGCCGGTGTCGCGGCTCTCGGGTTGTCGGAGCGCCCGTCCGACGTGCAGACGCTGCAGGCGCTGGCCGCAGTCGGTCAGAGCCGACTCATGGAGGTCTACAACGCCGAGTTCCAAGCGGTCGGTCTGACCGCCGCCCAAGTGCTTCTCGTTCCGCACGACTTCGTCGACCGTCAGCAGTATCTGCACGCGCGCGCCACCCTCGAACGACTGCTCGAACTGGGTTGTGTTCCGGTCGTGAACGAGAACGACACCATCGCCGCCGACGAGATCCGTTTCGGCGACAACGACCGCATCGCGGCTCTGTTGTCCCATCTGTTGCACGCCGACGTGCTGGTTCTGCTCACCGACATCGAAGGCCTTTACACCGCCGATCCGCGTCGTGATCCGTCGGCCACCTTGGTGTCGGAAGTGTCGGCCGGCGATCCGCTGCTCAGCGTGTCGGCCGGCGAGACCGGCACCAATCGGGGCAGTGGTGGCATGGCGTCGAAGTTGGCCGCGGCCCGGATCGCCTCCCGATCAGGAGTCCGGACCGTCATCGCCCGGGCGGCCATCGACGACGTCGTTCGACGCGCCGTCGATCCCGACGATCGGGTGGGCACGACGTTCCTCGGATCGGATCGTCAGTTCACGTCGCGTCAGCTGTGGGTCGCCTTCGCCAGCGAGGTGCTGGGATCGATCGTGGTCGACCACGGTGCCGAGCGTGCCGTGATCGAGGGGCATGGCTCGTTGTTGCCCGCTGGCGTGGTCGAGGTCCGCGGTGACTTCTCGGCCGGCGACACGGTCGACGTGGTGTCCCGCGACGACGATGGTGCCGCTCGAGTCGTCGCGCGTGGCCTGGCCACGATGACGAGTGCACAAGCCGAAGCCTCGCGGGGCCGGCGCACCGCCGACCTCGATGAGAGTTGGCCACGGGTCGTGGTCCACCGCGACGATCTGGTCGTGTTCGACTAAGGAGTTCGGCGGAGCGATGCGGACGCGCTCACTCCGACGACGTCCGGGGTCGTAGGCGAGAGCGAAGACTGCGCAGGTGGTCGATCTCGGGAGCGCGCAGGAGGTGCAACGCCCCGAGATAGGTGATCACGCCGATTCCGGTTCCCACGACGAGACGTAAGGCCGCCCCACCACCGTCGTCGTCGCCGAACGCTCGCACGGCGAGCCACACCACGCCACCCATGGCCGCGCCGGCGACCACGACGCGAGACAGCCCGAACAACACGGCGAAGGAAGGGAACGTCGGCACCTTGATCTGCAGCACCAACACGGCTGCGATGGCGGCCACCAGATACGAGATGGCGAAGGCGAGCCCGAGCCCGAGAACGTCGAACGGTCCGACCAGGACGAAGGCCAAGACGATGTTGAGCGCGTTCTGGCCGAGATTGATGACGAACGGGGTTCGGGTGTCCTGATGGGCGTAGAAGCCACGTAGCGCGAACAGATAGATCGAGTAGCCGATGAGGCCGAGCGAGAGCCCGGCCAAGGCGCGGGACGTGGTGTCGGCCGCGGCGGCGTCGAACTGACCGTGTTGCAGCAGAGCGCCGATGATGGGGCGCGCGAGGGCGAGGAAGCCGAAGGCCGCCGGGATGGTGAGGATTCCGACCAGGCGGATGCCGAGCGCGGTGCGTTCCACGAAGGCCTCGCGATCGCGGCGGGCGACCGCCCGCGCCATCTCGGGAATGAACGTGGTGGCGATGCTCATGGCGAGCAGTCCGTGGGGGAAGTAGAAGAAGGTCGACGCCTTGGCGTAGGCATCCTGGCCGCCGCTACCTGGCACCGCCAGGTTCTTCACGATCACGACGGTGACCTGATTCGCCAGCACGTAGCCGAACGTCCATCCCGACAGGGCGAACAGTCGGCGCACCGCAGGATGCGTGGGTCGGAATCGGAAGCGGAAGTCGAGTCCGGCCCGATGGATGGCCGGCAGAAGGATCAACGCCTGGAGGGCGATGCCGCCGGTGGCTCCGAGTCCGAGGAGCCACCGGAACGACGGACTGTCGAGGACGTCCCGCAGAACCGGGGCCTCGTGATCGAGAAGTGTCGGGACGTACAGAAGCGAGCAGATGATGACGACGTTGGCGAGCACCGGGGACCAGGCGGCGGCGAAGAATCGCCGTTCGGCGTTCAGTAGCGCGCCGAGTACGGCCGACACCCCGTAGAAGAAGATCTGCAGAAGGAAGATGCGCGTGAGAGCGGTTCCCACCGTACGGAAATCGTTGGCGTCGACGCTGGCGTCGGGACTGAGGGAGAAGACGCGAAAGATCCAGGGCGCGAAGAAGACGGAGATCGCGGTGATGACGGTGAGCGCCACGATGCTCACGCTCACCACGGCCTCGGCACCTTCGCGATCGTCCTTCTCGAGCAGACGTGTGAAGAGCGGTACGAGAGTGGCCGAGAGAACTCCGCCGAGCAAGAGTTCGTAGACGGCGTTGGGAGAATTGTTGGCACCGTCGTAGGCGTCGGCCAACGCGGTCTGGCCGATCACGAAACCGAAGACGATGACCTTGAGCATCCCGGTGAGCCGGGACAGGCCGGTGCCGAGGGCGACGACGGCATTGGACCGAAGCAGGTCATGTCCCCGTGGAGACGAGTCCTCGTTGTCCGAGTCGCCGATCGCCGACTCCTGGCTCGCTGAGTCGTCGATCGGGTCGGCCATTCACGACAGCGTAATTGTCGGCACCGTGCTCACTCCGGCCTCCGATGCCTGGGGCATCGATGGCGACCGGCCCAATTGATGCCCTGAACAGGGTGACTTGTAGGGTGAAACCATGCAACATCGTTTCGAATCGGTCCAGCAGGTGCGCGACGGGCTGAAAGACGTCAACTACCTCGCCGACGACGGCATCGCCGGTGTGGCCTTCCTCGCCGACCGACTCGGCAAGCCGGTCCTGGTGGAAGGTCCGGCCGGAACCGGAAAGACGCAGTTGGCCAAGAGCATCGCCGAACTCACCGGCGCCCGCCTGATCCGCCTGCAGTGCTACGAGGGTCTCGACGAGTCCAAGGCGCTGTACGAGTGGAACTACAAGAAGCAGTTGCTGCGCATCCAGGCCGACAAGAACAGCGACTCGTGGAGCGAGGTGCACGACGACATTTTCAGCCGGGAGTTCTTGCTGACTCGTCCGCTGCTCGAGGCGATCAGCGCGTCCGATCCCGTCGTGCTCCTCATCGACGAAGTCGACCGTGTCGAAGTGGAGACCGAAGCCCTCCTGCTCGAGATCCTCTCCGAGTACCAGGTGTCGATCCCCGAGCTCGGCACCATCACGGCCTCGCAGATCCCGATGGTCTTCCTCACGTCCAACAACACCCGCGAGTTGTCGGAGGCT
Source organism: Actinomycetota bacterium (assembly GCA_039800005.1). Classification (GTDB taxonomy): domain Bacteria; phylum Actinomycetota; class Acidimicrobiia; order Acidimicrobiales; family Ilumatobacteraceae; genus Casp-actino8. The sequence continues at coordinate 78,780 of JBDLRN010000049.1, read as the reverse complement.
TTGAAGCGCCGGTGCCTGTACTTGCACGTCGACTACCCGAGCATGGAGCGCGAGAAAGAGATCGTCCTCACCAAGGTCGAGGGAATCACCGAGCACCTGGCCGATCAGGTGGCGCGTATCGTGCGCAGCATCCGCCAGCTCGACCTGAAGAAAGCGCCGAGCGTCAGCGAGACGCTCGACTGGGCGCGCACCCTCATCCTCCTCAATGCCGACCACATCGACGCCGAGACGGCCAAGAGCACCTTGCACGTGCTGCTCAAGTACCAGACCGACATCGCCAAGGCGGCCAAGGAACTGTCGGTCGATCCGGCCTGATCCGTCGACCGCGCGCCGCCCATGCTCGATCTGCTGTCCGGATTCGTCCAGGAACTCCGCAACGCGGGGCTTCCGGTGTCGCTCACCGAGAATCTCGACGCCATGGAGGCGGTCCGTCACGTTCCGGTGGAGGATCGCGACGCCTTCAAGTACGCGCTCGGGGCCACTCTGGTCAAGAACAGTGCCCACTGGCGCTCGTTCGAGACCGTGTTCGAGGTCTACTTCTCGCTGCGCGGGCCGGAGTACAAGTTGGTCGAGGGTTCGCCCGACGAGCTCGACGAACTCTGGCGAGAGATGCAGGAGCAGATGCAGCAAGCCGACGGTCGCGGCGCGTCAGGTGGCATGGAGTCGCTCACTCCTGAAGAGATGGCCCAGATGCTCATGCAGGCCCTCATGAAGGGTGATCAGGCGATGATGCGGGCTCTGGCCCGTCAGGCGGTGCAGAGGTTCGCGGGAATGGAGCCGGGCCGACCGGTCGGCGGGACCTACTACCTCTACCGAACCTTGCGCAATCTCGATCTCGACGGCATGTTGCAGAAGTTGATGGACGCAAGTCGACAGGAAGTGGGCGGGGAGCTCACGCCGTTGGAGGAGCGACTCGAGCGCGACGAGTACGAGACTCGGATCGAGAACTTCAAGAAGGAGATCGAAGCCGAGATTCGCCGTCGCCTGGTTGCCGATCGTGGCGCCGAGGCGATGGCCAAGACGCTTCGTAAGCCACTGCCAGAAGACGTGGAGTTCATGCACGCCAGTCGGGACGAGATGGCGCTTCTCAAGAAGTCGCTGTACCCGCTCACGCGCAAGTTGGCTGCGCGTTTGGCACGCAAGCGGCGTCACGGTCGGAAGGGCCCGCTCGATTTCCGCAACACGGTGCGACACTCGCTCTCGTACGGTGGAGTGCCGGCCGATCCGAAGTTCAAGTACCCCCGTCCGGCCAAACCCGAACTCATGGTGGTGGCCGACATCTCGGGCAGCGTGGCCGCTTTCGCGCGGTTCACCCTCATGCTGGTGTACGCCATCCAGAACCAGTTCTCCAAGGTGCGGTCCTTCGTGTTCATCGACGGCCTCGACGAGGTCACCGAGTTCTTCCGGAACACCGAAGACATCACCGAGGCCATTCATCGAGTGAACACCGAGGCCGACGTGGTGTGGGTCGACGGCCATTCCGACTACGGACATGCTTTCGAAGTGTTCTGGGAGAAGTACGGCAAGGACGTCGGACCCAAGACCACCGTCCTCCTCCTCGGCGACGCGCGCAACAACTATCACGCGTCCCAGTCGTGGGTGGTGAAGGAGATCGAGCAGAAGGCCCGGCACGTGTACTGGCTCAATCCCGAACCCCGTTCGTACTGGAACACCGGCGACTCGATCGTCGGCGAGTACGGCAACTTCACCGACGGAGTGTTCGAATGTCGCAACCTGCGCCAACTCGAAGCCTTCGTCGAGAAGCTCGCCTGATCTCCGGGGACGTCTTCCCATGACCCGCTTCGTCCTCGTCCGTCACGGCGAATCCCAGGTGACCGTCGACCGCGTGGTGGGCGGTCCGCGGTCGTGTCGAGGCCTGTCCGAGCACGGTCGATGGCAGGCCGAGCAGTTGCGCGATCGATGGGCCGCCCGCCCCGAACTCGCCTTCGACGCGGCCTACTCCAGTGCTTTCCCCCGCGCCAAGGAGACCGCCGAGATCGTCCTGCCGGCGCTCGGTGTGCCCGAACTCTTCGTCGAGGCCGATCTCGGTGAACACGATCCCGGGCCGGACTGCGACGGACTCACCTATCAGCAGTTCGAGCAGAAGTTTGGCAATCCCGATTGGGAAGCCGACCCGTACGGCGTCACGTTTCCGGGCGGGGAGACCATCGCCGAATTCCAATTGCGTGTGGGTTCGGCGGTTCGGCGGCTGTGTGATCGTCATCCTGATGCGACGCTCGCCGTGTTCTGCCACGGCGGGGTGATCGACACGGTGCTTCGCCAGTCGCTGCGCAGTTTCGGCACCGGATCGTTCGAGATCCACACCAAGAACACATCGATCACCGAAGTCGAATTGGTCCGAGCGGGTCGTTGGCGACTGGTGCGCTACAACGACGCCGCTCACCTGTCTGTCGTGAGGTGACGATGTCGCGGATCGTCGTCGTCGGGGCCGGGTCGGCCGGGTCGGTCGTGTCGCGTCGACTGATCGACGCCGGACACTCCGTGATCGTGATCGAGGCCGGGCCCGATGCCGTCGGCGAGTCGGCGCTCGGTCTGTCGTCACCGTCGTTCTTCGACGCCCTCGCCGAGCCCGGGCGTACGTGGAGCGATCTGACGGCACGTCGCGTCGCCGGCCAGAACGAACGTCCCTACGCCCGCGGTCGCGGGGTGGGCGGATCGTCGGCCGTCAACGCCATGATCGGCCTGTGGGGGGAGGCCGACGACTACGACCGCTGGGAACGAGTTCATGGATGTGTGGGTTGGTCGTGGTCCGACGTGCAGCCGGTCTTCATGCGGATGCCCGTTCCGCTGCGCACGCCACGACCGGCCGAGGTCGGTCCGCTCGGGCGTGCAGTGGCCGAGATCGGACGCGACGACGGATGGGCCGAACATGTGGGCCCGGGCGCCGTGGGGCCACTGGGTCGCGACGTCGGACGATGTCGTCTGACTCAGCACCCCGACGGTCGACGGGCGAGTGCCTTCGACGTCTACGTCGAAGCGGTGCGCCACCGGCCCGAACTCACCGTCCGTGTCGACACGCATGTCGAGCGCATCGTGTTCTCGGGCGGGCGCGCCGTGGGTGTGGGTCTGTCCGACGACTCGGTGATCGATGCCGACGCCGTCGTGGTGGCGGCTGGTGCCATCGAAACCCCTCGACTTCTTCTGCGGTCCGACGTCGACAACGAGTTCATCGGGCGCGGTCTCCAAGATCACGCCGCGGCGACGTTCACCGTGCTGCGACGCGAAGCGGTCGACCCGTCGTCGTTGGCCGTGGGGGTGGTGGGTCGTTTCTCGTCGGGTCGAGCTCCGGCCGATCTGCAGATCCTGCCGATCGAGCATCTCGGCCCGGACGACGAGTCGGCCGGGACCGTGATGCTCGGCGTGGTCAACGTGGCGTTGATGAACGTCCACTCGCGCGGTCGGGTCGACGCGACGAGCGTGAACTTCGACATGTTGAGCGACGAACGCGACCTCGATGCGCTCGTTCAGGGCGTGTCGTCGATCCGTGACTGGTTCGACCGAGCTCCTCTTCGTGCGGCGGTGAGCGAGGTCTTCGTCGACGATCAGGGCACTCGACTCGACGATCTCGGTGTCGACGAGCGATCTCTGCGTCAGTGGGTGAGCGCGGTCACCGGCGACTACGTGCACGCCGCCGGTTCGTGTGCCATGGGTCGTCGCGGCGAGTCGGTGGTGGACACCTGTGGTCGAAGTTGGGATCTCCGAGGACTCTGGATCGCCGACGCCTCGATCATGCCCCGGATCCCGCGGGCCAACACCCACCTGCCCACCGTCATGGTGGCCGAACGGGTGGCTGAATTCCTGGTCGACGAGATCTCCTGACGTCTCTCGATCCGGAGATTCTCCGACACGGAACCGTCGTGTCACACCCCTGTGGTCGACTCTCCCGCATGAGCACGGAGCCCACTTCCCGCACCTCGATCGTCATCGATTGTCAGACCTGTGTCGCCCGCGACACCGACGCCTGTTCCGACTGCATGGTCACGTACTTGTGTCGTGAGGAGCAGGAGTCGGCTGTCGTCTTCGACCTGGCCGAATGGCGAGCCGTGCGTGTCCTCTCCGAGGCCGGTTTGGTGCCTACGCTTCGGCATCGTGCGTCCCCCGAAGCTTCCGCCTCCTGACTCCCACACCCTGGAGTACGCCGACGCGCTGGTCGACTTCGCGCGCTCGCGGGGCCTCGATCGCGTCGGCATCACCCATGCCGGAATCCTCGAACGTTCACGAGTGGCGCTCGTCGATCGGCGTGAGCGCGGTCTGGCCGACACCATGGGATTCACCTTCCGGGATCCCGAGCGATCCACCGATCCCACCCGAGCGGTCGAAGGTGCTCGTTCGATCCTCGTCGGTGCCGTGAGTTACGCCGTCGCCGACGAGACGGAACCGGAGAATTCGACTGCGGAGACGTCGTACGGAGCGTTGTCGGCTCGGGTGGCTCGCTACGCGCGAGCCGATTTCTACACGCCACTGCGTCGAGCGCTCCAGGACGTGGCCCTGCGTCTGCGGGCCGACGGTTTTCGGGCTGTGGTCTTCGCCGACGAGAACGATCTGGTCGATCGCGAAGTCGCGTGGCGAGCCGGACTCGGGTGGTGGGGCAAGAACGCCAATCTCCTTCTTCCGGGCGCGGGCAGTTGGTTCGTCCTCGGTTCCGTGGTCACCACCGCTGCCCTGATCCCGAGTACCGGACCGGCGCCCGACGGCTGTGGAAGCTGCCGCCGCTGTCTCGACGACTGTCCGACCGGTGCCATCGTCGACGTGGGTGTGGTCGACGCGCGTCGTTGCCTCGCCTGGCTGGTGCAGAAGCCGGGAACGTTTCCGCGTGAGTACCGGGTGGCGTTGGGAGATCGCATCTATGGATGCGACGACTGCCAGGAGTCGTGTCCGCCCACGGTCCGACTGAGTTCGCGGGTGCCGGCGCGATCGATTGCGACCGATGCGGACGGTTCGGATGATTCGATTCCCGGAGGTCGGGTCGACCTGTCGGAGTTGTTGACGGCCGACGACCACACCTTGATCGAGCGTTTCGGTCGCTGGTACATCGCCGAGCGGGATCCCCGTTGGTTGCGGCGCAACGCCCTCGTCATTCTCGGCAACGTGGCGAGAGTCCCGGTCGACGAATGGGTGCGCGAGATCATCGGCCACTACCTTTCCCAGCGTGATCCGATGCTGCGAGCCCATGCCGTCTGGGCGGCACGTCGCTTGGGGGCCGACGACCTGCTCGAACTCGTGCGTCACGACGCCGATCCCGATGTGCGCCACGAGTTGAGTGCCGTCGTGCCGTGTCGATGAGATGTCGCTCGTGAGTCGTCCCGCATGAAACACCTGCTCGTCACCAACGATTTTCCACCCAAGATCGGGGGCATCCAGTCCTTGCTCTGGGAGTGGTGGCGCCGCCTGCCGCCCGACTCGTTCGCCGTGCTCACCAGTCCCTACGACGGTGCGGCCGCCTTCGACGCCGAGCAGCCGTTCCGGGTCGTGCGCACCCGTGAACCGGTGCTGCTCCCGCATCCATGGATGGTGCGTCGGATCGAACGGTTGGCCGACGAAATCGGCGCCGAGCTCGTCGTTCTCGATCCGGCGGTTCCTCTCGGCATCGTCGGGCCGTCGTTGTCACGTCCGTACGACGTGGTGCTGCACGGTGCCGAAGTGACGGTGCCCGGACGACTGCCGGTGTCGAAACAAGTTCTCGGTCGCGTCTTGCGACGCGCGCGCCACGTGATCGCCGCCGGCGGATACCCGGCCGCCGAAGCCGAACGTGCCGCCGGTCGTCCACTCGACGTCACCGTCGTGCCTCCGGGTGTCGACGGCGAGCGGTTCGTTCCTCTCGACGCGTCGCGGCGGTCGCACGCCCGCCGTCACTTCGGATTCGACGACGACGCGGAAGTCGTGGTCGCCGTCAGTCGTCTGGTTCCGCGCAAGGGCTTCGACACGGCGATCCGGGCCGTCGCTGCCTTGTCGGCGCGGCGTCCACGGCTCGTGCTCGCCATCGCCGGTGCCGGTCGGGATCGCGAACGTCTCGAGAAGTTGGCCCGGGAGACGAAGGCCCCGGTGCGATTCATGGGTCGGGTCACCAACGAGGAGTTGCCCGATCTCTACGGTTGCGCCGACGTCTCCATCATGTTGTGTCGGAATCGGTGGGCCGGGCTCGAACAGGAGGGTTTCGGGATCGTGTTCGTGGAAGCGGCCGCGTGCGGTGTTCCGGCCGTGGCGGGTGCGAGTGGTGGAGCCGCCGAAGCGGTGGTCGACGGTGAGACGGGATTCGTCGTGTCCGACCCCCGGGACGTCGACGCCGTGGTCGGCCGACTCGACGAGTTGTTCGCCGACCCCGATCGGTGCCGGCGAATGGGTCGAGCGGCGCGCGCTCGCGCCACGGAGGAGTTCTCGTACGACGCGTTGTCGCGTCGCCTGGGCGAGTCGTTGGGGGTCTGGTCGTGAACGATTTCCTGCCCGGTCGCACCATCGTTCGGTCGAACGTGGTCGGAACCGTGATCTTCGTGGTGTCGAGCGTGGCGGCCGCCATCGTGTTCGACGGATGGGTCAAGGTTCAAGGCGCCGTCGTCGCGCTCGGTCTCTTCGCCGTCGGTGTGGCGGTCTTCTTGTGGGGATATTGGTCCGCCGTGCAACGAAGTCGGCGCGACGAGATGGCGGTGGCCGAGCTGTACTTCCTCATGGGCGAAGCGATCCCGCGACGCGTGAAGAGAGTCATGAACGCCTGTCTGATCACGCAGACGGTGGTGGCGTTGGCGACCGCGCTGGCCCGACCCAACACGCCGGCGGGTGACTCGATCGACGGCGTGACGGGAGGGTCGACCGCGGGGTCGACGTTGGCGTTCGGTGTGCTGGTGCCGGTCCTCGGACTCGGCCTGAACGGCCTCTGGGCGGCCGTCCACGGACGTTTCCCGCCCCGCCGTACCTCGGTCGGCTAGAAAAGGGGCATGGCCGACACGGCATCGCTCACCATTTCCATCGCTGCGCCCCTCGAACGGTGTTGGGGGATCGCCACCGACTTCGAGCGGTATCCCGAATGGGCGACCGACGTGAAGTCGGCGGAGGTGTTGCAGCGAGACGAACAGGGTCGGGCCACCGAGGTCGAGTTCCGCACCTCGGCCCTCGGTCGGAGCACGCACTACGTGTTGGCGTACGACTACGCGGCAGCACCCCATCGCCTGGCCTGGCGAATGGTGAAAGGTGACATCATGCGCGCCGTCGACGGGGCCTACATGTTCGCTCCGGACGCGTCGGGTGGAGTGGTGCTCACCTACAACTTGTCGATCGATCTCATCGTTCCGTTGCCGGGTTTCGTCAAGCGGCGAGCCGAGGTGCGCATCCTCAACACGGTGAAGGAACTGAAAGTCCGCGCCGAGTCCTGACTCGCCGCGTGTTCGGCCGGTTGGTCCGTCCACTGCAATTCATGCCTCCGACCATGCCTCCGACGATTGATTCGACTGTGTCCCCGATCAGACGTCTCGGTGTCGATGTCGGTGGCACCAAGTGTCTCGGTCTCGTGGTCGACGACGAGGGACGAGTCCTGGAGAGGCAACGTCGGGGGACTCCACGCGGTGCGTCAGCGATCGAGGACACCTTGGTCGAACTGGTCGAGTCGCTCTCGGAATCGACGGGTGTCGGGATCGACGAGTGGGCGACCATCGGCCTCGGTGTTCCGGGACTCGTGACCCTCGACGGTGTGATCGTGTCGTCGCCCAACCTCCCCGGGGTGGAGAACTACCCGGTCGGTCGCCGACTTTCGGATCGCCTCGGGAGACGGATCGCTGTCGACAACGATGCCAATTGCGCGGCGCGCGCCGAATGGCGCGCTGGCGCGGCGCGCGGACACGACGACGTTCTCGTGGTCACTCTCGGCACCGGAATCGGTGGGGGCATCGTGAGTGGCGGTCGTCTTCTTCGCGGCCGACACGGATTCGCGGGTGAGATCGGCCACCTGGTCGTGGTCGCCGACGGCCGAACGTGCGCGTGCGGTCGCCGGGGCTGTTGGGAGCAGTACGCGTCGGGTTCGGCACTCGGTCGTTTGGCCCAGGAGATCGACGAGTCGCTCGACGCCGTGGCGCTGCGTCGAGCGGCCGAGGACGGTGACTCGACGGCTCGGGCGAGCATCGACGCATTCGGTCGCTGGGTGGCCGTCGGTGTGGCGAGTCTCGTGCACGCTCTCGATCCCGAGGTGGTGGTGATCGGCGGGGGAGTGGCCCACCGGGCCGAGATCGTTCGTGAGTCGGTGCAGCGATGGCTGGCGGAACTTCTGTACGCGTCCCATGTCCGCCCGGCGCCCGAAGTGCGTCTCGCCCACCACGGAGAGGAAGCGGGTGCACTCGGTGCGGCGTTCCTCGATCAGGACGAGCACGGCACCTGACACATCCCGTGGCTCGTAATGACCCGGTCCGTCACGGCAGCGGCGAGTAGCGTCATTCGCCATGGAGTTTCGCCGGATCACCAACCTGCCGCCGTACGTGTTCACGATCATCAACAACTTGAAGATCGAGGCCCGGCGGCAGGGAGTCGACGTGGTCGACCTGGGTTTCGGCAACCCCGACATTCCGTCGCCGTCGATCGCCGTCGAGAAGTTGGGTGAAGCGGCGCGCATCGCCCGCAACCATCGTTATTCGATGTCGCGGGGTCTGCCCAAACTTCGCGAGGCCATCGCCGATCTCTACAAGCGCAAGTGGAACGTCGATCTCGACGTCGAGACCGAGATCACCAACACCATCGGATCCAAGGAAGGTTTCAGTCACCTGATGTGGGTGCTGCTCGATCGTGGCGACGCGGCCATCGTGCCGAGCCCGAGTTATCCGATTCACATCTACGGTCCGCTCTTCGCCGGGGCCGACCTGCGCCAGGTGCCGATGCGCAGTCTGTCCGACCCGAGAGTGCAGACCGATTTCGAAGGCGACTTCTTCGACAGTCTCACCACCGCGTACGACGTCGGTTGGCCCAAGCCGCGGGTGTTGGTCATTTCGTTCCCGCACAACCCCACCGGCTCCTGTGTCGATCTGCCGTTCATGCAGCGTGTCGTCGATTTCTGCCGAGAGCGCGACATGATCGTGGTCCACGACTTCGCCTACGCCGACGTCGGTTTCGGGGGATATCAGCCGCCATCGATCCTGCAGGCCGAGGGAGCCAAGGAATGCGCCGTCGAGTTGTACTCGATGACGAAGTCGTTCTCGATGGCCGGGTGGCGCGTGGCCTTCCTGCTCGGCAACGCCCAGGTGGTCCAGGCCCTCGTGAAACTGAAGAGCTATCTCGACTACGGAACCTTCCAGCCCATTCAGATCGCTGCCACCGTCACCATGAACGAGGCAGCGGACTATCCGGCCGAAGTTTGTTCGATCTACGAGAGTCGCCGTGACGCTTTGATCGACGGTCTGGCTCGGATCGGCTGGGACATCCCCAAGCCGCAAGGTTCGATGTTCGTATGGGCGCCGATTCCCGAGCCCTATGCCGACATGACGTCGGTCGAGTTCTGTTCACATCTGGTGCGCGAGTGCGAAGTCGCTCTGTCGCCGGGTGTCGGGTTCGGTCCGGGAGGCGAAGGATTCGCTCGTTTCGCGCTCATCGAGAACGAACAACGCATCGCGCAGGCCATCCGCAATCTGAAAAAGGGACTGCCCAAGCTCGGTTGAGCCCGTTACGGTGACCTCGTGGGCACCGCATCGTTCGTCATTCGACTCTGGTTGCCCGATCGTCCCGGAACTCTGGGGCGCGTGGCGGCGGCGATCGGTCGGGCCGGCGGTGACGTGATCGGTATCGAGATCCTCGAGCGAGGCGCCGGTATGGCCATCGACGAAGTGACGGTCCTCGTCGACGACGCGAGTCGTGTCGACGGCGTGATCTCCGAGTTGGCGACCGTCGACGGAGTCGCCGTCGAAGACGTTCACGCGGTGGAGTCCGATCGTCCCGAACACGGAGTCCTCGCGCTCGACGTGGTCTCCGCCGTGGTGTCGGTGACCGATGGTCCTCATCGTCTCGCCCTGCTGTGTCGTGGGTTGGAGCACCTTCTCGAAGCCGATTGGGTCGCCGTGGTCGACACCGAGACGCGCAACGTGCTCGTCGAGGAGGGCGAGGTTCCCGATCCGGCGTGGTTGGTCGCCTTTCTGGTCGGAACCAATCATCTGCCGTCGGCGGCCGATCACACCCCGTCCGACGTCGTGTGGGCGCCACTCGTGGGCACCGTTCTGGTGGTCGCGGCCGAACGCGCGGGCCGAGCATTCCGGGCGCGAGAGCGACAACAGGTCGAGCGAATCGGTCGGATCGTGGGAGCGGTGATCGTTCAGTCGTGAGCCCAGTGGCGCGAACGCTCGACCGCTCGCCGCCAGTCACGGTGTTGCGCATCGGCGACCAGACGCTCGAACGACTCGGACGCCCGCGGTGCGACCAGCAGATCGGTCGCCCAGCGACGCTCGATGGCGTCGAGATCGGGCCACACGCCTTCGGCGAGTCCGGCGAGGAAGGCGGCGCCGAGGGCCGTGGTCTCCTGGTCGACGGGACGGCGAACCGGAATGCCGAGATGATCGGCCTGCAGTTGCAGCAGCAGATCCATCACCGACGCGCCACCGTCCACCCGCAATTCGGCGATGCCGATTCCGCTGGCGTCGATCATGGCCTCGACGGCGTCGCGGGTCTGGAGCGCCATGGCGTCGACCACGGCGCGCGCGAGGTGAGCTCGAGTGGTGCCACGAGTGATGCCGAGAACGGTGCCGCGAGCGTGGGGGTCCCACCACGGACTGCCGAGCCCGGTGAAGGCCGGAACCACGAACACTCCACCACTGTCGGGGACCGAGGCGGCGAGCGGCCCGATCTCACTCGAGGACTTGATGATCTCGAGTCCGTCACGCAGCCACTGCACCGCGGCCCCGGTCACGAAGATGGAACCTTCGAGGGCGTACGTGGTGGAAGTGCGGCCGTCGGGACCGCGCAACGTCCAGCCCACCGTCGTGAGAAGTCCGTCCCGCGGTTCGGGACACGTGTCACCGACGTTCATGAGGACGAAACTGCCCGTGCCGTAGGTGTTCTTGGCCATGCCGGGCCGGAAACACGCTTGTCCGAACAGTGCACTCTGCTGATCGCCGGCGACACCGGAGATCGGAATACCGCTCGGCAGTTCGGGACACGACGTGGTGCCCCATCGTTCGCTCGACGCACGGACATCCGCGAGTGTCGAACGGGGCACGCCGAGAAGATCGCAGAGTTCGTCGCTCCACGCGCCGGTTCGGATGTCGTACAACATCGTGCGGCTGGCGTTGGACGGATCGGTGGCGAACACCTCACCGTTGGTGAGTTTCCAGGCGATCCAGGTGTCGACGGTGCCGAACGTGAGATCGCGCCGACGACTGGTGTCGTCGCCGACGACCTCGTTCAGGAGCCACGCCATCTTGGTGCCGGAGAAGTACGGGTCGAGCACGAGTCCGGTCAGTTCGCGGACGCGGGCCAGATGGCCGTCGGCCGTCAATCGCTCGCAGTGTGCGGCCGTGCGGCGATCCTGCCAGACGATGGCCCGAGCGAGTGGCCGACCGGTCGCCCGGTTCCAGGCCACGACCGTCTCGCGTTGGTTGGTGATGCCGATGGCGGTGGGGAGACCCAGTTCGTCGACGATGTCTCGTACCGTCGTGACGACGGCGTTCCAGATCTCTTCGGCGTCGTGCTCGACCCATCCCGGGTGAGGGAAGTGTTGAGTGAACTCGCGGTACGAGGCTCGGGATGGCCGTTCGTCGACGAAGACGGCGCGACTGCGCACACCGGTGGTTCCGGCGTCGATGGCGAGGACGTACTCGTCTCGATCGCTCACGCCGGCGTCGATTCGGTCGACCGCGATCCGATCACCGGACTCATCGACGGTTCTTCTTGCGCGACTTCGACGACCGATGTTGCGACGGGCCGGTGGTCGTCCGCTTGGTGGGGGCGGGGCGCGAGCGGGAGGTCGTGGGCTGCGTCGACGACGTCGATGACGTGTTCTTGTCCACGGTCTCTCGACGAAGGTCACGGAACGTCTTGCGTTGGTAGCCGAACTTGGCGAGGACGCCGCCGAAGCCGAGATACATCGGATACGACGCGGCCAAGCCGAGGACGGATGCCCCGGTGACCGAATCGCGCAAGAAGAAGGCGAAGGCAGCGATCATCACCACGGCGTACACGAGCCACTCGCGTGACAGACGAGCCCAAGGAACCGGTCGCGACGCATCCCATGCCATGCCCCCATTCTCCACCCGTAGGCTGGATTCGTGCGCATCGGAGTCCTGACCGGCGGGGGCGACTGTCCCGGTCTGAACGGAGCCATACGCGCCATCGTTCGCAAGGCCGAATCGGTGCACGGCGACGAGGTGCTCGGGTTCATCGACTCCTGGGACGGGGTCATGGAGCAGCGGTATCTGCGACTCGACGTCTCGTCGATGCGCGGGCTTCTGCCGCGAGGTGGCACCCTTCTCGGCACGCGACGGGGAAGCCCCTACGACCACGAGAACGGTCTCGCCCGCGTACGCGAGACCTTCGCCGCACTCGGACTCGACGCCTTGGTCGTCATCGGCGGCAATGGTTCGTTGACCGTGGCGTCGATGTTGCACCGTGATCTCGCTCTGCCGATCGTGGGCGTTCCGAAGACGATCGACAACGACATCGAGGGAACTGACATCTCTTTCGGCTTTCACACGGCAGTCCAGGTGGCCACTGACGCCATCGATCGCCTCCACACCACCGCCGAGAGCCACAACCGGGTCATGGTGGTCGAGGTCATGGGTCGTGATGCCGGTTGGATCGCGGCCTACGCCGGTGTCGCCGGCGGGGCGACGGTGATCCTCGTGCCCGAGGAGCCCTTCGACATCGCCGAGGTGTGCGAGATCGTCGAACGCCGCCACTATCGCGGCCGCTACGCATCGATCGTCGTGGTCGCCGAGGGTGCTCACCCGAAGCCCGGGACGATGGAGGAGCCCGAGTACGCGCGCGATCACCTCGGTCGCCCTCGGCTCGGCGGCATCGCCGTCACCGTCGCGGCCGAGATCGAACGGCGAACCGGTTTCGAATCACGGGTCGTCCAGATCGGACACGTGCAACGAGGCGGGACCCCGAGCGCGTACGACCGAATCCTCGCCACGCGATTCGGTCTGGCCGCGGTCGACGCCGTACACGATCGAGCGTGGGGGCAGATGGTCGCCCTGCGGTGCTCCGACGTGGTCCGCGTTCCGCTCATCGACGTCATCGGGCGGACGCGCACCGTCGACCTGGCGCTGCTCCACGACGTGGCTCAGGTCTTCTACGGCTGATCGCCGTCCGTCGGCAACACGTAACCCGGATACGCCGGCTGACTCGACGAGGCGCGGCCGGGATAGTCGTAGACCGTGAGCGGCTCGGAGGTGAAACTCCCGTCCCCGCGCGGCCAATCCTGGGCCTGGCCGTCGACGGTGATGTCGATCCGTTCGACACCGCTCAGTTCCCCGAGCGAGAACACGATCTGCGCGAGGGCCGACACGAGATCGTCGCCGGTCGATTCGAGGATGTCGTTCGTGAGGTCGACTCGCACCATGTCGGTGGCCGTGTAGCGCGCGCTCGTGAGGACGGTGTCGGGTGGGATGGCGGTTCCCAGGCCTTGTTGTTGTTCGTCGTCGGTCGGGCCGACCAGCAAGGCGTTCACCACGGCGACCGGATCGGTGGAGATCTGACGCGCGACTGCGACCAGCAAGGAGCGTCCGGTCTCGTCGGTGCGTTCGAGATAGACCCGGCCGGTTCCGGCGCTGACGAGGCCGGGACTCACGTCGACCAGGGGGCGTTGATCGCTCTCGGCGATCGTTCGCGGCGTGTCGTCGGCACCGAGACCGCACGCGGTCGTGGAGAACACGGCGACGAGAACGGTGAGTGCAGAGAGTGGGCGGGTCATCTCAGAATCTCTCCACCGGAAGTTCGATGACGAACGACGCTCCCTCGGCGCCGTCGGGTCGATCGTCGACCCACACGCGTCCGCCGTGGAGACGGACGTGTTCGTCCACGAGAGCCAAGCCGAGCCCGGCTCCTTCCGATCCACTTCGGCGGCCGGCTGACGCGCCGCGAGCGAAACGCTCGAACACCAGCGATCGCTCGTCGACCGGCACACCGGGGCCGTGATCGTTCACGGTGATCCACACCGTGCCGTTGGCCGGATCGTCGTCGGGCACGAAGACCGACACCTCGAGTTCGGTGCCTGCGTGGGTCCGGCCGTTGTCGATGAGGTTGGCGACGACGCGGGCGAGTCGACGCCGATCGCCACGAATCTCGGCGTGTTCGGCACGCTCGGACACGAGAACAGGTGTGCGGGGCGCAGTGCTGGCGGCCACGGCGTGGCGAACGAAAGCGGCGACCGGGAGATCCTCGAGGTTGAGTCGAATCGCGCCGGCGTCGAATCGGGAGATCTCGAGAAGGTCCTCGACCAGTCCTTGGAAACGTTCGACGTCGGCGACCAGCAGATCGAGGGCGGCTTGCGCGCGATCGGGCATCTCGTCTCGACGCGACTTCATGACCTCGACACTCGCCGACAACGTCATGAGCGGAGATCGCAATTCGTGACTCACATCGGAGGCGAAGCGCGCGTCGCGTTCGACGCGAGTCTGCAGTGTGGCCGCCATGTCGTTGAACGAACGGGTGAGGGCGTCGAGATCCGGATCGTCGGTGGGTTCGAGGCGCGTCTCGAGGCGTCCGCCTGCGATCGCTTGGGCCGCCTGACTGGCGGCGACGAGTGGTCGAACGGCACGCGATGCCGAGATGGCACCGATCACGATGCCGAGCAGCGTCGTGATGGCGGCCGCGAAGACCAGAGCCAGCCCCACGCTGCGCAACGTGCTTTCGACGTCGTCGAAGGACACGAAATCGAAGTAGGCACCGTCGACCTCCGGAAGCGGTATGCCCACGGCCAGGACGAGGGCCGAACCGACCTCGACCCGCATGAGTGAAGGTTGGCCGTCGACGAGAACCTCGTCGAGCAGATCGGTGGGCAATTGAGTCGACGTGAAGCGGGCGTCGGTGGCCGTCCACGTGCCGCGGAAGTAGAGCAGCGGTCGATCGGCACCGAGGCGATCGAGAACCGCTTGGACGTTCGACGGTGACGAGCGGAGATCGGACGTGAGCCGGGTCGCCGCGTCGTAGGTCTGATTGATGGCGTTGGATTCGCGCTCTTCGACCAGATTCGTGCGGGTGAAGCTGTAGGTGGCCAGAGCGAGAAAGGCCGAGAGCGCGAGGCTTCCGAGGCCGAAGGTGGCGAGGATGCGCGTGCGGAGTCCGAGTCCGAAGCGACGACGCGGGCGTTCGGTGTCGACCACGCCGAGTGCCCTAGGCCTGGAGCCGGTAGCCGAGGCCGCGCACCGTCACCACGTGACGCGGATTGGCCGAATCGATCTCGACCTTGGTGCGCAGGCGTCGGACGTGCACGTCGACGAGTCGACCGTCGCCGAAGTATCCGTACCCCCACACCTGGTCGAGCAACTCCTCACGGCTGAACACCCGTCCCGGGTTCTCGGCCAGTTCGCACAACAGGCGGAACTCGGTCTTGGTGAGGTGGATCTCCTGGCCGGCCCGGAGAACCTTTCCTTCGTCGGGCACGATCTCCAGATCGCCGAACACCAATCGGGGATGAGCCGGGTTCGCCGGTCGAGCTCGCCGTAACAAGGCGCGAATACGAGCCGACAACTCCTTGGGGGCGAACGGCTTGGTGAGGTAGTCGTCGGCGCCGGCCTCGAGCCCGGCCACCACGTCATGGGTGTCGGCGCGGGCGGTCACCATCACGATCGGCACGTCACTCGTGCGACGGATCGTGCGACAGAGTTCGAAGCCGTCGATCCCGGGGAGCATGATGTCGATCAACACGACGTCGGCTGGCTGACGCAGGAAGAGGATGACGGCCTCTTCGCCACTGGCCGCCTCGTCGACGACCCAGCCCTCGTCCTCGAGAGCCAGTTTCACCGCGGTGCGGATCCGTTCGTCGTCTTCGACGGCGAGGATGCGAGTTCCCACGGACCTATGTTGCCGGAAAATCGGCCGTTCGCCCCGCATCCCGGAGCAGATCGACGAGAGGAGCATGAATCCCGGGGGTCGCGGCCAGCACTCGGCTCGGGTCGGCCGGACCGCCGTCGAAGGAGGTCACGAGGGCACCGGCCTCCTCGGCGATCAGCCGTCCGGCCGCCACGTCCCAGGCCTGAAGATTCTCCTCGAAGTAGGCGTCGAGTCGACCGTCGGCGACGTAGCACAGGTCGGGTGCGGCGGCACCGACGCGTCGGATGTCGCGCACCGATCCGACCAGAGCGGCGATGCGGACTCCTTGGCGTCGACGGAGCTCGGCGTCGTACGCGAACCCGGTTCCGACGAGGGCGCGCGCGAGATCGCTGGTGGTCGAGCACTGCAGTCGCCGTCCGGCGAGCCAGGCTCCGTGACCCCGTGCCGCCACGAACAACTCGCGCGTCATGGGAAGGAACACTGCGCCAGCGAGGGAACGGCCGGCGTCGTCGACAGCGGCGATCGACACCGCGAATCCCGCCATGCCGTACAAGAAGTTGGTGGTGCCGTCGATCGGATCGACCAGCCAGGAGACACCGCTCGTCGACGGTCGCGCGCTTCCTTCCTCGGCGACGATGCCGTCGTGAGGTCGTCGCTCGGAGAGCTCGGTCACGATCTGTTCTTCGGCACGGGCGTCCCAGATGGTGACCATGTCGGTCGGCGAGGACTTGGTGTGGGCGCGTCGATCGCCGGAGCGCCGTCCGATGGTGATGGTGTCGCCGGCGCGTCGCGCGATGGCCGCGGCCACGTTCATGAGTGCGATCGGGTCGTGAGTCGTTGCCTTCAACGGTGCATTCATCGTTGCCTTCACCATCGCATTCGTGGTCACGTTCGACGTCACGAACGTCGACGATCGTTGATGTCCCGCCATTCGCCGAGGGCACGCAGGACGAGAACCGCGACGATGGCCGTTCCTCCGGCAGCGACGGTCGCTCCGATCACGATGCCGAGTCCCCGCGGCCAGTCGGCCTCGCCGGAGTACTGGATGTCGACCAGGGCGAAACCGATGACGGCACCCGCGAGACCGCCGACGAGAATCGAGACGAAGGCGATGGCCCGGGCGAGAGGAGAGGGGAGAGCGGACAGCGGTCGTTCGTCGGTCACGCTCGGATCGTAGGCCCGGATCGTAGGCTCGACTCGTGCAGGGCGAAGGCGGGGTTGGTCACACGACGGTCGTCGACCTGTCCGGTCGCGACGTGTGGATCGTCGTTCCGACCTACGACGAGGTCGACAATGTCGCCGTGCTCATCGAGCGCATCGCAACCGCCGTGACCGGTGTGCGCGTCCTCGTGGTCGACGACGCCAGTCCCGACGGTACCGCCGAGGTCGCCCGCCGGGCCGGCGCCGAGGTGCTCGGACGGGCCGGAAAGCTCGGCCTCGGTGCGGCGTATCGTGACGGATTCGCAACCGCTCTCGAACGCGGCGCGCGTTACGTGGTTCAGATGGATGCCGATCTGTCTCACGATCCGGCCTATCTGCCCGAACTCGTTTCGGCGGTCGTTTCCGGTGCCGACGCGTCGATCGGCAGCCGCTACGTGCCGGGTGGGGGATGTGTCGAGTGGCCGCGGTTGCGCCAGTTCCTCAGTCGGTGGGGCAATCGATACGCGGCCGGCATGCTCGGTCTGGCGGTCAACGATGCGACGAGCGGATACCGCGTGTACTCGGCCGATGTCCTCCGACGTATGGACGTGTCGTCGGTGCGCGCCGACGGATACGGCTTCCAGGTCGAGATGACCCATCGGCTCGTTCGGGTGGGCGGCCGTGTGGTCGAGATCCCGATCGTCTTTCGTGATCGCCAGCGTGGTGAGTCGAAGTTGTCGTATCGGATCATCGGCGAGGCGTTTCGGCTGGTGCTCCGTCTGGCCTTCGCCGACCTGCGCCGCGGTCATCGACGCCGACTGTGAGCCGACGATGGCGGATGCGACCACACCGCGAGTGAGGACCGTCCTCCACGTCGACATGGACGCCTTCTACGTCTCGGTCGAACTCCGTCGACACCCCGAATTGCGGGGTCGGCCGGTCGTCGTCGGGGGATCCGGGTCGCGTGGTGTCGTGGCGGCGGCCAACTACGAGGCTCGTCGCTTCGGTGTGTATTCGGCCATGCCGTCGGTGCGCGCTCGTCGCCTCTGTCCACACGCCGTCTTCCTCCCGGGCGATCACGCGCTCTACGCCGAGGTGAGCCGTCAGGTGCATCGCATCTTCGAGGACGTCACTCCTCTCGTGGAACCCATAGCGCTCGACGAGGCGTTCCTCGACGTGACCGGTGCTCGTTCGCTCTTCGGCGACGGAGGGACGATCGGGCGGCACCTGCGCGATCGCATCGGACGTGAGCTCGAGCTCGACTGCTCGGTCGGCGTGGCGACGAGCAAGTTCGTCGCCAAGTTGGCGTCCAAGGCCGCCAAGCCGCGCGTCACTCCGACCGGTGTGGAGAAAGGAGTCGGGGTTCTGGTCGTTCCGCCGGGTGGCGAGCG
Organism: Actinomycetota bacterium; assembly: GCA_039800005.1. GTDB lineage: Bacteria > Actinomycetota > Acidimicrobiia > Acidimicrobiales > Ilumatobacteraceae > Casp-actino8. The sequence goes on along the minus strand of JBDLRN010000049.1, from coordinate 60,280 downwards.
CGACTTCGTGGCACCCCTGCCCGTGAACGCGCTGTGGGGAGTCGGTCCGGCGACTTTGGCCAAACTCGAACGTCTGGCCGTGCGCACGGTGGCCGATCTGGCGGCGCTTCCTCCGAACGTTCTGGAACGTGCGGTCGGCGTGGCTCATGGTCGACACCTGGCCTCACTGGCACGCGCCGAGGACGACCGCGACGTGGTTCCCGACCGGCGCGCGAAGTCGATCGGGAACGAAGAGACGTTCTCGCAGGATCTGGTGACGATGGACGAGGCGAGGCGCGAACTGGTCCGACTTGCCGACTCGGTGGCGGCTCGACTGCGGGATCACGGGTGGTCGGCCCGGACGGTGACGTTGAAGGTGCGGTATTCGACCTTCGAGACGATCACTCGGTCGGTGACTCCGGGCGCGCCGTTGTCGACGGCCCCGGCCGTCGTGGCTGCGTTGATGCCCGCTCTGACCGAGATCGTGGCGGGTCTCGCATCTCCGCTCGGCATTCGCTTGCTCGGTGTGTCGGTGACGCAGTTCGGGGACTCGGCGACACAAATGAGTCTTTTCGACGGAGTCCTCGGTGCGGCGGAGGGAGGAGACGTTCCGGACGACATCGCCCGCATCGAACGCCGTTGGGATCCGGCCAGTCGGGCCATCGACGCCATTCGAGGGCGCTTCGGTCGGGGAGCGATCGGATCCGCAGGCAGCTTGGACGCTCGACCGTCGAATCAGCCGTCGCCCTGGGGGCCGCGGGACGTTCCCCGTGATGTTTCCCGGGACGATCTCGGTGACGAACGTCGGAACTGAGTCCACGTCGCGCGTTGCCAGACGGCGTCCGATCTGGGACACTGTCACGAGCGAAGGGAGGTCAGGTGGCACTGTCCGACGACGAGCAGAGAATTCTTCGGCAGATCGAGCAGGAGCTCGAGAGTGATGCCAAGTTCGCGCAAGCCGTGTCACCGTCGGGCCTCTACCTTCATTCGGCGCGCACAGTGCGGTGGGCCGTGCTCGGTCTCGTCGTGAGCGTCGCTCTTCTGGTCGTGGCTCTGCAGGTGCACTTCCTGCTCGCCTTCGCCGTGTTCATCGGCATGTTGGTGTTGCTGGCCGTCATCGAGCGCAATGCACGCGCGATCGGGCGGGCCGGTTTCCAGGACGTGGCCGGAGCTCTGCGCAAGGCTCGGGCCGGGGCCACTCGTCGTTTCGACTGATCTCGTGGTGACACGTTCGGGGGAGGCCCCGCGCGCCGTGTTGGCCCTCGACATCGGCGGCACCAAGTTGTCGGCGGCGGTCGTCACCCTCGAGGGGACGATCGTGGTGTCGGATCGAGTACCGACGCCGTCGCGTGATCCGTGGTCCGCGGTCGCGAGCATCGTGTCGCGTACCTTGGCCGCCGCCGACGGCGTCGACGTGGTCGCCGTCGGAGCCGGATGTGGTGGACCGATGACGGCGGGTGGCGACGCCGTGTCGCCTCTGCACATTCCGGCGTGGCGCGACTTCCCGTTGCGGTCCGCTCTTCACGATCTCGTCCAACGCCCGGTGGTGGTCGACAACGACGCCAAGGCCCTCGCCCTCGGCGAAGGATGGCTGGGAGTGGCTCGAGGCTCGGCGAATTTCATGGCGGTGGTGGTGGGCACCGGTGTCGGCGCCGGCCTCGTGATCGACGGTCGCCTGTTGGACGGTGACGACGGCAACGCCGGCCACATCGGTCATGTGATCGTCGAGAGTGGGGGGCGCGAGTGTCGTTGCGGCGCGCACGGCTGTCTCGAGGCCTATCTCTCGGGCGTGGCGATCGAACAGCACACCGGTCAGCCAGCTCGGTACGCGACTCCCGTCGTCATCGAGGACGCTGCCCGTCGTTTCGGGCGCGCGGTGTCGTCGGTCGCCGCACTCACGAGCATCGATCTCGTCGTCGTGGGTGGCGGCGTGGCCCTGGGTTGGGGAGTTCCCTTCTTCGACGCCGCCCGACGTGAATTCGCCGAGCGCAGTCGCCTCGGTTTCACTCAGTCGGTCGCCATCGAGCCGGCCGGCGGCCGGTCGAGTCTGCTCGGTGCCGCGGCTCTGGCGCGATCGCTCGCCCACGATTCGATCCCGTCGAGTCGACGCTCCGAGTAGTTTCTCGGACGTGGATCCCCGTTATTCCGACGTTGCCGACGTTTTCCGGGCGCGAGTCCGGAACTTTCTCGCTCAGGCTCTGCCGTCCGATTTTCCCGGGATCGGCCGGATGCCGCTCGACGAGGTCCGAGAGTGGACGACACAGTGGCGCAGGATCCTTCACGCCGAACGGTTCCTCGCGCCGGGTTGGCCGGCCGAATACGGCGGGGGAGGATTGTCGGCCCTCGAGCAAGTGATCCTCGCCGAAGAGTTCGCGCGCGCCGGAGTGCCGACCGGTGGTCCGAACGACGGCTTCGGAATCACGATGCTCGGCAACACCTTGTTGCGGTGGGGGACCGAGGAGCAAAAGGCGTACTACTTGCCCCGCATCCTGGCCAACGACGACGTGTGGTGCCAGGGTTACAGCGAGCCGAACGCCGGGAGCGATCTCGGCAGTCTCGGTCTGCGCGCCAGCCTCGACGGTGATCAATGGGTTCTGAACGGCCAGAAGATCTGGACGTCGGCTGGACATCTGGCCGATCACATCTTCACGTTGGCGCGCACCGATCCCGATGCGCCCAAGCACAAGGGCATCTCGTTTCTGCTCGTCGACATGCGTCAGCCCGGCATCGAAGTTCGCCCGATCAAGATGATCAGTGGTGAGAGCGAGTTCAACGAGGTCTTCTACACCGATGCGACATGTCCGAAAGATGCCGTCGTCGGAGGAGTGAACAACGGGTGGGCAGTCGCCATGACGTTGCTCGGCTACGAGAGAGGTGAAGGTGCGGCCACGGTGCCGGTGCGCTTCCAGGCCGAGCTCGATCGACTCCTTCTCCTGGCGCGTGAACACGGTGTGGCCGACGACCCGCGCGTTCGCCAGCGGTTGGCGTGGGCGCATTCGAAGGTGCAGATCATGCGCTATCTCGGACTGCGCACGCTCACCGGTTTCCTCGCCGGACGCCACCCCGGGCCGGAGAGTGGCGCGTTCAAGCGCTACTGGAGCGAGTATCACCAGGCCGTCACCGAATTGGCGCTCGAGATCATGGGTGCGTCGGCATTGGTCCTCGAAGGGCGCTTGCCGACCAACTCGTTCCAGCCCGACGATCGTACGGCCCCCAATTCCTCGGCCAGTTGGGTCGGCTCGTTCCTCAACGCCCGAGCCGGAACCATCTACGCCGGTTCCTCGCAGATCCAGTCGAACATCATGGGTGAAATGGTTCTCGGTCTGCCCAAAGAACCGCGTACGACATGATGAGGTGCTCGCAGTGAGGTGCTCGCAGTGAGGTGCTCACGGTGACGGGCGGGTCGATCTCGTCGGCGGGGCGATGGCGTGTCGGCGCGGGCGTCGTCGTCGCCGTCCTCGGGCGTCCGTCATTGTGGTGGACGGCGGCGCACGTGGTCCGACGGTTGGTTCCCATGCGCTGGTGGACTCGGCCCCCGTTCCTGCCGGTCCCGTCGCGGGCTTACCTTCGTTTCCGCAAAGAGGCCTACTACGGCGATGCACGGGCGCCATTCCGTGCCGACGATGTGCTGAAATATCTGGTGTGGGTTCGAAGGTGGCGATCGTGAGCCGATCCGGGCGGCGACGGAGGCGTTGATCATGAGGAGCGCGCTCGTTCTCAATGCGACCTACGAGCCGCTCAGCGTCGTTCCGTGCCGACGGGCCGCCTGCCTGGTCCTGACCGACAAGGCCGACGTCGTCGAACACGACGGAACATTGCTCCGATCCGAGTCGATGTCCGTTCCCAATCCTTTGGTGATCCGCCTGCGGTACGTCGTCAAGGTTCCGTATCACCGTCGCACCGCGCTGTCGCGACGGGCCGTGTTCGCGCGGGACGACCATCGTTGCCAGTACTGCGGGGCGTTGGCCGACTCGATCGATCATGTGATGCCGCGGTCGAGGGGTGGACTTCACGTCTGGGAGAACGTCGCCGCCGCGTGTCGACGCTGCAACCTCGACAAGCGCGATCGCACGCCCGACGAGGCTGGCATGCGACTGGCCCGACTCCCGGTGGCGCCGCGTGAACTCACCTGGGTGACCATTTCGGTCGGTCGTGTGCCCGAGGTGTGGAAGCCCTACCTGGCGCGAGCATCCTGATCACGTGTCGATCGTCGTCGAACGCGTGAACGAAGGTGGGGCGGGGTCGTTCCATGCCCGGGAACTGCCCACGACACCGGTACCCCATCTGTGGTGGTTCCGTCCCGAACACGTCGCCGTGGTTCTCGGATCGACTCAGGACGAGTCGGTTCTCGATCGCGAACAATGCGCTCGCCGCCACATCGAGGTGGTCAAGCGTCGCAGCGGGGGAGGTGCGGTGTTGGTCGGTCCCGATCGGACGATGTGGCTCGACGTGCTCCTGCCCCGAGGTCACGTGCTGTGGGACGACGACATCGGACGTGCGACGTGGTGGCTCGGCGACACGTGGGCCGAGTCGCTCACCGACCTGGGAATCGACGAACTCCAGGTGCATCACGGCGGATTGGAATCGTCGGCGATCTCCCGTCTCGTGTGCTTCGCCGGACGTGGGCCGGGTGAAGTCTTCCGCGGTCGCGCCAAAGTCGTCGGAATCAGTCAGCGTCGTACTCGGGACTGGGCTCGCTTCCAGTGTGCGTTGAGCCTTCGCTGGGACGCCGAGACTCTGGCGGCCTGTCTCGTGGATCCCTCCATCGACGACGACGCCGTGCGCGGAATGGGAAGCGACGTCGACCTCGATCCGAGTGCGATCGATGAGGTCGTCACGAGTCGTTTGACGAACCGCTTGACGAGTCGTCTGGGGAGTTGACGGCACCCGGTTGCGGGAGAACGTCGACCACCTTGCACGCGTCGAGCTTTTTCACCATCGGGAACGGATTCACTGCCGCGCCACCGAAGGGGTGGTATTCGAAGTGGAGATGAGGGGTCGAACTGCTCCCGGTCGATCCCACGTAACCGATGATCTGGCCCGCCACCACCTCCGTGCCGAGTTCGATGCCGTCGGCGAAGGTCGAGAAGTGCGCGTAGTGGAAATACGTCCCGTCGGGTGCGGTCAGGCGCAGAGCGTTGCCGCCGAGAGAGCCGGGGCGATCCTGGAACGTTCGCGTGATGATGCCGTCGGCGACGGCGTAGACCGCCTTCCCGGTCGGGGCGATGATGTCGACTCCGAGGTGACGACGACCGCCGGAACGTGGGGCGTGCCAGGTGTCGGTGAACCAACACGGACCTTGGACGGGGAAGATCTGCGCCTGGATCGGAGACGTGGTCGTGGTGCTGGCGTTCGAGGTCGCCGGTGTACTCGTCGATGACGTGCTTGTCGATGCCGGACTCGGGGATCCCGGTGCCGTCACGTCGAATGACGTGATCGCGTAGAAGGTCACGAGGTCGAGGCGACCGGTGACGGTGAGACCCTGGGCGGTCTGGAACGTCGAGATCGCGTTCTCGGTGGCGGCGCCGAACACTCCGTCGGCCCCACCGCGGACCGTGACGCCACGGGAGATGAGAGCGCGTTGCAGGGCGACCACTGCGTCACCTCGATCACCGCGTCGGGGAACCACGGGGGCAGGCAGCAAGCCGAGCAATCGAGCGGTGATCTCGTCGAGCGTTCCGGTGGCCGGTCGGCGCACTCCGTGTTGGTAGATCTTCAATGCGTTCTCGGTGGCCGGGCCGAACACGCCGTCGGCACCACCGCGCACGTTCGCACCCGCGGCCACGAGGGCGCGTTGCAGAACGGCCACGTCGTCACCGGTCTGACCGCGTCGGGGCAGAGCCACGGTGGTGGAGAGAGTCGACGACGTCTGCGCCGCGGTGTTCGTGTTCTGGGTGTTCGTGTTCTGTGTGTTCGTGTTCTGTGTGTTGCTGGCGGGTGCACCCTGTGGCGCGATGCCGAGAGCGATTGCCGTGCGCACATCGACCTGACCGGTCGTCGTCATCTTCCGCGTCGACTGAAACGACGACACGGCCGTTTCGGTCGCGCCACCGAAGACGCCGTCGGCACCACCGCGCACGGTCACGCCGGCGGCGATCAAGGCTCGCTGTAGCGCGACCACCGCGTCGCCGCGTTCACCCCGGCGAGGAAGAGCGGGGGCGGGTCCGAGACCGAGTAGGTGCGCGGTGGTGACATCGAGAGTTCCCACGGGTTGGAGACCCTTCGACGTCTGGAACGTGGCGAGGGCCTGGGCCGTGGCGGCTCCGAAGATGCCGTCGGCTCCGCCCCGTACGGCGACGCCGGCCGCGATCAGGGCTCGTTGAAGTTCGGCGACCCGCGGGCCGCGGTCACCGCGGGTGAGCGGGGTGTTGGCCACCTGGGATCCGGAGTTGGCGGGGGAGCCCGCGCTCGCCGAAGAAGTCGGCGCGCGGTGAGTGGTCGGAACCGGTCCCGGGACGGCCAGGGAGAGCGAACTCCAGACCAGAGCGACTCCGACCACCGACAGCACGACCCGGTATCGGCTCCGATCGGCCCGACCTTGAGTCGTCCCTTTTGAGTCGTCCCTTTTGAGTCGTCCCTTCTGAGTCGTCCCCGGTGTGCCGTCCCCCGTGAGAGAACGACCGGGTGGGGGGCCGGTGGGGACGGCGGGGGAGAAAGTGGCGCAAAAAGGGGAAAAGTGGTTGACAGAGGGGGAAAGTGGGGACAAGGATAGGACGAGCAGATCTCGGGCAGAGGGGAAGTCAGTGCAGGTATTCGTCGGAAAACACGAGCGACAGCTCGACCCCAAGGGTCGACTCGCGCTTCCGGCGTCGTTCCGTAGTCGGCTGGAGCCCCGCTGCTACCTGCTTCTCGGCCAGGACAAGTGCATCGCCGTCGTGACGGCCGAGGATTCGGCCACCTTGGCCGACGAGGTCACCGCCGCTGTCAAGCGGGGCGAGAAGACCGAACAGGAGCGCCGCGCTCTGGCGGCCAGCATGGTCGAAGTCGTCATCGACGCTCAGGGGCGGGTGACTCTGGACGAGTCACTGCGGGCCTACGCCGGACTCAACCCCGGCAGCAAGGTCGTGGTGGCCGGCAATTTCGAGCGAGTCGAGATCTGGGAGCCCACCCGATTCGAACGTCAACTGGCGGTCGGCACCGAAGTCATCGCGGGAGACGAGTCATGACCGCCTTCGCGCACGACCCGGTGATGGTCGACGAGATCGTCGACGTCTTCTCGGTGGTCCCGGCCGGCGTGGTTCTCGACGGCACTCTCGGTGGCGGTGGCCACGCCGAGGCCATCTTGGCCTCGCGCGCCGACGTGTCGATTCTGGGGCTCGATCGCGATCCGTCGGCTCTGGCGGCGGCTGGTCGGCGACTGGCTCCGTACGGCGATCGTGTGGTGCTTCAACACCGACGTTTCGACGACATCGACGGGGCGCTCGACGGAGCCGGAGTCGACCGATTGTCAGGTGCCTTGTTCGACCTCGGGGTGTCGTCGCATCAGTTCGACGTTCCCGAACGGGGTTTCTCCTATCGGCACGACGCGCCGCTCGACATGCGCATGGATCCCACCGAGGCCCGGTCGGCAGCCGATGTCGTCAACGACTCGTCGATCGAGGAGTTGACCGACATTCTTCGCTCCTACGCCGACGAGAAGTTCGCCCGTCGCATCGCCGAAGCCATCGTTGCTCGACGGCCGATCGTGACCACCGGTGAGTTGGCCGACATCGTGTCCGCGGCGATTCCTGCGCCGGCCCGTCGTCGCGGCGGCCATCCGGCCAAGCGCACCTTCCAAGCCCTTCGGATCGAGGTCAATCGCGAACTCGACGTCCTCCCGGTCGCTCTCGACCGCGCGGTTGCCCGCATGGCATCGGGTGGACGCGTCGCCGTGCTGTCGTACCACTCCGGCGAGGATCGCATCGTCAAGGAGCGTTTCCGTCATCACGAGACCGGTGGATGCACGTGCCCGACCGGCCTTCCGTGTGGTTGCGGAGCCGTGGCCCTCGTGCGTCGGGTGCGCGTGGCAGCCCGCCCACGGGCGACCGAACAGGAGCGCAATCCGCGCAGTTCGTCGGCTCGACTTCGCGTGGTGGAGGCCGTCTGATGGCCCGGGCTCTGTCGCGCGCTCCTCGTCCGGCGGCTGGTCGGCGAACGGCGCCGTCGGCTCGTCGGGTCACCACGCGGACCGCAGCCGATCGTCGCGTACGTGCGACTCCGTCGGTGGCTCCTGCACCGAAGCAGGTTCGACCGCGCCGGTCACGTTCGCCGATCGCTCGCGCCGTCACGCATCGCAACGCCACCACGGCCGGCCGTCGTCTCGTCACGGTCGGTCTCGGCGTGCTCGTGCTCCTCGTGGCGATCATGATGGCCGTCGTCGTGGCGCAGACCCACATCGCCGGTAACCAGATGCAGATCGACCGCATCGAGGACGACATCGCAGCCGAACGAGATCGCTACGACACCTTGCGTCTCGAGCGGTCGACGTTGCGCGAACCGGCCCGACTCGTGGTGGAGGCCCGGGCCCTCGGCATGCAACCCGGAGTCGGTGTCGACTTCACGTCGGTCGATCCGATGACGGTGGCCGCCGTCCTGGTGTCGACCGGCGGTGTCGATCCTGCTCTGCTCAGCGAGAGCGACGACCCGTTGCGTGAGTACGGGCAATTCAAGGCCATCCTCGGGGGGCGCAAGTGACCGATCGATCCCGTCCGCCCCGTTCGCGCGTCAGCAAGACGTCACGTTCACGCTCCGGCGCGTCGTCGCGCGCCACGACGTCACGTTCGCGGGCCAGCACGACGTCACGTTCGCGCGCGACCACCACGGGCGGTTCCCGTCGCCGCGGGGGACGCCAGGTCCAGACCGTGGCCCGTTGGAAGATCGGGCCCTCGCGTCGTCGGGCCCAGTGGGCCTTCGCCATGGCCAGCTTTTTGTTGTTGCTCTTCGTGGCCCAGATCGTCAACGTTCAGGTGTTGAACGGTTCGACGTATCGGGCCGACGGTGCGGCGCAACGGTCGTCGTACGTCACGGTTGCCGCCGATCGTGGCACCATCTTCGACCGCGACGGCAACGAGATGTCGATCACGGTTCCCGCCACGTCGATCTACGCCAACCCGCGCGCGGTCGGAGACCCGGTCGCCACGGCTCATCTACTCGCGCAAATGCTCGGGATCGATGCGGTGGGTGAGGCCGAGTTGGCCGAGAAGTTGGCCGACCGCAGTCGGTCCTTCGTGTACGTGCAGCGATTCGTCGACGACGAGGTGGCCGAGGCGATCCTGTCGCTCGGCCTCGCCGGTGTGAACGGGGTGACCGAGCCCAAGCGAGTCCAGGTCTCGGGTGGCCTGGCGCGCAACGTGGTCGGCCAGACCGATCCCTTCGGTGAGGGTTCGACCGGACTCGAGCTCCAGTACGACAAGATTCTGCGCGGAATCGACGGTCTGATGATGCGCGAAGTGAACAACTCGGGTCGCACCATTCCCGGCGGCAGCCAGACGATCGAACCGGCCCGCCCGGGTACCGATCTGGTGCTGACCATCGATCGTTCGATGCAGTACCAGGTCGAGCAGGCTCTCCTGCAACGAGTCGAGGAGTTGGCCGCGAAGGGCGGCAACGCCATCGTGCTCGACACGGCGACCGGTGAGATCCTCGCCATCGCCAGCATCGGCCGCAACGGCGACGGAGTGGCCCAGGTGACCTCGGGCAACATGGCGGCTGTCGAAGCGCACGAGCCCGGATCGGTCGCCAAGATCTTCAGCGTGGCGGCGGCCATCGACGCCGGTGCCGTCACCCCGTCGAGCATGTTCCTGGTCCCCGGCGTCTTCGTCTTCGACGAGGGCACCGATTACGAGTACACGATCAAAGACGCCTATCCGCACCCCACCGAACCGATGAGCGTGCAGCAGATCCTCACCAAGTCGTCGAACATCGGCACGATGATGACGGCCGACGCAATCGGTGTGGAACGTCTGCACGACTACTTGCAAGGGTTCGGTTTCGGCTCGGCCACCGGACTGCAGTTCCCGGGCGAGAGCGCCGGATCGTTGCGCGACGCCGACGAGCTCCGCGGTTCGGAGAAGGCGACCATCAGTTACGGGTATGGATTCGCCGGGACGTCGCTCCAGATCGTGTCGGCCGTGAACGCCGTGGCGAACGGAGGCACCTACGTTCCGCCTCGTCTCGTGCACGCGACGATCGACGAGAACGGGAACGTGTGGGACACGCCGATGGGCGAATCCCATCGCGTGATCTCCGCCGAGACCGCAGACACCATGGCGCGACTCCTGGTCGACGTGGTCTGCAATGGAACAGGTACGCGCGCCCAGGTCGAGGGCATTTCGGTGGCTGGCAAGACCGGAACCGGCTACAAGGTGCAGGACAACGGCACCTACGTGACCGAGGACGGTTCTCGCGCCTACTTCGCGACCTTCGTGGGCTACCTTCCGGCCGATAACCCCCGTGTCACCATTCTCGTGTCGATCGACGAACCCAACCCGTCCAGCCGTGACCGCTTCGGCGGTACGGCCGCCGCTCCGGTGTTCGCCGCTCTCGCTCAGGTCGCCATCCAGGAACTCTCGATCGAACCGTCACCTGGTGATGTCGGATGCACGGCGGCCGGGTGAGCGATGAGAGTTCGATCATTGGGTCATCTCCTCGACGAAGCGTGCCTCGTCACCTCGACGCCGAGTCGTCCCGACCCGTCGGCGTCAGCCGATCGTGCGATCACCGGCATCACACACGACTCGCGCGCGGTCGCGAAGGGTGCGCTCTTCTGCGCCGTGCGGGGCGCGCGTTTCGACGGCCATGACTTCGTCGCTGCGGCGGTCGAGTCGGGCGCCGTTGCCCTCGTGGTCGATCACCTCGTTTCCGAGATCGATGCGTCGGTCCCCCAGATCGTCGTCGACGACGTGCGGTTGGCCATGGGCCGCCTGTCGACGGCGTTCTGGGGCGACCCGTCGGCGATGCTCGAACTGATCGGTATCACCGGCACCAACGGCAAGACCACCACTGCCCATCTCGTGGCCGCCATCAGCCGCGCTCGCGGACGGAGCACCGAGGTGATCGGCACGCTCTCCGGAGGTTTCACCACGCCGGAGGCCCCTGAGTTGCAGGCATCCCTCGCCGCGATGCGGGAGCGCGGTGTGCAGTCGGTCGCAATGGAGGTCTCGTCCCACTCCCTCGTGATGCAACGCGTCGCTGGTACGCGATTCGCCGCGGGGGTGTTCACCAATCTCAGTCGTGATCACCTCGACGTGCACGGAGACATGGAGAACTACTTCTCGGCCAAGGCGCGTCTGTTCGAACCCACCTACACCGACTTGGCCGTCGTCAACGCCGACGACGCGTACGGATGTCGACTGGTCGAGCGAGCTCGTGTCGAGACCGTGCCCTTCCGCCGGTCGGATCTCTCCGACGTGCAGGTCACGACTGTCGAGCATTCGTACGTGTGGCGCGGGCGAACGATTCGCGTGCCGCTCGGGGGAGCGGTGAACGTCATGAACTCGTTGGCCGCTGCGACGACGATGAGTGCCCTCGGAGTCGACCTCGACGCGATCGCCGAGGGCTTGGCCTCGGTGCCGGCGGTCCCCGGACGCATGGAGCGCATCGACGTCGGACAGGACTTCACGGTCCTCGTCGACTACGCCCACACCCCGGACGGGCTGTCGGCCGTCTTGCGCTCGTTACGCGAGTCGGCGGTCGAAGGTCGCATCATCGTGGTCTTCGGTTGCGGTGGTGATCGGGACAAGGCCAAGCGGCCCCTGATGGGAGAGGTGGCCGTGAATCTGGCCGATGAAGTCGTCGTGACGTCCGACAATCCACGCAGCGAGGATCCGGGCGCGATCATCGCCTCGATCGTGGCGGGAGTTCCCGATCATCTGCGCCATCGTCTGGTCGAGGTCGACGAGGATCGTCGTCGCGCCATTGCGAGCGCGATCTCCCGCGCCCGTTCGGGTGACGTCGTCGTGGTCGCGGGCAAGGGTCACGAGTCCACGCAGACCGTGGGAGATCTGGTGCTCCCGTTCGACGATCGCGAGGTCGTACGCGAACTCCTGGGGGTCGGCGCATGATCGCGGTGATGATCGCCGGTGCGACGTCGATGCTGGTGTCGCTCTTCGGCACGCGCTTTCTCATCGGCTTCTTCCGCGAGCGTGGCAAGGGTCAACCGATCCTCGGCAAGGAGGACCACGGCCCCGAGCATCACAAGAAGAAGTCCGGAACGCCCACGATGGGCGGGCTGGCGATCGTCGGCGCCGCCTTCATCGGTTGGACGGTGGCTCATCTGCGCGACGGGCTGGCCTTCTCCAACCAGGCGATGATCATCTGGGTCGGCATCTTGATCATGGCCGGTATGGGTCTCCTCGACGACGTCATCAAGGTCAACAAAGGACACAACCGAGGCATCTTCTGGAAGAAGAAGGGTCTCATCACCTTGGGGCTGGCCTGTCTCGTGACGTGGTGGTTGGCCGTCGCCACCGACATCTCCGAGACGGTGTCGTTCACGCGGTTCGACTTCCCGGGCTGGGAGATTCCGTGGTGGGCCTGGGTGGTGTGGACGGGGCTCATGATGTGGGCCACCACCAACGCCGTGAACGTCACCGACGGACTGGACGGTTTGGCGGGAGGATCGGCTCTGTTCGGGTTCCTCGCTTTCGCGATCATCGGATACTGGTCGTTCCGCAATCCCGAGGTCTACGGCGTGCTCACCGGCGGGACCGTGAATCCGCTCGATCTGGCCGTGTTGTCGGCCGGGTTCGCCGGTGCGTGTGGTGGCTTCCTGTGGTGGAACGCCGCACCGGCGCGCATCTTCATGGGTGACGTCGGCGCGCTCGGCATCGGCGCGGCCCTCGGTCTGCTCGCCGTGTCGACCAACACGCACTTCCTGCTCCCTTTGATCTGCGGCATCAACGTGTTGGAGGCCGGATCGGTGGCCGTGCAGATGACGGTGTTCCGAGCGAGCGGTCGCAAGCGTCGGTTCTTCCGCATGACGCCGATCCACCATCACTTCGAGTTGATCGGTTGGCCCGAGACCACGGTGATCATCCGATTCTGGATCGTCGGTGGGATCTGCGTGGCGGCAGCGCTGGCGATGTTCATCGGCGACTTCACTCGCATCACCGATCAGGCCGGGAACCTGCTGCCATGACCGATCGTGTGCTGGTCTACGGAGTCGGCGTGGCCGGCATGGCCACCGTCCGTGCGCTCACTCGGCGCAACATCGACCTGATCGCGGTCGACGACGCCGCCGATGACAGACGGCGCGACGAACTTCAGCGGCTCGGAGTCGATCTCGTCGAGGCTCCGAGTTCATCGACTCTCGAGGATCTGGTCTCCCGTTCGACGATGGTGGCTCCGGCGCCGGGAGTTCCCGAGTCCCATCCGGTCGTCGCCGCGGCTCGCCGAGCCGGACGTCGCGTCGTCACCGAACTCGACCTCGCCTACGAGTGGGAGAGCGCCCGGGCCGGCGGACCGCGTCCGATCGTGGCCGTGACCGGCACCGATGGCAAGACCAGCACGACGCTGTTGACGGCGGACATCCTCACGTCGGCTGGCCGATCGACGGTCGCCTGCGGCAACACCGAGGTTCCCATGGTCGAAGCTCTCGAACTCGACGTCGACTGCTTCGTCGTCGAGGCCACCAGTTTTCGACTGGCGTTCTGCGATTCTTTCCGGGCCGAGGCTTCGGCCTGGTTGAACCTGGCCGAGGATCATCTCGACTGGCACGAGTCGATGAAGACCTACGAAGCGGCCAAGGCGCGTCTGTGGTCGCACGTGCGCGCCAACGACACGGCCGTCGGTTGGATCGACGACCCGGTGGTGATGCGTCATCTGGCCCGTACTCGTTGTCGACGGGTGACCTTCGGTCTCGAACGGGCCGACTACACGGTGGCCGACGGACATCTGGTCGGCCCGTCCGGAGAGATCGCGCCGATCGACGTTCTCTCGCGTTCGTTGCCACACGACGTGACCAACGCACTCTGTGCCGCCGCTCTCGCCCTCGAGAGCGGTCTCGCCGATCGCCGAGCGGTCGCCGCAGCCCTGCCCGACTTTCGCGCCCCCCACCATCGCATCGAGCTCGTCGGCGAGGCCGACGGCGTTCGTTGGTACGACGACTCCAAGGCGACGACGCCGCATGCTGTCCGCACTGCAGTGCGCGGCTTCGAAAACGTGATCCTGGTCGCCGGAGGACGCAACAAGGGTCTCGACCTGAGCGAGATCGCGCTCGAGAAGAAGCACATCCGGGCCGTGGTGGCGATCGGGGACGCGGCCCCGGAGATCGTGCGAGCTTTCTCCGGTATCCGCCCGGTCGACGTGGCGAACGACATGGGCGAAGCGGTCGCCAAGGCGCGCGGTCTCGCGACGTCGGGCGACGTGGTGCTGCTCTCCCCGGGTTGCACGAGTTTCGACTGGTACGACGGCTACGCGCGACGCGGCGAGGACTTCAGTCGTCGTGTACGTGAATTGATCGGAGGACGTTCATGACGGTCACCCTGCCCAGTCGCGCACGATCGGATCGATCGGCGACGACCTCTCGGCGACACGCGAGACCGGGCCGTTCGCGAGCTTCGTCGCAGTTGGCCGAACGGCGTCGGGCCGCCCTCGAATCGGCGCAGAAGGGCCGATCCGGCGGCCGTCGCCGACGTCGCTATCAAGAAGCGGTCGGGCGCGATCCGAAACCACTCGGGTTCTACGTGATCGCCGCGGTCACCTTCGCGCTCGTGGCCTTCGGCCTCGTGATGGTCCTCTCGTCGTCGGCGATCGTCTCGTTCCATCGCGGACGGTCGCCGTGGTACTACTTCGAGAAGCAGGTGGTGTGGGCGATCCTCGGCACCGTCGTCCTTCTGTTCACGTACCGCATGCCTTTGAAGGTCATCCACACCACCGCCCGCGTTCTTCCGCCGGTCGCGATCGTGATGATGCTGGCCGCGTTCACCCCCGGTCTCGGGCGTCCGGTCAACGGGGCCCGGGCCTGGATCTACATCGGCGAGTATTCGATCCAACCCTCGGAATTCATGAAGTTGGCGCTCGTCGTGTACGGAGCCGATCTGCTGACTCGTCGGGAGAAGCAACTCGCCGACTTCCGCGAGGGGATGATGCCCTACCTCAGCATGGTCGGTATCGGCGCAGGTATCTCGTTGGCCCAGAGCGACCTCGGATCGTGCGTGGTCATCTCGGCGATCGGCATGTCGATGTTGTTCCTCGCCGGTGCACCGTTGCGCACTCTCGGCTTGCTCACCGGCGGTGGTCTCGGCGTCTTCTTGCTCTACGCCCGACTCGACAGCACCAAGTGGGAGAGGCTCACGTCGTTCCTCGACATCGACGGAACGCGCGAGACCACCGGTTATCAGGTGTACCAAGGTCTCATCAGCCTCTCGAACGGCGGACTCACCGGGACCGGTATCGGTGCCGGGACCGGAAAGTGGGGCTACGTCCCGTTGGCCCACAGCGACTTCATCTTCACGGTGGTCGGCGAAGAGATGGGCCTGCTCGGAGTGCTCGGTCTGCTGGCATTGTTCGTGACCCTCATCTACTTCGCCTTCCAAGTGGCGTTGTCGTGCCGACATCGCTTCGGCTTCCTCCTCGCCGCCGGTATCGGCTGCTGGTTCATCGTCCAGATCGCCGTCAACATCGGCGGCGTCATCAGGGTATTTCCGGTCACTGGCCTCACCCTGCCTTTCATCTCGTTCGGTGGCAGCTCTCTCCTCGCGTCGATGGCGGCCGCGGGTCTCCTGATGAACGTGGCTCGCCGACCGCGATGACCGTGTACGCCGTGGTCGCTGGAGGAGGAACCTCCGGTCACGTGCTTCCGGCCCTCGCCATCGTCGACGCTCTCGTCGAGCGCGGTCACGACCGTGCGACGTTGCTCTACATGGGAGCGCGTCGCGGGGTGGAGACGACACTCGTTCCCTCGACCGGGACGCCGACCGTCTTCGACGACGTGGTGGGTCTGCAGCGTTCGATGCGTGCCTGGCGAGCCAATCTCGGATTCCTGCCGCGGTTGTGGCGAGCACGCCGGGCGGCGGTGGCTCGCTTCCGTCGTGATCGCCCGTCGGTCGTCGTGAGCGTCGGCGGTTATGCGAGTCTTCCGGCCGTTCTCGCGGCCCGTCGGCTGCGCGTTCCGATCGTCGTGGTGTCGTACGACCGACGACCGGGCCGATCGAGTCGCATCACCAGTCGTTTCGCAGCCGTGTCGGCGACCGCCTTTCCGGAGTCGCCGCTGCCCCGCGCGGTGCACTGCGGTGCGCCGGTTCGAGCGGAGATCCGTCGTCTCGATCGGGATCGCGAACGCGACGCGGCTCGTCGTCGGCTCGATGTCCCGCTCGACCGTTTCCTCCTCGTGGTCGTCGGCGGATCACTCGGATCGGGAGCGTTGAACGCGGCGGTCGAGTCCCTCGTGCGACAATGTCGGAACGACGATTCGTTGGCCGTGTTCCACGTGGCTGGTGACCGTTTCGTGGACGAGGTACGAGAGCGAATGAACGAGCTGATGATCGATGACGAGGGAGTGATCTACCGCGTGGTCGGCTACCACGATCGGATGGTCGATCTCTACGCGGCGGCCGACCTGGTCGTGGCGCGAGGTGGTGCCGGAACGGTGGCCGAGATCGCCACCGTCGGAATCCCGTCCGTACTCGTCCCGTGGTCGGGAGCAGCCGACGATCATCAGACCGAGAACGTTCGTTGGTTGAGTGACGCCGGAGCGGCGCGACTCGTCACCGACGATCGAATCGCCGACGAACTCGCCGAAGTGGTCAGTTCGCTGCGCGAGCGGCCGCGAGAACTCGACGAGATGGCGCGCCGCGCCCACGGACTCGGCGACGTGAATCGTCGGGCGGCCCTCGCCGACGTCGTGATCGGTGTGGCCGAAGGGCGGTCGCTCGCGTGACCCGGTCGAGGGTCGGTCACCTCCGTGTCGACTTGTCGTCGCCTCGACGGATCCACGTGGTCGGGGTCGGAGGTCCGGGAATGAGCGCGATCGCCATCGTGCTCGCCCAGATGGGACACGACGTCACGGGTTCCGACGTCCGAGAGGCGGCGACTCTCGTCAGCGTTCGCGCTGCCGGAGTGCGGGTGCGTATCGGCCACGATCCGTCGCTGGTGGTCGACCGTGACGTGGTGACCGCGTCGACCGCGATCCCGCGTGACAACGTGGAGATACAGGCGGCACACGACCGCGGAGTGCCCTTCCTCGCCCGGGCCGAGATCCTGGCCTCGATGTGCGAGCGGGCGGCGACGGTCGCCGTCGCCGGCACCCACGGCAAGACCACGTCGTCGTCGGTCTTGCGCGCCATGATGGCCCCCAGTTTCGATCCGAGTTTCCTCATCGGTGGCGAGGTGCTCGATCTGGGTGTCGGCGCCCGATGGACCGGGTCCCGCTACTTCGTCGTCGAAGCCGACGAGAGCGACGGTACCCATCGAGAACTTCCGGTTCGCGCTGCGCTCGTCACCAACGTCGACGTCGATCATCTCGATCACTTCGGAACGTTCGACGACGTGGTGCGCAGTTTCGAGGAATTCGTCGCCCAGGTCGACGGTCCGGTGGTGGTGTGTGCCGACGACCCGCACCTGGCCGCCACGACGTCGCACCGGCGAATCACCTACGGCAGCGAGTTCTCGAACGCCGACCTGGTCTGGAGCGACGTCGCCTATCGCGACGGACGGACGTCGTTCACCGTGTCGGGACGGGTGGGTGATCGATCGATTCCGCCCACCCGAGTGTCGACGCCGTTGCGTGGCGATCACAACGTCTCCAACGTCACGGGTTGTCTGGCCCTCGCCGTCGAACTGGGAGTCGATCCGGTCGAGGCGATCGCCGCAGTGGCCGATTTCGGCGGAGTGGGTCGCCGGTTCGACGTGCGCGCAGTGGTGGACGGAGTCACGCTCGTCGACGACTACGCCCACCTTCCCCGAGAAATTCGCGCCGTGCTCGCGGCGGCCCGCGGGTCGCAGGAGTGGCGTCGCGTCATTGCTGTGTTCCAGCCGAATCGCTTCAATCGCATGGAGCACATGTGGCCCGAGTACGCCGATGCCTTCGTGTCGGCCGACGTGGTGGTCGTGGCCGACATCTACTCGTCCGGCACGGCTCCCATCGCCGGTGTGACCGGCCGTCTCGTCGCCGACGCCGTCGTGGGCGCGCATCCGGAGATACCGGTTCACTACGTCGACGCACGTGACGAATTGGCCGGTGCGGTGTCTGCACTCCTCGAACCCGGTGACGTGTGCGTCTCGATGGGATGTGGTGACGTCGAGTTCCTGCCCGACGAGATCGTGTCGATTCGCCGGTCGCTCGCCACCGAGGACGCGCACGATGACCGGTGAACCTTCGGGGCCTGTCCATTCTTCGGCCGTTTTCGACCGACTGGCGGGCGCTCTCGGCGGTCGTCGCAACCATCCGCTCGGTGAACTGACCACCTATCGCGTCGGTGGCCCGGCGGCGGTGTTCGTGACCGTGGAGTCCCACGAACGACTCGACGCAGTGGCGTCGGTACTGGCGACGGAACTGGCGACGGTCGACGTTCCGATTCTCGTGATCGGCCGGGGCAGCAATCTCCTCGTGTCCGATCGGGGTTATTCCGGAGTGGTGGTGCAACTGGGCGAGTTCGCGACCGAGTGCGAGGTTCACGCCCACGGCGACGAAGCGTTCGTCGACGCGGGCGGTGCGAGCCCCCTTCCGGTCGTCGCGCGGCGCACGGTGGCGGCCGGCATGAGCGGTTTCGAGTGGGCGGTCGGAGTGCCCGGAACCATCGGTGGCGGAGTGCGCATGAACGCCGGGGGACATGGCTCCGACATGGCGGCGAGTCTGGTGAGTGTCGACGTGGTCGACTTGCGTTCCGGTCGCCGCGAACGACGTTCGGCCGATCGACTCGGTCTGCGATTCCGCGGTTCGGACCTGACCGATCACGAGATCGTCGTCGCGGCGCGTCTCGCGCTGCGCCACGGTGACCCCGTCGAGTCGCGTCGAGTGCTCGACGAGATCGTGAAATGGCGTCGCGAGCATCAGCCGGGCGGCCAGAATGCTGGTTCGGTGTTCGTGAATCCCATTCCCGGCGAGTTGGCGGCTGGTGAGTTGATCGATCGAGCCGGACTCCGTGGTGTGCGGATCGGCACGGCCGAAGTGTCGACCAAGCACGCCAATTTCATCCAGGCCGACGATGGTGGCCGAGCCGACGACGTTCGGGCCGTGATCGAGCACGTGCGCGACGAAGTCCGACGCCGTTTCGACGTCCTGCTGCGCAGCGAGATCCGTCTGGTCGGATTCGACGACCGGTCCGGGCCGAACGCATCGATGGGTGCGACGCCATGAGTCGTCGTCAGCCGCGGCATCACGATTCGGGTGACTCGTTCTCCGACGACGTGATCGACCCGGCCGTCGAGGCCGAACTCGCCGAGGCCTTCGGGGATCCGCGGGCACCCGACGAACCGGACGACAGCGTCGCCGACGAGAGTCCGCGCGATGCGACGTCCGGTGACGATGCGTGGGGCTTTTTTCGCCGTCACCTCCGTCTCGGTCGCTTGCGTCCGGTGCACCGACCGCGCCCGTCGCTCGGTCGCCTCTGGTCGAGGCGTCCGTCGTTGCGGGTTCCGTTCCGTCGACATCGGGCCGATGGCGACGGAACGGCGCTGGCGACGACGACGAAGAAGTCGCCGGTCACCAAGAAGGTCGACGGTCGGACCCGTGTCGTCATCACCGACGACACCGCGGCTCCGGCCAAGGTGTCGGGTCAGGCCCGCTTTCGTGAACGGCGTATCGCCGCTCGTCGCGCCGAGGGGCGGCGACGACTGCGCATCGCGGTCATGGTCGGAACGGTCGTGGCCTTCGTGGTCGTGGCCCTCTTGCTGTTGGCCAGTCCCATCCTGTCGATTCGCACGATCGACGTGGAAGGTGTGGTCTACGCCGATCCCGAGCAGGTGGGTGAGATCGTGGGGTCGCTGCGTGGGGACGCGATCCTCACTGCCGATCTCCACGGCGCCGAGGAGGCCCTCGAGGAGATTCCGTGGATCCGTGAGGCACGCGTCTCGATGCACCTGCCCCGTCGGGTGGCGATCCAGATCGACGAGCGTGAACCCATCGCATTCTTTCGCGCCGTCGACGGTTTCAACCGGGTGATCGACCTCGACGGTCGGGTCCTCGACGTCATCGAAGGGGATCCGGTCGATTTCCCACCCATCCAGGGAACCGGCCCCAATCTGTCGGCCGGCGAGTTCGTCGGCCAGCCCTTCGTCGGGTCGGCCCAACTCATCAACGCCCTGCCGCGGGAACTGCGGCTCCGCCTGGTCTCGATGGCCGTGACACCGGAGGGCGAGGTGTCGTTCCTGTTGAGCGACGACGTGACCGTGCTGTTCGGCCGTCCGGATCGATTCCAGGTCAAGTTGGTCGCGTTGGTGAACGAGATCAAGCGCCAGGGGAGCCGTTCGTATTCGGTGATCGACGTCTCGACCGGTGAGGCGAGTGTGCGTTGAGCACGGGGGATGACCAGGCGAGATGACCAGGGGTGATGAGCAGGGGAGATGACCAGTCGGGTCGACTGAGCCGGGTCGGGGTATCCCCCCATTTCCGGGCCTGACCTGTGAGAATGTGCGACACGTCGGGCAGGACGGTGCCGGTTCTGGCCGACCCCGAGAGTGGAGGAGCCGGATGGCCGGTAGTCACAACAACTACATCTGTCAGATCAAGGTGATCGGCGTCGGCGGTGGCGGTGTCAATGCCGTCAACCGCATGATCGAGCGCAATCTGCGTGGCGTCGAGTTCATCGCGATCAACACCGACATCCAGGCTCTCATGACGTCCGACGCGGAGTTGAAGCTCGACATCGGACGCGAGCTCACGCGGGGTCTCGGAGCCGGAAGCGATCCCGAGATCGGTCGTCAGGCCGCCGAAGCCCATCGCGACGAGATCGAAGACGCGTTGAAGGGTGCCGACATGGTGTTCATCACCGCGGGTGAAGGCGGTGGCACCGGCACCGGTGCCGCTCCGATCGTGGCCGAGGTGGCCAAGAGTCTCGGCGCTCTCACGATCGGCATCGTGACGCGGCCGTTCTCGTTCGAGGGTCGGCGTCGGGCCGTGCAGGCCGACTCGGGTATCGCGAAGCTGAAGGAGAAGGTCGACACGCTCATCGTGGTGCCGAACGATCGTCTGCTCTCGGTCGTCGACGCGCGCGACACCGTGATCGCCGCTTTCAGCAAGGCTGACGAAGTTCTCTACAGCGGCGTGTCGGGCATCTCCGATCTCATCACCAACCCCGGTCTCATCAACACCGACTTCGCCGACGTGAAGATGACCCTCCAGAACGCCGGTTCGGCTCTCATGGGAATCGGGACCGCGAGCGGCGACAGCCGGGCCCGGGACGCCGCTCTGAAGGCTCTGTCGAGCAATCTGCTCGAAGCGTCCATCGAGGGAGCGCGCGGGGTGTTGCTCAACGTGACCGGTCCGTCCGACATGACCCTCATGGAGATGAACGAAGCCGCCGAGATCATTCACGGCATCGCTCATCAGGACGCCAACATCATCTTCGGAACCGTCATCAACGACGAGATGGGCGACGAGGTCAAGGTCACGGTCATCGCGGCCGGGTTCGATCGTTGGGACGGCGCGCCGCAGGTGAAGCCCTCGGCTCGTCCGGCCGGTCGCTCCACGCCGAAGGACACGCGTCCGGCCCCGAGCAAGGACATCTTCGCCGAGGATCCGCTGGCGTTGGGTGACGACGGCGACGACGACTTCGACGTTCCGTCGTTCCTCAAGTAATCGGTCCGCCGACGCGGCCCGTCGCACCCACTTGCGATGTTGCCCGACGACGAGATCGCCCATCGGTGGAACGAAGTTCGACGTCGGCTCGACGCGTCGTCCGGCGACGTCGTTCTGGTGGCGGTGACCAAGACGTTTCCGAGCGATGCGTGGGCGGCGGTGGTGCGTGCTGGCGGTGGTGACGTCGGCGAGAACTACGCGCAGGAGCTGATGACGAAGTCGCGGGACTACGCCGAACGCTTCCCCGATCTGCCCCGACCACGAGTGCACTTCATCGGGCGCTTGCAGTCGAACAAGGTCCGGGGTCTGGCGAATGTGGTCGACCTGTGGCAGACCGTCGATCGCACGTCGTTGATCGTCGAGATCGCCCGCTGGGCGCCGGGCGCGCACGTTCTCCTGCAGGTGAACGCGACCGGCGAACCCGACAAGGGCGGTTGTCCGCCCGAGCAGGTGGGTGCACTGGTCGCCGAGGCGAGGGGGATGGGTCTCGTGGTCGACGGTCTGATGGTGGTGGGTCCGACCGACGGCGACCCGGACCGCACTCGTCAGGCGTTCGCCGACGTGGGCCGTCTCGCCGATCATGAGGGGCTCGCAGTGCGTTCGATGGGAATGAGTGCCGATCTCGAGATCGCCGTGGACGAGGGTTCGACCATGGTGCGGGTCGGGTCGGCTCTCTTCGGGGACCGTCCACCCGTCGGCTGAGGACCCGTACTACCATTTCGGCATCATGTCGATTTTCCGGCGAGCGATGGACTATCTCGGCCTCGGCGAGGACGACGCGTACGACGACTACGACGACGTCGATGCGGCGCCCACGCGAGACGTCGACGAACCGTCCCGTCCCATCGCCCGCCAGGTGACTCCCCGCGACGTCGACCCGGTGCCGGCCCGTCGGGTCTCGGCCGACGACTCGTCGGTCCAACCTCGTCCGGTGTCGTCGCGTCAGGCGTCGTCGGTTCGCACCATCGGTGGCCCGAGTGCCCCGGGTGAACCGTTCACCGTCAAGGCCTTGCGCTTCAACGACATCCAGGAAGTGGCCAACCGTTTCCGGGACGGCCATCCGGTGATCTTGAACACCGAGGGCTGCGAACCCGACGTCGCCCGACGCATGGTCGACTTCTCGAGCGGCCTGTGTTACGGCTTGCACGGCAAGATCGAGAAAGTCGCCAAGGGCGTCTATCTGTTGAAGCCCTCGCCGCGGGCCGCCGTCGTCGAGTACTGATCGCCGTGCGCGAACTGATCGTCACGATCGTCTTTCTCTTCGAGTTGGCCGTCATCGGTCGAGTCATCCTGTCGTGGTTCCCGCTGTCGAACAGCGGGGCCCGGGCGGTGATGGACGTGCTCTACCGGATCACCGAACCCGTCCTCGGACCGGTTCGCCGCGTCCTGCCGTCGTTCGGCGGACTCGATCTCTCGCCGATCGTGGTCATCCTCGTACTGAACGTGTTGGTGCGGGCCCTCTAGGCCCGACAGTCCCGACGACCGTCGCTAGCCTGTCGACACTCATGTCGTCGCATCGTTATCCCCCCGTCGCGTCCCAGCCGTCGTTTCCGGCCATCGAAGCCGACGTGCTCGAGCGTTGGGATCGCGACGACACCTTCCGTCGTTCCGTCGAACGGCGTACGGCGGGCACGGACGGCGACAACGAGTTCATCTTCTACGACGGTCCTCCCTTCGCCAATGGTCTCCCGCACTACGGGCACCTCCTGACCGGCTTCGTGAAAGACGCCGTTCCGCGTTACCAGACCATGCGCGGACGTCGGGTCGAACGACGATTCGGCTGGGACTGTCACGGATTGCCGGCCGAAGTCGAGGCCGAGAAGCAACTGGGCATCTCCGGACATCCCGAGATCACCGAGTTCGGCGTCGAGAAATTCAACGACTACTGCCGCACGAGCGTGTTGCGCTACACCAACGAGTGGCGTCGATACGTGTCGCGTCAAGCACGTTGGGTCGACTTCGACAACGACTACAAGACCCTCGACATCTCCTACATGGAGAGTGTGATGTGGGCCTTCAAGACTCTGTTCGACAAGGGTTTGATCTACGAGGGTTTTCGTGTGTTGGCGTACTGCTGGCGCTGCGAGACCCCGCTCAGCAACACCGAGACCCGGATGGACGACGTCTATCGCGATCGTCAGGATCCGGCTCTGACCGTGGGATTCCGACTCGAGACCGGCGAGACGATCTGGGCCTGGACGACCACTCCGTGGACCCTGCCGTCGAATCTGGCTCTCGCCGTCGGACCCGACGTCGAGTACTCGGTACGCGAACGTGACGGCGAGCGAGTGATCCTGGCGGCGGCGCGGGTCGGGGCCTACGAGCGCGAACTCGACGGCTGGTCCGAAGTGGCCACCGTGTTCGGACGCGACCTCGTGGGCCGCCGATACTCGCCGCTGCTGCCGTATTTCGCCGACACTGCTCAGGCTTTCGTGGTCCTCGGTGCCGATTTCGTCACCACCGAAGACGGCACGGGCGTGGTGCACATGGCGCCCGGCTTCGGTGAAGACGACCAGATCGCCTGCCAGGCGGCGGGTATCCCGACCATCTGCCCCATGGACAGTCACGGCCAGTACACCGCCGAAGTGAGCGACTGGGCCGGTCAGCACGTGTTCACGGCCAATCCAGCCGTGATCCGACACCTGAAGGAACTCGGTGTGGTGGTCCGCCACGATTCGTACGATCACCCGTATCCGCACTGTTGGCGATGTGCGGAGCCGTTGGTGTATCGCGCCATTTCGTCGTGGTTCGTCGAGGTCACGAAGTTCCGTGATCGCATGGTCGAACTGAATCAGCAGATCCGATGGGTTCCGAACCATCTGAAGGACGGTTCGTTCGGCAAGTGGTTGGCGAACGCGCGTGACTGGTCGATCAGTCGCAATCGTTTCTGGGGTTCGCCCATTCCGGTGTGGAAGAGCGACGACCCCGAGTATCCGCGCGTCGACGTGTACGGGAGCCTCGAGGAACTCCGCCGTGATTTCGGAATCGAGGTCACCGATCTTCACCGGCCGTCGATCGACGAATTGGTGCGACCCAATCCCGACGATCCGACTGGTCGCTCGATGATGCGTCGCGTTCCCGAGGTGCTCGACTGCTGGTTCGAGAGCGGATCGATGCCCTTCGCCCAGGTGCATTACCCGTTCGAGAACCGCGAGTGGTTCGACGATCATTATCCGGGTGACTTCATCGTGGAGTACATCGGCCAGACCCGCGGCTGGTTCTACACGTTGCACGTGCTCGCGACCGCGCTCTTCGATCGACCATCGTTCTCGACGTGCGTGAGTCACGGCATCGTCCTCGGCGACGACGGACAGAAGATGTCCAAGAGTCTGCGGAACTACCCCGACCCGATGAAGGTGTTCGACGACCACGGAGCCGACGCCATGCGCTGGTACCTCTTGTCGTCGGCAATCCTGCGCGGTGCCGACTTCTCGGTCACCGAGGCCGGTGTTCGCGACACCGTGCGCCAGATCCTGCTGCCGTTCTGGAACTCGTGGTACTTCCTCGCGCTCTACAGCGAGGCCGAGAACACCGTCGGCTCGTTCCGCGTCGACTCGCAGCACGTGCTCGACCGCTACGTCCTGGCCAAGACCTCGCAATTGCTGGGTCGCGTCACCGATGACCTCGACGCCTACGACCTGTTCTCGGCGTGCGCTGCGATCCGCGACTTCCTCGACGTCCTCACCAACTGGTACATCCGTCGTTCGCGCGATCGGTTCTGGTCGGGTGATCGAGACGCCATCGACACTCTTCACACCGTGCTGGTACTCCTGTCGCAGATCTCGGCCCCGTTGCTCCCGTTGCTGTCCGATCACGTGTACCAGGGCCTCACCGGATCCGACAGTGTGCATCTCACCGATTGGCCGGCGCGTGACGTCGTTCCGGCCGACGACGAGCTGGTCGACGTGATGGACACCGTGCGCGAGATCTGTTCGGTCGCCCTCTCGGTCCGCAAAGCGCACGGTCAGCGTGTTCGTCAGCCACTGCGCGAGTTGCGGGTGTCGTTCCCGGGGGCCGAGCGGGTGCGCCCGTTCGCCGACATCGTCGCCGACGAAGTGAACGTGAAGTCGGTGGTGTTGTCCGAGGAGGTCTCGTCGGAGGCGTCGATGGTTCTGCAGGCGGTCCCGGCCGCACTCGGACCGCGTCTCGGCGGTCGCACTCAGGAGGTCATCAAGGCCATCAAGAACGGCGATTGGTCCCGGGACGGTGAACGAGTCGTCGCCGGAGGCATCGAGTTGATGGAGGGGGAGTACAACCTCAAGATCGCCGCGGCCGAGGGAGAGGCCAGTGCCACGATGTCCGACGGTCGTGGGGTGGTGGCTCTCGACACGCTCGTGACGCCCGAACTCGAAGCCGAAGGAACCGCACGCGATCTGGTGCGACTCGTCCAACAAGCCCGACGTGACGCCGGTCTGGCGGTCAGCGATCGCATCTCGCTCACACTCGGGGTTCCCGAAGCCATCCGTCGCCGGATCCAGCCCTTCGTGTCGTTCATCGCCGACGAGACACTGGCCGAATCCGTGCAGTGGGGTGTCGGCGAACCGACGGCTCGACTCGACGACGACGAGGTGTACATCGGTGTCGAGCGTCGATCCTGAGGGCGAACCCGAGTGGTCGGCGCACAGCCGAGGGGTATCGTTGCCCCCGTTCCGCTGACCTGACCTGCTCCCGAACCACGAGGATTGACGATGCCGACGAAGAAGCCCATCAAGAAGGCAACGGTCAAGGCTCCGGCCAAGAAAGCCCCCGCCAAGAAAGTCGTGACCAAGGCTCCAGCCAAGAAGGCGGCGACGAAGACGCCGGCGAAGAAGTCGAGGTCGAAGGCTCCGGCGAAGAAGGCACCGGCCAAGAAAGTCGTGACCAAGAATCCGGCGAAGAAGGCGCCGGCGAAGAAGTCGACGTCGAAGGCTCCGGCGAAGAAGGCACCGGCCAAGAAAGTCGTGACCAAGGCGCCGGTCAAGAAGGCGCCGGCCAAGAAAGTCGTGACCAAGGCACCGGCCAAGACGGTCGTCGTGAAGGCGCCGGTCACGACACCTGCCAAGAAAGTCGCGGCCGCTCCCGCCGCGCCAGCCACATCGACGTCGGTGAAATCGGCGGCCCCCGCTCCGGCCGAGAAGAAGGCGCCGGTGAAGGCCGCGCCCAAGAAGCCCGTCTTCGTGAAGCCTCCGGTGCCTGGCAAGAAAGCGGCGTCCAAGGACGGCATCGTCGCCAACAAGGACTTCGACCTCACGTTCTTGCGCGCGCGACGAACCCAGTTGACCGAACTGCGCGATCAGTATCTCGGTCAGGTGGCGGCTCTCGAGCGTGAGCGCGAACTGCTCATCGAAGCCTCGGGTATGGGCGACGATCAGTTCGACGAGGACGGCGGTGAAGGAGACACGCTGGCCGTCGAACGCGAGCGGGCCAAGATGCTGTCCGATCAGGATCGTCAGATCGTCGCCGACATCGAGGCCGCACTGGCGCGCATCGTCTCCGGTGACTACGGATACAGCGTGATCTCGACCAAGCCGATTCCGCGTGAGCGCCTCGAGTTCATTCCATGGGCGACGGAGTTGGTCACCGAGCGAGTCGGCGGAATCGGTCAGCGATGACGTTGGCGGACCGACTGCGGTCCGGATCGATCATGGTGTCGATGGCGATCGCCGCAGCGGTGGTCGGATTCGATCAGTTCACCAAGAACTGGGCGCTCGGACGACTCGGTGACGGTGACGTCATCCATGTGATCTGGACTCTGCAGTTCAATGTGGCCTTCAACACCGGAATGGCCTTCGGGCGGGCGCAGGGACTCGGGCCCGTGATCGCCGTCATTGCCACCGTCGTGGTCGTCGGTCTCCTGGTGTCGCTGCGTCGCTCCGCATCGGCTCTGTCGACCGTGGCGATCGGTTCGGTCGTCGGCGGCGCGGTCGGCAATCTCGTCGACCGAGTGTTCCGAGCCGACGGTGTGCTCGACGGATCGGTCGTCGACTTCATCGACTTCCAGTGGTTTCCGATCTTCAACGTTGCCGACGTCGCCATCAATGTCGGGGGCATCCTGCTCGTCCTCGGTTATCTGCTCGACCTTCGGCGCGAACGTCGGTTGTCGACGTCGGTCGAGATCGGAGATTCCGATGAGTGAGATTCTGCGGGACGAGATTCCCGAATCCCTCGCCGGTGAACGTCTCGATCGCGTCGTGTCGCTGCTCGCCGACGTGAGCCGGTCCGACGCGTCGACCATGGTGGCGAATCGAGGGGTGACGGTCGACGGTGAACTCGCCACCTCGGGCAAGGTGCGTCTGCGCGTCGGACAAGTGGTGGAGATCGATACGGACAGTCGTCCGGTGGTCGCGCTGCCCGGACCCGACGCCTCGATAGCGGTCCGCGTCGTCTACTCCGACGATGACGTCATCGTGGTCGACAAGGAGCCCGGTGTGGTCGTTCATCCGGCGGCCGGGCATCAGGGTGGAACGTTGGTGAACGGCCTGCTCGCTCGCTTCCCGGAGATCGCGGAGGTGGGTGATCCCGAGCGGCCCGGCATCGTCCACCGTCTCGACGTGGGAACCTCGGGGCTGCTGGTCGTCGCCCGGACCCAGGCGGCGTACGAATCTCTGGTCGAACAGCTGTCGGAGCACGACGTGGAACGACGGTACGTGGCGTTGGCGTGGGGTCGCTTCGATGCGCCGGTCGGCACGGTCGACGCTCCCATCGGTCGCGATCCTCGCGATCCGCTTCGCATGGCGGTGGTGGCCACCGGAAAACAAGCGCGAACTCACTTCCGCGTCGAGCAGTCCTTCACCGAACCGGAGGTCTCGCTCGTGACCTGCGAACTCGAGACCGGGCGCACCCATCAGATCCGGGTCCATCTGGCCGCCATCGGCCATCCGGTGGTGGGGGACGGCACGTACGGCGGACGGCGGCCGGGGTGGTCGGTCGATCGGCCGTTTCTGCACGCGGCCGGCTTGCGTTTCCGCCACCCGATGACGGGCGACGACGTGAGTGTCGAGTCCGAACTTCCAGCCGATCTGCGAGCGCTTCTCGCTCGGTGTCGGTGATCGGCGAACGCGACTGCTAGGTTCGCATCCGACCGTCAAACGGGTCCTGTGAGGCCCGAACGGAGGACGACATGACACGAGACCCGGCCCCGGCCGGAACCGACGACCACGAGTCCGTGCACGTTCTCCGTTCCGACGATCTCTCCCGGGCGATCACCCGAATTTCTCACGAGATCGTCGAACGCAATCGTGGTCTCGACGCGGTCGTCGTGATCGGACTCCAACGCGGTGGCGTCTGGTTGGCCGAAAAGTTGGTGGAAACGTTGGCCCGGGTCGTCGGAACCGCGCCTCCGTGCGGCGAACTCGACGTGTCGCTCTATCGCGACGACATCGGATTGCGCCCCGTCACGCCGGTGTCGGTCACGCGGATTCCCGTCGATCTGACGGGGGCTCGGGTCGTCCTCGTCGACGACGTCTTGTTCACCGGTCGAACGGTCCGCGCGGCACTCGACGCCGTGCATCAGTACGGTCGCCCGGCGCAGGTGCAACTGGCCGTGATGATCGATCGTGGTCATCGCGAGTTGCCGATACGCCCGGACTTCGTCGGCAAGAATCTGCCGACCAGCTCCGACGAAGACGTGGTCGTGTCACCCGACGGGGTGGTTCTGCGCCGGAGGCCGACTCGATGAACCTTCAGACGGCCGGTCCGACAGTGAAGCATCTGCGCAGTATCGGCGAACTCGGGGTCGAGGGCATCGTGCGTCTCCTTCAGGTCGCCCGCCACATGGACTCGGTCAATCGTCGGGCGGTTCCCAAGGTTCCGGCACTGGTCGGTCGCACCGTGGTGAGTCTGTTCTTCGAGGACTCGACTCGCACTCGCATCAGTTTCGAGACGGCGGCTCGCCGTCTCTCGGCCGATGCGGTGAACTTCTCGGTGTCGACGTCGAGTCTGAACAAGGGCGAAAGTCTGCGCGACACCATCGAGACCGTGAGTGCGATGGGAGTCGCGGCTTTCGTGGTGCGTCACCGCACCAGTGGCGTGCCGTGGCAGATCTCGGACTGGACCGACGCATCGATCGTCAACGCCGGGGACGGCTGGCATCAGCACCCCACCCAGGCGTTGCTCGACTGCTACACGATTCTCGACAGGCGCGGGGTCGCGCCGTCGTCCGACTGCCTCGCCGGAACACGCATCGCCATCGTGGGCGACTCCCGGCACAGTCGGGTGGCGCGTAGTTGTGCTGAAGCGTTCACGGCCTTGGGCGGCGAGGTGGTGCTGGTCGGTCCGCCGACGTTGTTGCCTCCCGATGCGTCGGCCTGGTCGGTGTCGACGTCGGAGTCCTTCGACGACGTCCTGCCGGAAGTCGACGTGGTCTACATGTTGCGCATGCAGCGCGAACGGATGGTCGAGGCCTTGGTTCCTCACCTCGGTGAGTACAGCTCTCGTTTCGGTCTCGACGACCTTCGGTGGTCGCGCACGCGTCCTGACGCCCTGTTGATGCACCCCGGCCCGATGAACAGAGGAGTCGAAATGCTCATGGACCCGTCCAGCACACCTCGTAGTGCGATTCTCGATCAAGTGGCCAACGGAATATCGGTGCGGATGGCCGTGCTGTTCGAATTGTTGGCCGCGCCCGGCGACGGGGTGCCGTCGTGACCGCCGGCAGCGTGTCGATTCGCGGTGGGCGCGTGGTCGACTGCACGTCGACCGACGATCGAGGCCGGGCCGTCGACCTTCGGGTCGAGAACGGTGTGATCACTCATGTGGTCGAGTCGGGTGCATCGTTACCCGAATCCGACACGACTCTCGACGCGGCCGGATGCGTCGTGACCTCCGGTCTGGTCGACCTGCACGTTCACCTGCGCGAACCCGGTCGTGAAGAATCCGAGACCATCGAGACTGGCTCGCGGGCCGCGGCCCGCGGTGGCTTCACCGCTGTGGTGGCCATGCCCAACACCGAACCGCCGCACGACTCGCGCATCGTGGTCGACTTCGTTCGCGAACAGGGCCGTCGGGCGGGGCTCTGCGAGGTGGTGCCGTCGGGGTGCATCACCGTCGGACGAGCAGGGGAGCACCTCGCCCCGTTCGCCGAACTGCGCGACGCCGGCGTTCGACTCTTCACCGACGACGGTTCGGGAGTCCAGGATCCGCAGTTGATGCGCCGCGCACTGGAATACGCGCGCGATCTCGACATCACACTCGCCCAACACTGCGAGGTCGCCTCGCTCACACGCGGCGCGGTGATGCACGAGGGGGCGTGCTGCAGTCGTCTCGGACTGCCGGGCTGGCCGTCTCTCGCCGAGGAGTTGATGGTCCATCGCGACATCGAGCTGTGTCGGCTCACCGGCGCCGGCATGCATTTCTTGCATCTCTCGACGGCGCGCAGCGTCGAACTCGTTCGGCGTGCCAAGGCCGATGGGCTGCCGGTGACCGCCGAAGCGGCTCCTCATCACTTCACGCTCACCGACGAGGCACTGAGTGCTTTCGATCCGGTCTTCAAGGTCAATCCCCCTCTGCGAACGCCCGACGACATCGCCGCGCTGAGAGCCGGACTCGCCGACGGAACGATCGACGCCATCGCCACCGATCACGCGCCGCACGCGCCTCGTCTGAAAGAGCAGCCACTCGACGAGGCGCCGCCCGGGATGACGGGACTCGAGACGGCCCTCGGCCTGGCCGTCACTCATCTCGTCGACACAGGAGTCATGAGTCTGCGTGACGTGCTCGGTGCGCTCAGTTGGCGTCCGGCGCGCATCGCCCGCCTCGACGATCGCCACGGTCGTCCGGTGGCGGCGGGGGAGGCGGCCCATCTGGCGGTGTTCGACCCGAGTGTCGTCTGGACCGTGACTCCCGACGACACGGCGAGCCGGAGTCGCAACACGCCCTATGCCGGTCACACGCTGCGAGGCCGGGTGCGCCACACCCTGTTGGCCGGCCAGCCGGTGGTCGTCAACGGTGAGGCGACCCGATGAACCCCATGACCAATCATGCAAATGGATGTATGATCATGCAATCGGGATGCGGAGCCCGCACTGATCGGAGAACGACGTGACTGACAGGACAACGATCCCGGGCGACATCGTGGAGTCCCACTTGGTGTTGGCCGACGGGAGTGTCTTCGCCGGCGAGGCGATCGGCGCTCCGTCGGCGGTCACGGCTGGTGAGGTGGTCTTCAACACCGTGTTGTCGGGGTACCAAGAGGTGATCACCGACCCGAGTTACGCCGGTCAGATGATCACTTTCACCTACCCGCACATCGGCAACTACGGCACGGTCGGCCTCGACGACGAGGCTCGTCGTCCGCACTGCCGGGGGGTGATCGTGCGCGATCTCGCGCGCCGGGAGAGCAACCACCGATCGGAATCGAGTCTCGACGCCATGTTGCGTCGCCACGGAGTGCCGGGAATCGCCGGCATCGACACCCGACGACTCACCCGCGTGTTGCGCGACACGGGGGCCATGCCGGGCGCGTTCGGCACCGGTTCCTACGACGATCTGCTCGCTGCCGCTCGAGCCGAGCGCGGGACCGATGGCGTCGACCTGGTCGCCACCGTCACGACCGACTCGCCGTACACGGTCCACGGTGGGCCGCTGCGGGTGGTCGCCTTCGATTTCGGTATCAAGGCCACCATCTTGCGGTGTCTGTCGGAAATCGCGACGGTGGAGGTCGTCCCGGCGTCCACGTTGGCAGCCGACGTCATGGCGCGCCGACCCGACGGAGTCTTCCTGTCGAACGGACCCGGTGATCCGGCGGCTGTTCCGTATGCGGTCGACGCCATACGTTCACTGGTCGGCGAGGTGCCACTCTTCGGCATCTGTCTCGGGCATCAGTTGCTGAGTCGTGCCCTCGGTGGCGACACGTTCAAGTTGCCGTTCGGGCACCACGGTGGCAACCACCCCGTTCGCCACGAGACGTCGGGGCGGATCGAGATCACCAGTCAGAACCACAACTTCTGCGTCGACCCGACGTCGCTCGGTGGTCGAGTCGCGGTGACCCACCTCAACTTGAACGATCGCACCAACGAGGGAATGCGCGTCCTCGACGCCCCGGCGTTCAGTGTGCAGTACCACCCCGAGGCCGGACCCGGCCCGCACGACAGCCGCTACCTCTTCGATCAATTCGCCCGACTCATGAACTCCCGATCCGAAAAAACTGGAAATCTCTGATGCCCCGACGTACCGATCTCTCGTCCATCCTCATCATCGGATCCGGCCCGATCGTCATCGGTCAGGCGTGCGAGTTCGACTACTCCGGCACACAGGCCTGTCGCGTCCTGAAGGACGAGGGGTATCGCGTCGTCCTCGCCAACTCCAATCCGGCCACGATCATGACCGATCCCGACTTCGCCGATCGCACTTACATCGAGCCGATCACGTGGGAAGTGGTCGCGCGCATCATCGAACGCGAGCGGCCCGATGCGGTGCTGCCCACCCTCGGTGGCCAGACGGGACTCAACACTGCCATGGCGTTGTACGAGCGCGGTCTCGTCGGGACCCCGGGCACTCCTGAGTTGATCGGTGCCAACGCCGAGGCGATCGCCACGGCCGAGGATCGCGAGAAGTTCAAGGAAGCAATGATCGAGATCGGTCTTTCGGTGCCACCCAGTGGTGTGGCTCACACCGTCGACGAAGCGATGGACGTGATGTCGACGATCGGTCTACCGGTGATCATTCGCCCGGCGTACATCCTGGGCGGTCGCGGGACGGGTATCGCCTCGACGCCCGACGAGTTCCGCCACCTGGCCCGCGCCGGTCTCGACGCCAGCCCGATCAGCGAGATCCTCATCGAGAAGAGCATCGCCGGGTGGAAGGAATACGAACTCGAAGTGATGCGCGATCGCGCCGACAACTGCGTGATCATCTGTTCGATCGAGAACTTCGACGCCATGGGCGTGCACACCGGCGACTCCATCACCGTGGCGCCGGCCCAGACGCTCAGCGACGTCGAGTACCAGCGCATGCGCGACGCGGCGTTCGCCTGCATTCGCCGGGTGGGTGTCGAGACCGGCGGCTCGAACGTTCAGTTCGCCGTCGATCCCCGCACCGGTGATCAAGTCGTGATCGAGATGAATCCGAGGGTGTCGCGCTCGAGTGCGCTGGCGTCCAAGGCCACCGGGTTCCCGATCGCCAAGATCGCCGCCAAGTTGGCGGTGGGCTACACGCTCGACGAGATCCCGAACGACATCACTCGCATGACCCCGGCGAGCTTCGAGCCGACCATCGACTACGTGGTGACCAAGGTGCCCCGTTGGGCGTTCGAGAAGCTTCCGGGCACGTCCGGCGTGCTCGGGACGCAGATGCAGAGCGTGGGCGAAGTGATGGCGATCGGTCGGACGTTCCCTGAGAGTCTGCAGAAGGCGTTGCGGTCCCTGGAACAAGGTCGCGCGGGCCTCAACGCCGATCCGGCCGAGAAGCAGTACGACGAACTCACCGACGGCGAGCTGTTGGCTCGCATCGCGGTTCCCACCCCCGAACGCATCTTCCAGATCGGCGAACTGCTGCATCGAGGAGTCTCGATCGAGGCGATCCACGAGGCGTGTCGGATCGATCCCTGGTTCCTCGATCAGATGTCGATCGTGACCGAGGAGCGCACACGTCTCGAGTCGACGACGATGGAGTCGATGTCCGCGCGCGACTGGAAGCGGGCCAAGCGACTCGGTTTCAGCGATGCACAGTTGGCTCACCTCTGGGATCGGGCCGAACTCGACGTGCGTCGGATGCGGACGGCTGCTGGTGTGATTCCGACTTTCAAGACCGTCGACACCTGTTCGGCGGAGTTCGCCGCCGAGACTCCGTACCACTACTCGACCTACGAAGACGAGAACGAAGTTCGATCGTCGACCCGTCCGCGGGTCCTGATCCTCGGTTCGGGGCCGAACCGGATCGGACAAGGGATCGAGTTCGACTACTGCTGTGTGCACGCGTCGTTCGCGTTGCGAGACGCCGGTTTCGAGACGGTGATGGTCAACTGCAACCCGGAGACCGTCTCGACCGACTACGACACGTCCGATCGTCTCTACTTCGAGCCCCTCACCCGCGAAGACGTTCTCAACGTGATCGAGGCCGAGACCGCGGCATCAGGTGGAACGCCACCGAAGGTGATCGTGTCGCTCGGTGGCCAGACGCCGCTGAAGTTGTCGGGGCAGATTCCGACCGAGCTGATCGCCGGAACCTCGCCGACGTCGATCGATCTCGCCGAGGATCGAGAGAAGTGGAACGAACTCTGCGATCGTCTCCGCATCCCGCAGCCTCCGGGTGGAACGGCGGTGACCCTCGCCGACGCCGAGGCGATCGTCGCTCGGGTGGGATTCCCGGTGCTGGTTCGCCCGAGTTATGTTCTCGGCGGCCGAGCCATGCAGATCGTGCACGACCGCGACCATTTGGCGCGCGCGATGGCCGAACTCACCGGCTTCGGCAGTCTCGGCAAGGAAGGCGGGCTGTCGGCGGAGCGTCCGGTTCTCGTCGACCGCTTCCTCGAGGACGCGACCGAGGTCGACGTCGACGCGATCCGGGATCACATCGGGGAGGTGTTGATCGGAGGCGTGATGGAGCACGTGGAGGAGGCCGGGGTTCATTCCGGCGACTCGGCCTGCGCCATCCCGCCGCAGACCTTGCCGTCGTGGGTGGTCGATGTGATTCGTGCGTACACCGAGGCCATCGCCGGCGCCCTCGACGTACGCGGTCTGATCAACGTGCAGTACGCGGTCGCCGGAACCAACGTGTTCGTCATCGAGGCCAATCCGCGGGCGAGTCGCACCGTTCCCTTCGTCGCCAAGGCGACCGGTATTCCGCTCGCCAAGGTCGCCACACGCGTGATGCTCGGTGCGACTCTCGCCGAATTGCGCACCGAAGGCCTGTTGCGACCGTCGGTTCTCGACGCCGGCCGTGTGGCCGTGAAGGAGGCGGTGCTGCCCTTCAACCGATTCCCCGAAGTCGACACTGCACTCGGTCCCGAGATGCGGTCCACCGGCGAAGTGATGGGAATCGACACCTCGTTCGGTCGCGCGTTCTACAAAGCCGAGTTGGCGGCCGGCACGGTGTTGCCGCGGGACGGCACGGTGTTCCTGTCGCTCGCCGACGGAGACAAACCGGCCGGCATCGTCGTCGCGCAACGACTGCGGGAGCTCGGCTTCGGTGTCGCGGCCACGACGGGCACCGCGGAGTATCTGGCCCGCTTCGGACTCACCGTCGATCGAACGGTCGACAAGGTGAGCGAGGGTCGCGGTGACACGGCGGTCGATCTCATCGCCAGCGGCAACATTTCGTTCGTCATCAACA
This sequence comes from Actinomycetota bacterium, assembly GCA_039800005.1. Lineage (GTDB taxonomy): Bacteria > Actinomycetota > Acidimicrobiia > Acidimicrobiales > Ilumatobacteraceae > Casp-actino8. The sequence continues at coordinate 24,339 of JBDLRN010000049.1, read as the reverse complement.
CTCCGCAGGGACGCGGTGGTCGGACCGACGGTGAAGCCATTCGCAAGGCGGCCAACGTTCATCGTGTGCCGTCGGTGACCACGGTGGAAGCGGCTCTGGCGGCGGTCCGCGGTCTGGCCGAACAGGCCGACCGTCCACTCGAGGTGTGCAGCCTGCAGGAGCATCACGGACGTGCGTGAAAGATTCGGTGTCGTCGACACGCGCGTGCGCGTGGGTTCGGTGGAACTCCCGCACGCGGTCATGACGGCGTCGGGAACCTCCGGACACGGTGCCGAACTGGGCGACTACTTCGCGCTCGACGAGATCGGTGCCGTGACCGTGAAGTCGCTCTCGGTCATGCCATGGGCCGGCAACCCGGCGCCGCGTCTGCATCCTCTGCCGCACGGCATGATCAATGCAGTCGGCCTGCAAGGGCCCGGGGTCGCGGCGTGGTTCGACGAGCATCTCGCGTCGCTGGCGCGACACCGATCTCGAGTCGTCATCAGCCTGTGGGGTCGAACGGTCGACGAGTACCGACGAGCAGCCGAGGTCGTGGCGACGCGACTTGCCGATTCGTCCGCCGATCACGTGGTGGCGGTCGAGATCAACTTGTCGTGTCCGAACCTGGAGGGACGACGCGGCATCTTCGCCCACGACGCCGAGGTGTCGGCGGCCGTCATGTCGGCCTGCCGCGACGTTCCCCGGCCCCGGTGGGCCAAGTTGAGTCCCAACACCGACCGCGTGGTGGACGTCGCCGGGGCGGTTCACGCCGCCGGTGCGGAGGCGGTCACCCTCGTGAACACCGTGGTCGGGTTGGTGCTCGACGACGATGGAGAGCCCGTGCTCGGCAACGGAGGTGGGGGATTGTCGGGTCCGATGATCCACCCGGTGGCGTTACGAGCCGTGGCCGATGTCCGGGCCGCCCACCCCGACCTGCCGATCGTGGGGGTCGGAGGAGTGACCTCGGGGGCCACGGCAGGAGCGCTGATGCGAGCGGGAGCCCAAGCGGTGCAGGTGGGCACGGCGACCTTCGTCGATCCGCGGGCCCCGCACCGGATCGCCCAGGACCTAGTCGACTGGGCCCGAGGGCAGGGCTTTTCCTCTCTGGCCGACATCACGGGTCGTCGAGGTCGTCCGACGCCGACCCCACCGGCTGGCTCACCGGGGTGACGACGAGGGTGACCACCGGGGCACTATCCACCCGTGGCCGCGCCCCCAGAGAGTATGTTTCCCGCATGGCAACACCTCCGCAACTCACACCCGAACAGCGCGCCGCAGCGTTGGCCAAGGCGGCCGAGGCCCGGGCGGCCCGAGCCGAGATCAAGGTGAAGTTGAAGCAGGGCACGCTCACCGTGGCCGATGCTCTCGACTCGTCGGATCCCAACGTGGGCAAGTTGAAAGTCGTGGCCCTGCTCGAGAGCCTGCCCGGCCTCGGCAAGGTCAAGGCCCGCAAGATCATGGAAGAGGTCGGCATCGCCGACAATCGCAAGATCCAGGGACTCGGGGCCCAGCAGAAAAAGGCCCTGCTCGAACACCTGGCCAAGTGATGCCGGGGGTCGTCGCCGACCCTCGCCCTCGACACCGCCCGCTGATCATCATCGTGTCCGGCCCCGGAGGGGTCGGTAAAGGCACGATCGTCGATGCACTCGTGGCCCGCGACCCGGAGTTGTTGCTGAGTCGGTCGTGGACCACCCGTGATCGCCGGCCCGGTGAACGAGAGGACGCCTACGTGTTCACGACCCGGGACGCCTTCGAGGCCCATCGGGACGCCGGAGGGTTCCTGGAGTGGACCGAGTTCCTCGGGAATTACTACGGGTCGCCGCGCCCCGACCCGGGTTCCGCGCGGGATCTGGTACTCGAGATCGAAGTCGACGGGGCGAGTCAGGTGAAGAGTCAGTTCCCGGAGTCGATTCTCATCTTCGTGTTGCCCCCGTCGCGCGACGAACAACGTCGTCGCCTGATCGGCCGTGGCGATCCCGCCGACAAGGTGCAGGCGCGCTTGCGCAAAGCCGAAGAAGAGGAGCCCATCGGGCGATCGCTGGCCGACCATCTGGTGGTCAACGACGATCTGACCCGGACCGTCGACGACATGTTGGCGATCATCGACCGGCACCGATCACCTCGGTGACCGTCGTCGGATTCGCCCTGGTGCGGGCTAGCCTCGGGAACCGTCCGTGAAGTCCTTTCCCAGAACGGTGAGCCGGTGACGACCAACGATTCGATGACCTATCCCGCCCTCGAGGGCCTGCTCGACAAGGTCGACTCCAAGTTCTCGCTCGTCACCTTGGCGGCGCGGCGCTCGCGCCAACTCCAGGACTACTACCTCGGCGTCACCTCGTCGAAGACGATTCCGCCGCAGGTGCCGTCGCTGCGCAAACTCTTGAGCCTGAGCTTCGAGGAGATCTCGGCCGGCAAGATCGTGCGCATTTCGGGTGACGAGGTGCGCGAGCGGGAAGCGGCCGAAGCCGCCGCGCTCGCCGATGCCGAAGCGGCCGAACTGTCGCTTCTGGGTGATGGTGACACCAGCGGTGAGACGGAGAGTGGCGACGCCTGACGCGTCGACACCACACGCCATGTCTCGACCGCTGTCGGGTCTGCGCATCGTCCTCGGTGTGAGCGGCGGAATCGCCGCCTACAAATCCGTCGAGATCTGTCGTCGTCTCGTCGACCTCGGTGCGCACGTGGCGCCGGTGATGACGGCCGGAGCCGAGAAGTTCATCGGTCGTACCACGTTGTCGGCTCTCGCCAGCGAGCCCGCGCAGTCGTCGCTCTGGAACGAGGCCTCGCCCATTCCGCACACCCGACTCGGCCAGACCGCCGACCTCGTCCTCGTGGCACCGGCGACGGCTCGTGTCCTGTCGGGCTACGCCCACGGACTGTCCACCGATCTGCTCACCAACACTCTCATCGCCACGCGCGCTCCGGTGATCGTCTGCCCGGCCATGCACACCGAGATGTGGGAGCACCCCGCCGTTCAGGACAACATCGCAGTGCTGCGTCGCCGCGGTGTGCACGTGGTCGAACCCGATGAAGGTCGTCTGGCCGGTGGTGACGTGGGCAAGGGTCGTCTGGCGTCACCCGAGGCGATCGTCGACGCGGTGCGACAGGTACTCGGCCCACGTGATCTCGACGGTCGGCGAGTGGTCGTGTCGGCGGGTGGGACGCGCGAACCGATCGACGCCGTGCGCGTCATCGCCAATCGATCGAGCGGCAAACAGGGATACGCCGTGGCCGCCGAGGCTCGCCGACGAGGTGCCTCGGTGACCCTGGTCACCACCGTCGATCGTCCGGCACCAGCCGGCGTCGACGTGGTCGAGGTCGAGACGGCGGCCGAGATGCACGCGGTCCTCGATCGTCTGGCGGTCGATGCCGACGTGATCGTGATGGCCGCGGCGGTGGCCGACTTTCGACCGGTGCAGTGCGCGACCGGCAAGATCAAGAAGGACGCGGGTGTGCCCGAGATCCGCTTGGAGCCCACGCCCGACATCCTGGCCGCCCTCGGTGCCCGTAAGCGTCCCGGTCAGGTGTTGGTCGGATTCGCCGCCGAGACGGCGGACCTGGTCGAGAACGCCACCGCCAAACTGCATCGTAAGAACCTCGATCTCATGGTGGCCAACGACGTGTCGGCACCGGGTGTCGGGTTCCAGCACGACACCAACGCAGTTACCTTCCTGCGACCCGACCAGCCTCTAGAGTCGCATCCGTTGAGCGACAAGCGGGACATCGCCCGGGCGCTGCTCGACATCGTGGTCGGACTGCTCGCCTGACGGCGAGCGCGTCTCGTCCACGATCGCGAACATTCGTCCTGCGATCGCCAGTCGGCCCGCACCTTCATCAATCAACGGAGTCTCATGAGCCGCCAGTGGACCTTCACCTCGGAGAGCGTGACCGAGGGTCATCCCGACAAGATGGCCGACCAGATCTCGGATGCCGTCCTCGACGCCATCTTGGCCAAGGACCCGCACGCTCGCGTGGCGTGCGAAACGCTGGTGACCACGGGTCTGTGCTTGGTGTCGGGTGAGATCACCACCGCCGAATACATCGAGATCCCCGAGATCGCCCGCGGCGTGATCCAGGAGATCGGCTACGACAACGCCGAGTACGGCTTCGACGGCAAGACCTGCGGAGTCCTGGTGGCTCTCGATGCGCAGAGCCCCGACATCGCTCAAGGAGTCGACCGCAGTGAAGAGGTGCGCGCCCGGTCGGGAAGCGACGATCTCGATCTGCAGGGTGCCGGCGATCAAGGAATGATGTTCGGCTACGCATGCAACGAGACGCCGACGCTCATGCCGTTGCCCATCAATCTCGCCCACCGACTCGCCGAGCGTCTCACCGACGCGCGCAAGTCGGGTCAGATCCCGTACCTGCGACCCGATGGAAAGACCCAGGTCACCTTCGACTACGAGAACGGTCGTCCGGTTCGCCTGAAGACCGTTCTCATCTCGACGCAGCATCACGACGGCATCGATCGCGACACCGTGATCCGCCCCGATCTGATCGAACAAGTGATCCGCCCGACCATTCCGGAGCAGTTCGCCGACGACGACTACGCGGTGTACGTGAATCCGACCGGCAAGTTCGTGCTCGGAGGTCCGCACGCCGACACCGGATTGACCGGTCGCAAGATCATCGTCGACACCTACGGCGGCATGGGGCGTCACGGTGGTGGCGCGTTCAGCGGCAAGGATCCGAGCAAGGTCGACCGATCGGCCGCCTACGCGGCACGCTGGGTCGCCAAACACGTGGTGGCCGCCGGCGCCGCCGATCGTTGCGAGGTGCAGGTGGCCTACGCCATCGGCATGGCCCATCCGGTCAGCATCCTCGTGGAGACCTTCGGCACCGAGAAGATCCCGGTCGAACGCATCGAAGACGCCGTGCGCTCCACGTTCGATCTCCGCCCGGCGGCCATCGTGCGCGACCTCAAGTTGAAGCGGCCGATCTATCGTCCGACCGCGGCGTACGGTCACTTCGGCCGCGAACTTCCCGACTTCGAGTGGGAGAAGCTGTCGCGTCTGTCCGATTTCACGTCGGCCGCCGGACTCTGAGGTCCGTCGAGGTCCTCTGAGCGGTATCGCGCGCATCGTTCCCGACGTCACGGGAATCGACCGCGTCTTCGACTATCTCGTCCCCGACGAGATGATCGGCATCATCGAGGTGGGCTCGCGCGTCCGCGTGGCGCTGCACGGTCGCCGAGTCGGGGGCTGGGTGGTCGAACTTCTCGACCGTTCGAGCGAAGTCGCATCGGAGGCACTCAAACCCATTCTGAAGTCGAGTGGTCTCGGTCCGTCGCCCGACGTGATCGATCTGGCGCGATGGGCATCGCAACGTTGGTGCGCGTCGCGTCTACGCCCCTTCCTCGTGGTGGCCTCGCCGCCGGTCGTCGTGCATCGCCCGGCCACACCGCGGCGCACGCGGGTGGTCGCCGAGCCGACCTCGCCGGCCACCAGCGGTCTCATCGAACGCGGTGGCGGCGTGCTGCGTCTGCCACCGACGGTCGATCATCTTCCGACGATCCTCTCGGCGGCTCGGGTCGGCCCGACCCTGGTGGTGTGCCCGGCGGTCGATCAGGCGCGCGTGTTGTCGCATCGTCTCCGACGCACGGGTGTCTCGGTGGCCCTCGTTCCCGAGGACTGGGCCCAGGCTCGCGGCGGGGTCGACGTGGTGATCGGCGCGCGGGGTGCGGCCTTCGCTCCGTGTCCCGATCTGCGGGTGGCTGTCGTCCTCGACGAGCACGACGAAGGACTGCAGGAGGAACGCACGCCCACGTGGCACGCGCGCGACGTGATCGTCGAGCGTTGTCGACGGGTCGGTGCCGTGCCGGTTCTGGTGTCGCCGGTTCCGAGTGTGGAGGCTTGGTCGTCTCTCGGTGCACGGGGTGATTCGGTGGTCGCTCCCGATCGAGACCGGGAGCGACGCGCGTGGCCGGAGGTGGAGCTGGTCGACCTGAGCGAACAGGAGCCGTGGAAGCGCAGCCTCGTCTCGACGCGACTCGTGGCAGACCTGCGCGACGAGTCGCGTCGAGTCGTGTGCGTGGTCAACACCAAGGGGCAGGCTCGGGCCTCGGCATGTCGATCGTGTCGAACCCTGGCGCGATGTGTGCACTGCGAGGCGGCCGTCGTCGAGATCGAACGCGACGAGTTCGTGTGTCCGCGCTGCGACAGTCGGCGGCCGCGGGTGTGTGCGGCGTGTGGTTCGACGACCATGGCGCGGGTCCGACCCGGTACCACGCGTCTACGGGAAGAACTCGAACGAGCCTCCCTGCGTCAGGTTCTCGAAGTGACCGCGTCGTCCGGTGACGTCGACGACACCGGCGCCGATGTATTCGTCGGGACCGAAGCCGTCCTGCATCGAGTTCGCCGTGCCGACACCGTGGTCTTCCTCGACGTCGACAGCGAGTTGCTCGCGCCACGGTTTCGATCCCGCGAGCAGATGTGGTCGCTCGTGGCCCGGGCAGCCCGTCTGGTGGGTTCGTCGGGTCGCGTCGTGTTGCAGACCTCGCTCGCCGATCACGACACGGTGCGCGCCATGGTCGATCTCGACCTCGATCGAGCGGTGCGCGACGAGTGGGAGCGACGACGGACCCTCGACCTTCCACCGTTCTCCACCGTGGCCGTGGTCGAAGGTGACGGACTTGCGCAATGGGCGACCGACCTGTCGTCGGTGTCGGGGGTCGAGGTGACCGATCTGGGTGAACGGCTGCTGGTACGTGCGGTCGATTGGCGACGACTCGCCGACGCGTGGGAGTCGGCTCGGTCGCGACTCGAGAAGGACGCGCGAACGCGACGAGTGCGCATCGCCGTCGACCCGCCGCGGGTCTAGTGGTCGTCGTCGGCCGAGGACCGCGGCAGCACGACGAGAAGGCGATAACCGGAGCGTGAACCGATCCGAGTCGTCGCGAACCCTTCGGCGTTCAGCCACCGTTGAAGCGAGTCCGAGCCGAGATTCTTCTGCACGACGAGAATCGCCCGACCCGAGGGAGACAGTCGGTCCAGCCAGTGCCGGAGCATCTCGTGCAGAACGGCTTTACCGACCTTGATGGGCGGATTGCTCCAGATCAGATCGAAGCGCAGATCGGGGTCCACCTGGTCCGGTTCGAACACGTCGAGGTTCGACACGCCGAGTCGACGCGCGTTGCGTGCGGTGAGATCGCGCGCCCGCTCGTTCACGTCGACCGCGATCACGCGGGCTCGGGCTCGACGTCGGGCGAGAGCCAGTGCGATCGGACCGGCTCCGCAGCCCAGGTCCAGGAACACGCCGGCGTCCGGTGGCTCGGGAGCGTCGGTGAGCAAGAACTTGGTTCCGGCATCGAGTCGACCGTAGGAGAAGACTCCGTGGTCGGTCTCGTAGTCGAAGGCGTCGTCGAGGAGGACGACGGTCACGACGCGCGGCTGTGACGCCGCACTCGGCGAGTGGTCGAAGTAGTGCGACATCTCGCAAGTAGCCTGACAGGTATGGCGTACGAAATCCGAACATTCGGCGATCCGGTCCTGGCGGCGAAGGCGGCCGAGGTCACCGACATCGACGGCAAGATCGTTCGGATCGTCGAGCAGATGTTCGACACTCTTTACGAAACCGAGACGGGAATCGGTCTCGCGGCGCCGCAGGTCGGCATCCAACGACAGATCTTCGTCTGGGACATCGACGGCGAACCCGAGGTGATCTTCAATCCGGTGATCGCCGAATCCGACGGCGAGTGGACGTACGAAGAAGGCTGTCTCAGCATCCCGGGTCTCTACGTCGAGATGGTGCGCCCGAAGACGGTGCTCATGACCGGCGTCGACATCGACGGCAACGAGATCTCCTTCGAAGCCGACGAACTCGAGGCCCGTCTCTTCCAGCACGAACTCGACCACCTGAACGGCGTGCTCATGTTCGACCGCATGCAGCCCGAGCAACGCAAGCAGGCCATCGCCGAGTATCAGCGCATGGCCGCCCAGGCCGATACGGCGTCGGCTCCCCGCCGTCTGCGGGCCGAGTGACGTGACTGCGACGGCACCGGCCGCGTTGCCCACCGGTCCCGTTCGACGGGTCGCCTTCCTGGGAACACCCGACACCTCGGTGATGGTCCTCGACGCCTTGATCGAGGCGGGGATCGACGTCGCTCATGTGGTGACCCGAGTCGACAAGCGGCGAGGACGGGGTTCGACTCTGGTGCCGAGTCCGGTGAAGGCGGCCGCTCTCGCGCACGGTGTTCCTGTATCGCATCGGGTCGACGATCTGCTGGAGATCTCGCCGCCGATCGAACTCGGCGTGGTGGTCGCCTACGGCGCCATCGTCAAGCCGCACGTGCTCGCGGCGATACCGATGGTGAATCTGCACTTCTCGTTGTTGCCGCGCTGGCGTGGGGCGGCTCCGATCGAACGATGTCTGCTGGCGGGCGACCCACGAACCGGAGTGTGTCTCATGCGGGTCGACGAAGGACTCGACACCGGGGGAGTGCTCGCGGTCGAATCGGTCGAGGTCGACGATCGGGTCACAGCCGACGAACTCCGCGTCGAGTTGGCGCGTCGCGGTTCCCGCCTCCTCGTCGACGCCTTGCGCGACGGGCTGCCGCCGGCCGTTCCTCAGATGGGCGATCCCGTGTACGCCGAGAAACTGTCGAACGACGACCGGCGCATCGTCTGGAGCGAGCCGGCCGCGTCGACCGCCCGACGATCCCGGATCGGTGGTGCCTGGACCGAACTCGACGGAGCGCGAGTTCGTATCGGCTTTCTGCGCGTCACCGACGAACCGTCGCGTGCCGAACCCGGGACCGGCGCGACGGCCGGCGGTCGGCTCCTGGTCGCCACCGGCGACTGTGACGTGGAGATCCTCACGCTGCAGCCCGAGGGAAAGGCGATGATGAGTGCCCGTGACTGGTCGAACGGACGACGAGGTGCGCCCGTTCGTTTCGCGCCATGAGACTCGCGACATCATGAAGACCGGTGCGACGGCGCGCGACGTGGCTCTCGAGTCGTTGCGTCGGATCGAGGACGAAGGCGCCTACGCCAATCTCGTCGTGCCGGCGTTGCTCGACCGATCCGAACTCGCCTCCAACGATCGTCGTTTCGTGACCGAACTGGTCTACGGCACGACGCGCATGCGCCGCGCCTGCGACGCCGTCGTCGATCGCTTCGTCACCAACGATCCCGACGCGGTGACCCGTCGCGTCCTGCGGCTCGGCGCCTACCAAATGGTGTTCGCCGGCGTGCCTCCGCACGCTGCGGTGTCGACCGCGGTCGAGCTGGCGCCGCGTCGGACTCGTGGGTTCGTCAACGCCGTACTTCGGCGGGTGTCGTCCACGCCCATGGTGTGGCCGAGTGACGGCGTTCGTCTCAGCTATCCCGACTGGATCGTGCGCACCTTCCGCGACGAAGTCGCCGAGGCCGACGAATGCCTGGCGCGGATGAACGAGCCGGCTCCGGTGTCGAAACGTGCGGATGGCTACGTGCAGGATCTCGCCAGTCAGTGGGTGGTCGAAGCAGTGGGAGCGCGGCCGGGTGAGCTGGTCATCGACACGTGCGCCGGTCCAGGCGGCAAGGCGACCGGACTGGCCGCCACCGGAGCTCGCGTCGTGGCGGCCGATGCCAACGTGGCTCGCGCCGGCCTCGTGGTGCGCAACGCCGACGCGTGCGCTGCCCCGATGACCGTCGTGGTCGCCGACGCACGGCGGCCCGCCCTCGTCGAAACTTCGTTCGACCGCGTGTTGGTCGATGCGCCCTGTTCCGGTCTCGGAGCCCTGCGTCGTCGACCCGATGCCCGTTGGCGGATCGCCGAGACCGACGTCGACGATCTGGTCGCGTTGCAGTCGGCGATTCTCGACGCGTCGGCCCGATTGGTTCGGCCCGGTGGCTGGCTTGTGTACAGCGTGTGCACGATCACCGCGCGCGAATCCATCGGACACGGGGTGCCACGTGGTTTCGAAGTCGTCGGCCGAGAGACGGCAGGACTACCGCGCCTGCGCGACGAATGGCAGGAGTTCGGATCGGGTTTTCGCCTCCTTCCTCATCTCACCGACACCGACGGCATGGTGCTCGTCCGATACCGTCGCGTGTCATGAGCGATCGCCTGGCCGCCAAGGTGCTCACGGTGAGCGACGGCGTGGTGCACGGAACTCGCGACGACCTCTCGGGCGCGGCCCTGGCCGAGGCGCTCGAGCGAGCCGGTTTCGCAGTGATCGAGCGAGCCCTCACTCCCGACGGCGTCGACGAGGTCGCCACGACGTTGCGTCGACTCACCACTGGTTTCTCCGGACTCGTCGTGACCACTGGCGGCACTGGTTTCGCGCCGCGTGATCAGACCCCCGAAGGCACGCGCCAGGTCATCGAGCGAGAAGCGCCGGGCTTGGCCGAGGCCATGCGACTCGTGAATCCACTCGGTCGTCTGTCGCGCGGTGTGGTCGGTGTGGTCGGGTCGTGCATTGTGTGCAACACGCCCGGTTCCCCCAAGGGTTGTGTCGAGCAGATCGAAGCGATCGTCGACGTGTTGCCGCATGCACTGCGCCTCCTGGCCCAAACCCCCACCGCCCACGGCAACTGACGCCGGTAACGTGACGGGCGTGTTGCGCCTCGTCGTCCCCAAGGGCTCTCTCGAGAAGGCCACCTTCGAGTTGTTCGAGGCGGCCGATCTGCCCATTCGCCGTTCGTCGAGCGTCGACTACAAGGCCTCCATCGACGATCCACGTGTGTCCGAGGTGCGGATCCTTCGTCCGCAGGAGATCCCGCAGTACGTGGCCGAGGGGTTGTTCGATCTCGGTATCACCGGTCGCGACTGGGTCGAGGAGACCGAGAGCGACGTGGAGAGCCTCGGTGAATTGCGTTACTCCAAGGCCACCAGCGACCCGGTCAAGGTCGTGGTCGCCGTCGCCGGTGACAGTCCGGCCCGGTCGGTGGCCGATCTTCCGCAAGGTGTGCGCGTCAGCACGGAGTATCCGAGTCTGACCAAGCGCTTCTTCGAATCACGCGGTATCCGCGCCGACGTTCGCCTGTCGTACGGAGCATCGGAAGCCAAGATTCCCGACATCGCCGATTGCATCGTCGACATCACCGAGACCGGGCGGGCGTTGCGCGCCGCCGGACTCCGCGTCGTCGACACCATGCTCGTGAGCTACACCGAGATGATCGCCAATCGGGCCTCGCACGCCGATCCGATCAAGCGTCACGCCATGAATCAGTTGATGACGCTCCTTCTCGGCACTCTCGATGCGCGGGGCAAGGTTCTCGTGAAACTCAACGTCGGAGCCGACGACCTGTCGAAGGTGCTCGCCGTGTTGCCCTCGGCCAAGTCGCCCACCATCAGCGAGTTGGCCGGTGGAGGTTTCGCCGTCGAATCAGTGGTCGAGAAGCGTTCGATCAACACGCTCATCCCGGCCTTGAAAGACGCCGGGGCTTCGGATCTGCTCGAACTGCCGATCTCCAAGATCGTCGCTTGATCGGATCGCGATGTCGACGACGTCCGTGGCCGCCACCGTGATCGACTTCGACGCCCACGTGGGTCTCGGCACCGTGAGACTCGACGACGGCCGGGAGGTCCCGTTCCACTGCGCCGAGATCGCCGACGGTTCACGCCAGATCTCCGTGGGGGCTTCGGTCCGGTGCGAAGTGCGCCCGAAGTTCGGACGTCCCGAGGCGTTCCACCTCGTCGATCTCTGATCTCGCGTCAGCCCTTGATCTGTACGAAGGCCAGGCGAATGTTGGCCAGGGCATCGGCCAGCACCGGTTGATCCGGGCCGAGTCGCTCGCCCAGGCCTTCGACCAAACAGGCCAGCGCATCGATCGACAAGGCGGCCTCGGGCATGTTCGGTGGCGCAGCGGACAGGTGAATGGCGGCCAGTTCGTAGAGACCCATGGCGTGGTTGGTGATCACGACCTCGGGTGGCACGCCGGCCAGCCGTTGGCGGGCCTCGGCCAGGGCCTCCAAGGAAGCGTCCACCGTCGCGTCCACCGTCTCGTCGAGCGCGCCGTCGAAATCAGGTTCTGTCATGGGTTTTCCTCCCCGGGGTCGGTTACCCTACAGGTCGACAATCGATGAGAAGTGGGGTTCGCCCCCACCTGGCCACTCCCGAGTGCGTCCAGGTCCCTTCGAGTCAGGCGCGGTAGCGGCTGTCCCGGATCGGCTTCGCATCAGCACGTATCCGATCATCATGGGAGGTCAGCCCATTGCACAGGAGTGAAAAGCCATAGCACCGCCGCAGAACGAGCCCCGCTACAACGAGCGCATCCGTGCGCGTGAAGTGAGGGTGATCGGCCCCGACGGATCCCAGCTCGGCATCAAGGCTCTGCCCGATGCCCTCGCGCTGGCGCGAGAACTCGACCTCGACCTCGTCGAAGTCGCTCCACTCGCCACCCCGCCGGTGTGCCGCATCATGGACTACGGCAAGTTCCGCTACGAGGAATCCCAGCGTCAGCGTGAAGCCCGCAAGAAGACCGCCCATGTCACGGTGAAGGAAGTGAAGTTCCGACCCAAGATCGGCAAGGGCGACTTCGACACCAAGGTGCGTCACGTGCAGGAGTTCCTGGAGGACGGACACAAGGTGAAGGTCACCTTGCAGTTCCGCGGACGTGAAATGGCTCACCCCGAGCTCGGCAGCAAGATTCTCGACGGGGTCATCGAACAGATCGGTGACCTCGGCAAAGTCGAGACGCAAGCCCGACTCGAAGGTCGCAACATGACCTTGGTGCTCGTTCCCGAGAAGAAGGCCAAGAAGAGTTCGACGGGAAGTTCGTCGAACAAGTCCGCGAACAGTTCATCGAACGACTCGACCGCCACCGCCGGACCGGTGGAGGCAACCGAAACCTCGGCTCCCACCGGAACCGAGAACTGACAGAAAGAAGCCCGCCATGCCCAAGATGAAGACGAGCAAGACCACCGCCAAGCGGTTCCGCAAGACCGGAACCGGCAAGCTCCGTCGTCTGCAGCAGAACCGTCAGCACCTCTTCGAGAAGAAGCCGTCGACGCGCACTCGCCGTCTCGACGGAATGGTCGACGTCCACCCCGGCGATGAGAAGAAGATCAAGCGTCTGCTCGCCGAGCGCTGATCCAGTCCGTCGTCCCCTGATCCATATTCGTTCTCAGAAAGGAGAGTTCCCATGGCCAGAGTGAAGAGAGCCGTCGGAGCCAAGAAGAAGCGTCGCCAGGTCCTGGAGCGCGCCAAGGGTTACTACGGCAACAAGAGCCGTTCGGTGCGCGCCGCCAACGAGCAGGTGATGAAGTCCGGTCAGTACGCGTTCCGCGATCGCCGGGCCAAGAAGGGCGAGTTCCGTCGCCTCTGGATCCAGCGCATCAATGCGGCCTGCCGTCTCAACGACATCAGCTACAGCCGCTTCATCGCCGGTCTCAATGCCGCCGGCATCGAAGTCGATCGCAAGATCCTCGCCGACCTCGCGGTGACCGACCCGGCTGCGTTCACCAAGTTGGTGACGGCGGCCAAGGCCGCGTTGGGCTGACGGAGCCTGCGTGGGACTCGGTCTCACCAATCGACACGTTCAACGACTGCGGCGCCTCGTGGGGCGCCGCAGTTCGCGTGACGACGAAGGCGTGCTCGTGGTCGAGGGTGCCGTGCTCGTCCGTGAGGCGGTGGCTGCAGGTCGCCGCATCGAGTGCCAGTTCGTCGCACCGGGGGTCGAACCCGTGGATGGAGCAGGACCCGTGTTCGAACTGGCCGATGGTGTGATCGGCAAGGTGACCGACACCGAGACACCGCCCGGGATCGTGGCCATCGTCGAGTTCCGACCCGGCTCGCTCGACGATCTGCGTCGAGCCACTTTCGTGGTGGTGGCCGACGCCCTCGGCGATCCGGGCAATCTCGGGACTCTCCTGCGATCGGCCGAGGCGGCGGGTGCCGACGCGCTCGTCGTCACGCGTGGCACGGTCGACGCGGCGAATCCGAAAACGGTGCGGGCCTCCGCCGGCGCGATCTTTCACGTGCCGGTGGTGGCGGTCGAGTCGATCGACGATCTCCGTCGGGCGGGGTTCACCGCGTACGGGACCTCGTCGCACCGCGGCCGTGATCACCGTTCGATCGACTACGCGACCCGAGTGGCCGTCGTGATCGGCAACGAAGCTCACGGTCTCGCCGACGATGCGCCGGTCGACGAATGGATCACCATCGAACACGCCGGGCGATCCGAGAGCCTGAACGCCGCCATGGCCGGAACCCTCGTCGCCTTCGAAGTGGCTCGTCATCGTCGCGGCGCCTCCGATACCGTGACGTCTCGCCATGATCGCTGACATCACCGCCGCGCGCGACGACGCCCTCGCCCGTGTGGCCTCGGCGACGACGGTCGACGACGTGGCGCGACTCGACGCTGAACTCTTGGGCAAGAAGGGCACCCTCGCATCGTTGAAGGCCGGACTCGGGAAGTTGGCCACTGTCGACGAGAAGAAGTCGGCCGGTGCGGCGGTCAACGAAGCGATGACGGCCGTGCAGGAAGCGCTCGACGAACGTCGACGGGTCCTGGGTCGCGCCGAACGCGAACTCCAGTTGGCAGCCGAAGCCCTCGATCTCACCGAGTTCGTGGCCGCTCCTCGTCGAGGTCGGGCCCACATCGTCACCCAGGCCTGGGAACGCCTCGAAGATGTGTTCGTGGGTCTCGGGTTCCAGGTCGCCGAAGGGCCCGAAGTCGAGACCGATTGGTACAACTTCGAAGCGCTCAACATGCCGCCGTCGCATCCGGCCCGCAGTATGCACGACACGTTCTACGTCGATCACGGCGCACCGGGAAGCACGGTGCTTCGCACGCACACGTCGCCGGTCCAGATCCGTGTGATGCAGTCCATCGAACCGCCGATCTACATGGTGATGCCGGGTCGGGTGTTCCGCAACGAGACGACCGACGCCACGCACTTGGCGGTCTTCCATCAGATCGAGGGTCTGGTGATCGATCGCGGCATCACTCTCGCCGATCTTGCCGGCACGATCGACGCCTTCACCAAGGCCTTCTTCGGAACCGACTTCGGCAGCCGTCTGCGACCGTCGTACTTCCCGTTCACCGAACCCTCGGCCGAATTCGACATCCGCACACCGAAGGGCGACTGGCTCGAGTTGGGTGGCTGCGGCATGGTGCATCCCAACGTGCTGCGCGCAGGTGGCCTCGACCCCGAGGAGTGGAGCGGCTTCGCCTTCGGGTTCGGGATCGACCGCATGGCCAAGGAGCGCCACGGCGTGGGCGACGTGCGCGAGATGTACACCAACGACATCCGGTTCATCGAGCAGTTCTGACATGAAGATCGTCGATTCCTGGCTCCGAGATCTGGTGGCGCTCCCGGCCGACGCGACCGTCGACGTGGTCGCCGACACGTTGTCCGACGTCGGTTTGGCGTGCGAGAGCGTCGACCGGGTCGGCGCGACCGTGGCAGGAGTGATCACCGCCCGCGTGGTGAAGACCGAGCGCCATCCCGATGCCGCCAAGGTGCACCGGGTGTTCCTCGACATCGGCGACGGAACCGAGCATCACGTGTGGTGCGGCGCGTTCAACATGCAGCCCGGTGACGTCATCCCGTGGGCCACGCCCGGCACGGCCATGCCCGACGGGCGCCTCATCGAGACCAAGCCCATCGTCGGGATCCCGAGTGAAGGCATGTGCTGTTCTGCGCGCGAGTTGGGTCTCGGCGACGATCACAGCGGCATCTTGATCCTGGATCCGAACACGCCCCTCGGTGTTCCCTACGGCCAGGCACTCGGTCTGGCCGAGGAGGTCGTGTACGACCTCGACGTGTTGCGCAACCGTCCCGACGCCTACGGACACGTGGGAGTCGCGCGCGATCTGGCGGCCCGTTTCGGCGTTGCGTTCACCGCACCGTCGGGAACCGTCGTCGCCGACGGCCCGTCGCGTTCGGCGTCGGTCGAGATCGTCGACGGCGATCGTTGTCCGCGTTTCACGAGCATCGTGTTGTCGGGTGTGCGGGTCGTCGAGTCACCTGACTGGATGAAGAGTCGGCTGTCGGCCGCCGGCATGCGCCCCATCAACAACGTGGTCGACGTGAGCAACTACGTGATGCTCGAGACGAATCAGCCGAATCATGCCTACGACTTCGACACCTTGGGCGGGGGAGGGTTCCGCATCCGCGTCGCGCGAGAAGGCGAGACGATGATCACGCTCGACGGTGTCGAGCGCACCTTGACCTCCGACGAGCTGCTGATCTGCGATGCGACCGATCGACCCATCGGCATCGCCGGGATCATGGGCGGCCAGAACACCGAGATCAGCGACTCGACCACGGTGGTCGCCCTCGAGACGGCGTACTTCGAACCACTCGGGGTCATGAAGAGTGTGCAGCACTTGGCGTTGCGCAGCGAGGCCTCGGCGCGCAACGAGCGAGGTATCGATCCGCTCGGCGTCGAGACGTCGATCGCGCGTTTCGTCGAGTTGTTGCGCCTCACCTGCCCCGACCTCGTGGTGCACGACGGTTTCGTCGACGCGCGGACGCCCTCGATGCCTGTCGCGACCACGATTCCGCTGCGACCGGAGCGAGTGGGCGCCCTCTTGGGTCGACAGTTCTCGGCGGACGAGATCACTGCGCTCGTCGAACCCATCGGTTTCGAGTGTCGAGCCGACGAGACGAATCTGCTCGTCACGGTTCCGTCGTGGCGACCCGACTGCACGCTCGAGATCGACGTCGTCGAAGAGATCGCCCGGCTGTTCGGGTACGACCGCTTGGGCAAGACGGTGCCGAAGTCGACCGTGCCCGGTGGGCTGTCGCCAATCCAGCAGCGACGTCGGCGCGTGCGCGACGTGTTGCTCGGGCTCGGTGTCAGCGAAGCGATGCCGCATCCGTTCCTCGCCGACGGCGACCTGGCGCAAGCCGGGCTGTCCGGTGATGCCGTTCGACTGCTGAATCCGCTCGTGGTGGGTGATGATGTGTTGCGCACCTCGTTGCGACCGGGTCTGTTGAAGGCCGTGGCGTTCAACGAGTCTCATCGCCGCTCCGGTGTGGCGTTGTTCGAGATCGGCCACGTGTATCCGCCGAGTGCCGCCGAATTGCCGGCCGAGTACGAAGCGTTGTGTGTGGTGATCGCCGGCGCCGAAGCGCCGCGAGCAGTGGCCGTGTGGCGCGAGTTGGCCTCGTCCATGGGTTGGGGTGCGCGACTCGATCAGTCGAACGTGCCGGCCGGTCTGCATCCCACGCGCTCGGCCACGTTGTCGGCGGGCCGCGATGTCGTCGGCGCGGTGGGTGAGATCCACCCCGACGTACTCGACGCCTTCGACGTGACCGAGCGGGTGGCGATCCTCGAGTTGAACCTGTCGATCCTGCTCTCCGCCGAACCCAAGGTTGCGCAGTGGAAGGCCACCTCGCGGTTCCCGTCGTCCGATGTCGATCTGGCGTTCTCGGTGCCGACGTCGGTATCGGCCGAAAAGGTCGACAAGGCTCTTCGGCAGGCGGCCGGCTCGCTCTTGGTGTCACTCGAGTTGTTCGACGTGTATCGAGCCGACGCCGCGGCCGAGTCGCGCAGTCTCGCCTTTCGGCTTCGTCTGCAGGCGGCCGATCGCACGTTGACCGATGCCGACATGGCGACCGTGCGCGGCAAGTGCATCGCGTCCGCCGCCAAGCTCGGCGCATCCATTCGAGGGTGAGTGCATCGGATCGGTGATCCGGCCTTCGATCACGTTCAGTTCACTGCCAGGTCGCTCGGCACGGATGCCATCCACGCGACGCGCCCGGGCTGACGGGACATGACGTCGGTCCACAACGACTCCGGCCGGTCGGTGAACACGTCGTCGATCGTGGCGGCAGCCACGATCCACACGCCGGCCTCCAATTCGTCGTCGAGTTGTTGCGCACCCCAGCCGGCGTACCCGTGGAAGATGCGTACGCCGCGCGGAGTCGGGTCGACGAGAAGCGGATCTCGGTCGAGTTCGACCGGTTCGACCTCGTCGTCGGCGTTCCGGGACAGCGCGATGAAGGCCTCGGGCTGAACCGGACCGCCGGCGAACACCGAGGCAGGAGGGGCGAGCAGCGAGACCCAGTTCTCGAACGCATCGTCGACCGAGGCGCTCACCCGATTGACCACGACGCCCAAGGCGCCGCGCTCGTTGTGTTCGAGCATGTAGACGACCGTGCGGTCGAAGTTCGGATCGCCGAGCGGTGGGGAGGCGACCAACAGTCGACCCTTGGTGGTGGGGAGGGGGAATCCCGCCATCGGGCCATGTTGCCAGGGCACCTGCGACCACGGGCGACCGAGAGCGAAAAATCGTTGTATTGCTATGCATCAATCCGTATGATCATTCGCCATGTCTCAGCGATCCGTCTCGGTGGCGATTCTCGGCGCATCCGGCTACACCGGGGTCGAGCTGCTGCGCCTCATCGCTCAGCACCCCGCCTTCCGACTGGTGGCCGCCACGGGGGACACCCAGGCCGGGTCGCCGGTCGCCTCGCTCTACCCGAGTCTCGCCGCGACCTATCCCGATCTCGTCTTCGCCGCCAACGATCCCGCGGTGTGCGAGGGCGTCGACGTGGTGTTCCTCGGCCTGCCCCACGAAGCGAGTCTCGACGTGGTGCCTCGACTGGTGGGACGCGTGGGTTGCGTCGTCGACTTGTCGGCGGCCTACCGGTTGAAGAACGTGTCGGCCTATCCCGAGTACTACGGCTTCACGCACGACCGGCCCGATCTCGCCGAGCGGGCCGTGTACGGCCTGCCCGAACGACATCGGGCGGCCCTCGTCGGCGCATCACTCGTCGCCACTCCCGGGTGTTACGTCACCGCCGCCACCTTGGCCGTCGCTCCGTTGGTCGACGCCGGACTGATCGACACCTCGTCGGTGATCGTCGACGCGGCGAGTGGCGTGTCGGGCGCCGGACGCGCGCCCAAGCACACCAATCTCTTCTGCACGGTCGACGAGGACGTGAACGCCTACGGATTGTTGAACCACCGGCACACACCCGAGATGCAGGAGCAGATCGGTGCGCAGGTCCTCTTCACCCCGCATCTCGTTCCGATGAATCGGGGCATTCTCGCCACCTGCTACGCACGGCCGGCCACCGGAAAGTCGCTCTCGACGCGCATCGTGATGGACGCGTTGCACGACGCGTACGCGAACGAGCCGTTCGTGGTCGTACGGGACGAGTCGCCCTCGACCAAGGCCACTCTCGGCTCGAACGCCGTGCACGTCACCGCCCGATTCGACGAACGCACCGGCAACGTGATCGTGATCAGCGCGCTCGACAACCTCTGCAAAGGCGCATCGGGAGGGGCCGTCCAGGCCGCCAACGTCGCGCTCGGAATCGACGAGACCGCCGGACTGTCGGCCGTGGGGGTGTATCCGTGAAACTCGACCATTCGACGCGGGCCGAAGTGCTCATCGAGGCCCTGCCGTACATTCGTCGTTTCGCCGACCAGATCGTGGTCGTCAAGTACGGTGGCAATGCATTGGCCGGCGCATCCGACGACGACGCGCTCGCGCTCTTCGCTCAGGACATCGTGTTGATGCGCCTCGTCGGACTCAAGCCGGTGGTCGTGCACGGCGGCGGTCCGCAGATCAGCGATCTCATGTCACGACTCGGCAAGACCACCGAGTTTCGCAACGGTCTGCGCGTCACCGACGCCGAGACGGTCGACATCGCTCGCATGGTGCTCATCGGGCAGGTCAATCCGCAGATCGTCGCCGCCATGAACGTGCACGGTCCGTACGCGGTTGGTGTCAGTGGAGAAGACGCCGGGCTCATCCGCGCCGAAGCTCGCGACCCCGAACTCGGCTTCGTGGGCGACGTGGCCGGAGTCGACCCGAGCATCCTCACCCGCTTGCTCGCCGACGAGTTCATCCCCGTGGTCGCCACCATCGGCACCGATGCGTCGGGACAGGCCTACAACATCAACGCCGACACCGTGGCCGGCGCCATCGCCGAAGCGCTGAACGCCGAGAAGCTCGTGTATCTCACCGACATCGAAGGACTACGGCGCGCGGTCGACGACGCGGCGAGTCTGATTCGCCAGACCACGCCCGACGAACTCGACGCCCTCATGGCCGACGGCACCATCGCCGGTGGGATGATCCCCAAGGTCGAGAGCTGTGTGCGAGCGGTGCGCCACGGAGTGCGGCGCGCCCACATCCTCGACGGGCGGATTCCGCACGTCTTGTTGCTCGAGTTGTTCACCGATGCCGGAATCGGAACGATGGTGGAGGTGCCGTCATGAGTGCACACGGTTTCGACACCCACGGTCTCGACCACTGCCCGTTCATGCCGGTGTTCGGTGCGCCATCGATCATGTTCGAACGCGGCTCGGGCACCGAATTGTGGGACGTCGACGGCAAGCGGTACCTCGACTTCCTGTCCGGCATCGCCGTCGTGTCACTCGGTCACTGCAATCCGAACGTCAACGCGGCCGTCACCGCACAGTTGAACACCCTCGCTCACGTGAGCAACTTCTTCGCCAATCCGGCCGCGTCCCGGGCCGCGATCGAACTCGACGACTTGCTTTTCGAGGCGAGTGGTCAGCGGGGTCAGGTCTTCTTGTGCAACAGCGGAGCCGAAGCCAACGAGGCCGCCATCAAGTTGGCGCGCAAGTTCGGTGGACGCGGTCGACACGTCGTGGTGAGCGCGCTCGGCAGTTTCCACGGTCGCACCCTCGCCGCCTTGGCCGCCACGGGTCAGCCGGCCAAGCACGAACCGTTCCAACCCATGCCCGATGGTTTTCGGCACGTTCCCTTCGGCGACCTCGGCGCTCTCGAGTCGGCGATCGATCCATCGGTCTCGGCGGTGCTCATCGAGACGGTGCAAGGGGAAGGCGGTGTCGTCCCGGCCTCGGTCGACTACTTGCGCGGCATTCGTCGACTCTGCGACGAACGCGGTCTCCTCATGATGATCGACGAAGTGCAGACCGGGTTCGCGCGCACGGGGGAGTGGTTCGGCTTCCAGCACGCCGGTGTCTCGCCCGACGTGGTCACCATGGCCAAGGGAATCGGCAACGGTTTCCCGGTCGGAGCGATCTGGGCCCGCCGTGAAGTGTCCGCGGTGTTCCAGCCCGGCGACCATGGGTCCACCTACAGCGGCACGGCGATTGCCGGTGCCGCGATCTCGGCGGTCATCGCCGAGATGCGACGCATCGACGCGCCGCGTCTCGCGCGCGAGAAGGGTGAGCATCTGGCGGCGGCGTTGACGACCGTGATCGGAGTGGAGAGCGTGCGCGGTCAGGGATTGCTCCGAGCCGCCGAACTCGGCGCGGGACGCGACGCCAAGGCCGTGTACACCGAACTCCTGGCTCGTGGTCTCGTCACCAACGCGGTGAACGCCACCTCGTTGCGTCTCGCTCCCCCCATCACGACGTCGTACGAACAGATCGACGAAGCGGTGTCGATCGTCGCCGGGGTCCTCGCCGACGGAGTCGGATCGTGAATCTGCTCGACATCACCGACCTCGGTCCGGACGGTGTGCGCGCCGTCCTCGATCTGTCGACGCGTCCGATCAAGAAGTTGGGCCGCCCCCTCGACGGCCAGGGTGTCGCGCTCGTCTTCGAGAAGCCGTCCAACCGAACGCGTCACAGCATGGAGGTCGCCGTCGTTCAGCTCGGTGGCCACCCCGTGTACACACGCGGCGAGGAGATCGGGTTCGACGTTCGCGAACCGGTGGAAGATGTGGCGCGCATCATGTCGGGCTACCACGGCCTCATCGCCGCTCGAGTGTTCCGGCACGACACGTGTGTCCGACTGGCCGATGCCAGTTCGGTCCCGGTGGTCAACATGCTGTCCGACCATTCGCACCCGTTGCAGGGTCTCGCCGATGCGCTCACCATGCTGCAGGAGTTCGGTTCCTTGAAGGGACGGACGGTTGCCTGGGTGGGCGATTACAACAACGTCGCGCGATCGCTCGGCGAGATCTGCTCGTATCTCGGGGCGCACCTTCGCTTCGGATGTCCCGACGGATATTCCGTTCCCGACGACGATGCACAGAGGTTCCTGCACATGGGCGCGGTCTCGGTCGAGTCGTCGAACGACCCGAAGGTCGCCGCATCCGGTGCCCACGCAGTGCACACCGACACGTGGGTGTCGATGGGGCAGGAGGCCGAGAAGGCCGAGCGGCTCGGGATCTTCGGCTCGTACACGGTGACCGAGTCGATGATGTCCGCCGCCGCTCCCGAGGCGATCTTCATGCACTGCCTGCCGGCGTATCGCGGATTCGAGGTCGAGGCCTCGGTGATCGACGGTCCGCGAAGTCGAGTGATCCAGCAAGGTCACAATCGTCTCCACACCGCGCGAGGTGCGCTCGCCTATGTCATGGGGGTGTCGTGATGGCGGCCAAGGCTCGGCGACAGCAACTCATCACTCGTCTGATCGGGCAGCATGCGGTCACCAACCAACCGCAGCTGGTCGACCTGCTGGCGGCCGAGGGGATCGTGGCCACGCAGGCGACGGTGTCGCGAGATCTCGACGACCTCGGTGCGGTCAAGGTCCGAGTGGCCGGAGGCGAGAGCGTCTACGCCATTCCCGAGTTCGCGCCGGCTCGAATCGCGCCCGAGGATCAGTTGCGTCGCGTGCTCGGCGAATGGGTGGCCGAAGTTCGGCACAGCGGCCCCATGGTGATCGTGCGCACGCCGCCCGGATGCGCGCACGTGGTCGCTTCGGCTCTCGACCGCAGCGCGCTCGACGGGCTGCTCGGGACGGTTGCCGGCGACGACACCATCTTCTGTGTCGCCGATGAGAAATTGGGGGGTGCCAGACTGGCGTCCCTGCTGCGCGACCTGTCCGGTCTCGCCGAAGAGAAAGCGAAACGTTCATGAGCGGCAACACGTTGTGGCACGGACGGTTCGCGAGCGGACCGTCCGACGAACTCATGGCGTACACCGTCAGCCTGCCGTTCGACCGCCTCTTGTGGCGCGACGACATCGACTGTTCGCAGGCACACGTGAAGGGTCTCGCCCACGTCGGGATCCTTTCCGAGGTCGAGCGTGATGCGATTCTCGACGCGTTGACGACGGTCGCCGCCGAGATGGAGGCGGGGACTTTCGCCTTCGTCGAGTCCGACGAAGACGTGCACACGGCGGTCGAACGACGAGTCACCGAGATCTGCGGACCAGCCGGTGCGAAATTGCACACCGGTCGTAGTCGCAACGATCAGTCGGTCACCGGATTGCGACTGTGGTGTCGGCGTCAGATTCCTCTCGTGGCGCGTCGGGTCCTCGGCCTGCAGGAGACACTGCTCCGTCGAGCCGACGAGGCCGCGGCGAAAGGCGCTTACCTTCCCGGGTACACCCACGTGCAGCGCGCTCAGCCGGTCATGCTCGCTCACCACCTCATGGCGCATTGTTGGGCCTTCGGCCGAGACATCGATCGTCTGCTCGACGCTCTCGTGCGGGTCGACGTCTCCCCGCTCGGGGCCGGGGCTCTTGCCGGATCGTCCTTGCCCCTCGACCCCGAATGGACGGCGCGCGAGATGGGCTTCTCGGCCGTGTTCGACAACTCGCTCGACGTCGTCAGCGATCGCGACTTCGTGGCCGAATTGCTCTTCGTGCTCTCGATGATCGCCATCCATCTCTCCCGACTGGGGGAGGAGTGGGTGCTGTGGACCAGCGAGGAGTTCGGCTTCGCGTCGCTCGACGACGCCTATGCCACCGGGTCGTCGATGCTGCCCCAGAAGAAGAATGCCGACATCGCCGAACTGGCACGCGGCAAGGCCGGACGCGTGATCGGTGACCTCACCGGTGTGCTCGCCATGTTGAAGGGTCTGCCTCTCTCGTACAACCGTGACCTTCAAGAGGACAAGGAGCCGCTCTTCGACGCGGTCGAGCAGGTGTCCCTCGGACTGGCGGCGATCGACGGCATGATCGCCACGGCGACCTTCCGCTACGACCGGATGCAGGAAGCCGCCGATGCGCCCGCCATGGCCGCCACCGATCTCGCCGAGTTTCTCGTGCGAGCCGGTGTGCCCTTCCGCGATGCGCACGCGATCGTCGGTTCGCTGGTTCGTCGCAGCCTCGCCGGAGAGGGGGCGCTGGTCGACCTGGTGTCGGCCGAACCGCGGCTCGGACCGGAGGCGGCGGCCCTCGTGGCACCCGGAGTCGGAGTCACCATGCGCACGACTCGCGGCGGTGCCGGGCCCGAGGTGGTGCAGGCGCAACGGACACGGCTCGAGCACCGGTTGGCATCGTGGCGGTCGGCCGTCGAGCAGGTGGCTCGATGAATGCGCGTCTGTTCGGCGAAGTCGTGGTGACGATGCTCGTGATCCTCGACCCGCCGGGAAACGTGCCGATCTTCCTCGCCGTCACTCGACGTCTCACCGACAAGGAGCGGCATCGTGCCGCCTATCTGGCCACGGCCACCGCGTTCTTGGTGATCTCCATCTTCGCCGTGTTCGGCCAGACGGTTCTCGACTATCTGAAGGTCTCCGTCCCGGCCCTGCAGATCTCGGGAGGATTGCTGCTCCTGTTGGTCGCGCTGCAGTTGTTGTACG